>CAYGKA010000035.1:0-48081 GCA_964350445.1 uncultured Flavobacteriaceae bacterium
CCGCCATAGGGGATTTTCAGCATCTGCCGCCAGACCGCCTTCTGGAAATCCGAACCGCGCGGGTGCAGCGGCAGGTCGAAATCCTGCCGTTTGCCGTCGAAATAGTCCCGCAGTTGCCGGGCGGCTTCGTCCAGCAGCGGGGTCGGGGCTTCCTCAGCCGCGCGGGTCCAAGAGACGCGCGTGATTGCCCCCTCCTCCTCGGTGATGCAAAGCGGGCCGGTCGGCGTTTCGACGGTGATGCTGTGTCCTGTCATGGTGACTATATACGCTATTCGACCATCGATTTCCGCCCGAAACTTGCGGATTTGTCACCGAACGGGACTCGCGCTTTCCAGCGGCCATGGCTACTGTCCGGCCGATGCAAGACACGCCTGAGCGCAATATCCATGCGACGGCGGTGATCCTGGACGGGCGGGGTATCCTGATCATGGGGCCCAGCGGCGCCGGGAAGACCGACCTCGCCATCCGCCTGATCGACGCGGGCGGCGCCCTCGTCGCCGACGACCGGGTTCTGGTGCGGTTGGAGGACGGCCGCGCGGTCGCGCGCGCCCCCGGCGAGATCGCCGGAAAGATGGAGGTTCGGGGCTTCGGGATCATCGACCTGCCGCACGAGGTGGAGGCGGCGATCGATCTGATCGTTGATTTGAAGCCGCGGCGTGATATCGAACGGATGCCGGAGCCGGCGACACGCGACGTCGAAGGCGTATCGGTTCCCGTGATCGACCTCGACGGGTTCGAGGCGTCGGCGGTGGCCAAGGTGAAGCTGATCCTGAAAGGGCTGGGACGTGCCAACGGATAGAGCGGTGACTAGAGAAGGGGATAGACCTGAAAACCCCGTACCCGACATCATTCTGGTCACCGGCATGTCCGGCGCCGGGCGGTCGACCGCGTTGAAGGTGCTGGAGGACCTGGGTTTCGAAGCGATCGACAATCTGCCGCTCGCCCTGCTGCCGCGCATCACCGCCGGGCAGCGGCAATTGCAAGACGCGAAGCCGTTGGCCGTCGGCGTCGATGTGCGCAGCCGCGATTTCAGCCCGGAACTGCTGGAATCCGATATCGCCGTGCTGTCCGGGGAACTGGGCCTGAATGTCCGCACGCTGTTCCTGGATTGCGAGGACGCGGTTCTGATCCGCCGCTATGCGGAAACACGGCGCAAGCATCCCCTGGCGGCGGACCGGCCGGTCGGCGACGGGTTGGACCTGGAACGGCGAATCCTGGCCCCGATGCGGGAAGCCGCCGACCTGGTGATCGACACCACCGATCTGACCATCTGGGAATTGAAGGAGCGGCTCTCCACCGCCTTCCGGATCGGCGGCGCGGCGACGCTGGCCATCAACGTGGCCTCGTTCTCCTACCGTCGCGGTTTGCCGCGTGATGCCGATCTGGTTTTCGACGTTCGGTTCTTCGCCAACCCGCATTACGATCCGGATTTGCGGGAAAAAACCGGACGGGATGCCGAAGTCGGCGTATATATCGCCCAGGATCCCGATTATGACGATTTTTGGGCTCGCCTTACCGGCTTGCTGGAGATTACCCTGCCCCGGTATGAACGCGAGGGGAAGAGTTACCTGACCGTCGCCTTCGGATGCACCGGGGGCAAGCACCGGTCGGTTCACTTCGCCGAACGTTTGGCGGCATGGCTCCATCAGAAGGGCTGGTCCGCCGGGTTGACGCACCGGGATTTGGAAAAATCCAATCGATAAGAACGGCGATCAACAGGATTCGACGGGAAGAGACGCGACGACAATCTCGAGACGAGCGGCGGGGCTAAGGGAAGTATGACGGAATGATCGGTCTGGTATTGGTAACCCATGGTCGGCTGGCGGAGGAATTCGTCGCCGCGTTGGAGCACGTAGTCGGTCCGCAGACGGACATCCGAGCAATCTGCATCGGGCCCGATGACGATATGGAGCAGCGCCGCCAGGATATATTGGACGGCGCCCGGGCGGTGGATTCCGGCGAGGGGGTCGCGGTCCTGACCGACATGTTCGGCGGAACGCCTTCGAATCTGGCCATTTCGATCATGGACAAGGCGCGGGTGGAAGTGGTTGCGGGCTTGAACCTGCCCATGCTGATCAAGCTGGCGAGTGTGCGCGAAACCGAATCGTTGGACGACGCCGTCGCCGCCGCGCAGGAGGCGGGCAAGAAATACATCAACGTCGCGAGCAGCCTTCTCGGTTGATCCAAAAGCTTGAACGGCGCTTCGGCGCCGGTGCATGTCAGAAAAATAATATCGTTTCAGGGATAGTATGAAATCCGGCCCAATCGACCTCACCATCTGCAACCAGCGCGGTCTGCATGCCCGCGCCGCTGCCAAGTTCGTTAAACTGGCGGGCGATTACGATGCCGATGTGACCGTGACCAAGGACGGAACCGCGGTTACCGGAACGTCGATCATGGGCCTCATGATGCTTGCGGCCGCGAAAGGCACGTCCATCCGCGTGGAAGCGGAGGGGCCGCAGGCGCTGGACGCGCTGCAGGCTCTCTCCGGGCTGGTTGCCGGTGGTTTCGATGAGACCGACTGAAGGCGAAACCGACGCGGATCGTATCGACAGGGAAGCGGAGGCCGTGGGCGGCACCACCGCGACATTCTTGGGTGTGGGCGTCGCGCCCGGAATCGCCATCGGCACGGCCCGGGTCATCGAATCCGGGTCTCTTTCCGTGCCGGAATACGCGCTGAAGACCGATGCCGCCGTCGCCGCCGATACGCACCGGTTGGAGCGTGCGCTGGCGAAATCGCGCCGGCAATTGAAGGCCTTGCGGGTGAAATCCAATACCTTGCCGTCCGCGGCGGCGGAGGAAATGGGTTATCTGCTGGATGCGCATGCGGCGATGCTGGACGAATCCCGGCTGGTGCGTGGGTTCCGCCGGCGGATTCAGGAAGGCCGGATCAACGCGGAAGCCGCCGTCCAGAGCGAGTTCACGCATTTGGCGCGCGGCTTCGAACAGTTGGACGATCCCTATATCGCGGCGCGCGCGACCGACGTTCGCGAAGTGGGCGGCCGCGTGCTGCGGAACCTGATGGAAGGCCAGGCGCCCACGCTGGGGGAATTGTCCGCCGGAACGATCCTGATCGCCGAAGATATCACGCCGGCCGATACCGCCCAGATGGACCCGGCCGTCGTCGGCGGTTTCGCGGCGGTTCTCGGCGGGGCGGAAGGACATGCGGCGATCATGGCCCGGTCGCTCGGTCTGCCGGCGGTGCTTGGCGCGGCGGGGTTGCTGCAAACCGTAAAGTCCGGCGATCTGGTGATCGTTGACGGCCAGGCCGGCCGCATCGTCGTCAATCCCAATGCGGAAACCCAACGCCGCTACGAAGACAAGCGCGCGGCCCTGCTGCGCGAAACGGTGAAGCTGCAGCGGCTGCGCGACGTGCCGGCCAGAACCGCCAACGGCGAAAAGGTGACGTTGCTGGCCAACCTGGAACTGGTTCGCGATACGAAACAGGCCGATGCGGCTGGCGCGGAGGGCATCGGGCTGCTGCGCACCGAGTTCATGTTCATGAACCGCAGCGAAGTGCCGAACGAGGATGAACAGTATGAGATACTGAGTACCGTCGTGAAGCAGATGGCCGGCCGTCCGGTCACGATCCGCACCTTGGATATCGGCGGCGAAAAGCTGGCCTATTCCCTTGGCGCCATTCTGGAAGCCCATGTCGGCGATGCGGTGAATCCGGCGCTCGGCGTCCGCGCCATTCGCTTGTCGCTGCGCGAACCGAAGCTGTTCGAAGCGCAACTTTCCGCGATTCTGCGGGCGGCTGCCCATGGGCCGGTCCGCATACTTCTGCCGATGATCACGACGCCGGGGGAAGTGAAGCAGGTCCGCGACATCGTGGCGCGGCTTTGGCCCCGCCTGCAGGCGCGCGGCGTGGACCTGCCCGAGAAGATCCCGCCGATCGGCGTGATGATCGAAATTCCCGGCGCGGCGCTGGCAGCGGACGCCCTGGCGCAGACGGCAGATTTCTTCGCCATCGGCACGAACGACCTGACCATGTACACGCTGGCCATCGACCGTGCCGACGAACGGGTGGCACATCTTTACAATCCGCTGCACCCCGCGGTGCTGCGGCTGATCGAATTTTCGGTCCAAGCGGCGCTCAGGGCCAAGATACCGGTCAGCATCTGCGGCGAAATTGCGGGCGACCCGCGCTTTACGCCCCTGCTGCTGGGTTTCGGGGTGCGGGAGTTGTCGATGTCGCCAACCGCGATAGCCCGGGTAAAGCAGCGGATATTGAAACTGGATACGGCGGATGCGGTACGCCGGGCGCGGCTGGTCATGGAGATCGCCGATTCAGGCCGGATCGCAGCATTGCTCGACGACATGGACGGACTTGCCTGATCTTTCGGTCGACTTGTGGGAAAACGCGTAGATTTGATTCTTTTGTGCGACGAATACTTGGCCGGACTGGTAGTTGTTATTGCGAAATTAACCTTTTTGAGGATACTGTCCGGCAGATTCAGCGCATTAGACCGGCATTAGGGGTCGATTTTCCACTGCGCAAATTGTGGTTACCACCGACGTGGGGAGGTCTGATGACTTCGTTCGGAAACGGGACTGAACAGGGCATGGCTCAGGTAATACCTGGGCAGTCCGGTCAATCCGCAGCAAAAACACGATCCAGCCGGCGGTTGCGCGCCCTGGTCGCGTCGGTCGCCCTGGTCGCGATGACATCGCCCGCCTTTGCGGGTTCCGGTAAATCCGCCTGTGAAGCCGCTGCCAACAGCACGGTGCCGGACGCCGCCGTCACCGCGCAAACGAATTTGGATACGATTCCGCGTGGCGAGCGCGCCAAGGCCGTCCGCTTCCTGCAAAGCGAACTGATGGTGGCGGCGCTTGCCTGCAACGCCCGTCAGCACTACGGCGAATTCGTCAAACGCTACAAGGTCAGCTTGGTCAGCAGCGGCCACGACCTGAAGAACCATTTCGAAAAGGTGCATGGCCAGAAGAAGGGCTTCGCGGAACTGAACCGCTTCGTGACGCGCATGGCGAACAAGGCATCGGGCCGCATGGCATCGCTGGGCGCCGGCTTTTGCACCAATTTGCACGCGACCTATGATCGCCTGCTGTCGGACGAGGATATCCAGTTGACGGGATATTCGCTGGGCTATCGCGCGCAAGTGGAAAGCAAGGAAATGCTGGCCGTGACGGATTGCGCCCAGCCGGAACAGGTTTCCGCCGTTACCCAATAAATTTCAGGCCCGATTGAGCCACCGTCTCGGTCCAGGCCAAAAGACGGTTCCAGCCGCCTCGCGCTAATGGGGCGGTTCCGTTTTTGTCGGCGGGCGGGACAGCTGCCGTTCGCGGTAGACGACATAAAGCGCGCTGCCGACGATCAGCGATGCGCCGATCCAGGTAATCGCCTCCACCGTTTCGCCGAAAGCGACCCAGCCGACCAGGGCGATGAAGGGCAGCCTCGTATAGTCGAACGGCAGCACCACCGATGCATCGGCCGCCTTGAAACTGCTGGTCAGGAAGATCTGTGCCGTTACCCCGAAGAAACCCAGCAAAATGCCGAGGCCCCAGAATTCGGGCGTCATCGGGGTCCACACCGCCAACGCGAAGGGCAGGGTGGCGACCGTCAGGATCAGGGATGTGTAGAAAACGACGCGGCCGGCGGGCTCCGTCCCGGTCAACGCCTTGATGCACAAGGCGGCGGTCGCCATCCCACAGGCCGCACCCACGGCGGCCAGCGCGCCGGGTTCAAGGGCCTCCGCCCCCGGGCGCAGGATGATCAACACACCGGTGAACCCGAACAGAACGGCCGTCCAGCGGCGGGCGCGCACGGTTTCCTTCAGGATAAGCGCACTGCCGATGGTGGCGAACAAAGGGGCTGTGAAACTGATCGCGGTGGCTTCGGCCAGCGGAATCGACACAACGGCCGTCATCCAGAACAGCATCGCCGTCGTCGCCGCACCGCCACGGAAAAGATAGAGCTTCCAACGATGTGTCTTCAACTGCGCCAAACCGCCCTTCATCGTGAAGGGCAGAATGAACAGCAGCGCGAAGACGGAACGCAGGAAGGCGATCTGAAAGGGATGCATCCCAAGATCGGCGGCCTCGCGGACGAAACCGTTCATCACGGCAAACAACGCGGCGGATATGATCATCCAAGCCGCGCCCCAGACCGGGCCGCTCGGTAGGATCAAACTGGATGGGCTCTTGCCGTTCACGATGTTCCGTCAGAATACTATTCGCCGACACCAATGCGCCGCGTGGGGTAACCTGCCCTACTTTTACGCTGGAGTCCTCAACGAGGGTGTTCCCGGTCGTCCGGGCACTTGGAGCACCCGTCCGCCCGTGCTATCTCAGCGCCCGTAAATCAACAAGGTATGGGGCGGGAACAACTCTGTGTCCGCGCCTGTTTTGAGGGGTTTTCCGATATGAACGACATCTCCGGCGCCACGCCGCTCTGGCAACCTTCCGCAGACCGCATCGCGGGCACCACGCTGACCGCGTTCACGCGCGAGTTGGAAACGCGGTGCGGCGTCAGCTTGCCGGATTTCGCCGCCCTTCATGCCTTCTCCGTTACCGAAACCGAGAAATTCTGGGACGTTTTCTGGGATTTCGCCGGGATCATCGCGGAAACCAAGGGTGAGCGGATCCTGATCGACGGGGACAAGATGCCCGGCGCGCAATTCTTCCCCGATGCCAAACTGAACTTTGCGGAGAACCTGCTGCGCCGCCGCGACGACAGCGACGCGCTGGTCTTCTGGGCGGAAGACAAGGTGAAACGCCGGATGACCTGGGCGGAACTCCACGCGCTCGTCTCCAAATTGTCCCAAGCGCTCAAGGCCTGCGGCGTCGGTCCGGGCGACCGGGTGGCGGGCTTCGTGCCGAACATGCCGGAAACCATCGCGGCGATGCTGGCGGCCACATCGCTGGGCGCGATCTGGACGTCGTGTTCCCCGGATTTCGGCGTGCGCGGCGTGCTCGACCGGTTCGGACAGACGGAACCGAAGGTGCTGTTTACCGCCGACGGCTATTTCTACAACGGCAAGACGATTGAAAGCCTGCCGCGGGTGCGCGAATTCCTGGCCGAGCTGCCCAGCGTGCAGAAGGTGGTCGTGATGCCGCTGATCGCCGAGGCGCCCGATTGTTCCGCCATCCCCGGCGCGCAGAGCATCGCCGACTTCACCGACGGTTTCGAAGCCGGTGATATCGACTACGTCCGCCTGCCGTTCAACCACCCGCTTTATGTCATGTACTCCTCGGGCACGACGGGTGTTCCAAAATGCATCGTGCACGGTGCCGGCGGGACGCTGATCAACCAGATGAAGGAGCATATGCTCCACAGCGACACCAAGCCGGGCGACCGCGTCTATTACTTCACCACCTGCGGCTGGATGATGTGGAACTGGCTGGTGGCCGGACTGGCCTGCGAAGCGACACTGCTGCTGTTCGACGGTTCGCCTTTCGCGCCGGATGGAAACATCATCTTCGACTATGCCGACGCGGAGAAGATGACGCTGTTTGGAACATCGGCCAAATGGATCGACGCGATCAGCAAGGCAGGCCTGGTTCCGAAAGACTCGCACGATCTTTCCACGGTTCGTGTTATGACGTCCACTGGATCGCCCCTGGTGCCGGAAAGCTTCGATTTCGTTTACGAGAAGGTGAAGGCGGACATGCAGCTCGCCTCTATTTCTGGCGGTACCGATATCGTCGGTTGCTTCATGCTGGGCAATCCGAACGGTCCGGTCTGGCGCGGCGAAATTCAGGCGCTCGGCCTGGGTATGGACGTTCAGGTCTTTGACGATGACGGCAAACCCATCCGTGGGGAAAAGGGTGAATTGGTTTGCTGCAAACCCTTCCCGAACATGCCCGTCATGTTCTGGAACGACGAAGACGGCAGCCGCTACCGGGGCGCCTATTTCGAAAAGTACGACAACATATGGTGCCATGGCGATTTCGTCGAATTGACCGAGCATGACGGCATCGTCGTCTATGGCCGATCGGACGCGACGCTCAATCCGGGCGGCGTGCGCATCGGCACCGCCGAAATCTACCGGCAGGTCGAAACCTTCCCGCAGGTTCTGGAGGCCATTGTCATCGGACAGGACTGGGACAACGACACCCGCGTCGTCCTCTTCGTGCGCATGGCGGAAGGGGAAGAAATGACGGCGGACCTTCAGAAGGAAATCCGCACCCGCATCCGCACCAATTGCACGCCGCGGCATGTCCCGTCCAAGATCATCGTGGTCGACGACATCCCACGCACCAAGTCCGGCAAAATCACCGAACTGGCGGTCCGCGACGTTGTGCATGGCCGGGCCGTGAAGAACCAGGAAGCGCTGGCGAACCCGGAAGCGCTGAAATTGTACGAAAATATTCAGACGCTTCAGGAAGCGTGACGGCATGGTCGGAGAGCCGGGCGGGCCGCAACGGTCCGTCCGGGAACCGGCGGGATCATTGCCGAAGCGCTTCGGCCAGCTTCGCCGCGGCTTTGGGAATTTCTTCCTCGTCCACGGCGGCGTATCCCAGCATCAATCCCTGCTGCGCCGGATATTCGTGATAGAAGGATGACAGGGGCGACACGGTGATGCCCGCGGCTTCCGCCCTGCGGGTGGCCTGGATATCGTCCATGCGCACGGTCATCACCGGCTTCTGCCGGGCCAAAAGATGCATGCCGGCTTCGGCTTTCCCCACCGTCAACAGATCGCCCATATGTTCCTGGGCGGCGGCGACCAACAGGTCCTGCCGCGTTGCGTATAGTTTGCGCATGCGGCGAAGATGGGCGGCGAAATATCCGTCCTCGATGAAAGCGGTCAGGGCCGGTTGGGCGACGGTGGAGGGGTGGTCGTCCAGCGCGGCGCGGGCGAAGCGGAAGGAATCCGTCAGGTCCGGCGGCACGATCAGATAACCCAGCCGCAGCGACGGAAACATCGTCTTGGAGAAGCTGCCGACATAGACGACGCGGTTGTCACGGTCCAAACCCTGCAAGGCGGCAAGCGGCTTTCCGGAATATCGGTATTCGCTGTCGTAATCGTCCTCGATGATCCAGCCGTCGACGCGCTGGGCCCAATCCAGCAGGGCGAGCCGCCGCGCGAGGGACATGGTGACGCCAAGCGGATATTGGTGTGACGGCGCCACGCAGACGAAACGCGCATCGGGCGCCTTGGCCTCTCCGGTCGCGATATCCAGCCCTTCCGCGTCCACCGGAACGGGAACGACTTTCACGCCGGCCGCCAACAAGGCGCCGCGGATACCGGGATAGCCGGGGTCTTCCACCAGGGCGCGGTCGCCTTCGTCCAGCAGGACGTGGGCCGCGAGCCCGATGGCCTGCTGGGCGCCGGAAACGATGATGACCTGTTCCACCTCGCAGCGCACGCCGCGCGCGGTGCGGACATATTCGGCGATCGTCCGGCGCAGGGGCATGTAACCCGCCGGTTCCGTATTCGCCATCAGGTCCATCGGCGGGCGTCGCCAGGCCCGGGCCATCAGCCGCGCCCAGATGTCGAAGGGGAAATTGCGCAATTCGGGAACGCCCGGCGCGAAGGCCAAGCCGCGCCGCGTCCGCCGCCGCCGCAATCCGGCTAGCTGCGTGCCGCGCCGCGACAGGCCGCGCTGCCGTGGCGATGGCTTCAAGTCGTTCAGCGGGTCCGACCGCCCCAACCCGCCGGCCCCCGGTCCGCCGAGCACGGAAAGCGTCTCTTCCGGCAATTCGCTGGTGACGAAAGTGCCCGCGCCGACCCGACCTTCCAGATAGCCTTCCGCCAAAAGCTGGTCGAAGGCCGCGGTGACGGTATTCCGTGAAATATCGAGGTCGCGCGCCAGGGTGCGCGTTGCGGGCAGCCGCGACCCCGCCTGCAATCGCCCTGTCAGGATCGTCTCGCGCAACTGCTCGTACAGCTGCCGGTGCAGCGGGTCATCCGCCGCCCGGTCCAGGCTGATCGGCAGCACGGCTGCCTTTGTGGTTCTAAGCGCCAATCTCGTCGTCATGACTCCTGCATAGAATGGACCCGTCGAATTGGCAAGAATGGTTCTTTGGAACAAGCCAATATGGAGCCTACTATTCGGCGAAATTTGAAAGGATGAGGGTTCCATGAGTGACATTGCGATCCGGTATCTTGAGCCCGGCGACGAAGCAGAGTGGCGCAGGCTTTGGACCGGGTATCTCGAATTCTATGAATCCAGCGTGCCGGAGGCGGTCTACCGTTCCAGCTTCGACCGCATGCAACAGGGCAATGCGGGTGTGGCGAACGAATACCGGGGCCTGTTGGCACTGGTGGACGGCAAGCCCGCCGGGTTGGTCCATTATCTGTTCCACCGGCATGGCTGGAAGATCGAGAATTGCTGCTACTTGCAGGACCTTTATGTCGATCCCGCCTACCGGGGAACCGGTCTGGGCCGCGCCTTGATCGAGGCAGTCTATGAAAAGGCCGATCGGGAAGGTTGCCCCGCCGTCTATTGGATGACCCAGGAATTCAATCACACGGCCCGGAAACTCTATGACCGGATCGGGGTGCTGTCGCCCTTCATCAAATACAACAGGCCGTGACCGACATTCCCGGCAGCGCCAATCAAGAGTACCAGACATGATCGAGAATGCGTTTCCCGTGACGGGCCGGAACAAGGTCAAGCGCACGCCGTTACGCGGCGCCTATGACAGGGAATCCGTCTATGCGGTGCTGGATGCCTGCCATATCTGCCATGTCGGCTATGTCGTGGACGGGCAGCCCTATGTAACGCCGACGATCCTGTGGCGTGACGGCGATACGCTCTATTGGCACGGGTCCTCGGCCAGCCGCATGTTGCGGACGGTGAAGACGGGGGTCGATGTCTGCGTCACGGCCAGCCTGTTCGACGGCTGGGTCATGGCGCGGTCGGGATTTCATCACAGTGCCAACTACCGCAGCGTGATGGCCTATGGCAGCGCCAAGGCGCTGGAAACGGAAGCGGAGAAGGACGCTGCCCTGAAGCTGATGATGGACGGATTGTTCCCCGGCCGTTGGGAAGAGGTTCGGCCCTCCACCACGCAGGAATTGAAGGGTACCACGGTTGTCGCCATGCGGATCGACCAGGCTTCCGCGAAAATTCGCACGGGCGGGCCGGTTGACGATGACGCGGATTATGCCTTGCCGGTCTGGGCGGGCGTGCTTCCCGCACACCAGGTCCAGGACGCGCCGGTTCCCGACCCCAAGCTGGCGGACGGCATCGGTTTTCCGGCCAATCTGTCGGCCTATCTGCCCAGTTGATTGTAAAGGCTGTTCATACGCGACCGATCCCGGGGGGACCGGGAACACGTCTTTTTCCCCTGGCTGTGCGAAAGCGTGATTGTCATTGCCGCGACGGCGGGGCTAGCGTCATGACATGACGGGACCCGGCGAAAACGAAACGGAAAGATACAGCGCGTCGCAGGGCGCGGTGCGTCAACCGGGCTCCGCGCCGCCGCCGGGACTGGCGCGCCGGCCGGTTCAATCCAAGGGCGCGGCCCTCACGCTCCTCATCCTGTGCGAGGTTCTCGCGCTGTCGCTGTGGTTCTCGTCCACGGCCGTGATCCCCTCGCTGAAAGCTGAATATGGACTGGACGACGCGTCGGCGTCGCTGATCAGCAGCATGGTCTCGGTCGGTTTCGTGATCGGCACGCTGATCAGCGCCAGTCTGGGGCTGGCGGACCGGTTGCCGCCTGTCCGGTTCTTTGCCTGTGCGGCACTGTCGGCCGCCGGCGCCAATGCCGCCATCATCTTCGTCGATCCGACCTCCTGGGCCGTGCCGGCCCTGCGCCTCGTGGTCGGCCTGTCGATGGCGGGGATCTACCCGGTCGGTATGAAACTGGCGGCAGGCTGGGCCAAGGGGGACATGGGCTTCCTGGTCGGGTCGCTGGTCGGTGCGCTCACTTTGGGCTCCGCCCTGCCGCATCTGATCAATATCGCGGGCGGGCTGGACTGGCGCCTGACTCTGTCCATCGCGTCCGGTGCGGCGGTTATGGCGGCGGTGTTGATTCTGTTCGTACGGCCAGGCCCGGCCGCGCGGCGCGCGCCTGCTTTCCGGCCCCAATTCGCGTTCCAGGCCTGGACGAACCGCAGCCTGCGCCTCGCGAATCTCGGATATTTCGGCCATATGTGGGAACTTTACGCCCTGTGGTCCTGGACCGGCGTTTTCCTGCTGGAAAGCTTTCGCCTGGCGCCAGACATTGCGGACCCGGTTCTGTGGTCCATGGCGCTCACCTTCGTGACGGTCGCGTCGGGGGCGATCGGCAGCATCGCGGGCGGTTTGTTCGCCGACCGGCTCGGCCGCACGACCTTGACCATGCTGGCGATGGGCATCAGCGGCACCTGCGCGCTGGCCAGCGGGTTCGTTTTCGGAATGTCGCCCTGGATCGTCACGCCGCTTTTCGTCTTGTGGGGGATTTCCGCGGTAGCGGACAGCGCCCAGTTCTCCTCAAGCGTGATCGAATTGTCCGATCCCTGGCTGATCGGCACGATGGTGACGGTGCAGACCTGCTTGGGCTTCCTGCTGACGGTATCCACCATCCATCTGGTTCCCGTCATCGCCGACCATATCGGCTGGCAGTGGTCCTTGGCCTTTCTGGCGATCGGGCCCTATCTGGGCGTGGTGGCGATGGGACGGCTAAGGGCGCATCCGGACGCGGTTAAACTGGCCGGCGGAAAGCGCTAGGGTTTCAAGGACGACCGAAACCGGCGGGTATCAGAAATCGACGCAGCGACCGGCTTTTTCCCAGTCGCCATAGCGCGTGGGTTCAAGTCCCTTGGGACCGCCGATTTCCTTCTGAACCTCGCCCTTGGCCTCGGCTTCCGCGCGCCATTTGCGGCCCGCTTGCTCTGCCTTCAACTCGGCCAAGCGACGCGCATCGACCCCTTTGACGTCGGCGTCGATCAAGGGATCGAGATCTGCCTCGACCGGTGTGGGGCGGTTCGGCTCGCTCGATCCGCCGCCCAGAACTTTCTTCAAGATGCTCATAGCTTCTTATATGGCAAGATTTCCGTCCGGTTTCCAGTCTTGAAGCCCCACGGACCGTGCATATCTACAAGACCTTGCTGCGTTTCTTGAAGGATCGGAACGGTGAATACCTTTCGTACGGGTTTGTTGATTGCGGCCATGACCGCGCTTTTCATGGGCGCCGGCTGGTTGATCGGCGGGCAGGGCGGCGTCTTGATCGCCTTCGTCATCGCGGCGGCGATGAATTTTTTTGCCTATTGGAACGCGGACAAGATTGTCCTTTCCATGTACCAGGCCAAGGAAGTCACGCGCGCCAGCGCACCCGGCTTCTACGGCATTGTCGAACAACTGGTGCGGCGCGCCGACCTGCCGATGCCGAAGGTCTATATCATCGAAAACCCCCAGCCCAACGCCTTCGCGACGGGGCGCAACCCGGAAAACGCGGCTGTCGCGGCGACGACCGGTCTGCTGAAACTGCTGAACAGCGAGGAGATCGCGGGCGTCATGGCCCACGAACTCGCCCATGTACGGAACCGCGACACGCTGACCATGACGATCACCGCGACCATTGCCGGCGCGGTCGGGATGCTGGCCAATATGGCGATGTTCATCGGCATGTTCGGCGGCAACCGGAATTCGCCGCTGGGCGGGATCGGCGCGTTGATCGTCGCCCTTTTGGCGCCCTTCGCGGCAATGTTGGTTCAGATGGCGATCAGTCGGACCCGCGAATACGAAGCCGACAAGATCGGGGCCGAGATCTGCGGCAATCCGCTTTGGTTGGCCAGCGCCCTGGCAAAATTGGAATCCGGCGCGCGCCGTATCGACAATACCGCGGCGGAAAAGAACCCCGCGACAGCGCATATGTTCATTGTGAATCCGCTGCATGCGCATAGCGTCGACAGCCTGTTCTCCACGCACCCCAAGATGGCGAACCGAATCCGCAAGCTGGAGGAGATGGCGGGCACGCCGCTGCAGCCCCGGCCCTGGGGCTGACGGGCGGGAACCGGGGAACGGGTGCACCGCTGCGCTTCGTGCTTGCACGCGGCCCACTCTTCGGGCACCGATGCGCGCGATGACCGATAGAACACAACAATCCTCCCCGCGGGACTCCGGAAAGAACGCTCCGGCCGACGGTATTGCTGCGCGGCTGCGCGCCTTCGACGTGCTCGATCTTGTGCTGGAACAGGGCAAACCCCTGGACGAGGCATTCGACGCCGCCCAGCGCGGCAAGACCGGCAAGCAGGGCCCGCAAAGCGACCGCGACAGCGCCCATGCCAGGATGATGGTGCTGACCGTCCTGCGGCGGTTGGGACAGATCGATGCGGTGTTGAACCGATTCCTGACGCGAAAGCCGTCGGGCAAGGGCGGCGCGGCGATGACTTTGTTGCGCCTGGGCGCGGGACAAATCCTGTTTATGGAAACGCCGCCGCATGCGGCCGGGTCGACCGCGTTGGCGGTCGCCGACAAACGGAACCTCGCCGGATTCAAAGGTTTGGTGAACGCGGTCCTGCGCAAGGTCGCGGCCGCTGCGCCATCGGTGCAGACGCAAGACGCCGCCCGGATGAATATGCCGGACTGGCTGTGGAAAGCCTGCGACGACGCCTATGGAATCTCGACGGCGCGGGAAATCGGCGCGGCGCATCTGGTGGAAGCGCCGCTGGACCTGACCGTCAAGGACGGGGATGCGTCGGCATGGGCCGAAAGGCTGGGCGGTGCGGTGCTGCCGACCCGGTCCGTGCGCCTGTGGAACGCCGGCGATGTTCGCAAGCTGGCCGGGTACCGGGACGGGGCCTGGTGGGTCCAGGACGCGGCCGCCGCCTTGCCGGTAAAATTGTTGATCAGCGCCCTGGGAGAAAATGAGAGCGCCTTTGGGAGCGACGGGGCCCCGCCGACGCATGTCGGCGACCTGTGCGCCGCGCCGGGGGGCAAGACCGCGCAACTGGCCGCGGCCGGGTTGAAAGTGACAGCGGTGGATGTTTCCGCCGCGCGCTTGGTTCGGGTGCGGGAAAATCTGGATCGGCTGTCGCTGAATGCGGAAATCGTCGAGGCCGACGCCCTGACATGGCGTCCGTCCAAAGGCCTGCTGGACGGTGTGTTGCTCGATGCTCCCTGCAGCGCGACCGGGACCGTTCGGCGGCATCCGGATCTGCCCTGGGTCAAAGGGGGCCTGACAGGGACGTGGAACCGCGATGAGTTGACCACGCTGCAGAAATCCATGTTGCTGCATTCGGTGAGCCTTGTGAAACCCGGAGCGCCGGTCGTCTACGCTACCTGTTCCCTGCTGCCGGAAGAGGGCGAAAGTGTCGTCACCGCGGCCTTGGCGGAGGACAGTACTCTTTTGGCCGATCCGATCCGCCCCGAGGAAATGACATTCCTGCCGGAGGCACTGCGGGAGGATGGGACGGTTCGGACTTTCCCGTCATTCTGGCAGCAGAAATCGGGAAATCGCCGGGGCGGCATGGACGGCTTCTTCGTGGCGCGGTTCAGGCGGCGCGCGTAACCGGGCGCGTAACCGGGCACGGTAATGAAGGCCTCAGTTTCCGGATGATGCCCGGCTTGCGACTCGACCAGGCAACGGTGTTTCCGGGCCGGCGCTATCGCGCGGCGCTGCTTTTTCATCCCCGCCCTGCCATGACGCCCGTTTGCGGTAGATGGTCGAAGGCGCGATCCCCAGATAACCGGCGGCTTGCGGAATGTTGCCGCCGCAGACATCAATCGCGTTCTCGATGGTATCCTTCTCGACTTCCCACAATTCACGTATTTCGCTTTTGCTGCGGGGCGGGGATACGGATGATGTCTCCGGCGCGGCTTTCTCCGCGGCGAGCGGCAGTTGGACCGGTGCGGAAATCGGCTCCACGTTGCTCAGCGGCGCGGGCAGCATGCTGGGTATCACCATCTCACCGTCGTTCAGGACGACGATGTTCCGGATGATGTTCTGAAGTTGGCGGACATTTCCGGGCCAGGAATAGCTGCTCAGGATCATCGCGGTCCGCGCGTCGAAACTGTGGAAGGCCTTGCCTTCTTCCTGGGCGTAGTCGACCAGGAAACGGCGGGCGATCTCCAGCACGTCGCCGGTGCGGTCGCGCAGCGGCGGCATGGTGATCGGGATAACGTGCAGCCGGTAGTAAAGGTCTTCCCGGAATCGTCCCAGTTCCACTTCCCCCATGGCGTCCTTATTCGTAGCGCAGACGAACCGAACATCGACCTTCCGGGCGATCGGATCGCCGACACGCTGATAGGTGCCGGTTTGGATGAAGCGCAGCAGCTTGGTCTGCAGGTCCAGGTCCATTTCGCAGATCTCGTCCAGGAACAGCGTGCCGCCGTCGGCCAGCATGGCGGCGCCGTCGCGATCCTCGTGCGCCCCGGTAAAGCTGCCTTTGCGGTGCCCGAAGATTTCGCTTTCCATCAATTCGCGCGGGATCGCGCCGCAATTAATGGCGATGAAGGGACCGTTGCCACGGGTCGACTGGCGATGGACCGCGACCGCGCATAGCTCCTTGCCGGTCCCGGATTCGCCTTCGATGAAAACCGTTGCTTTCGAATGCGCCGCCGCCTCGATCGTCTTGTAGACCGCCTGCATCGCGGGCGACCCACCGATGAAGGCGTCGAACGCGTCGCGGGAGGTCTCCTTGTACTGGTCGACCAGTTCGGCGAGGGCCCGCCGCTCCAGCCCGTTCTTCACCGTGACGCGCAGGCGTTCCGCATTGAAGGGTTTGACCAGGAAGTCATAGGCGCCGTCGCGCATCGCCTCGACCGCGACATTGATCGAACCGTTCGCCGTGATCACGACGACGGTCGTCTGGATCTGATTCTCGGTGATGTGGCGCAGGATATCCAAACCGCTGATATCGGGCAGCGAGATGTCGAGCAGAACGAGACCCGGCGGATCTTTGTTGATCACGTCCAGGCCTTCCCGACCGGTTTCCACGGTGCGGACTTGGACATTCACCGTCGACAGGTACTGCTCATAGAGCCGTGCCAGCGACATCGTGTCTTCGATCAACAGGACCGTTGGTTTGCCGGACGCTTCCATCAGTTACCCCGGGCGCCTTCCCGCGTCGGCCGGTCCGCGATGCGGTATCCGGCCTGGATCAGGCACCGTTCCTATCGCCTGCCGTGACCCGGCTTGGCGATACCTCCCATTCAACACTACTATCCCTTTTGTCTACCACAGTTCACGTCCCCGTCCATATAGCGCACCGGTATTCAATATGAAGCGCGCGAAGACGCCCGGTTCCGGCGGCGGGGGCAAATCAGGGAAAGGAAGGGTCCATCATGCGGCTGCAAGGCAAAACGGCTGTCGTTACGGGTGCTGCGAGCGGCTTCGGGGCGGAAATCGCACGAAGCTATGCGCGGGAAGGGGCGAATGTCGTCATCGCCGATATCAATGAAGATTGGGGTAAGGCGGTCGCCCAGGAAATCGAGGGCATGAATTCCGGCGCCGCCGTGTTTCAATTCGCCGACGTCTCCCGCAAGGAAGACGTGGAGAAAATGATAAAAACAGCGGTGGATCGTTTCGGCCGCGTCGACATCTTGGTGAACAATGCGGGCTATACCCATTGGAACATGCCTGTCGACAAGGTTCCCGAGGAAGAATTCGACCGGATTTTCGCGGTCAATGTGAAGTCGATCTATTTCGGCATGAACGCCGTTCTGCCCTATTTCCGCGAGCAGGCCCAAGCCGGCCCCAACAAGGGTGTGGTGCTGAACATCGCGTCGACCGCCGGGGTGCGGCCGCGGCCGGGCCTTGTCTGGTACAATGCCAGCAAGTCGGCGGCGATCGGCGCCACCCGGTCTTTGGCCATCGAGCTTGGGACCGACAATATCCGTGTCGTCGGGATCAATCCGGTCGCCGGCGAGACGCCCCTGCTGGCCAAATTCATGGGTGAGGACACGCCCGAAAAACGCGCCGCCTTCAAGGCGACCGTGCCGCTCGGCCGATTCAGCCAGCCGGCCGACATCGCCAACGCGGCCGTTTTTCTGGTGTCCGACGAGGCGGAATTCCTGACCGGCGTCTGCCTGGAAGTCGACGGTGGGCGCTGTATCTGACGGTTAAGGGGCCAGGGCGGCGCGGACCTCGTCCGGTGCCGCCACCCGGCCGCCGGCCCGACGGATTTCATCGACGGCGATGGCGATCCAGTCGAGGTTGGAGCGCGGGTCCCGGATCGGCGCATCCTCCAGCCCGACGCGGACATGCCCACCGGCCCGAACGGCCGGGCCGATCATCGGTGTTATATCGACGCCAAGGCCCGCCACCATCCAGGCAGCGCCCAGCGCAACGTCACCCAGCAAGTTCAGATAAGCTTCCAGCGCATAGGGCTTGGGCGGAAAGCCGAAGGAATAGGCTTCGGAAAACATGAAGCGGTAAACCGGCGCGGGGATGCCGGGGATCGCCGCGTGCAGGGCCGCGCCCTGGCGCAGGAATCCGGGTTCGTAAATTGCGTATGACGGGGTGAATCCATGGTCGCGGGCAAGGGTCAGGCCCCGGCGGATATGATCTTCCGGGTTCAGGTAGACGAAGCCCTCGCGCCCTTCCTTCATCGCTTGGAAGGCGGACACGTTCACCGAACCGGGATCGACGATGGACCATTCGATCACGCCGCTCCTGGCCAGTTCCTCCACGGCCGCATACCGTTCCACGGCGGTCAGCGGGCGTTCCGCCGAACTGGCATGGAAGGGGAGCGTCCCGTAGACGATGGCGCCGGTTTCCGTCTGGATAGCGCGGATGATGCGCGCGTATTGGGCGGCGTCATCGACCTGCCGGTCGCCGGTCCCGTCGAAGATGTGTAGATGGATGATGCTGGCGCCCGCTTGGGCACAGGCGATGCCCTCGGCGATGATGGCGTCGTCCGTGCGCGGGGCGCGCGGCTGCAATTCCCGCGACCAGGGGCCGTTGATCGCGACTTCCAGCCAGACCGGTTTGCCGTTCTCCGTCATAGTCCACTCCCCACGGTAAAGCGTCCCAAAGTGGCGATCAGGCAGGCCAGAACGCCCAGGGTCAAGACCTTGCGAAGCGGCAGGTACCATTCCGGCAGAAAGCCGGTGCGGACCGCCTGCCGGTCCACCAAGAAGGCGATCGCGAAGGCCGCGATGAAGACGATGAGGGCGAAACCGGGGCTCATGCGCAAGGCGGCCCACGCGATCAGGGAAGGGGCGACCGACCATCCCAGCCGCGTCCAATTGAGGTCGCCTTCATGCTCTCCCGCCAGCGCCTTGCCCCAATGAACGCCGCCCAGAAAGGTCAGGATCACCGCCGCGTAACCCAGCAGCAGGCGGAGCCCCTCGAATTGCATCATCGGCGATGGGGTCCAAACCGCAGCGGTGCAAAGGGCGAAGGGGATCAGGCCCGCCAGACCCAGAACCCGGGCCGGCAAGGGGACCTCAGTGAGTATCCTCAACATCGGCGGATTCGTCCTTTTTTATGGATGTCAGGGCGGTTTTTGCTTTTTGCCGATGTACGGGCGTGACGTGGTCCTGGACCAATTTCCAGGCCGCCCAGAACACGGCCGCGTCGTCGGTGAAGCCCAGGGCCAGCAGGAAATCGGGCACCGCGTCGGCGGGGGCGATGAAATAGGCCAGCGCGGCGAAAAGCAGCAATTTCGTGCGTTTCGGCGTTAACGGATCCAGGGCGGCGTAATAGGCGGCGATAGCCTCCTCGGCGAAGGGAACGCGGGCCAGAAAGCCGCGCAGCTTCGGCCAGAAACCGTCGCGGACGGTCCGGCGGTTCTCGCCTTCGCGTGCCGGAGCGGCCAGAACCGGCAATTCGGGAATCCATTTGTTGGAGCTGTTTTTCGCCATCAACCCTATATGGGCTATTCCGGGCCGGTCTGCTATAGGCCGGAAGCCGACCATGAACCGGCAGTGTTTTGTAGATCGAAGACAGGGAGGTTTCCGATGGAGATTGACGGTATAGGCGCGGTTGTGACCGGGGGCGCATCCGGTCTGGGCGCGGGCACGGCGCGGGCGCTTGCCGGGCGCGGCGCGAAGGTTTCGGTCCTGGATTTGAACATGGATGCGGCGCGGGCGCTGGCCGAGGAAATCGGCGGCGTTGCGGTCGAGTGCAACGTCTCGGACGCTGCAAGCGCCGAAGCCGCACTGGAAACCGCCCAGGCCGCGCACGGCCCGACCGGCATCGCCGTCAACTGCGCCGGGATCGCCCCGGCGAAGCGCATCGTGGGCCGCGACGGCCCGATGCCGCTGGAAGAGTTTCGCAAGGTGATTGAAGTGAACCTGATCGGCAGTTTCAACATCATGCGCCTGGCCGCCAATCAGATGACCGGGCGCGAGCCCAATGCCGATGGCGAACGCGGTGTCATCATCTCCACCGCGTCCGTCGCCGCGTTCGAAGGGCAGATCGGACAGGCCGCCTATGCCGCCTCCAAGGGCGGCGTGCATGCGCTGACCCTGCCGGCGGCGCGCGACCTGGCCCGCCACGGCATCCGTGTTCTCGCCATCGCGCCGGGCCTGTTCGGCACGCCGATGTTGCTGGGCATGCCGCAGAACGTGCAGGACAGCTTGGCCGCGACGCTGCCCTTTCCGCAGCGCTTCGGCACGCCGCAGGAATATGCCGACCTGGTCCTGTTCATGATCGGCAGTCCCGTGATGAACGGCGAAACGGTGCGGATCGACAGCGCGGTGCGCCTTGCGCCGCAATAGGCCAGACCTGCAATAGGCCAGTCATGAAATAGGCTGGGACCGCAATAGATTTGCGAGCCGCCGTCTTCTCTGTCTTTAGTTTTGCCGGATATCGTTTCGGGAGGACGGGATGAGTTGGGAAACCTGGATTGCCTATGCCGTGGCCACGGAAGTGCTGTTGATCATTCCGGGGCCGACGGTCCTGCTGGTGGTCGGTTATGCGATAACGCGCGGGCGCGGCCCTGCGCTCATGGCGGTTGCCGGGTCCTGCCTGGGAATCAGTTGTGCCTTCGCCATCACCTTTGCCGGGCTCGGCGCGGTGCTGACCGCCAGCGCCACGGCTTTTTCCGTCATGAAATGGGTGGGGGCGGCCTATCTCGTCTATCTGGGCATTCAGATGTGGCGGGCGAAGACGGAAACCTTGTTGGAGGCCGATGCCGCCGGCGGGAAATCCCGGCATAGATCGACCTTTGCCCATGGCTTCATCACCACGATCCTGAACCCGAAGGTCGTCGTGTTCCTGGTCGCTTTCGTGCCGCAATTCATGAACCCGGCCGCGCCGACCATGCCGCAGGCCGTTATCATGACCGCGACTTTCGTGACCCTCGCCTTTCTGAGCGACGGTGCCTATGCGGTCTTCGCATCGAAGGCGCGCCAGAGTTTCCTGGGCGTGCGCGGCATGAAATGGGTGCAGCGGGTCGGCGGCAGCCTCTTGATCGGCGCGGGCCTGCTGACGGCCGCGACGAAGCGGGTAAACTGACGCACCGACCGGTCGCCGACTATTGGGCTTGTTGGGTCTTGGGCGGGTGGTCCTTGATCCACGCTTCGTAACGGGCGTCGCCTTCCTGGATCTGTTCCGCCGTCATCAGTTTGTGCAGGTCGTCGATGCTGGTCACCGCGACGGCGCGGTCGGCATTGCTCAAATAGGTCGCGGCGGCGGAGTACCATTTCAGCGCTTCGGCCAAGTCCGGTTCCCCCAACGCGTCGCCCTGGTAGAGGCGCCCCAGACCGTGCATCGCCTTGCCGTGGCCGGCTTCGGCGGCTTGCATCAGATAGGTGTGCGCCGTGTCGGTATCCTTCTCGACGCCGTTGCCGTGTTCATAGAGGAGCGCAATGTTATAGGCGGCGGACGCCATGCCCTTGCCGGCCGCGCTTTCGTACCAGGACGCAGCCCCGGCCGGGTCCCGCGGACCGCCGAAACCCTGTTCCGCCATCACGCCCAGCATGAACTCGCCGATCACATTGCCGGCCTCCGCCTCGGCCGTGAAAATTTCCCGCGCCTTGTCGAATTCACCGAATTGCAGGGCGGCGAAACCTTCTTTGACTTCGGCCGCGGCCGGGGCGGACAGTGCAAACATGGCGGCCAGCACGGCGGCGGGAAGGAAACGTGGCAACGACATTCTCAACTCTTCTTCCTCTGCTCGAGCGCATCCATGAACTGCGCCAGTTTAATGTCCAGCCCGGTCACCCCGTCCGCGCTGTGGGTCGTCAGCACGACCTCGACCGTTCCATAGACATTGGTCCATTCGGGGTGATGGTCCATCTTTTCCGCCTTCAGCGCGACTTCCGTCATGAAACCGAAGGCGTCGATGAAGTTACGGAACCGAAAGCTCTTGGCAATCGCGTCGCGGCCATCGCCGGCATCGGCCCACCCGGACAGGTCGGCCAGGGCCGATGCGCGTTCATCCGCAGATAATTTCTCCGCTTGGGGCATCGTCAGGCTCTTTCTATTCGTGTGTGTTTCTCACTATAACGTCG
Source organism: uncultured Flavobacteriaceae bacterium (assembly GCA_964350445.1). Classification (GTDB taxonomy): domain Bacteria; phylum Pseudomonadota; class Alphaproteobacteria; order UBA8366; family Aestuariispiraceae; genus Hwanghaeella. Next base: position 22,294 of record CAYGKA010000035.1, read on the forward strand.
TCATGAGTAACGCAAACGACCGATCCTCTTCAAATGACGCCGCCGTGTTCGGCACGCCGCCGTCATTCTCCGATATGGAAGCGATGGCGGCGCGCGCCTTCGAAACCATCCCCGACACATTGCGGAACATGACCGCCACCATCCTGTTCCTGGTGGAAGATTTTCCGGATGAGGATATCTGCCGTGATATGGGGCTGGACTCCCCCTTCGACCTTCTCGGCCTCTATCAGGGCGTCGACCTGACCCAGAAGAGCATCGCCGACCCGTCGCCGGACCCGGACGTCGTCTTCCTGTATCGCCGGCCGATCCTGGATTACTGGTGCGAAACCGGGGAGGACCTGGAGCATCTGGTCCGGCACGTTCTGATCCATGAGATCGGCCATCATTTCGGCCTTTCCGACGAGGACATGGAAGCCTTGGAAGACGCCGCCGGTGACGACTGATCTCGGCAGGGCGGACTCACGTATCACACAATTGACATCAGGTTTTGATTTTCTGTATACAGAATACAAGCAGGAGAATTCCATGAAACCGCTCGCTTTTACGCCCAACCTGGTGGACCAGGTTTACGAGGCCGTCCTGGACGCGATCTGCAACGGCAGTCTGGCGCCGGGTGAGCCGGTGGTTCAGGAACAGGTCGCCGACTCTCTCAACGTTTCCCGTCAACCGGTGGTGCAGGCCTTGGTCCTGCTGAAGAAGCAGGGCTTTGTCGAGCCGGCCGGTCGGAAAGGCCATCGTGTCGCGCCGCTCGACCCGGCGATCGCACGCCGGGTCTACGCGATCCGTGGGGCGCTGGACAGGCTCGCGGCGCGCGAAGCGGCTCGAAACCCGGCGGCGGAAGCCGAATTGACGGACGCGTTGAGCAAGGGCCGGGCGCTCCTGTCCAACGGTACTGTGGCAGACCTGATCGCCGCCGATGTTGCGTTTCATCAAACGATTTACACCTTGGCGGGAAATCCATTGATCGCCCAGACGGCCGATGTCCATTGGCGCCATATCCGGCGGTTGATGGGCGCGGTGCTGCGGGACGGCACGCAACGGGAATCGGTTTGGTCGGAACATTCCATGATCGCCGACGCCATTATCGCGGGCGATGCGGATTTGGCGGCAACCCTGGCCGAACAGCATGTGACCGGGGCCGCCGACTATCTCATCAGCCAACTGGAACAGGATCTGGCGATCAGCGCCTGACGGTTGCGAGACTCAAATAACAAGGCATCGGCAACACAGCGGTGCCCATCGTTGAACCACACGAGGAAACGCAGGAGGAACGCATGAAACTGACCGACGCCCAGCTCAAGGAATTTGACGAAGAGGGTTATCTCTTCCTGCCGGAAATGTTCAATGAGGACGAGATCGAAGTGCTGCGCCGTGAGGCGGACGCGATCTATGCGTCGGACAGGGAAGAGGTATGGCGCGAATCGAACGGCGTCGCCCGCACGGCTTTCGCCGCCCACACCTATAACGAGGCCTATCGCCGCCTGGGTCGTCATCCGCGTCTTGTCGAACCCGTCAAGCAACTGCTGGACGGCGATGTCTACATGCATCAGTTCAAGATCAACGCGAAGGCGGCCTTCGACGGCGATGTCTGGCAGTGGCACCAGGATTACGGAACCTGGCAGCGCGACGACGGCATGCCGACGGCGCGGGCCATGAACATCGCGCTTTTCCTGGATGACGTGACGGCGGCCAACGGCCCGTTGCTGTTCCTGCCGCGCAGCCACAAGCATGGCGTGGTCGAAGCTGGGCATGACCTGCAGACCACGTCCTATCCGCTGTGGACGCTCGACCGGGAAACGGTTACGCGCCTCGCGAATGAAGGCGGTTGCGTCGCGCCGACGGGCAAGCGGGGATCGATGTTGATGTTCCATGGCACGCTGGTCCATGCCAGCCCGCCGAACATCTCGCCCTTCCCGCGCACGATCGTTTATTTGAGCCTGTGCGAAGTGAGCAATCACATCACCAAGTTCACCCGCAAGGAATGGATCGCGCATCGGGACTTCACGCCGATCGAGGCCCTGTCGGACGACTGTCTGCAGACCCTTGCCGTGGAAACGTCGGTCGCGGCGGAATAGGACCGTCACCCATCGGCCGCCGAATCAACAAGTAAGAAACTCCGTCCGGGAGGACCCAACCGTATGAACCTTACCAACATGCTGCGCCAACGTGCAGCAGACGATAAACCTGTCCGCGCCGCCCTGATCGGTGCCGGAAAATTCGGATCCATGTTCCTGTCCCAGGTGCCGACGACGCCGGGTATGCACCTGGCGGGGATCGCCGACCTGAGCACCGACCGGGCCAAGGCGGCGTGCAAGAATGTGGGATGGCCGGAGGGCAAGGCCGACGCCAAGGACTTGGACCAGGCGGTCGCGACCGGCGGCACTTTCGTCACGGAAGATTCGATGGCCCTTCTTCAGGACCCGCGCATCGATGTCGTCATAGACGCCACCGGCATTCCGCCGGTCGGCATCAAGCATGCCTTGGCGGCGATCGACAACGGAAAGCATATCGTCATGGTGAATGTCGAGGCGGACGTGCTGGCGGGGCCGCTTCTGGCGCAAAAGGCGCGGGACGCTGGCGTCGTCTACACCATGGCCTATGGGGACCAGCCGGCTCTCATTTCAGAAATGGTGGATTGGGTCCGCGCGATCGGCTTCGACGTCGTCTGCGCCGGCAAGGGAACGAAATACATTCCCGGCTATCACGACATCAATCCGGATACGGTCTGGGGCCATTACGGGTTGACCTCGGAACAAGCGGCCGCCGGCGGCATGAACCCGCAGATGTTCGCCAGTTTCATGGACGGTACGAAATCGGCCATCGAAATGGCCGCGGTCGCGAATGCCTGCGACCTGACGCCGCCGTCCGACGGGCTTACATTCTTCCCCTGCGGCGTGGACGACCTGACACGGGTTTTGCGTCCCGAAAGCGATGGTGGCCAGATAAAGCAAAAAGGCACGGTCGAGGTCATCGCCTGCAACGAGCGCGATGGGCGCGATGTGTTCCGCGATCTGCGGTGGGGCGTTTACGTGACGTTCGAAGCCCCGAACGAATACGCCAAGCGCTGCATGTGGGAATACGGCATGAAGGTGGACAGCACCGGAAAATACGGCTGCATGTACAAGCCCTACCACCTGATCGGCCTTGAGCTTGGCATCAGCGTGGCGAACGCCGCCCTGCGCGGGGAGGCGACGGGCCATTCCCGCCACTGGCGCGGCGACGCGGTCGCGACGGCGAAAAAGGACCTGAAGCCCGGCGACATGCTGGACGGGGAAGGCGGATTCTGCGTCTACGGCAAGTTGATGCCGGCCTCGGCCTCGCTTGCCCTGGGTGGGCTACCGATCGGCTTGGCTCACGGATTCAAGCTGAAGAACAAGGTCGCCAAGGGCGTCCCGCTTACCTGGAACGACGTCGAGGTGGACGAAGGCATGCAGGCGGTTCAGGTCCGGCGCGAAATGGAACGCAGCTTCGCCAATAGGTAGGGTTGCGGTCTAGGCGGTTTGACGATCAAGAAGCGCGGTCTCCAACGACCGCGTTTCTTCCGCCAAGGCATCGATGACCGCGCGGACGGCGGCGACGCGGCGGATGTCCTGATGCACATAGATATGCACCGTCCGTTTCAAATCGGGGATCGAATCGGTCAGGCGCACAATATTCGCGTATCGGCCCGCCAGGATCATCGGCATCACGCCCAGCCCGCCGCCGGCGGCGATGAAGTCGCCCATCATGGCGGCGTCATTGTGCCGGATCACTGGGGCGCGGTTGCCGAGCCGTTCCTGCACCCATTCCCCGCCGGCGAAATGCCGATGCAAAGCGTCATAGCCGATCCAATCGCATTCCCGATAACGGTCTTCGGTACCGGCGGCCGGGTTGGCGTTCACATAGGCCGTGGCGCCATAGACGGCGTAGTCCAGATCGAAGAGTTTCCGGGCGATCAGGTTCGTGTTCTGCGGCGGCCGGTCGCGCACCAGGATATCCGCCTCTCGCCGGGTCAGGCTCGCAAACAAGTGCTCTATACCGATTTCCAACTCGACCGCGGGCAATTTATTCCGAAGTTTGGGGAGAAGTGGCGCCAAAATCTGCGCGACAACCTCGTCGACGGAAAGACGGACTGACCCCTCCGCGTCCGGCGACAACCCGTCGGCTTCCGCCGTCAGCGCTGCTGCCGCCGCCTCCATGGCCTCTGCTTTCGGCAGAAGAGCCGTGCCTTCCGGCGTCAGCGCGAACCCGTCGGGCAGCCTGTCGAACAGACGGGCTTGAAACGCATCCTCCAATTTCTTCAACCTGCGTCCCACTGTCGGCTGGCTGATCTGCAGCGAGGACGCCGCGCGGGTCAGGCTCCCGCCCCGCGCAATTGCCAGAAAAATGCGGATGTCGTCCCAATCCGCCTGCATGCCGTCGGCCTCCAATCCAAACATTATTGAATATGAAAAAATCAAAATAGACCAAAGTCAAAGAAAAATGTATGGCGCAATAAGAATGAATGACAGATTCGACGATCCCTTCGGGTCGCATGGCAGGCTGACCCGGCCGCCCGATCCCGCCCGGCGTCGACGCCAAGTTTCCCGTGCTTGGGAACGGCGTTCCGAAAAAAACACCCGCGGCCGATTTTTCCCCTTGCGTCTCGAAACCCATCACTGCTACTAATCGATTATGCAATTGCAAGTCAGTCGCAATTGCATATTGAGTATCTGCTGTTTGGAGCTCTGCCGATGACATATCAGACGAAAGGCCGTCGGGTTCGGTTTGTCCTTCCCGGTGAAAATCCGGACCCGGCCACTTCCGTCCGAAGCATGTCATCGGTCGGCTGCCCCGGGTGGCCGGCACGCCAGGAGAAACCGGAAGTCACCGTCGCGGGACCCGTCCACCGGTTTCAAGAGGCAACTGTGCCGGTCGCCCGGGTCGGCTACTGGGACCTGAAGTTCACGGAACAATTCATGGTCTGGTCCGCGCGCTTTTGGCGTTTGCTGCAGGAAAGCGGGGCGCCGACGCCGACCCCGCTGGAAACGGCCTTTTCCAAGGCAGGTATAAAAACGGCCTTGGGTCCTTTCGACGCCCTGATGACAATCTTCGCTCTCGAACAAAGGCGGCCCCGATTGGCGGCGCAAGACCTTGCGGCGCCGATGACAGCCGATGAGAAGCGGCTGTTGTTCGTCCTTTCAACCGACTCCGCCCGGCTGCGCTGCGCGGTGTTGGCGCACCTGATTTCGTGCCAAGGGGCGATGCTGGCCAAACCGGTTATCACGAAACTGGGCGGGGCCTTGAAGGCCGAAGGATACATCCTGCCGCGCCGGCAATGGGATTTCCCGGAACTCGCGACAATCCTGGATCTGCATCCCGACTTGGACCCAACGCTAGACCCAGTAACGGACCCGACGCGCGCCTGAATTGGCGCTACCCGAGGTTTCCCGCCAAAGATAGACTGTCCTCTCGCTGATACATGAGGGGCTTGCGCCGTGCCGGACTGGAACCATCTTCTTCCGTTTTTTACCGCCACGCTGGTCTTCGCGTTCCTGCCCGGGCCCGCCCTGCTGTATACGGCGGCGCAGACCCTGGCGCATGGCCGGCGCGGCGGGTTCATGGCGGCGTTGGGCCTGCATATCGGCGGTTTGGTGCACGTGGTTGCGGCCGCGGCGGGGTTGTCAGCGGTCTTCACCCATGTTCCGGCGGCCTATACGGTCTTGAAGGTTGCGGGTGCGGTCTATCTCGTATGGCTCGGCATCGGCATCATCCGCACCAAGATGGACCCGTCTTTCGTTCAGACCGGTGCTGCGCCGAAACAGGCAGCACCTCGGCATGGCGGGCGGGCTTTCCTGCACAGCGTCATGGTCGAAGTGCTGAATCCGAAGACGGCGCTGTTCTTCATCGCCTTCCTGCCGCAATTCGCCGATGCGGGCGCGGCGTTCCCGGTTTGGGTTCAATTCCTGATCCTGGGACTGATCGTCGGATGCGCTTTTTCCATGGCCGATTTGATCGCCGTGCTGCTGACGCATCAGGTTTTGACGGGTTTGAGAAGGACCCGCACCGCGCAAAGAATCGCACAATGGACCGGCGGTTCGGTCCTGGTCGGATTGGGTGCGCATCTGGCGCTCTCGAAATAGCGGCCCGACCAATGCGGCAAATATCAAAGGCCGCCTAACCTCCGGGCCGATTTGACAACGCCAAAATTTGGTCTAGAACGCCGCTGTCTGAAACTTCATTTCAATCGGGAATTCAGTGATGAAAGCCGCGGCGAAATCCTCCGTCAAAAAAGTAGTGTTGGCCTATTCCGGCGGGTTGGATACCTCGATCATCCTGCGATGGCTGCAAGACACCTACCAGTGCGAAGTGGTGACCTTCACCGCCGATCTGGGGCAGGGCGAGGAACTTGAGCCGGCGCGCAAGAAAGCCGAAATGATGGGCGTAAAGGAGATCTATATCGAAGATCTCCGCGAAGAATTCGTCCGCGACTACGTCTTCCCGATGTTCCGGGCCAACGCGCTTTATGAGGGTGTCTACCTGCTGGGCACGTCGATCGCGCGGCCGTTGATCGCCAAGCGGCAGATCGAGATCGCCCGGGCAACCGGCGCGGACGCCGTCTGCCACGGCGCGACCGGCAAGGGCAACGATCAGGTCCGGTTCGAACTGGGCTACTATGCACTGCAGCCGGATATCAAGGTCATCTCGCCCTGGCGTGAATGGGACCTCCATTCCCGCACCAAACTGATCGAGTATGCGGAACAACATCAGATTCCGATCGCCAAGGACAAGCGGGGCGAAGCGCCGTTCTCCGTCGATGCCAACCTTCTGCACATCTCCGCCGAAGGGAAGGTGCTGGAGGATCCAGCCCTGGAAGCGCCGGACTATGTCTATTCCCGCACGGTCGATCCGATGGAAGCGCCGGATGTCCCGACTGTCGTCGAGATCGAGTTTGAAAAGGGCGACGCGGTCGGTGTGGATGGCGTGCGTCTGTCGCCCGCCACGGTGCTGACCAAGCTCAACGAATTGGCGGGCGCCAACGGTGTCGGACGGTTGGATCTGGTCGAAAACCGTTTCGTCGGCATGAAGTCCCGCGGCATCTATGAAACGCCCGGCGGCACGGTCCTGATCGCCGCGCACCGGGCGATGGAATCCCTGACGCTGGACCGTGAGGCGATGCACCTCAAAGACGAGCTGATGCCGCGCTATGCGAAGATCATCTACAACGGTTTCTGGTTCTCCCCCGAACGCGAAATGCTGCAGGCCCTGATCGACAAGAGCCAGGAGCGCGTCAACGGCAAGGTCCGCCTGAAGCTGTACAAGGGATCGGTCAGCGTCATCGGCCGCGAATCCGACGACAGCCTGTATTCCATGGCGCATGTCACGTTCGAGGAAGACGACGTGTACGACCAGCACGATGCGGAAGGTTTCATCAAGCTGAACGCGCTGCGGCTGCGTCTGGGCACTCTGCGGAACAACCGCGGGTCCTGAATGCCGGTTTGAACGGGATGGGGGAGTGGCGGGATCATGACCGCGCTGCTCCCCGGCCATCCCCAATCATCTCCGGGGCCGGTCCTGTCAGGCTTCGTGTCGTTAGAAGTAGTCGAGTTCGCCGCAGTCCTGCAGGACGGACTCGGCCGTGGTTTCAGCCTCGATCTCCACATGCACGCTGATGACATGCGACAGGCCGCCATCCTCCCACAGCGGCAGATCGATACCCAAGACCTTCACATAGGGACGGTCATGCTGGTCCAGATACCCGCAGACGATGCCGATGAACGGGTCGCTGTCCATAAGCTGGAAATACTTGCCCTCGACCAAATTCCAGGCCTCCGGCGTAATCGATGCTTCACCCAGGATCTTGTTGGTATAATCGACGCCCCACCATTCGGTCAGCTGGGTGCCCCATAGGACGAAGCGGATCTGAAACGGGTCGCGTTCGACCTTGGCGATCGAAATCTTGCCCCACCATGGCCGAAAGTCGAAAAAGTCGAAATCCTTGCGGGTCGGCAGATCCCCTTTCGGGCCACGCTTCTGGTGCCAGGTTCTGACGAAATCCCTGAACGGGCCGAAATCGTCCGGGTCGGCCGACAAGGGCAGCCGTGCATATTCCCAGTTGATCAATCCCTTTGGGTCAATCTTCGCGGCATTCGGCACAGCGGGTACAGCCTGTTTCATCGTTTCCGTGGCCCATCCCAGGACCGTTCGAATCTCTGCGCATCTTGGGATAGCTTATACCTTTGTAGCAAGTCTCATTCTCTCGAATGCCGACCAGATGCCGAGATCGGACCGGGCAGGCGGGCACCGGACCGTCAACAAGACACCATCAACAGGGCGCCATCAACAGACCGTGACGGCCTCCCGATGATTGTTGAAACCCGGTCCCGCTTGCCGATACTAGATCGATGCGGAAAGACCGGAAAAAACACGGAAAGGGGCGGAAATTCCTTCTGCTGGCTTTCGTGTTGCCTTGGATCGCCTTCCCCGCCGCGAACGCCGCTGCGGATGCCGGCGGTTCCTGGTATGGCGATCCACCAGGATTTTCGGGTGAGAAACGAGCATTCACCTGGCGCTGGAAACCGACCCGTATTCCACCCTACGCTTTTGAACGGATCGGGTCCGACGCCCCCGTATCGCTGTCGGATTTCAAAGGCAAGATCATACTTTTGAATGTATGGGCCACCTGGTGCCCGCCCTGCGTGGCGGAGATGCCGGCGCTCGATGCCCTGCAAGAACGGCGCGGCGGTAAGGACTTCGCGGTCCTCGCGCTCTCCGTCGACAGTCAGGGTCCGGATGTCGTCACCGCCTTTCTCGACAAGCACGGGCTGGGAAACCTTGCCCCGTATATCGGCAAGGGCAGAGAAACCTTCGACCATTTCAGGATGACGGAACTCCCGACGACATTCCTGCTGGGCCGGGACGGCAGCGTCTGGGGGGCGATGGCCGGCCCCGCCGAATGGGACAGTCCCGAAGCACTGGCCCTGATCGACTACGCGATCGGGCTGGCGCCCGGCCCTTAAACGTCAGTCCTGGAATTTTTCGGCGAAGTTCAGAAGCGCGCGGATGCGCTCGTCACGCTCCAACGGATTGGCCTTCAAGGATACCGGCGGCAAGTGCCGTTTCGCCGCGTGGCGCTGTGTTTCCTTCGGAAGGACGGTTCCGTCGTCCAGTTTGACCGCGAAGACGTGGATCTCCAACGAGTCGCCGTAGCCGTCGACATCGCCTGCCCAGTCCCGATAGCCGTGTTTCTTCAACATGACAGCCGCAATAGCACTAATTTGCACATTGCGGAAGGGTTTCCGCCGTGTCGGGTTGCACGCAGAACCGCCTGGAACCGGCGCGGCTGCCGATAGTGCTACAGTTTTCCGCTGCAATGGCACTATGATCACAATAGACGAAAATATTCTGTTCGGTTGGAACAAGAGTGCATGGGCTGGACGCGGAAGAAGTCAGGTTTTATCGCCTCAATGGACGAGGTCGAGGAACGGTGTCAGACGACACAGAGCAAGGAAATGGCAAAGGTTTATGGCCGCCTTCTCAAGACAGCTCAGGGCAAGTTGCCCACGTTCCGCGATATAGACCTTGCCGACGTCAAGAATGCCGCGCCGAATATCGCCCTTTGCTCCGTCGGGATTGGCAGGCATTGCACCATCCGGTTTTTCGGTGACGCGTTACGAAGTCGCGTGGGCGTCAATCCGGCCGGTCGCGACCTCTTCGAATTCGTTCATCCCGAACGGGTGGAAAACATACGTGAAGTCATGGAGATGCTGGTCCGGTATCCCTGTGCCTATCTGGCCAGGGTGCGTCAGGAATTCACCTCCGGCCGGACGATTATCGTTGAGACCACTGCCTTCCCACTGGCGCCGTCGCGGCATGGGGATGACGGACAGGTCATCCTGACCGATACCCCGATTGAAAATGCGGGAACCACGCTGGACCGTGACAAGGTTCTGCTCAGCGCGGATGTCCTGCAGCGCGACTTGATCGATCTCGGTTATGGAGTCGATGCGGAATTCGAAGATCTCGTATCGGACCAGCACGGCTAGGCAAGGGTTGTTATTCAAGGTCGGGAGGTCGCCGCCGCCGCGCGCAGACCCGCCTTTTACCAGCCACGACTTTCATGGTCGAGAATGGCGCTTTGACGGGGCGCCGCCGTTTCGATCCGAAGGGGCGACGGAGAGTTTCCCGATCGCCGCCCCGCCGGTGTTCTCTTCCCAGTCTCAGCCCATCGCCTTGGTCATGATGGTCGTCATGCGGCGGGCGAAGGCGGCGGGATCGGGCAGGGGTTCGCCCTCCATGATCCGCGCCTGATCCAGCAGCAGGAAGGCCGCATCCGCGACGTCGCCGGCCGCGTTTTCCGCAAGCGCCTTGATCAAGGCATGACCTGGATTGATTTCCAGAATGCGCGGCGCGCCCTGGTCCAATTGCTTGTGCTGCTTCAGCAGGCGCTCCAAATGCATGTCCATCTCGCCCTCATCGGCCACAAGGCAGCAGGGTGAGGAGGTCAGACGATCGGACTTGCGGACATCCTTCACCGTGTCGCCAAGCGCGTCGCGCAGTGCGGTGATCAGCGCATCCACGGTTTCTGGCGCCGACTTTTCCGATTCTTCGCCGTCGTCCTTGTTCTCGGCGCCGTCGGATTCCGCAGCCTTGATCTTGGACAGATCAGCGCCGCCGCGGGTGACGGATTTGATCGCCTTGCCCTCGAACTCGCCGATCGACGGGATCCAGAACTCATCGACCGGATCGGTCATGTAGAGCACTTCGACGCCCTTTGCCGCAAAACCTTCCAACTGCGGGGAGCGTGAGAGCGTATCCTTGTCATCGCCGGAGATGTAATAGATCGCGTCCTGACCGTCCTTCATCGCCGCGACATAGTCGGCGAGCGACACCCAGCCTTCGCGCGTCGTCGACCTGAAGCGCATCAGCTTCATCAACTCGTCGCGGTGTTCAATGCCCTCATAGACACCTTCCTTCAGAACCGCGCCAAATGCTTCCCAGAACTTGATGTATTCGTCGTTTTCCTTTTCCGCTTTCTTGGAAAGCTCGCTCAGTACCCGTTTGACGAGGCCGGAGCGAATTTTCGCGACCACCGGGTTGTTCTGCAGCATCTCGCGAGAGACGTTGAGCGGCAGATCCTGCGAATCGATCACGCCGCGCAGAAAACGCAGCCAGGAAGGGACCAGATCCTCGCATTCGTCGGTGATGAAGACGCGTTTCACATAGAGCTTCAGCTTGGATTTGCGTTCCGGATGGAACAGGTCGAAGGGGCGCATGGTGGGGATGAAGATCAGCCCCGCATATTCAATAACGCCTTCGGCCCGGAAGTGAATTGTCGCCCAGGGGTCGTCGAACGCGTGGGAGACGTGATGATAGAATTCCGTGTACTGCTGCTCGTCGATTTCCGACTTGTTGCGGGTCCACAGCGCGGCCGCGGCATTCAGCTGTTTCGGATAGTCTTCGCCTTCCCCGGCGATCTTGATGGGGAAGGGGATATGATCGGAATAGGTTTTCACGATGGTGGCGATCCGCCCTTCCGACAGGAATTCGACGGCGTCGTCCTTCATGTTGAGGACGATGGTGGTGCCGCGGGTATCGCGCGACGCCGGTTCAATCGTGAAAACGCCCTTGCCGTCGCTCTCCCACCGCCAGGCCTCGGTCCCGCCGGCGCGGCGGCTGACGACGTCGACCGTGTCCGCGACCATGAAGGCGGCGTAGAAGCCGACCCCGAATTGCCCGATCAGGGAAACGTCCTTCTTCTGATCGCCGGTCAGCTGGGACACGAAATTGGACGTCCCGGACCGGGCGATGGTGCCCAGGTTGCCGACCAGCTCCTCCTTCGTCATGCCCGATCCGTTGTCGGAAATGGTCAGGGTCTTCGCATCCTTGTCGAGGGAAATGTCGATCTGGAAGTCACCGCCGCCATCCAGCAATGTCTGTTCGGTCAGGGCCTGGTAACGCAGCCGGTCGCAGGCATCCGCGGCGTTGGAGATCAATTCCCTCAGGAAGATCTCCCGCTCGCTATAGAGCGCGTTGGCAACGATGTCCAAGAGCCGTCCGACTTCGGCCTGAAAGGAATGTTTCTCGGTGTTTGTCGCGGTATCCGCCATGTTTTCCTCCTGCACGACCTTCTAGCAGTGCCGACACGCGTTCGCGCGGCGACGACGGCCTCCTCCAATTGGAAGGTTCCCAATTAGGAAGGCGCGGCCCGGATATAGGCAAGCCTTACCGTGGGGGCAAGGTTTGGCGGAGATTGAGAGTGTAAAGGAACGAGGCTCATCGACCGGAACAGGGCCCGCCGGCGTCGATACCGAGCCTCGTCAAGTCCTTAAAGACAGTCTAGGTGCCAACGGCGCCCGCCTTGCAACGCGCCTTCAGGTCTTCGTCCTCAAGGCCAAGACACTGCAGGCGGACGCGATTGGCCTCTTCCTTCTTACCGATGCTGTCCAGATAGTGAACTGTTGCCGGCAGCAGCCGGTTGGTTTCCGGAAAGGCCTCTTGCGCCTGGTCAAGAACCTTTCCAGCGCGCTTTTTGTTGCCCATTTCCATGTCCAGCCGATACAGCGTCTCGTAAATCGACAGCGGGGCACGACCTGACTCGATCGCGATTTCCAGATTCCGCCGGGCGTTTTTCAGGTCTTTCTGTTCGTACCGAACCTGATAGAAGGCTAAACGGGCAATTTGATTGCTGTTCGCGAACTGAGATCCGGAAACTGCCGACCGCGCATCTTTTTCGGCCTTTGCCAGCGACATGGCCTCATCCCCTTCTTTTGCCAGTCCCGTAAGCACGCTGTTGGCCGTTTCGAACGACAATGCGGCTCGCTTGAACTCCTCAGACTGCAGCACGCTCACCAACCGGCTGACGGTATTCTCCTCAATACTCGCCATCAGGTCTTCCTCCTCCTCCGCATAGTGTGCTTCCCGGTACGATAGGATCAGCTCCTCGCGCTCTTCTTTGGTGGGGTGGGTATCGCTCATCCATCCGGTGACGACATCTATGCCCCCTTGCAATGCTTCGCCGATGGCGGCGTCTTTCGCGGCGTCGGCAGAACCGGTGGATTGAAACTCCTTCCATGCGGAGCTCGACGCGATTTCGGCCACGTTCAATTTCTCAATTCTTTCTTCGAGGCTATCCGCCCGTCCGATCGCGAGAATGAATTGCTGGAACGCGGTATCGGCGACATATCCGGCTGCCGTCACAAGGTCATAGGCCATCAGATCTGCTTCGAACTCCTGACGCCGGCCCCAGCTGGGTTCGAACAAGACTTCCGACGTGCGAAGCAGCAACCGCGGCCCTCTAAGTTTCTTGTTCAGTTCAGCGGCTTTGCCGCCAACTTTCGGGCCGACTGCGGCGGCTAAGTCGGACATGGTGCCGAGTGCTCCCATGACCTTCCGGCGTTGCGCGGCGAATTCAGTCTGTTCGGAATGGTTCAGGAGGATGTGGGAGTATTCATGCGCCAGCATATACGCGACGTGATCGTCACTTTCCGCCCTCTGTAGGAAGTTCATGGTGACAATGATGCTTCCATCGCTGTCGGCACGCCCACCGATATTCGTCAAGGGCTCAATATAGGCACGGGCAGGGGGCGGATTGTCCATTGGGACGCAGGCAATCACTTCACGCAGGATGTCGTTCAGGTAATCTTCCGCCACGCGAATTGAATAGATGCCCTGGCGAAATTCATAACTGCGATCAATCGCTTTCCCTTCTTCTTGTCGGATGACCGCGCGGTTTGCCCGACATTCCGCATCGGCGCGAGGCGGCGGATCGTCATTGTCATCTGGTTCTTCCCGTTCCGGTCCCCATACGGCTACTTCGTCGTAAATCCGGTTTTCGATCTCCACATCGTCGGAAAACGGATTGACCGCCTGCACGCCGGACTCGATCCCGGATCCCACGTCTTTCAAGGTGGATTGACAGCCGGTCAATGCGGCGGCGGGTAGAACCGAAACCAGAAAAGCGGCAATGAAGTTCTTGTGCGACACTGTCATTTTTTGCACTCCACGCCTGAACCCAGCGTACTGTGATCCTTCGCGACAGGGGCGCCAGAAGCCAGTTTCTCGCAATCGATTTTGACCGCTGCGAACGTCACGTGCAGCGCGCGGACCCAAACGGGACGTCCGTCCTTCAGGGTCAGCATCACGACCTTACCCTTGAATTTGTCTATGGGGACATCTTGCGGAAAGGTGAAATCCGCAGCCGAAACCTTGTTTGGAAGCTTCTGTTTGGTTTTTACGTCATAGGCGACGGTCTCCTCGACGCTCAAACCCTCCGCTTTGCGGTCAGCCCCGGCAAATGACGGCCCCGCAAGAGTGATGACGGCAAGACTGGTGACGGCAAGCGTGAAATAGATCGTGAGCCAAATAGCCGTTGCGACAGGCACCGACCTCCCTATGGAACCAAGCATATCCCCCTCCGATGTGCTTCAGTTTTAGAAGGGGAAATCGTTACACGGTATGCGTTTGCAAACAATAAGGGTTATTAGGGGATTATGAACTACTTTGACGACGGCTGTTAAAATGATCGTTGCAAACGTTGCAGGCTGTTGACAGCCCCTGCATTCCGGCGCGGATCAACCCGGCGATAATTTGTCTACGGCCATCACCACATATTTGTCGGCTGCCTGAAAGACGGCATATCCGACGGCGAAGCCCAGGAAATCAACCGGCGCAAGATCGAAGACCGCATAGGCAAGGCAGGCGCATACGAAGACGATGCCGCCAATTTCGATATTGACCAGCGGAAAGCGCAGCATGACCGGAAGCTTCTCGATATAGGACGAAATCGGTTCGCCATCCGGCGCCTTTCCTTTACGGTTGGATCCGGATTGATGCGCGACATCGCTTTCAGTGAGTTCGGATGCGCGGGTGGCCCTCGTTGACACGGATGCCGATCTTGGCCGGGTTCTTTTACGGCGTTCCTTTCTTTGCGAAGATATGTCGGGTGCTCGGCAATACGGTTTCCTTAGACGTCTCGACGGCGGCATCTCTCGCGCCGAGAAAACATAGGCCGCGAACAAGGCTACCAAAAATATGGTGATATAGCGGGTCGCCACCGCCCAAACTTTGTCGCGGTGGATGAACCGCGTACCCAACCAACGCAAGTTCTCGTAGGCAAGGGCGTGATAGAAGATGCCGGCGATCTGCCCGTTCACCGGGGAGAGGATTTTATCTTCGATGGCGGAAATATCGGCGCCATAGAAAACGGCTTTACCGCCGGTATGCTTCGGCAGCCATGACAAGTCGGCTTCGAAATTTCCGGAAAATGGTGCACCAGCCTCATCGTTGAAGAAGATGGAGGCATCAATCTGCAAGGTGTAGGGGCAGGGTTGCAGCGGCTCGAACACGCTCTCATCTCGGACTAGCGAACCGATTGCGAGACGGTATATTTCTTTCGCGACGATCCACATTTGCACCGGCAGCGGGGAAGCGAACCCAGCGCAGGATTTTCGGACGGCGTCATCACCCAGAAGATGCACATTCTCTTCGCTGACACTATAGGGCCATTTCAGAATCATCCGGCGCATCATTGCGCGGTCGAGATGAGGGACAAGTGTTTTGTAAACGGGCTTCTTGTCGACCTGGCCTTTCACCATGGCCGCCGCGGGCGTCCAGGAATACGGGGCTCGGTTCTCCGTCTCGGCAGCGATCTCGGCTTTCGGAGTTTCGGGTCCGGCCGATGTCAGTCCAAGCTTTTCTATCAGCGCCGCGAATGCATTCTCGCTTTCCTGTGTATCGCGCTCCATTGGGGGCGACTGTTTGTCTCTACCGTCACTCTTCGGGGGCGGTTCCACGTAGAGGGCGTATCCCGGTTCTTCCGTCCGCCATCCGGTCGGGACTGTCCGGAACAGTTGCGAGGGATCGATTGGATAGCGCGGTAGGGTATCGTCGATGTTGAACAAACCCTGCACGGATTGAAGGATGTCGTTTTCGTCCGGGTCCGCGGGAATGGTGCAGCTCACCGCGACCCTGTCCCAGATCATTTGGGGGTCGTGTGCATGTCCGGTCGCGAAGTAGACCGGCGGTAACAGTCCTCTCAATGATGCATAGTCGGGGACGTCCGCCGCTGTCAGCAGATCTCTCGCGCGGGACCGGTCCGTCTTGGAAAGCCCTTCGATCATGCCGTGGAGAATGCTGCAGACCATTTCTTCGACGGTGCCGTCATAGTCGCGATAGTCGGTGAATTTCAGATCGACGAAAACTGCGCCTGGCCCGGTTCTCAAGATATTCCGGAGCACCATACCATGAATTTTGTATTGAGTTGGCCAACCCGATCCGAACGCGCTCAAGACACCGTCTGTCCAATTGACCGCGACGGCGGGCGGCAATTCGGCCAGGATCCGGTCAATCCTGTCATCCGGTCCCGCTGCGGGATCGAGGGGGGATGGAAAGGAAGAATCGGCCTTGCCGGGAATGATTTCGTTAGAAACCAAAAACGCGTATAGGGCCTGATAGAGGCTCCGGCATCCCATGGTAACCCTGGTAGGCGAAACAGGCAGGTCGCGTGACGGGAGGTCTGCGGCCCCATCGTCGGCGTCCTCGGCGGCCGGGTCGATCCATTCGCACCAACCGACTTCCCTTTCGTTTCCAAGAGAGACGAATGGCGACGTCAGTCTTTGGACGACCAGCTGCGAATAGTTGTCCGTGGCTGTCGAAAGTCCGAATGGGTCGGCCGGTTTATAAAGTACGCCGAGGATGACGAAGAAGATGAGCCTCGCGGCAAATCTGCGCCAAGGCCAACACGCGACCCATCGTTTGAACGAGGCCAGAGTTTTTCCGGCCCGCAGCCTCCCTGCGGAAAATACCGCCACGTTTACCCCCCCCCGCACCCG
Organism: uncultured Flavobacteriaceae bacterium; assembly: GCA_964350445.1. GTDB lineage: Bacteria > Pseudomonadota > Alphaproteobacteria > UBA8366 > Aestuariispiraceae > Hwanghaeella. Next base: position 39,084 of record CAYGKA010000035.1, read on the forward strand.
CCGGAATCGACCGTTAAGCGAGCGTTCTCAATCGGACGCTATCGCAGGTTGGCAGCGGGGGTAAAGGGCCGGGCTCAGAAAATCGACCAGCCCGTCTTCCGCGCCAGCATTTCCAGGGCCAGAGTGCCGGCGTGGGAATTGCCGTTCTTGTTGAGGCCGGGAGACCAGACCGCGATTGCCGCGACATCGGGCACGATGCACAGAATGCCCCCGCCGACGCCGCTCTTGCCCGGCAGGCCGACCGTGAAGGCGAAATCGCCAGAGGCGTCGTAATGGCCGCAGGTCAGCATGATGGCGTTGATGCGCCGGGCCCGGGGGGCGGAGACAATCTTTTTGCCGCTGATCGGGTCGCGTCCGTCGGCGGCGAGGAACAAGCCCGCGCGGGCGAGTTGAACGCAGTTCATGGCAATGGCGCATTGATGGAAGTAGACCCGCAGCGAGTGTTCGACCGGGTTCTTCATATTGCCGAAGCTTTTCATGAAATTGGCGAGGCTGGCGTTGCGGAAGCCGTGCGCGGCCTCGGACTCGGCAACTTCCCGGTCGATGGCGATGGTCGGGTCATGAGCCGTCATGCGCACGAAATCGAGAATTTCCTGTACCGCGTCATAGCCCGGCTCGCCCACCCCAAACTCGGACTTCAGCGTCCGGTTCGACAGGATCACGTCCGTCACCACGATGGCGCCCGCGTTGATCAACGGGTTGCGCGGAATGCCGTGCTCCGTTTCCAACTGCATGATCGAATTGAAGGCGGAGCCGGAGGGCTCCCGGCCGACACGATCCCACAGGTTGTTGCCGATTTTCCCCAGCGCCATGGTCAGGGTGAAGACCTTGGATATCGACTGGATCGAGAACAATGTTTCCGCCGCCCCGGATTGCGCGGTTTCACCGGCACAGGTAACCACGGCGATGCCGAATTGTTCCCTCTCGACTCGGGCAAGGGCGGGTATATAGTCGGCGACACGGCCCTCGGACAGGTGTGGCGTGATCTCGTCGGCGATCCCGTCCAGGATGGGTTTAAGGTCCATTTGCATTTTCCAATCGGTCGAACTGAAACAACCATATGATCCGGAGACTAACCCGGACCTTGGGGAGGGACCAATGACATACTGCTTGGGTATACTATTGCCGGAAGGATTGGTGCTGGCTTCCGATTCCCGGACCAATGCGGGCGTCGATCAAATCGCGATCGTCCGCAAGCTGGCGACCTTCAAGTCTCCGGGCGACCGGATGATCGCCCTGCTCTCCGCGGGTAATCTGGCCACGACCCAGGCCGTCGTGACGTTGCTGCGGCAAGCGATCGGCAGCGGCGAGAAACGCGACCTGATGACGGCCAAGACCCTGTTCGATGCGGCGACGATGGTCAGCGACACCTATCGTGCCATTCTGGACCGTGACCTGGAAGCAGTGAAACCCTATGGCGATGCGACCGGCAGTTTCCTGATCGCCGGGCAAATCAAAGGTGAGCGGCAGCGGCTGTTCCAGATGTACCCGGCGGGAAACTTCGTCGAGGCGACGCCGCGCACCCAGTTCCTGCAGATCGGTGAGGCGAAATACGGCAAACCGATCTTGGACCGCGCGCTGCACTTCGACAGCGCCATCGCCTATTCGGCCAAGCTTGCGCTGCTGTCTTTCGACGCGACGATCCGTTCGAACCTCTCCGTCGGGCCGCCGATCGATTTGCTGTGTTACAAGAAGGACAGTTTCTCGACCGACGGGTTGCGCAAATACAGCGTCGACGACGAAGCCTGGGGAAGCATCCGGGAGGCCTATTCAACCGGTTTGATGAACCTGCTGGAAAACATTCCCAATCCGATCACCGGGCTCGATTGACCAACCGCAAGTGACACACGCTGTTTACGGGGGTCGTTCGGGCAGAGGCACGGTCCCGATTCAGACCGGATTACCGTCCTTGCGGGTGAAGCTGTAGGTGCCGCCGACCTTGGTTGCATGCAGGTCGTCATCGGGGAAAGTGACCGTGTCCGTCGACGACCGTGTGCCGACTTCAAGATAGGCGGCGGGCTGCGTGGATCGATTGACGATCATATGGCCGTCGGCGCGGCCGGCCGCAAACCCGGCGCAGTCGCCGGCAGTAAGGAGGGTCTCTCCGCGATCAGTGATCAGCGTCAACGCGCCGGAAAGCACATAGACGAACTCGTCGTCCTCCCTGTGCCAATGCCGCAATGCCGATGCGGCGCCTGGGTGCAGCACCGTATGGTTCACGCCGTAGTGGGACAGACCGAACACATCGCCCAAGGCGCGTTTCTCCCTGCCGTCGCAAGCCCCGCGCAGGTCCGGGGGATAAGCTGTCGTTCCGATCTTGGGGATCAGGTCCATCGGATTCAGTTTTACGGGACTGTCGGTTTCTGCGGTGCCGTCCATGACGAACCCCTCCCTGGTTTTTGCTGAGAAAGACTCGGCCCGGGCGGGCCGGATCGTTGCCTCATGAACTAGCGGGAGCGCCGCGGCGGGCCATGGCGCGCCGGGCAAACGGGGATCACAATTCCGTTTCCGCCTCCGCGTCGACGATTTTGCGCGCGGTTTGATAGTCGAAACCCTGGCGGCCCAGGGCGGCAAGGTCGCGTTCCCGGTTTTCCTCCCGAGACGTCTTGCGGAAAGGACCGATGCGCCGCCGTCTGGCATAGTTCATTGCGGCCTCCCAATTCGGGTCTGTGCCGTCGGCGCGCAGTTCCTCGCGCAGGGCCTCCAGGGATCGCTCGATCAAGTCGCCGGGAACGCCTTTCTGTCGCAGTTTCATCGAGATCGCCCGATCGGAGAGCCCCCGCCGATGCATGCTGGCGACCCGGGCATCCGCATAGGCCGCGTCGTCCAGCAACCCGGCCCGCTCGTACCGTTCGATCAATGTGTCGATGAATTGCGCGCCCTCTTCCCTGTCGGTTCCGTGCTCCTTCGCACTGGCATCGACCCGGCGCATCAGCACACGGCGCAGATTCTCCGAAGAACTGGCGAAACGCTCCAAGTAGAACAGCGCGGATCGTTCCAGCCGTTCCGGCGTCGCTTTCTTCGGACCGCGCCGCGGGCGGCGAGAACCTTGCCGATTGTCAACGGCCATTCACATTCCCATCGAAAAAAAGGGCGTTTGACACAATCCCAGTGACACTGGTCACAGCCGCTTGGTCAAGCCGAACGTATTATCAACTCGTGATCAGGGACGGATACCCCTGATGAGTGACTTACTTGTGGATGTGCTAGTTCACACCGGCCCTAGGGTCGGTAATGGAAAGCCGGAAGACTGGTGGCGAAACCTGCCCCTCCCATCCGACATCGGTCTCCTGGTTTAAAGACGGCGGCGCCTTAAGGCGTCGCCGTTTACCATTCCGGGCATAAAAAATTTATTCGACCCGGCTCGTTCGTTCCGGACCGTCGTTCCTGACATCGTTTCCAAGCCTACGCTTGCGGGTCAAACCGCCGCTCTCTATGGTCCGGCGCAAGAAACAGTCCCCCATAATAAGAAACAGTGAATTTTTTCCGCCATGGATTCTCGGCAAACGATCGGGGTCAGCCTGACCCCCAAACGGTTCGGCGCCGTCAACTGGTACGGCCTCTGGTCCCTCTACAAGAAGGAAGTCTATCGCTTCCTGAAGGTCTTCACGCAAACCGTCGCCGCGCCGATGGTGACCAGCCTGCTGTTCCTGGCGATTTTCACCCTGGCGCTGGGGCGCGCCGTGGAGACGATCGGCGGGATTCCCTTCAGCCAATTCCTGGCGCCCGGGCTGATCACCATGGCCATGGCGCAGAATGCGTTCGCAAATACGTCCTCCTCAATCGTCAGCTCGAAGATGCAGGGCAATATCGTCGACGTCATCATGCCGCCGATCAGCCCGACCGAGTTCGTCGTCGCCTATGCCTTGGGCGGGGTGACGCGCGGTTTGATCGTCGGGCTGACCACTTGGATCGGGATGTCCTTCTTCGTGACGATGGAGGTGCACAGTCTTCCGCACCTGGTGTACCACGCGGTCGGGGCCTCCCTGATGTTGGCCTTTCTGGGTATGATCGGAGGGATCTGGGCGGACAAGTTCGACCACGTCGCCGCAATCACGAATTTCGTTGTGACGCCCTTCGCCTTCCTGTCGGGCACGTTCTATTCCATTTCCCGGCTGCCCGACCCGTTCTACACGATCGCCCATTACAATCCGTTCTTCTATATGATCGATGGGTTCCGCTACGGCGCGATCGGCCAGGCGGACACCGCCCCATGGATCGGCATGGTCGTTATGGCGGTCGTGAACGCCGGGCTTGGCCTGCTGGCCTGGCGGATGGTTTCCACCGGCTACAAGCTGAAGGCCTGACGGCGTGGCGGTCGCGGGGGCATCGCACAGAACGCCTGTCCGGGGCCATCCGGCACCCAGGGTCAAACTGGCCGCGCGCCGCATATCCGGGTGCAACACGCTTGGCGTGGCGACGCTGATCTGGCGTCAGGTGATCGCCGAATTCCTCGTCTTCAAACTGGTACTGCTCGGCCCGGCGCTGCAGGCGCTGTTGTTCGCCGTCGTGATCTCCCTCGCGGTCGGGTCGCGGATCGCGGAAGTCGGCGGTCTGCCTTTCCTGGAATTCCTCGCCCCCGGCCTCGTCATCGCGGCGGCGGTTCAGCGTAGCTTTGAATCGACCGCTTTCTCCATGGTGCACGAGAAGCTTGAAGGTACCATCGCCGATGTTTTCGGCGCGCCGTTGAGCGCAATTGAGATACTCACCGGTTATACGGTTGGCGCGACGGTCACCGGACTGTGCATCGGATTGCCGGTCTGGCTGGTGCTTGTGCCTTTCGGCGCGGGCCTGCCCCAGGATGCAGGCGTGATGGCGTATTTCGTGCTTACCGGGTGCGTCACCCTGGCGCTCTTCGGGTTGATCGCCGGCATGCAGTCGCATCGCTGGGACTCTCTGTCGGCGAAGGAAACCTTCCTGCTGACGCCCTTGCTGCTTTTGTCGGGCAGCTTCTTTTCGATTTCCGCGCTGGAGGAACCGTTCCTCAGCCTGATGATGGCGAACCCGATTTTTCATCTGGTAAACGGGTTCCGCTACGCCATGACCGGCTACGCCGATGCGCCTGTATGGATCAGCGCGGCTGTGGTTGGCCTGCTTGCCGTGGGGCTTTTCCTGGTGGCGATCCGGCTTGTCGCCATCGGCTACAAGGTGAAGGCCTGAGCGGGGGTGGATGGCGCGAAACCCACACCGGTTCACAAACACCGGTTCACATGGGAAGACGCCGTTCTTCTTGCGCGGAACCCCGGTTTCCGCTAAAGGCACCCCATGATCGGATTGAAGACCATAGTACGGCTTGCCCGCCAGCGCCGACGTCGCGGAATCATCGCGGCGGCGCATGGGTGTTATTTGGTCGGATAGGCTTTCAAGTTCCGATTTTCACCGCGCCGCTGGACCCCGTCCGGCGGTTCCGCATTTTAGGCCCCCGTTTTCTGCAAACAGAAGGGGCCGGCGGCGGCGCGGACTCGGGTCACGGCAAGACCCAGGACCGATGGAGAGAGAAATGACGTCCGAAACACAAAAATCCGCAGTCATGAACACCTATGCCCGGTACCCGCTCACTTTCGAGCGCGGCGAAGGCATGTACCTTTATGCGACGGATGGGCGTCGATATCTGGATTTCTATGGCGGCATCGCGGTCAACTCCGTGGGTCACAGCCATCCGCATATGGTGAAGACGCTGCAGGACCAGGCCGCCAAACTGTGGCATGTGACCAACCTGTTCCAGATCCCCGATCAGGAACGGCTGGCGACGCGGCTGACGCAGGATTCCTTCGCCGATCAAGCCTTCTTCTGCAATTCCGGACTGGAAGCGATGGAGGGTGCGATCAAGCTGGCGCGCCGCTATCATTTCAAGAAGGGGCAGCCGGAAAAGTGGCGGACCATTACGGTCCAGGGCGCGTTCCACGGGCGGTCGCTGGCGACGATCGCGGCGGCGAACAACCCGAAATACCTGGAAGGGTTCGGGCCGGCCGCGGATGGGTTCGACAACGTGCCCTTCGGTAATATGAACGCGCTGCGGGATGCGATCACGAGCGAGACTGCCGCGATCGCGCTTGAGCCGATCCAAGGGGAAGGCGGCATCAACCCCGCGTCCCTCGACTATCTGCGCGCCTTGCGGGCGACGGCGGACGAATACGGCCTGATGCTGATCTTCGACGAAATCCAATGCGGCATGGGCCGGACCGGCAAGATGTGGGCGCATGAATGGGCCGGCATGGCGCCGGATATCCTGGCCTCGGCCAAGGGTATCGGCGGCGGTTTTCCGATGGGTGCGATCCTGGCGACGGACAAGGGCGCCAGCGGCATCGATCCCGGCTATCACGGCACCACCTTCGGCGGGAATCCGCTGGCCATGGCGGTCGGCAACGCCGTGCTCGACATCATGACGGCGGACGGCTTCATGGAAAACGTCGAGACGGTCTCGCGGTATTTGTGGTCCAAGCTGCAAAAACTGGTCGCGGACAACCCGACGGTTTTCGTGACCGTGCGCGGCGCCGGCCTGATGCTGGGTCTTAAATGCGCCGGCGGGGTCGTCGCCGGGAACATGGTGAAGGCCCTGATGGCCAACGGCATGTTGACGGTCGGTGCGGGCGACAATGTCGTTCGTCTGCTGCCGCCGCTGATCGCCGGCAAGGATGATTGCGACGAGGCGGTCGCGATCCTGCAAAAGACGGCCGGTGAGATCGCCGCGAAGGCGGAGGGCTGATCCATGACCGATGCGAAGCATTTCCTGGACCTGGACAAGTTCGGTCAGGACGAATTGCGCACGATGATCGATTTGGGCAATGCCTTCCGCAAGGACGGGCCGCGGGCGGGTGACAAACCGCTCACCGGCAAGGCGCTGGCGCTGATCTTCGAAAAACCCTCGACGCGGACGCGGATCAGCTTCGATCTGGGCATGCGTCAATTGGGCGGCGAAACCGTCATCATGACGCCGGCGGAAACTCAGTTGGGTCGCGGCGAGACGATTGCCGACACGGCGCGTGTCCTGTCGCGTTATGTGGACGGGATCATGATCCGCACGACCGACGAGAAGAAGCTGCTGGAACTGGCGGAATACGCGACGGTGCCCGTCATCAACGGGCTGACCGACCGGACCCACCCTTGCCAGTTGATGGCTGACGTCATGACCTATGAACAGCATCGCGGGTCGATTGCGGGCAAGACGGTGGCCTGGTCGGGCGACGGCAACAACATGGCGACCAGTTGGATCCATGCGGCGGTCCGTTTCGGTTTCACGCTGAAGATCGCCTGTCCCGAAATGCTGCCGCCGCCGCAGGACGTGCTGGATTGGGCCGACCGCGAAGACGGATCGATCGAAGTCGTCCACAATTCCGAGCAGGCGGTGGCCGGCGCGGATTGCGTCGTCACCGATGTCTGGGTTTCGATGGGTGACGAGGATGAGGAAACGGCGACGAACCGTCACAATATGCTGAAGCCCTTTCAGGTTGACGGACGGCTAATGGAAATGGCGGCGAAAGACGCCATTTTCATGCATTGTCTGCCCGCGCACCGTGGGGAGGAAGTGACCGCGGACGTGATCGACGGTCCGCAATCCGTCGTCTGGGACGAGGCGGAAAACCGCCTCCATGCCCAGAAGGGCATATTGGCCCATTGCCTGAAGTAGCGCCGCACCCCGGGCCGCGTTGCGAACGGCGACCGGCCCGGCGTTCGGATTTTCCAGAGCCGGGTTTCCGGTGTTCAAGGTATTTAAGGCGTAAGACAGGTATTTAGAGTCATGACTTTACCGAAGAGCGAGATTTCCGTCAGCCATGAAGGCGACGTGAAGTCCGTCGATATTTCCGGCTGGATTCAGGATGACGTGATCCAGCCCTTCATGATCGAGCGAACGGGCATGAGCGGCCGGTCGGTGAAACTGGGCGCGGTCGTGAATGCGATTCTGGAACGCCACGACCTTCCGGAAGCGGCGGCCGTCCTGCTGGGCCAATTCCTGGCCCTGTCGGTGGGCCTGGCGACGGCGCTGAAATACGAAGGCGTCTTCACCTTGCAGACCAAGGGTGACGGCCCGGTACCGATGATGGTGGCCGATGTCACGCATGACGGGCATGTTCGCGGCTACGCGCAGATCCGGGGGGAGGTTCCGGCATTCGCCGATGCCGCCAACGCCCTGGTGCCGAAACTGCTGGGCGCGGGTTATCTGGCTTATACCGTCGATTTCAGTACGTCCAAGGAAAGACATCAGGGGATCGTCTCGCTCGACGGCGCCGCGCTCGCCGATGTCATCCGGCACTATTTCGAACAATCGGCGCAGTTCGACGCAACGGTCGCGCTTGCCTGCGGCAAGCTGGAAGGAATCGGCTGGCGTGCCTCGGCCATCGTGGTGCAGCACTTGCCATCGGAAGGCGGCACGGGCGGCGTCGAAATCGATGATGAGGATTGGCATCGCACCACGACCCTGTTGAATTCGGCCACCAGTGTCGAACTGCTGGACCCGTCCCTGCCGCCGGTGGACATGCTCTACCGCCTATTCAACGAAGACGGCGTCCGTGTTTTCGAACCGCGCCCGGTTCAGGACGTTTGCCGCTGTTCCGACGAGCGCATGCTGAACGCGCTGACCGCTTTGAGCGACGATGAGATCGATGAGGTCTTGACGGAAGGCGTGGTCGTCATGACATGCGAGTTCTGCAATACGGTGCGAAGCTTCACATCGGAGGTGATCCGGGACGCCAAATCGTCGTAGGGTTGCGGTGCCGGTTTGCCGGATTGTCTTTCAATTTGGGGGGAACGAAGGGTGTTTGAGATGAAATTCGGTTGGAAGAGCGCCTTGGCGGCTGTCGTTTTGCTGGCGGCCGGTTGCGAAACTCATGTCGAGGTGCCGAGTTACGCGCGCATCACCTTCAACCATTTGTCCCCGATCACCCTTGACGTCGCTTCCGTCACCGCCAAGAGGATTTATCAGAAGCCGCTGGTCGCGCCCAATGGGGAGCACGAATTCCCGGTCGACATTGCCAAGACGGCGGAGGGCTGGGCCACGGGG
>CAYGKA010000036.1:0-47721 GCA_964350445.1 uncultured Flavobacteriaceae bacterium
AGATCGTCCTGCTTCTCCGCAACCTTCTTGATCGCGCCGCGCAGCATTCGCCGGTATTGGACGATTGCGGCATCGGTCGTCGACAGATGCTCGTCCCTACGGTCTTGGATCGGCCCCATACTCTCGCAGGCCCACTGGTCGTGCACGTTGATATCCATGCCCATACCGGTATAGGTCGTGCTGGCCTGTTCCGCCGGATCGTAGCCATAGTCGTTGCTCTTGTTCCGGATCGGCCGGTATTCCGGCAGGGTATGTTCCTTGATCCGTTGATCCCACATCTTCTGTTTGTCGACCGGTTCCCCGAAACTGGTAAACATCGCATACCAATAGCAGTTCTCGTCGTCGATCGGGACATGCCACTGAGTGATCGTCATCTCGTTCGACAAAGGAATATGGATCGCGCACGGGAAGACCTGGTTGGTCACGCGGACATGGCGCTGCCCGTTGGGTAGGTCGCGCAGGGCGATGATGCGCAGACCGTATTCGGTCTCTTCAACCTTCAACTCGGGTGCGGGGTTTTCTCGCAGTAATTGGGTTAAGGGCACATTCGTATCCGCCGCCGCGCTGCGGAACTGTTTACCGTAACTCTCTTTCGTATCCTCATCTTCCAGGAAGCGATGCAGGAAGGAGGCATGGGCCGGATCGATCCCGACTTCGAGCGCTTGCAGCCAGTTACATTCCCACCAGCCTTTGAAGGCAAAGACATGGGTGTCGGGCGCGACGAAACAGTCGAAGGCGGGGAACGGCGGCGCCTCGCCCGGCCCCATATAGGCCCAGACGATCCCGTTCTTTTCGACCACCGGATAGGATTTGATCTGGATGCGTTCATGCATCGTCGATCCCGCGGGTTCGCCCGGCTGTTCCAGGCATTGACCGTTGGTGCCGTAAAGCCAGCCGTGGAACACGCAGCGAATGCCGCCATCCTCCACCCGTCCGAAACACATATCCGCGCCGCGATGCGGGCAGTGCCGCCCGACGAGGCCAAGCTTCCCGGTCGCCGCATCCCGGAAAAGCGCCAGGTCTTCCCCCAGAAGACGAACTGGAATAACCGGCCGGTTTGCTTCCAATTCCTTGGTCAGCGCCGCCGGCATCCAGTATCGGCGCAAAACGTCACCGGCTGGTCGCCCAGGTCCGATCCGGGTGATCAGGTCATTCTGTTCCTGGCTCATCATGGCTAGGGTCTCCCGAGACAATTGCGCGGCTCTTTCGTCGCCGCGGCAGGTCAATGCTGTTTGGACGGCAGTCTAGTGCCAGCGCCTAAGGATCGCCAAGCCGCTCGACAGCGTTCAACACTGCTATGGCGGTGGCGAGGGACGCGGCCGCCGCGACGACCATCTGTGGCAGGATCAGCCATTCCAGGGACCATGCGGCCCCGGACCGTTCCTGTTCGTGAACAAGGGCCTGATGCATGCCGCCGACCTGCACGGCGTTGAAACGCGCAAGCGTGACAAGCGCTTCGGCCTTCACAGGGTTCCGTTTGTGCGGCATGGCGGACGAACCGCCCCCGCCCCCAAGGGTGACTTCGTCCAAACCCTGCTGGGCCATCAGGCAGATATCCTGCCCCATCTTGCCCAGGCTGCCGGTGACGAGAGAAAGCCAGTTTGCATAGTCCGCCAGCGCATCGCGTGTCGTGTGCCAGCAATCGGGCGAATAGGCCAAGCCAAGCTCCTTGGCGACCTGCCGGGCGATCGCGGCATGCTTACCGCCCGGCCCGCCGCCGGTTCCGACGGCGCCGCCGAACTGCAGCAACAGCAGGTTCCGATTTATGTCTTCCAGGCGCTGCGAATGCCGGACAAGCGGCGCGCGCCAGGTCGACACGCGATGGCCCACCGTGATCGGCTGAGCGGCCTGCATCCGCGTCCGCCCCATCAAGGGTTCGGTCCCAAACCGACCTTCCAACGCCTCCAATGCCGAAATCACCTGCCGCAGCCGGCAGCCCAAGATGTCGTTGGCCGCACCAAGCGCTTGGACCAAAGCGGTATCCGCCAAGTCCTGGCTGGTCGCACCGACATGGACACCCACCGCCAATTCCGGCCCCACCGCCGCCTTCAACTGTTTGACAAAGGCGGGCACGGGCACGCCGTCCGTGGCAAAACCCGCCGCGATCTCCGCCATGGCGGGGCTGAAACCGGCGAGCTTTTCAAGCACGCCGTCGGCTATAGTCCTATCGATCACCCCATGATCGCCCAAGGCTTTGGTCAGCACCAATTCGAAACGCAGGAAACTCTCCGCCATGCGTTCGGCAGCGAACAAGGACGCGACTTCTTCATCGCCGAACAAGGCGGAAAGCCAGGGATGTTCGAAAGCTGAAGCTGTCACGCTGGTTTCCCCTTGATTGTCGGCTTGGTGGGTTCAGTCACGTCCTTTGCCGGGCCACGCGTCAACCTTCGTACAGCCCCTTGAGTCTATGCGCTAAACGTCGAAGAACACTGTTTCCCGGTCGCCCTGCATATGGATGTCGAACCGGTAGACCACGCCCGCCGAAGAATCCTCCCGCGTCGCGATCAACGTATCCCTCCGCTCGGCCGGCACAGATTGAAGGACAGGATCCGCCGCATTCGCCGCCTCTTCGTCAGAGAAATATACCCTCGTAAAGACGTGCGACAGCAACCCCCGCATGAAGACTACAAGATTGATATGCGGCGCTTCCCCGTCCGCCACAGCGCCCGGTTTTACGGTTGAGAACGTGAACCGGTTTTTCGGGTCGGTTCGCGTCCCGCACCTGCCGAAACCGGTGAAGGGCGTGTTCTTATGGCGACCGTCCGTGGGATGGGCGAAACGTCCTTGGCTGTCCGCTTGCCAGACTTCCACCAGGGCGTCGGACACTGGCACGCCCTTCCCGTCATAAATGATGCCGACCAGCTTGATGTGTTCACCCGGTTCGTCATCGTCAGCGATTTCGCGCCCGGCGATACTGGACAATTCCGAGAAACCGTACTGTTCGGACGCGAGTCCGTAGGAGAAGAAAGGACCCACTGTCTGGGACGGCGTTTGCGCCAATTTCTTTTGATCAAGCGGCATCTGTCAGTCCTCCATCGGGGTCTGTTTCGGACCGCGCAGAACGATATTGAAAACATAACCCAGCGCGTATTCCGGCTCCGTTACATCCATCGAAAACTCCGAGATCAATCGGTCGACGCAGGGAGTGGCCTGGGCGATCGGATCAATCGGGATCAACGGATCGCCTGGGAAATACATCTGGGTGACAAGCCGGCTGGCCATTGCCCCGCCGAAAAGCGAGAAATGGATATGCGCGGGGCGCCAGGCGTTGTGATGGTTGCCCCAGGGATAGGCGCCCGGCCGGATTGTCTTGAAACGATAGTTTCCATCCTGGTCGGTTACGCAGCGCCCACCGCCATAAAAATTCGGATCCAGCGGCGCGTCGTGCTTGTCCATCAAATCGACATACCGGCCCGCGGCATTGGCTTGCCAAACCTCGACCAGCGTGTTCGGGACCGGCCGGCCGAACTCGTCCAGCACCTTGCCGCTAACGATCATCCGCTCACCCAGGGGCTCGCCGTTCTTGCGGCCGTTCGCCGTCAGGTCGCCATCCAGTTCCGTGACCGATTCATGTCCGTAAACCGGGCCGGTTACCTCCGACAGGGTGTGCTTCAGGGGTATCAGGGGTTTTGTCGGCCCCCTAAGCGCCGTCGATTTATAGCCTTCGTCGATATAGTTCGGGTGACTTGGCCAATCCCGTTCGCTGAATTCCGAGAAATCGTTCATTTTTGTCCTCCCACTCGTCCGCCCGGCACGTCCGTCGGGACGGAAGAATCATTCTGAAACCGTATTCGGACCTATTTGCCCATCTCGGCAAAGGTTGCTTTGGCGATCTTGATCGCCGAATTCGCTGCCGGGACCCCAGCATAGACCGCCACATGAAGCAGCGCCTCCCTGATATCTTCGGCAGTGGCACCTGTATTCGCCGTCGCTCGGATATGCATGGCCAATTCCTCGTCATGCCCCAGCGCCGCCAGCAAGGCGATCGTCACGATGCTGCGTTCGCGCAAGGTGAACTCGTCCCGGGACCAAACCGATCCCCAGGCTCCCTGCGTGATGAAATTTTGAAAAGGCTCGTCGAATGGGGTAGCATTTCCCGACGCGCGATCAACATGCGCGTCCCCCAGAACACGCCGTCGGGTCTTCTCGCCCATCGCCGCGCGATCGTCGTCAATTTCCGCCATCTTTCCCCCACACCCGGCTGAACCGTGGTTTTACGGCCGGTCAAGCCGCGCCCTTTTTCGATGCGCCATGATATCTTTCGCGGGAGGAGATTCCAGTCCCGTATATTGTTTTTAATACAAACAATTTCAGAAAAATTCGATTCTGCAAGCAGCCTACGGCCTCAAGCCGCACCTGCGCCGAAATTTCGCATAGAAGAATGTGTGGTATCCAGATGCCGCGCCCAACCTACAGGTAACGTGTGACCGCGCGCCCATGCATCGAATGGCCAGGGCGAAGCCGTTACTCGGTCACACTACGGGCGATTTCGTCCAGCAACGCTTCGACTTTCTTCATCGGCCCCTCAGGCATCAACCGGTAACCGATTTGAACCGGGCCGCCACCCCCGCCCTGCGTCACAAAAACACCATAGGGGCAATGTGCAATATTGGTCGGATCCGCTTCCATCATCTCCCGCGACAGAACCGCCGAGCAGAACAGGAAGACATCGGCGGCCTCGAATATCTCTTTAGACCCACCCACATCGTCCTGCGTCCGGTTCAGCATTTCCCCGACATGACTGACATAGTCGATCACCAATCCCCGATCGACGATGGCGGATTCAACCTCGAACACCGCATCTTCGAACTTGCCGTCATAGGCATAGAGTTTTGCACTCTGCGCCTGGGCCGGGCCGGTAGCAAACGCCATGCAGAGAGAACACAAAGCGGGCGCCAACACGGCGAACCGGCACGTTTTCAAAAGGAAGGAAACCCGCCCGGCGACATGACGTCGGCACTTCGACATGACACAACTCCTCTTCCCTTTTTACATGTTCCGCCTTCATCCGATCGGCCCGTCGAGGACCAGTCAGTTGGTAGGCGTCAAGCTTTTCAAATACTCTATCACGGCAGCCCGTTCGCCATCCTTCTTCAATCCCGCGAAGGACATCTTGGTGCCCTTCACCAAGCCCTTCGGCTTTGCCAGGAATTGATCTAAAGTAGCCGCGTCCCAGGTAAGCCCTGAGGCTTTCATGTTCTTCGAATATTTGGTGAAACCGTCGACACTTGCGGCCGCCTGCCCAAAGACGGCATGCAAACTGGGCCCCACCTTGTTCTTGCCTTCGTCCTCACTGTGGCAGGCGCGGCATTTCTTTTTGAATAGGCCGGCACCCTCCGCGACTAGGCCTGCGTCCAAGACCGGTTCCCCGGCGGCAACCTGTTCTTCCTTTGCAGCCGATTCCACAACGGTGGTGTCTTCCCCAGCGGCCGCCAGTTTTTCCCCGATTTCGGCATTGTCTTCCACGTCCGGCGTCACGTCGATTACCCGGGCCCGCGCGGTAATTTTGACGTTCTCCTTGCAATTCGTCATGCAAGGTTCAGCCTCCGCGACGGTCGGGGTGTCCGGCCGGTCGTCGGGAATGAAGTTCGCCTCGTTCGGCAATCGAACCTCCGTGAAGTTGTCTTTGCCAAGGACGAATTCATCGTCAACCAAATCGTTCATATAAAGAATATAGGCGACGATGCCGTAGACCTCGTCGCTCGAGAGGCTGCGGGCGTTCCCGAAAGGCATCGCCCTTTCGATGTAATCGTATGCGGTCGACAAATAGGGCCAATAAGACCCGATCGTCTTCACCGGATTCCGTGATTTCAGCGTTCCGTGTCCACCGGCGAGGACGGGCCAACGGTCGACCCCTTCGGCGAAGTCGCCATGACAGACCGCGCATTGCTCGGCGAAAACGGCCTCTCCCTCTGCGACGCTGCCGGCACCTTCGGGCAGACCTTGTCCGTCGGGGCGAACATCGGTGTTCCACGCCTCAACCTCTTCGGGAAGCGCTTCGCGCCCCAAACCAAAAGGCTCCGCCTGGGCGGGCATACCACAGAGCGTGCCCGCGACGGCGATACCGAGTAGAAAATTACGATACTTCGACATTTTCAACCTCGCCATTTTCGCGCACATGCCAAGTCTGAATACCATTGTTATGGTAGATCGAATTGGTTCCGCGCACCTTCCGCAACTCATCCTTCGTCGGCTGGATATAGCCGGTTTCATCGATTGCCCGCGATTGAATCAGCAAGGGATTTCCGTCCCATTCGAAGTTCACATAAAAGCGGGTCAGGCATTTGGGCAGGACCGGGCCTTGGAGGTCGGCGGTCACCCAGTTCTTGCCGCCGTCTATCGTGACATCGACCCGTTTGATGGCGCCACGCCCCGACCATGCCAGTCCGGACAAAACGTTCTGTCCCTTATACCTCAGCGGGGCCTGCGGGCTGGGGCTGGTCACGACGGACTTCGCATCCATGAGCCAGGTGAAACGGCGGGCGGTGCCGTCGGCGAGCAAGTCGGTATATTTCGAGGTCTCTTCGCGCGTGTGCCAGGGTTCGTCGCCGACTTCGATGCGGCGCAGCCACTTGACCCACATATTGCCTTCCCAGCCGGGAACGACCAGGCGCAGCGGGTAGCCCTGTTCCGGACGCAACGCTTCGCCGTTCATGGAGAACGCGACCATGCAATCGTCCAACGCCTTTTCGATCGGCACCGAGCGGTTCATGCCGCTGGCATCTGCGCCTTCCGGCATCAGCCATTTGGCGTTCGTCTTAAGTCCGGCCTCCTCCAGAATCGTCTTCAACAGAACGCCCGTATACTGAACGCAATGCACCATACCATGCGTGAACTGGCAGCCGTTCAACTGGGCGCCACGCCATTCCATGCCGGAATTGGCCGCGCATTCCAGGAAGAAGATGCGGTTGGCGCGCGGGAAGCGCTTCAAGTCGTCCATCGTGAACACAAGCTCGCGATCGACAAGCCCGTTGATCATAAGGCGATGCTTCTCCGGTGGAATTTCCGCAATCCCGCCATGGTGGCGCTCGAAGCACAGACCGTTCGGTGTGATGATCCCGTCCAGGTCGTGCAGCGGTGTGAAATTGACCGAGGATTCCCGCGACGCGGTCAGCCATTCGACGTCACGGCGTACGACATTCTTCTCGAACTGCGACGGCATCCCGTAAGGACGCGCTGCGACCCCTTCGCCGAGGGACTTGTTCCATTCCTGGACTTCCAAGATGTCGGGATCAGGCGTTGCAGCGCGGGCCGCGACCGAGGTCGCCGCGACGCCGCCGAGGGCGGCCAGGCCCCCCTTAAGAAAACGGCGGCGTCCGTTATCGGATTCCCGTCCGTCGGATCTGATATCCGTAGGCTCTTTCTTCATAGTCCACTCCAGTAACCTGTCAGATCGTGCGCGGAGGGATCAGATCCCGACGATCTTCACGCTTTCATTCGGTGTAACGGAGACCGTGCCATTCTTTTCGATATAGTCGCTGACCACATCGTAGATCGGCGGCCCCTCGGTACCTTCGTTGACGCTGGCCCAGCCCGCGACCACGTAGGATTGGGCCGGATCGATCGGCGTTCCATCAGCCAGCATCGTCATGTCCGTGATCCGGGAGCCGATCGGCTTGCTCGGGTCGATTCGATAGCCGAGGCCGCCGACGCGAACCATGTCCCCGCCCTGCTGGTAATAGGGATCCGGATTGAAAAGGTTGTCGGCGACATCTTCCAAAATGTCTTTGATCGTACCGCCGGTCATTTCGCTGCGGTACGCGTTCGGATAGGTGATCGCGGTCATGTTGTAGACGTCGTCGACCGTGATGTCCTGGCCCGGCAGCAGTGTCGCGCCCCAGCGGAACCCGGGGGAAAGCGCGATCTGCGCATCCCGCTCGCTCAACAACGCGTCGCAGATCAGGTCATCGAACGTACCGTTGAAATTGCCACGACGGTAAAGAAGGTTTTCGGTCTTGCCGAGCACACGGGTCACGTCGGCCTCATAGGGCGCGCGGACTTCTTTGATGACGGCGGACATTTCCGGATCGGGGGTAATGACGTCGGAAAGAACAGGGATCAACCGATACCGGAAATCCTTCACCTCCCCGCCTTGGACGTCGAGGTCGAGGCGTGAGAGAAATTTGCCGTGACTGCCCGATGCGATCAGCAGCGTCTTGCCGACCTTGATCGCTTCCGGCACGGCGTCATGCGTATGGCCGGTCAGAATGACGTCGAGGCCGGTAACATTGGAAGCCAGCTTGCGGTCGACGTCAAAACCGTTATGGGACAGCAGAACAACCAGCTCCGCCCCTTCCGCGCGGGCTTCGTCGATGCTTTCCTGAAGTTCCTTTTCGCGAATGCCGAAACTCCAGGACGGGATCATGTAGCGCGGATTGGCGATCGGCGTATACGGGAAGGCCTGGCCGATCACCGCGACCTTGACGCCGCCGCGCTCGAAATAGGAAGTCGACTCGAAGACCGGCTCCTCCCAATCGGTATCCCGGACATTGGCGGCCAGGAACGGGAAGTCCATCTTCTCGATCAACTCCTGAACCCGGTCGGTTCCATAGGTGAATTCCCAATGCGCGGTCATTGCATCGGTCTTCAACGCATTCATGACCTGGACCATGTCCTCGCCCTGCGTCTGCAGCGACGTGTAGCTGCCTTGCCAGGTATCGCCCCCGTCAAGGAACAAGGTCTGGGTGGGCCGCTCCCCGCGGATGGCATTCACCAGGGTCGCCATGCGGTCCATGCCGCCGATACGGCCGTATTCCTGCGCCAGAGCCACAAAGTCGGTACTGGCCATGGCATAGGCTTGGTATGAACCGGGCTCGAGTTTGAAAGTGGAGAGGAAAGCCTCACCCGTGATATGCGGCGGCAGGCCGGACACTTCACCGATGCCCAGATTCACCGACGGCTCCCGGAAATAGACCGGCACCAACTGCGCGTGAATATCCGTTACATGCAGCAGGGTCACATTGCCGACAGGGTCGAAGGCCAGCAAATCATCCTGCGTGATCGATTGCTGCGCGGCAGCGGGACGAAGCAGGCTGGTACCGCCCAACAGCGCGCCTGTGGCGGCGCTTACTTGCAGGAATTCACGGCGCGAAAACATTCCAATCCCCTTCGTTGGCCGTTATGGCCACCGTCTCAACCTCAAAAAAAGGAAACGGATGGGTCCGCTTCCGCCCGGCGACAAAGGCTAGGCGGAAGCGGCAATCCTAAAGCTAGTTGCGAACCGCCGGGGCTTCGACCGGCAGGCCGACGCCGCGATAGGACAGATAGACTTCCAAGGCGAGGAATTCGTCCGAACCGCGCTTGTATGGCGTCGCGCGGACCTGGTCCATGCAACCCTTGAAGCGGCGATGCAACGTGCCCATACCCTGCCATTTCAAGCGATAGGTCGGAAATCCGTTGGACTGACCCTGGCTCAACAAGTCGGAACGGATGTAGTTGCCATAATTGTCCTCATGACAATTGGAACAAGCCAAATCGAGTTGACCGAAGCGGGTATAGTACAAGTCCTTGCCCTTCTCCTTCCAATCCGCCATGCCGCCTTCATTGAAGTCGACATTGACCGGCTCCCCGCGAGACTGAGTGCGGACATAGGAGGTCATGCCAAGCATCTGGGAAGACTCGTACTTCCACGCATCAGCACCCATCCGTTCGGTGCGGCATTCATTGATCTGCAGCTCGATATTGATCGGTTTCTTGTTCTTATCGCTCCATTTCGGGAAGGTCGCTCCGACCATCTTCATGGTCTCAGCCGCATCCCCATGGCAATCGCTGCAGGACTTCCCGGCGGAGCCTTCAGCCGTGGTCCACAACTCTTCGCCTTGCTGGACCCAAAGGAATGCCGGGTTGTCGAAGTCGTCCATCTGCAGGGCCTGCGTCTCCGGGCTGCGGAATTCAAAGCCGGAAATAATTTCGCTCAACGGATGGCCTTCCGGCGCGGGAATGGATTTCCGCTCCTGCGCCACTGCCGGCTGGACAACCAAGCCGCCTAGAAGGACAACAACAGCCGTCCACCGACCCAGCTTTTCAAGTCCCATACCTTTAATCATCGTTTCCTCCCAGTCGCGCTTCTTGTCTTTTTATGCGCGATTTGATGGCTCGCCTTAAGCGACCGTGATCGTCTTCTTGTCGCTGAATACCGAGCCTTCATCATCTTTCCAGACAAATTCGAACTCACCGGATTCAGGAACGCGCGCGTTGAACTGCAAATAGGGGTTGGCGGAAATCGCCGGATCCATGTCGCAGGCGAAGACGCGCTGGCCGTTGAACGTGCATTCGAAGGAATTGATGATCATCCGCGGGATGACTTTTCCTTCCTTGTCCTTTCGCTGACCTGATTCCATTTTATGTGTGATCAAAGTCTTGATTGTGATGATCTCACCGGCAGCGGCGGATTTCGGGATCTTAATGCGAGGCTTAGACATTCTCTATCTCCTTGATCGGGCGCGCGATTAACCGCCGCAGCCGCCGATAGTGACTTTGACCAGATTGTCGGTGCGCATGAACGAACCGTCGTTCATCTTCGCAACCGCGATGACGTTCTGGGTCTTCGCCAGACGCATGCGGGTCGACGCTTCCTGGGTTCCGCTAAGCGGCGAGAAATGGAAGGTCGCGACACCCGGCTCCGGGTTTCCATCGGCCAGGATCAGGACGCTTTCCGCATAACGGTCGGCCGTCGCCTCACCATCGACGCGGACGGTTAGCGGAACCGTGTTACCGTTTTCCGCAATTTCCGGCATTTCCAGGCTCAACCCGCCTTCCGACGGCGTCGCGCCGCCAAGGAATTCGGCGATGCGCTTGTCAGCCTTCTCGGCACCCAATGCGATGCTGGGCATCCCGGCGAGCGCGGCAGCTGCCGCCCCCGTCGCGACAATCAGGAATTCCCGTTTGTTCAGGACAGTCATTATTTCCTCCAATTACTCTTCATTGAGCGTCATCAGGAATGCGACGACGTCCTCAACATCCTGGGCGGACAAAATAGTGTTGCCCGCAAAATTGTCGGCGACCCGATTGAGGCCTTCCGTGGTGTGGAAGCCGGGCATGATCGTACCTTCGAAAATTTTCTTCGAATTGACGACGATCAAGCGAAGCTGCGCTTCGTTCCACCGCGTCGCCACGCCATCCAGCGGCGGTCCGATTTCACCATGATAGGGTTGTTCAGAGAGCTTCGTGACCGCGTGACAGGCCAAGCAATTGCCAAGCTTGCGGTTGATTGCGACCTCGCGGCCGCGGTCCGCACTGCCCGCCTCGGCCGTCAATGCTTTTGGAATGCCGTCATCGACGATTTCAACGCTGGTCGGTCCAGCGGCGACTGCCACCCCTGCGGCCATGACCGCGCCGACGAGAGCGCCGGACCAGATACCCGGTTTAATCATGTCATCTTCCTCCACTGAGCCCCCGCCATCTCGGAGAAGGCACTTTTTCCGGGGGTCTTTGACGCACAGCCGTCCCAGCTGGCGCGCCCCCTTCGCCATGCAGGATACCGTATGACGTTAGTCTTATCAATGGACATATATGAATTTTTCTATCTGTTTTGTGATGTCCACTCCTGACGCCACGATGGACAGACATTTCATGCTGACGTCAGCCAACCCGCCCCAGGAACGGAAACACCTCCAGCATCCAAAAACCAAGATCGTCTATCCCGCCGCTGACGAACAGCAGGCCGGTCGCAATCAGGAACCCGCCCGATACGCGCTCGATGGTCTTCATATTTTTCCGCAATCCCGATGCGACGGAGAGGAACCGCGACGCAAAGGATGCCGCCAGGACAAAAGGAATCCCGATCCCCATCGCATAGGCGCCCAAGAGAAAGACACCCCGGGAGACCGAGTCTTCGCCGCCGGCCATGAACAGGATCGCAGCTAAAATCGGGCCGACGCAGGGCGTCCATCCAAAGGCGAAAGCAAGACCCAGCAGAAACGCGCCGAGCAGGCCGCCCCTGTTCTCCATGTTGAAACGGGCTTCCCGATACAGGAATGGGATCCGCAACCAGCCCATAAAATGGAGTCCGAACAGAATGATCAAAACGCCAGCGACCTTGGTCAATACACCGGAATGTTCGGTGATCAGTTGCCCGAACGACGTCGCAATCGCGCCGAGGGATACGAACACGACCGCGAATCCAAACACGAAAGCGATTGAGGAAATGACGACGCGGCGTTGCACCGCGGGTTCCGCGGCACTTAACTCGTCATGTGTTATTCCGGCGACATAACAAAGGTAGGGCGGTACAAGTGGTAGCACGCACGGCGAAACAAACGATAGCAAACCGCCGATAAAAGCGCCGAAAACCGTGACGTCCATTCTTCTTCCCCCTCGCATATCGCGGTTTGAACGTCTTTTGGCGTTACCGACCGCACTGAATTTTACGCATGTACATATAGCATTGTCTGAATATAATACAGGGCGATGATGAGATTTGCGAAACCAATTGTTCGGCGGGTCCGTGGCGCTGCGTTCAGTGCGGCGGCCCTGGTTCTATTCTGGCCGGTTTTTGCCGCGGCGGCGGATATCGAATTGGTAATGTTCGAAAGGCCTTTTTGCGAATGGTGCGAGGCATGGGACCAAGAAGTCGGGGACGCCTATGCGAAAACCGAGGAAGGCAAGTTCGCGCCATTACGGCGAGTCCAGGTAAACCAAGCCCAACCGGCCGACCTTGAGCACATCAGATGGCCCCGTTTCACGCCGACATTCGTGATGATGGTCGAGGGTCGGGAAGTGGGCCGCATCCGCGGCTATCCCGGTGAAGATTTTTTCTGGGGGCTTTTGGCAGAACTCATCGAAAAAGCGAAATTGAACAAGAAGCCCAGCTAACAGGGCAAACCGAAGACAGGTGGGATCCGACAATGAAGAAGACAATCCTGATACTGGCCCTGCTGGCCGCGGCGATCCCTTTCGGAGCGAATGCGCAGGACGACGAGGGCGCACTCGTGCCGTTTCAGATGATGAAGCCGGCGATTGCCCTCGCCCTTGCGCAAGCGACGTTGGAAGATTGTCGAGAACGCGGCTTTCAGGTGACCGTGACGGTCGTTGACCGTTTCGGCCTGGTGCAAGTGGTTTTGCGGGACCGCTATGCTGGCACGCATACGCTGGAAACATCGCGACGCAAAGCCTGGACCGCCGCAAGTTTCCGCACCGATACGCTGGAATTCGCCAAGCTGACCGAGGCGGGACAGGGATTGTCCGGCATCCGGCACGTGTCGGAAGTCATGGCCGTCGGCGGCGGCATTCCCGTTCAAGCGGCCGGCGCGCTTGTCGGCGCGGTCGGGGTGTCCGGCGCCCCCGGCGGCGACCTGGACCACGCCTGCGCTGAGGCCGGAATCGATGCGATTGCCGTGGACCTTGAGTTTTAGTTCCCCGTACGGCAGTTTTTCCGCCCGCGACTCCACTATATTATTAGTCTGGTCTTCAGATACGGAAAGGATTGGCAATGGCGCTCCCATCTGAAAAAGAGGTGCTGGAGTTTCCGGACGACATGCTGGAAAAGGCGCGGCACGCGGCGAACGTTCTGAAGGCCCTGGGCCATGAACACCGTCTGTTGGTCATGTGCCTGCTCGCCGACGGTGAAAAGGCCGTCACCGAGCTGGAACGCCTGCTTTCCCTGAAACAACCCGCCGTTTCTCAATTGCTGACGCGCCTTCGCGCCGACGACCTTGTGTCCACGCGCCGGGAGGGGAAGGCAATCTACTACTCCATCGCCGACCCGGCCGTCCGGCAAATCATCCAGACCTTGTACGCACTCTATTGCGAACCGGCCGGCCTGTGCCGGGACGACACATAGAAGGCCTAAATGCTTGAAGACATCCCCATTCAAAGCGTTGTCGCTGCGTTGGGGGCAGTCTTAGGTCTCGTTTTCGGCTATATCGGCCGCATCACGCGGTTCTGTACGCTGAGTGCTGTTGAGACGGCTGTCTACGGCGATCACTGGGTACAGATGCGAATGTGGGTATTCGCGATCGCCGTGGCCATCCTGGGCACGTTGATGTTGGTGGAATTCGACCTGATCGATCTTTCCGGGACGGTGCATATGCTTCCCCGGGTCGCCATCGTCGGCCCGATCTTCGGCGGTCTGATCTTTGGTCTGGGGATGGCGGCCGTCGGCACCTGCGGTTTCGGCTCGGCGTTGCGCGCCGGCAGCGGCGACATGCGCGGACTGATGACAGTCGGCATCATCGCCATGGTCGGTTACACGACAATCCGCGGCTTTCTCTCCATCCCGCGTCAGTCGCTCATAGAACCCCTGTCCTTTCCTTTGCCTGCGGGTGCGACCGCAACCGTACACGGATTGCTGGGGCTGGCCTTCGACACCGACGCTACCGTTCTGGCCCTCCCCGTGTCCATCTGTTGCGCATTGGCGCTCGCACTCTGGTGCCTGAAAGACGGCGAGTTCCGGGCCAACCGCCGGGCTATTTGCGGATCCGTTATCGTCGGTCTGCTCGTCGTCGCCGGATGGTTCGTGACCGGCAATATCGGCGCCGACGAATTCGAACCCCAACAAACGGAATCGCTCAGCTTCGTGGCGGCCGCCTCATCCACCCTGATCTACTTCATGACCTATACGGGCGCGACAATAACCTTTGGCGTCGGGATGCTTTTGGGTGTCTTCGTCGGAAGTTTTCTCGCCGCATGGCAGAAGAACGAGCTTCGGCTGGAAGGGTTCGACGAACCACGCGAAATGCGCCGCCATATCGCCGGGGCCGTTATGATGGGTGTTGGCGGCGTCCTCTCCATGGGATGTTCGATCGGCCAAGGCCTGACCGGTGTTTCCACCTTGGCCGTGCCGTCGTTCCTGGCTTTGATCTCTATGTGGATCGGCGCCGCAATGGGACTGCACGTCTTGATCCACGGTTGGACATTATCCGCCCGCGCCTGATGATCCCGTTCCTGCACACATAACGGCAGACAACATATTTTTATATCGAATTATCGAAATGTGTGATAATGTTTCGATGCGACTAAAAGAAAAACCAAGTCGGATTCAGGGATGGAAACCTACACTGTGCCGAAAGCACAGGCACGTCGCGTCCATGCGGGATGGCGCCCGGCATTTGCCTTAACGGCTTTCGTGATTTTCTTGGCGGCTTTGACGCCCGGCCGCCCCTCGCGGGGAGCGGACCTCGAATATGGCGCCTACTTGGCATCCGAATGCACGACATGTCATCGCGCCGACGGGGAGACCGAAGGTATTCCAGCCATCGTTGGATGGGACGAACAGCATTTCATCGACGCTTTGAAAGCCTATCTGGGCACGGAGCGCGACAACCCCACAATGAGAACCATTGTCAAGAGATTGACCGACGAGGATATGGAGGCGCTGGCCGCTTACTATAATTCGCTGGCCAATTAATACAAAATGGGAGGAAAAAATGCATTCGCTGATCAATCGGCGTAGAGTTCTGCAAACCGCAGGGGCTGGTGCTGCTGTCGCTGCCTTGCCTGTCGGCATTGCAAGGGCTGCAAAGCCCAAGGTCGTTGTGGTCGGCGGCGGTCCTGGCGGCGCCACGGCGGCGCACTACATCGCCAAGGATTCCAAGGGCGCGATAGATGTTACGCTGGTTGAACCCAGTAAAGTCTATACGACGTGTTTCTTCAGCAACTGGTATATCGGCGGGTTCAGGAATTTCGAATCCATCACGCATTCCTATAACCGGCTTGCGGATATGGGCATCAACATCGTCCATGAGATTGCAACGGGCATTGATCCCGACGGCAAAACCGTGACGCTGTCGGACGGGGTGAAACTTCCCTATGACCGGCTGATCCTGGCCCCTGGCATAGACTTCAAGTTCGGTGAGATCGACGGGTACGGACGCGATGCGGTCGAAGCGATGCCCCACGCCTATAAGGCCGGCCCGCAAACCCTGCTTCTGCATGACCAGCTTCACGCCATGAAAGACGGAGGCCTCTTCATCATGGTCGCCCCGCCGAACCCTTACCGTTGCCCACCCGGTCCTTATGAACGGGTTTCAATGGTCGCTCACTATTTGAAGAACAACAAACCGAAGTCGAAGATCCTGATCCTCGATCCGAAGGGCAAGTTCTCCAAGATGGGGTTGTTCCAGGAAGCCTGGGCCCGATACTACGACGGCATGGTCGAATGGTTGCCCGGCGAAATGCTGGCCGGCGGCGCCAAGGCCGTTCACACCGCCTCCATGACGGTCAAGACCCCGGACGAGGAGTTCAAGGGCGACGTCGTCAATGTCATCCCGCCTCAGATAGCAGGCAAGATCGCGCGCGACACGGGCCTGACGGACGGCTCCGGCTGGTGCCCGATCGTACCGGCGACCATGGAGTCGAAAATGGCGCCCGGTATTCATCTGGTGGGGGACAGCACGATTGCCGGCGACATGCCGAAATCCGGGTTTTCCGCCAACAGCCAAGCGAAGGCCTGCGCCATGGCGATCCGTCACGAATTGACCGCCTCGCGCGCCTTCCCCCCACGCTTCGCCAATACATGCTGGAGCCTCGTCGCCCCAAGCGACGCCGTAAAGGTCGGCGCCAGCTACAAGGCGACGGAGGAAAAAATAGAAAAAGTCGACGGCTTCATCAGCCAAACCGGCGAAAGCGGTACGCTGCGCGCCGAGAATGCCGCGGAAGCTGTCGGTTGGTATTCCGGCATCACCGCCGACATGTTCGGCTGACCCTTTCTCCTCTTGCTCCGCCGGGCCGTTACAAAATCGGTCCCGGCGTTTTCTTCCCTGTACTAGGAGTTCCCCCATGCCTCCGATCAGCTCATTCAAGACTGCTTTGTTCGCAGTTCTGACTGTGTTTGCAGTCGTCTCAGCCACGGGTCCAGCCGCCACTCCCGCCCAGGCAAGCCAAGACATTCCCGATATGTATCCGGGATCGGTCCTGTATTCGAAACCGGTGGAATTCATCCCCGGCGTATGGTCCGCCATCGGCGCGACTGCCCCACCCGGCAAGGCCAATGCAGGGCACAACAACAACCTGAGCTTCATCGTCACCGGCGACGGCGTGATCGTCATCAACGGCGGCGCCTGCGCGCTTCTGGCAGAAGCCCTGCACCAGGAAATCAAGAACGTGACCGACGAACCGGTCCGCATGGTTATCAACGAAAACGGCCAGGGCCACGCCATGCTCGGCAACACTTATTGGGCAAAACAGGGGGTCCCGATACTGGCGCATG
Source organism: uncultured Flavobacteriaceae bacterium (assembly GCA_964350445.1). Taxonomy (GTDB): domain Bacteria; phylum Pseudomonadota; class Alphaproteobacteria; order UBA8366; family Aestuariispiraceae; genus Hwanghaeella. Next base: position 17,147 of record CAYGKA010000036.1, read on the forward strand.
GGGACGCGGCAGCGGAGTTCAAGGCCCACGGACACGACATCCTGTCCCGCATGAAGGCCTACAACGAAGAACTGGCCGAAGGCACCGACATCACGCCCCCGACGGAGACCTTCGACGATAAATACGTGATCGACATGGGCCGGTTTCACATCGAGGTGCTGCACCTCGGTCCCGCCCATAGTTCCGGCGACATTTCCGTCTGGCTGCCGGAGCAAAGCCTGGTCATCGCCGGCGATATGGCGTTCCACGAGAGGATGCTGCCCATCTTCCCGGACACCGAAACCGGCGCTTGGATCGAAACCTGGGAGAACGCATTCGAGAAACTGAACGCGACCTATGTCATCCCGGGACACGGACACCCGACCAACATGGATCAGGTCCGCCGCTACACCCATGACTACCTGGTCTATCTCCGCGCCAAGATTCGGGAGCATCTGGACAACGGCGGATCGCTGGACGACGCCTATTATGTAGATCAAAGTCCCTACAAGAACCTGGACACGTTCGAGGAACTGGCGACCAAGAATGCCGGATACGTCTATGTCGAAATGGAATTCGAGTAATCACCCGGCCGGCCCCGCAATGACCGGCGGGCCCGGGCGATGACGCGCCCCCTTCTCGTCATCACTGCATTTCTATCGTCCGCGGCGGTCCTGGTTCTGGAGATCCTGGCAGGGCGTTTGCTTGCCCCCTATATCGGCATGTCCGTCTATACCTGGACGGCGATCATCTCCACCGTCCTGGCGGGGCTGACCCTGGGAAACTGGACCGGCGGCTACCTGTCGCGCGGCGAGGTAAACGCCGACCTTCGCCGGCTTGGCATGGTGCTGTTCGCGGCCGCCATGGCCACGATCTCGATCCTGCTGTTGATCAAGCCGTTGGCTGCTGCCGTCCTCGGTCACACAGACAGCGCCATGACGGGCGTTGTGCTGATGTCCCTTGGCCTTTTCTTCCTGCCGGCCTTTTTCGGCGGCGTCGCCTCACCGATCATCGCGGCGGCCGTCGTCGTGATGACACCGGGCCGCGAGGGCCGTTCGCTGGGCGCGATCTATGCCGCAGGGTCGGCCGGGGCGATCGCCGGGTCAGCCGGTTCCGGCTTCCTGCTCATTCCATATTTGGGCAGCGCGCATTCGACCATTGCCGCGGCCGCCGTATTGGGCGCCCTGGCCGCCCTGTGGCTCGGCCTCACCTGGCAGCGTGTCGGCGGCATCGCCGCCGCGGTGGTGATCGCGGCGCTGGCCGGCGCTGCGGACAAGCATTGGCAAACCGTCTGCGACGCCGAGTCGCCGACCTTCTGCATCCGCGTCATCGGGTTCGACGGGCCGGACGTCGCCGGCAGCCGGATTCGCGGCATGGTCCTGGACCACCTGGTCCATGGCGTGAATGTCGAAGGACAGCCTGAATCCCTTTTGAGCCCCTATACAGCGCAGATGGACCAGGCCGCGCGCCTTCTAAAGCCCGACGGCGGATCGACCTTCTTCGTCGGCGGTGGTGCTTATACATTACCGCGGGCCTGGGCGGACCGGGGCCGCATCGTGGTCGCCGAGATCGATCCCACGGTGACCGATGTCGCCCGGGATTTCTTTTGGGTCGATACGTCACGGATGGAGGTCTTGCACAAGGATGCGCGCCTCGCCCTTTCGCAACAGCCGGACGCCGCGTTCGACATCGTCGTCGGCGATGCCTTCAAGGACGTCGCCGCCCCGTTCCATCTGGTGACGCGTGAATTCGCGGCGCTCGTCGCCCGGAAACTTCAGCCGGACGGGCTCTACCTTCTGAACCTCGTCGACCGCGTGCCCGATCCCAAGGCGCTTCAGGCCGTTCTTGCGACCCTGCACGATGTTTTCCCCGCGGTCGCTGCTTGGCGCGACGATCAACCGAGCGCCGGGCCGAACCGGCATACCTTCGTCATCGCGGCGGCCAATGATCCAGCGGTTTTGTTCGGCAGCGAACGCGCGTCGATCGAGGGTTGGGCGTCCCATGCGATAAACGGCCAGGACCTGACATTCGATCAGATACTGACCGACGACCACGCGCCGCTGGAACATCTGTTGGGACTGGTATCCGACACGGTTCAGTAGGGTTTCGCCGCGGTTTTCCTAGCCTCGATTCGTCATCAGCATCAGCATCAGGTGCAGCAGCATGCCGCCGATCATCGCGGCGACGAATATCAGCACCGGCGGCCCGCCCAGCGTCAGCGCCGACAGGGCCGGGCCCGGGCAAAAGCCGACCAACCCCCATCCCGCGCCGAACAGTGACGCGCCCGCGACCAGACGCAGGTCCGGCCCGAAACGGGGCGGTTCCGGAAACGCCCCTCCCGCAAACGGATAGCCCTGCTTCCTGGACCAGATCCAAGCGATGGCCATTGGGATAAGAGCGCCGCCCATGACGAAGGCAAGGGTCGGATCCCAACTGCCGCCCGCGACGTCCAGGAAGGCCAGGACACGATCCGGGTTGATCATGTTCGAAACGACAAGCCCCAGGCCGAACAGCAAGCCGCTTATCAAGGCGATAACGATCCGCATGGCTCAGCCCACCCGTGTCTTGAGGAGGGCGACGACAAGGGCCGCCGCCACCATGAAAGCGCCGGTCGCGATGAACGACCGGATCGACAGACGCGACAGGCCGCAAACCCCGTGGCCGCTGGTGCATCCGTTGCCAAGCCGGGTTCCAAACCCGACCAGCAAGCCGCCGACGATAAGATAAGGCAGGGACGCTGTGATCTCGATGACCGGCGCCTCCACAACTTGCGCGTAGATCAGCGGGCACAGAACGATACCGGCAACAAATGCCAGGTTTTCAAAGAATCGGCCGTTCTTGTTCCCCATCAGCATGTCGCCGGCGATGCCGCTGATACCGGCAATCCGGCCAAGGCCAAGAAGAAACAGGGCGCTGGCGCACCCGATGAAAAGGCCGCCCAGCAACCCCATCGACCAGTCCATGAGATCGATATGCATTACGTCTCCATAAACAATAAGCGTGATTTCAAAGAATTTCCCTGCGCGTATCCCCGGGTTCTAAACGCGTTCTACCAAGCCGCCGGATCGAGCCCCTGGGCGTCCATCTCCGCCACACGTTCCGCCAAATAACGCTGGAACGTACTTTCCGCGAACTTCTCCTCATGGACGTATTTGAACATCTGCATGAAAGTGAAAGGCCGGAAGTAACCTGGCAGACGCGCCGCTTCTGCATCACGGCCCGGTTTGCCCGACACAGCATCCGCATTCTTCGGGAAGAACACAATCGTCGGGGTGAAGTTGACCAGCCATTTCCGGGCCAACTCACGTTCCTCCAATTCTTCACCGTCGAAGTCGGTCACCATTCTGCTGCCGTGCAGGTTCAGTTGCAGCATGTCGAAATTGGCCGGAATGTATTCCCTGACCTTCGGATGCGCAAAATTGATTTCATGCGTGTCACGGCAATACGGGCAGCCGCGCTGCTCGATAATCACAGCGAAGTGCCGCCCTTCGGCGGCCGCGGTTGCGTGGTCCTCGGCGAGGTCGAGGAAACTGTCCACAAACCAGTCCTGAATGTGAAGTCCGTCTTCCGAAAGTTCGACGGCCGACGCATCCCGCGCCGCGCCAAACCCGACCGCCGGGACCGCAAGGGACGCCGCGCCGGCCATATTCAAGAACTGACGCCGTGAGAACATGGATCCACCCCTATCCTGTGTTTTTATACATATGCATATTACTATGTGTTATGTCATATGGCTAGTCTTGCGCGCGGAACAAGATCTATCTCGCTCTATGATGCAAACGCCGCCGGTACGGTCGTTTTTGCACCCTCTTTCCACCGCGAAGCCCGGCGCTGGATCGGGCCTCGATGGGTAAGACGCCATCAGGGCCCTGGAAGGTTGTTTCCGTCTTCGGACAGGCTGAGGTAGACTGTTCCGCAACGGTTTTGACCACCCGAACCGTTTATCGGCACAAGAAGCAATAAGCGACAGGGATCACGATGGTTCGGCACATATTAACGGCAGCTTGGATGGCGACCTTCCTGGTCGCGACGACCGGCGGCGCATGGGCGAGCGCGCTTGTCGTCCTGGACGTCGTTGGGCAAAGCGATTTGCGCAGAGGGGATATACTGGAGTCCGAGGCCGGTCTTTTCCTGGGTCCTGAAACACGGCTGATATTGGTCAACCAAGCGGGAGAGAAAATTGAGGTGGTCGGGCCGTTCCAGGGTCAGATTGAAACCCCTGATGGCCCCGCCGAACCGCGCCTGGTGGAAACCATGGCGGCACTGTTCAAATCCGCCAAGGTGCCAGAGGCTGTACGGACGTCCCGAACCTTCGGAACAGCCACGCCGGGGCCTTGGGCCTATGACCCGACAAAGGGCGGGAACTACTGTTTCGAAGACCCGGACCGCTTGAGCCTGTGGCGAGAAGCGAACGGGAGAAACGACAAGGTGCTGTTCAGGTCGCCAGGCGGGGACGCCGCAGTGCAATGGCAAAGCGGCAATGCCGTTCTGGATTGGCCGGTCGATCTGCCCAGACGAAACGGTCAATCCTATCACTTGGCCATAAACGACGGCCCGGCCATCGACCTGACCTTGTTGCGGGTGCCGATCACCATGCCCACACGCATGCACACCGCCGCGTGGATGTCCGACAACGGATGCCCAAACCAGGCCCTTCTGCTGGCGCTGACGGCCGATGTCGACCGCTTGTTGGAAGGGCTGGGAAAGGCCGGTAAATTCTGAGCCGATCCCAAAGTCAGTCCAAAGCCGGCCCTCGTCCGGTATTGCGCGCTTTATTGATTGTCCTGGCGTTAACTGGCGCGGCCGCCTTGTACCTTGCACTGCAGGGACCCGGCGTAATCGTCGATCTAGCCAAATCCATCCTGCGGGAGAACGGACTTCCCGAAGTCGATTTCGAAGTCAGCGATCTCTCCCTCGAAACGGTGACGTTGGAAGGCATCCGTATCGGCCGGGAGGGCGCCTTGAAGATCCCGCGCATATCGGCGGTCTTCACATGGCGGGAATTGATCGACGGCCAGGTCGGGGAAATTTCAATCGACGATTTGGAACTGACGGTTCATCACCGCGAACAGCGCCTATCCTTCGGCGAACTCGATACCTTCGTCTACGGCGGTGCTGTGGAGCCCGATAGCGGCGCCTCGGCCGGCGCCTTTCACTGGCCGTTCCGCAAACTCACGCTCGGCAACGCGCGGATCACGCTCTTGGAAAACGAGGTCCCGTTCGTCGCCATGACCATCGACGGAACGGTCAGACGCACCCCATCGGGCGGACTGGATATCGGACCCGCGCGCATATCGGCAACCAGCCCGGAAATTGAACTGACGGCCGCCATCGCGGCATCCATCTCCGAAACCGGCGGCTTGTCGGCCAAGATGGACCTGGAACGGGGGGCAGCGACCTTGCAGGGTTACCATATCCTCGCAGAAGACGGGTCGCTGGAAATCAGCACGCCGCTCGACGATCTTTCCGCTCTTGAGGCGACCGGGCGGTTGCGGGTTTCAGAAATCGCGCTTCCCTTTGGCTTCGCCACCACAGGGGACCTCAACCTCTCTGTTCGGAACAATCGGCTGCAGGCGTCCGTTCAGGCGGAAGACACCGGGCGCGGTCTGAACGGTGCCCTGACCATCGCCGCCGGATTGGGAGAGCCGATAGCCGCACAACCGGTGGAAATCGGCATAACACTCTCAATGTCCGATGCCGGGTTGCTGCCTGACGGGATATTGCCGCTTCCGGTCACGCACGGCGCCGCGACACTGCGCCTTTCGATCACGGACAGTATCGGCAGTCTCCAGTCCCTCGCCGGCGCAGACGGGCTGCTCGCCTTGGCGCAGGCCTTTCCCACATTGAACGTCGAGGTCAAGGGAAGCGGCATCGACACGCCCGCCCTGCCCGGTCCCGTGGATTTCGGGACGAAGCTGCGGCTCGAACGAACCGGGGACGGCGCGGTCGCGCTTTACGTGCCGGATGGCTTGAAACTGGCCCTGATTCCTGCCCGGACCGAAGAATGGTTCTCTACGCTGGGCCCTTTCCGGCAGGCCGAAGCAATCTCGCCCCTTCTTGTCACGTTGAACTCGATTGACGCAGGCCCTTTGCTTCAGTTCCAAGCTGGCGAGTTGTTGCAGAAAAGCCGGTTCGACGGGATCATTCGACTGGAAGGCGGCGCGCTTCCCGACGCCGATCTCCGGTTGTCCGTCTCGACCATCCTCGACCCGGAAGCGGGCATTTTCGACGCGACGGTCGATCGTCTGGTCCTGTCCATCCCGCAGGCACGGGTGGACGCATTCACGCTTTCCGATCTGGCGCTCGACTTGTCCGCGGTCGGCTCGGAACAAGGTGCCTCGGGATCGGCCATCCTGTCGGCGGAAATCGCAGGCGGCGCACGAGATTCATTCCATCTGCCCGGTGGGCAAGTCCGTTTTCCGCTGGTTTGGCAATATGAGCCAGGCAAACTCCTGCTGGACGTGGCGGACTGCGCGGAGCTTATCCTTCCAATAGTGATCAGCGGCGACATCAATGCCGATATGGCGGAACTGACCTTCTGCTTGGCTCAGGACGGTCGCCGGTTCCTGGAATTGACCCATGCCCAAGACGGCGGATCGATGGCTGCCGAGCTGAACGCCCGCGTCTCGGCGCTGGGCCGCGACATCGTGCTGACGAAGAAAGATGGGCAGCGCGTGCGCATTGACGGGAAGAATACCGGTGCCAAGCTGCACGCCCGGTTGGCAGAAAACGGGGCGTTAAGCCTTGATTCGGACGTGACCTTGGGGACGGTGACGCTGCCGTCCGCCCTGTTGCGGATCAGCGGCACACGGCTTTCGGCAACCGGGAAGAACCTGGACGACAAGTTGGCGGTCACGGTCTGGGCGACAGTGACGGATTTGCAGAAGCCGCGCCGCATCGCGCCGCTCGATATTGCTGTCGACGCCACGGCATTACGACAGGACGCCCTGACGGCAGCCGGCACAATAACGACACAGGACGGACCCTTGACGTTGGAGTGGGAGGCCGAACACCTCCTTTCCACCGAAAAGGGCCGGGCATCGGCGCGGGTCATCCCGTTCGAGTTCGGTCACGGAGCAAACCTGCTGTCCGACATAACCAGCATTCTGGACGGCATCGTCTCCCGGCCCGCGGGCCGGGTACTGGCCGCTGCGTCAGCGGATTGGTCGGGAAACGGCGGCTGTGGCAATGCCGATCTTCTGGTGCGGCAAGCATCGATGGTCCTGCCCGGTTCCGGCCCGGTTCCGGTCCGGGGAGACGTGACGGTGGGACAGTTGGGGCTGACCGGAAAGCTCTGCTTCGACGGTAATGGAATTCAACGCCAGGCTGGGCAAGTCCTGCTCGAGAACTTGGAATTCGCCGGCGACCAGATATCCGCCAAGGCCGTCAACGCGAATATCGACGTCGCAACGTTTCAACCCTTCGCCACTGCGCCCCAACAGGTGCTTTCCGTCGGGGTCGTCGATCTTGGCTTCCCCTTGACCGACGGCGTCGCGACATTCTCGGTTAAGGACAACACGCGTTTCGACCTGGATGCTCTGACCTTCAATTGGATCGGCGGGAAAGTGTCCGTCGCTGCGTTGCAGATCGCCCCCGATACACCGCTGGAGGCCGTCGATCTTTCGGTGACGGGCGCGAGCCTTCAAGAACTTTCCGAATTGGTGCCCGACAAGGGGATTACCGGCGAAGGCTTGCTGGACGGGACATTGCCGATCCGCCTGAGGGATGACGGCCCAGCCGTCGAAAAGGGCTTTCTGGAGGCGCGTGGACCCGGAGTCCTGCGTTACCGGAGAGCCTTGAGCGACGGCGAAGAGGCTTCCACTGTGGACGATGTGCTATCCAACCTGCAATATTCGAAACTGCGGATTGATGTGGATGGCGGATTGAACAGCGGCGTCCAGATCGAGCTTCATGTCGAAGGGAGCAATCCCGATTACCTGGACGGATATCCGGTGGTTCTCGACGTCAACGTCAACGGTCCCTTGGGCGCGATCATGAATGACGGGCTGGCAACCTATACGGTCCCGAGCCAGATTTTGGAACGCATGCGCCGGTTCGGACAATTGGAATAATACCCCGGCTCAATGACGCTGGGTCAAAGGGGGATTGGATGAAGCTTTATCTGAAATCAGGAGCGACCCTGGCCTTGGCCGTTCTGCTGGCCGGCGGCTGCACCCCCACGATCAAGGTCGAGGCACCCGATAAACCGATCCACCTGAAGGTCGATATCAACATCACTCAGGAAGTGAAAGTGAAGGTCGAACGCGATGTGGAAGGGCTCGCGGTCGAGCCGGCTATTCCCCTGGCCAAGCGCGCAGGATGGATCGGCGAGCGGTATGACGGCTATCTCGCCCTGGTACGGCCCGATGCACCGTCGGATGTTGCCGACATCATAGAAAAAGCGAATGAGGAACGGCTCATCGAATTCAACTCCATCGCCGACCGGCACAAGGCCCCCCTGCAAACCGTCGAACTGGTCGCCGGGAAGAAATTCATCGAGCAAAGCGCACCGGGCGAATTCGTTCAGAACGATGATGGAGTTTGGGTCCGGAAGGAGTAGAGGAAGCCCCTACCTTATCCCCTTCTCGTGAACACAATCCATTTCACATCCCCGGTCGGTCTGTCGAAATACATCAAGGCGTCGAAATCATCGATGGCCGAGAAAATAATCTCGTCCTTCGCCAGGCCGACAAAGAACAGAATGACGTCGATCAGGATCCCCAGCAGAGATCGACTAGGCTTGCCGTCCGCCGGCAGCGGTGCCGCCTTGACGGTTCCCCCGTTGTCCCGAATTCGGGACAGCCATTTGTCGAGGTCGTCTGGGATTTCGTTCAGATTCACGCTGTCTGGAGTCTTCAAGAACAAGACGGTGTCTGCGGACCGGAGCGCGGCGGAAAGCCGGATGTCGAAGGTCAGGCTATCCGGGTCGTAGACCAGTTCCTCTTCCTCGTTCGGCGGTTGCGCTTCGCTTTCCTGTTGGCTCGCCGGTTCCGCGGCCTCTTCGGACAGGCCCGCGGATCCCTGAACCGGGACCTCCGCCGCCGGCTGCGTGTTGTTCGTCGTATTGCAGGCAGCCAATGCAAGAAGCAGGACAAAAACCGTCGTGGGCTTCAACCAACCACCCGGAAAGCAAACCAGACGAAAAGGATGCGTCAATCCTCCGCCCCCAGATTGGTGATCTGCACCCGGCGGTTCTCTCCCGCATCCGGTTGATCGGGCTTGAGCAGATGCTTTTCCCCATAACCCTGTGCGACTAATCGGTCGGGCGAAATGCCGTAGGACCCAACGAGGAAGTCGCGGACACTTCTGGCCCGAAGTTCCGAAAGGATCATGTTGTAGCTATCGCCGCCGACCGCGTCGGTATGGCCCGCGACCAGAAAGTGGAACGTTCGGAGGTCGTCGGACGCAAGAGCCTCGCCCAACGTCGAAAGCGCCTTCTTTCCCCCCGCCGTCAACGTGTGGGAATTAAAGTCGAATTCGATGCTAAGGTTGACGGTCGGAGGGGCGGGTGCAGCCTGATCGGTACTGTCCGCCGTTCCGCTGGGCAATTCCACGCGAATGCCCCGCGTCGCGGCCCCCAGACTGCGAAACACCGGCTGAGCTTGGCCTTCCGCCGGTTTCAACTGCCGGATCAGGTCGTCCACGCTGGGATCCTTGGAAAGGCCCTGTGCGTCGGCAGGCGACCAGTATATCAGCAGCGCCACGCCAACGGCGAAGATGGCAAGCCAAGTCTGCCCGCGTTTTAAACTTCCGCGCACCGACGGCAATCTTGCCCTTTGCAGCCCGCCGGCGGCGGCTTTCCGTCTAATGTCACGAAGGTCGTCAATCGTATCCATGGCAACCGCCTCCTCCTATTCCGCGGGTTTGGTCGTCAAATAGGCCGCGCCCGCCGCAAACCGCCCTTTGATGGCCCCATCGCCGATATCAAGCATCCGCTGACGGAACCGCGTCAGATAGGCGCGTTCTTCTTCGACAATATCATAACCATCCTTGAAAAGCGGCTCGCTGGATGCGACGACGATCACCATTTCCCGCCCGAACGGCTCGGAAACACGGAAACGCGGTGCTTTTTCGTCCAGACCGAATTGCACCTCCATGCCCGCCGGATATTGCTTCTCGCCCTTCTGCCATCCGACCAGATGCACCGCATCGCCGCCGGATTGCAGATAAGTCACATAGAGATAGGCGGGAAAATCCGGCGTCATCACGCGAATGCCCAGATAGTCATCCGCTTGTAATGTAGCGGACGGGGCGCCGTCGGCTGAGATCGTGCCGACGTCCAATCCTTGAGGACGGGCGAATGTACGCGCGAAAGTGTTCAGCGCCTCGCATTGCGGCCAGGGGCGGACCCGAACTCTCAATGCCGCTTGCTGGGTTTCCGCGTGGGTGGCGAGCACCCGGCCGAGCTGGGCCAGATCCTCCTCCAATGCCACATATCCGTTGAGGGAGCGTAACGAGCCCTTCTTGATCTCCATGGAGAGGTTCGCGCATTCCAACCCACCGGCCACGTCGGCCAAATCGGCTTTCCAGCGGCCGCTCACCAACGCCGTCTGGGTTGCGACCGGGGGCGGCGGGGCGACGACCTGCGGTTCCGGCGGCGGCACGACGGGAGCCGGTTGCGGCGGCGCCGGGGCCGGTTGCGGGGCGACAGCAGTTACTTGTTGCGGCAACCCCGTCACCATATTCGGTGCCGGGGTCGGCTCTTGAACGGGTTGGGCGGCCTGCTCCGGTGCGGGCGGCGTTTTTGCCGTTCCTGCATTCGACGCGGCAACCACTTCGCGCGCGGCGGCCAACTTGGCCTCGGAATGTCCATCCACATCCGCCACGAAAGCCGAATCGAGATCGGAGAAGACGGATTTATAACTCAGCCATCCCATGCCGTTTTCGGCCCAACCCGGCCCCCAGCTGTTGAAGACGCGGAAAGCGCGTTTGCGTTCGTCATAGCCGACAAGAACCATGGCATGGATGAATTCCGGCGCACCGGCCACTTGTTCGTCATAAATCTGGTCAGGCTTCAGATCGACCAACGAACCGTCGACCATCATGCCAATCACCACCGGGTTGCCGCCGGCCAGTTGCCCCTTGATATCGTCCAGGCGGTCGTGCTGAAGACGGCGCCAGCCGTCGATCCTGTTTTCTTGGGCAAGGGACTGCAGGGAGGGGTCCGGTACTTCGGAACACACACTTTCCTGATAGGGGAATTCCTCGAACGGCACCGTTCCGCGCTTTACCAGGAATTTCAACGCATCGGAAATCCGCACAGGTTCGGTGCAATCGGACTTGTTCGCCTTCAACTGATTGTAAACGAATCCGGGGCTGAGCCCGCGCGCCGGACGGGTTTGCGTTTCAACATTCCGGTAGAAACTGCGCAATCCGTAGGAAACCGACCACGCCGTGCAAGACCCCTGTGCGCCCTGATTCCCGGCATCGGGAAACAAATCGGAAAGATCGACATGATCCGGCAAATAGTCGCGGTATGCCGGGACCGACCGGAACCGTTCGTACTGAACAGGGTCTTCGCGCAGCAAGCCCGTCCCCGGAACGCCATCCGCCGCACGCGCACCGGCCGGCATTAATCCGGCCGCACAGGCAAGAAGAAAGGCCGCGAGAACCGTCAATTTTGGTAATCTGGGCATGGTCGAGAACATCGAACGTGCGCCTTATCGCTGATAAAACAGGACGCGGTTCGCCTTTCCGGTCTGTTTGTCGTATTCGACCAAGACGTTGTAGTCCTCCGCCGGACGCAGCATTTCCTCCGCCTCATGGGCCTTGAACGCGGAAACCGCTATGTCTAGCAGCACACCGACGATTCCGCGGGTCCGCCGCTCCTCCTCGCTCAGCTTTTCCCGCGCCTGAACGTCGCCGCCGGTTTGCTTTACGCGGGAAAACCAGCGATCCAGGCGTTCCGGCACGTTGTTCAAACTGAAGGACGCGGGCACATCAACGGCGATTATCCGCCGTTCGGCATTCATTTCACGCGATAGATCCTCGTCGAACCCGGCGAAGTCCAGAAAGACGAGTTCTGCTTCCGCCTCCACCGCCGCCGCAGCGTCGGCTGCTTGCGGTTGCTCAATGGGGGCCGGTGTCGGGGCCGGCTCCACAGCTGCTTGTTGCACCGTTTGTACCGGTTTGGGTGACACCGGTTCGGCAGCCGCTGGCTCGGTAGCCGCCGGTTCCGCAGCAGGCGGGGTCGGCTCGGCCGCGACGGTCTGCGGCGTCTCCGCCTGTTGTCCCGAGGTCGCCGTCTGGCAAGAAACCAAGGTGCCTGTCAGCATCACGACTGCAATCAGGCGCGCGAAGGACTTCATCGCATTCGTCATCCGAATCTCCAGTTTCCCACCCCTGCGCACTATCGGCGTAGTCAGGCTAATGTGTTTTTTATTTCAAAGCCATAGGCAAGTTCCAACAGGGCCGCACCAAAGCCCGCGGACCTGAAAATCTACTCAATTGTATTCTTCGTCGATGCCCTCGACGGTTCCAAGTTCCCGCCGTCGCCACAAGTTCACGCGAAATTCGACCCTGTGCGCTACTTTGAGGCAGTGCAAAGTGCCGGGTAAGTCATTATATCTAGTCCGGGAGCTTGACGAAAAAAATGAGTAACTCTTCAGACGAACCTGACACGCCTGAATTGTGCCGCACTTGCGAAGCGCGGCACAAAGGCATTTGTGGCGCGTTAAGCGGCAAGGAATTGTCGCATCTGAGCCGACACACGACGAAGAAAACGGTTTCCGCCGGGACGGAGCTTGTAGGCGAGACCGAGCAAGCCTCTGCCTATGCCAACATCATGGGTGGCGTCGTTAAGCTGAGTAAAATGATGCCGGACGGACGCCAACAGATCGTCGGCCTGCAGTTTGCGCCGGATTTCTTGGGCCGGCCTTTCCAGGAAACCTCCAACATCACCGCCGAAGCGGCGACATCCGTGAAGCTGTGTGCGTTCCCGCGCTCGACTTTGGACGCAATGATGAAAGAAGTGCCGGGCGTGGAACAGCGGTTGCTGCGGCAAACGCTGAAGGAGTTGGACGAGGCCCGCCAATGGATGCTGACATTGGGCCGGAAGACGGCCGCGGAAAAGGTCGCCAGCTTCCTTTATATGATTGCGGCGCAGATCGACCCGGAACGGGATTTGGATGACATGGGCCCGGTAACCTTTGATCTGCCGCTGACGCGCGCGGATATCGCGGACTTCCTGGGCATGACGATCGAGACGGTGAGCCGACAATTCACCAAGCTGCGCAAGGATGGCGTAATCAAACTGGACCAGAGCCGTCACGTCACGGTTCCGGACTTGCAGCGGCTTCGAGACGCGACAGGCGAATTTTGATCGGGTCTATCAGAACGACCAGTTCGAAATCCAGATGACGCGTCATGCTCATGAAGAACCCCCGTAGCATGTAACCTACGGTTTCCGCGCTTTTCGGTTCCGCGCATACGCCCCACTGGGACAGCTCTTCCGCGACTTCCTCCGCAAGCAGCTCATTTTCATGATATTCCGCGCGCAATCGGTCAACAATCGCATCCAGATTGCCGAGGTCGTTGAGCACCTTGCACGCCAGCCCGCAGAAATACTCTTCCTTGAATTCATGCGCCGAGCGCAGTGTGGGAAGCAAGCTGCGGGCCAGCCGCATACAAAGGGACGGATCCACATCCAGGGGGAGAGAATCGGCGACTTCCTCCAACTCCCGGCACAGTTCCCGTTGTCTGCATTGATGGCGCTCGACGATGTGGAGAATTTCTTTCGTCTCGAGCGTATTCAGCATGGAGGAGAGCACTCCATTCCCTATATCTCGGTCACTTTCGACAGACATGATCATTCTCTTCCCGTCCCACCGGTGCTGTGACATTTCGCCCATCGGTATATTAGTTTTCAGCCAAATGACTTAAGATGGCGCATTGTAGAGGGGCGTTTCCGATCGTGGTTTGATCGAGATCAAGGCTCGAGCGGGTTGGACGCTTTAAGAAAAAACCATGGTTCGGGCGGCATCTGTCGCCGGTAGCTGTTGGTCAAATAGTGAAATGGCGTTTCGGAATTCTGACGGGTTTCGAAATGCGCCTTTTTGCGAGGTCTCGGGGATAAACAACATGAAACTAACATTGCAGGTCATCGCCTTGGCGATTGCGGCAGTGGTCGCCTTGATTGGGGCGGGCCAGGGCGCAGACGCGCTGTTCCGGGCCCATTCCTGGGTCATGCTGCTGGTTTTGATAATCGCGGCGTTCTTCCTTCTCTCCCGCGGTCCGTCGGGCAAAGTCGACTCGACCGGAGATGAAGGCTACATGGACGGCCCGATCCGGTACGGCGTGGTCGCCACCGTGTTCTGGGGCATCGTGGGATTCCTGGTCGGTGTCGCGATCGCGGCGCAACTGGCGTTCCCGGCGCTCAATTTCGAGCCCTATTTCAACTTCGGACGCATGCGGCCGCTTCACACCTCGGCGGTGATTTTTGCGTTCGGTGGCAACGCCTTGCTCTGCACGAGTTTCTACGTCGTTCAGCGCACGTGCCGCGCGCGGCTGTTCGGCGGTGACTCGGCCTGGTTCGTTTTCTGGGGCTATCAGTTGTTCATCGTACTTGCGGCCACCGGCTACCTGCTGGGCGTCACCCAGTCCAAGGAGTACGCAGAACCCGAATGGTACGTCGACCTTTGGCTGACCGTCGTCTGGGTCGTCTATCTGATCGTCTTCCTCGGCACGCTCTTGAAGCGCAAGGAACCGCATATCTATGTGGCGAACTGGTTCTACCTCGCCTTCATCGTGACGATCGCGATGCTGCATGTGGTGAACAACCTTGCTCTGCCGGTCTCCTTCCTCGGTTCCGTCAGCTATTCGGCCTTCGCCGGCGTACAGGATGCACTGACGCAATGGTGGTACGGCCATAACGCGGTCGGCTTCTTCCTGACGGCGGGTTTCCTGGGCATGATGTACTACTTCATGCCGAAGCAGGCCGAACGTCCGGTTTATTCCTACCGTCTGTCGATCATTCACTTCTGGGCGCTGATCTTCCTGTACATCTGGGCCGGTCCGCACCACTTGCACTACACCGCGCTGCCCGATTGGGCGCAGACGCTGGGCATGGTCTTCTCGATCATGCTGTGGATGCCGTCCTGGGGTGGCATGATCAACGGGTTGATGACTCTGTCCGGCGCTTGGGACAAACTGCGCACGGACCCGATCATCCGCATGATGGTCATCGCAATCGCCTTCTACGGCATGTCGACCTTCGAAGGTCCGATGATGTCGATCAAGGCGGTCAACTCGCTCAGCCACTACACGGACTGGACCATCGGCCACGTGCATTCGGGCGCGCTCGGCTGGGTCGGCATGATCTCCTTCGGGGCGATCTACTTCCTGGTGCCGCGTCTTTGGGGCCGCACGCAGCTCTACTCGCTGCGCCTGGTCAATTGGCATCTGTGGCTGGCGACGCTGGGCATCGTGATCTATGCGGCCGTCATGTGGGTCTCGGGGATCACCCAGGGCCTGATGTGGCGCGAATACGACGCGGAAGGCTTCCTCGTCTACTCCTTCGCCGAGTCGGTTGCGGCCATGCATCCCTACTTCGTCATCCGGACCTTGGGGGGACTGCTCTACCTCATCGGTGCTTTGGTGATGGCTTACAACCTCGTGCAAACGATCCGCGGCCGCGTCCGGGATGAGGCTCCCCTCGTCACCGTCCACGCTGCTCCCGCGGAATAGGAGGAGGCGAGATGTCGATCCTTTCCAAACATAAAATCATCGAGACCAATGCAACGTTGCTTTTGGTTCTGTCGTTGCTGGTCGTCACCATTGGCGGTCTCGTGGAAATCGTCCCGCTCTTCTATCTCGACAATACGATCGAGAAGGTTCGCGGCGTCAGGCCCTATTCGCCATTGGAACTGCTGGGCCGGCGGATCTACATCCGTGAAGGGTGCTACGTCTGTCACAGTCAGATGATCCGCCCCTTCCGCGATGAGGTGGAGCGTTATGGGCCTTACTCGCTGGCGGCGGAGTCGATGTACGACCGTCCGTTCCAGTGGGGGTCCAAGAGGACCGGGCCGGATTTGGCGCGGGTTGGCGACCGCTATTCCAACGAATGGCACGTCCAGCACCTGATAAACCCACAATCGGTCGTGCCGGAATCGGTGATGCCGTCCTATGCCTTCCTGAAGGCCAATGAGCTGGACGGCAGCCTGGTGGCGGAACATTTGTCGACCAACGCGACCCTAGGCGTTCCCTATAGCGACGAGATGGTCGAGAACGCCGCCGCCGACCTTGCCGCACAGGCCGACCCGGATGCGGATTGGGAAGGGCTCCTGGCCCGTTATCCCAAGGCCGTCGTTGGCGATTTCGACGGCAATCCAGCCCGTCTGACGGAAATGGACGCGTTGATCGCTTATCTGCAAATGCTTGGCACGCTGGTCGATTTCACGGCCTACGACGCCGAAGCCAACTTCCGCTAAGGAGGGCGCTTTCATGGATTACGAAACCCTGAGACACGCCGCCGACAGCTGGGGACTTGTGTACCTCTTCGTGCTGTTTGTCGGCGTAATCGCCTACACCTTTCGTCCCGGCGGCAAAAAGTCCGCGGACGAAGCGGCTCAAATCCCTTTGAAGGATGACAAGTAAGATGGCTACACCTCAAAAAGACGAAGTGACCGGCGTCGATACGACCGGTCATGAGTGGGATGGCATCAAGGAACTGGACAATCCGCTGCCGCGCTGGTGGCTGTGGATCTTCTACGGGACCATTATTTGGGCCATCGGATACTGCATCTACTATCCGGCCGTGCCGCTGATCAACAGCGCCACGGAGGGTATGCTGGGCTATTCCAGCCGGGCCGAGCTGCATCAGGAAATCGCCGCGGTCGAAGAAGGCCGGGCGGATTTGATGGCGCAGATCGACGCGACCAATGTGGAAGACATCGCCAAGAACGAGACCCTTCGCCGGTTTGCCATTTCCGGCGGCGCTTCCGCCTTCAAGGTCTATTGCTCGCAGTGCCACGGGTCGGGCGCGGCCGGCTCGCCGGGTTATCCCAACCTGAACGATGACGTCTGGCTTTGGGGCGGCTCAATCGAGGCGATCCACCTGACCATCACGCACGGCGTCCGGTATGCCGGCGATGACGACACGCGGTTCTCGGAGATGCCGGCTTTCGGAGCGGACGCGATCCTCTCCGCGGGAGACATCCAGGCCACCGCCAACTATGTCGGCCAACTCGCCGGGCTGGAACACGATGTCGCATTGGCGGAAGCCGGGGCGGCGGTCTATGCGGATAACTGTGAGAGCTGCCACGCTCCGGACGGCACGGGCATGCGGGACCTCGGCGCGCCCAACCTGACCGATGCGGTATGGCTTTACGGTGACAACGTCTCGGAAATCGCCACCCAGATCAGCCGACCGCAGCACGGTGTGATGCCGGCCTGGGGCGACCGGTTGGGCGACGTCACGGTCAAGCAGTTGGCTGTCTTCGTCCATTCCTTGGGTGGCGGCGAATAACTACGAGCAACTACGCGTAAAACAAAAAGTGACGCGGCACGCCAAGAACGTGTCTGACGATCACGGGTCCCCGTTTTAAATCTGGGACGCAGGTTTTGGGTACGGATTGGGTTTTTGCACAGAAAGGTTCCATACCGTGAGTGACAGTACATCCGCACCCGACACCCAAAGCCTGGACCGGTTCGACGTTGAAGCCGTCAACCGCCGTGATCGTCAGCAGCCGCTATACGAAGCCCGCAAGAAAATCCACCCGAAGCGTGCGGAAGGACGCTTCAGGTCGCTGAAATGGGCGATCATGGTGGTGACCCTCGGTATCTATTACTTGACGCCGTGGATCCGCTGGGACCGGGGTGAGTTCGCGCCGGACCAGGCGGTCCTGATCGACCTCTACCACCGCCGCTTTTATTTCTTCTTCATCGAGATCTGGCCGCAGGAATTCTACTACGTAGCCGGCTTGCTGATCATGGCGGGCATCGGCCTGTTCCTGGTCACCTCCTCGGTCGGGCGTGCCTGGTGCGGCTATACCTGCCCCCAGACCGTCTGGGTCGATTTGTTCCTGGTCGTCGAACGCGCGATTGAAGGCGACCGCAACAAGCGGATCCGCTTGGACAAAGCGCCGTTGAGTGTCGAAAAAGCAATCAAACGCGTGTCGAAGCATGCCGTCTGGCTGCTGATCGCCGTGTCGACGGGGGGCGCCTGGATTTTCTATTTCGCCGATGCTCCGAAGCTTGCCGCGGAACTGTTCACCGGCAACGCGGCCGGCGTCGCCTATGCGACCGTTGCGGTGCTGACCTTCACCACTTATTCGCTGGGCGGCCTCATGCGCGAACAGGTTTGCACCTATATGTGCCCCTGGCCGCGCATTCAGGGTGCGATGCTTGACGAACACTCGTTGACCGTCACCTACAACGATTGGCGCGGAGAACCCAGGTCGCGCCACCAGAAAAGAAGCGAAGCCGCGGGCGCGAGCACCGGTGATTGCATCGACTGCAACGCCTGCGTCGCCGTCTGTCCCATGGGGATCGACATCCGCGACGGGCAACAGCTGGAATGCATCACCTGCGCGCTGTGCATCGACGCCTGCGACAGTGTCATGACCAAATTGGGGCGCGAGAAGGGCTTGATCTCCTATGCCACGTTGAACGACTACAACGCCAATATGGCCAAGGCGATCAACGCCAATGGCGAGATCGATCCCACCCGTGTCCACGATTCCTCGGGCGGCTTGATCCCCTCCCTCGCCCATACGAACTGGCGCTCCATCATCCGGGTCCGCACCGTGATCTATATCTGTGTCTGGGGCGCCATCGGCCTTGCCATGCTGGGTGTTCTGCTGACCCGCGAACGGCTGGACTTGAACGTGCTGCACGACCGCAACCCGCTTTTCGTCACCTTGTCGGACGGGTCGATTCGCAACGGCTATACTGTTAAGATCCTGAACATGATGCCCGAACAGCGTCTGATTCAATTGAGCGTGGAAGGCCTGCCGGGCGCGCAATTGATCATTCCCGATATCCGGGACAACCAGGATGACGCGGTGCTGATCCCGGCGGAACCCGACCAGTTGGAAACACGCAAGGTCTTCCTGGCCGTGGATCCGAAGACATTGACGGCCAGCAAGACGCCGTTCCGCTTCGTGGTCCAGGATATCAACGGGTCCGAAAAGGACTCCTACGACGCGGTTTTTGAAGCCGGAGAATTGAAACAATGATGCCGAGCCGGATAACAGGGCGCCACGTGCTTCTCTACATGGTGCTGTTCTTCTCCGTCGTGATCGGGGTCAACCTGACCATGGCCTATTTGGCGACCGGCACCTGGACCGGCTTGGTCGTGGAAAACAGCTACGTCGCCAGCCAACACTTCAACGAGGAACTGGACAAGGCGGAGGAACAGAAGGCGCTCGGCTGGCAGCATGATTTCTCCCTCAACGGCCAGCAGATCATGTTCACATTGAAGGACGGCGACGGCCGGCTTGTGCCGTTGGACTCTGTGTCCATCCATGCCGGGCACCCGGCGGCCGAGTTCGCGGACCGTGTCATCGAGCTCAACAAAGTCGTCGGCGGCAATTATCAGGCGTCGAACGATCTGCCCCCCGGTGAGTACAATATCGAAATCCGCGCGATTGCCGCGGACGGCAGGAACTGGAAAGTCCGGTACCGCAGCACGATCCGGGAGAAGGGCGCGAACTGATGAGTTGTTGTGCAGGCGGAACCGCGGTCAACGCGATTGGGACGTCGGATTCTCCGTCCCGGGACGCGGTTTTGCATTCTTCCCAGAAACTGGACGACGGACGGGTGCGGACCGTATTGGCCGTCCCCGATATCCATTGCGGCGGTTGCATCCGCAAGGTGGAGGGCGCGCTGAACGCCCTGCCCGAACTTGAAGACGCACGGGTCAATCTGTCGACCAAACGCGTTGTCTTCCATTGGCGGGAATCCGACGTCGATGCCGTGCCGGTCTTCGCCGCCCTGCGCAGGGCAGGATACGAACCGAACCTGATCAGCCCCGACGCGATTGTCGAGGACGATACCCGCAAGTCCCTGTTCCGCGCCCTTGCGGTCGCCGGTTTCGCGGCGGGCAATATCATGCTGCTGTCGGTTTCCGTCTGGTCCGGCGCCGAAGCCGCAACGCGCGACCTGTTCCACTGGATTTCCGCGCTTATCGCCATCCCGACCGTCGGCTATGCGGGTCGCGTCTTCTTCCGCCCCGCCCTGCGTGCCTTGTCGGTCCGCAGCCTGAACATGGATGTGCCGATCTCACTGGCGATCCTGCTGGCGACCGGCATGAGCGTCTATGAAACCTGGCACCATGGCGCGCATGCCTATTTCGATGCCTCGGTTTCCCTGCTCTTCTTCCTGTTGATCGGCCGGACGCTGGACCACCTGATGCGGGAACGCGCCCGCGACGCGGTGGCCGGCCTGGCCCGGATCACGCCCGACGGCGCCACCGTAATCGACAAGGACGGCAGCCGACACTGGCGCCCCTTGGACGAGGTCGAAGCCGGTATGCGTCTGCACATCGCCGCCGGCGACCGTATCCCCGTCGACGCCATCGTTATCGAGGGCAAAAGCGATATCGACGCCGCCATCGCCACCGGCGAGAGTGTTCCGGTGACCGCACAGCAAGGCAAGGCCCTGTCGGCCGGCATGCTGAATCTGACCGGGCCTCTCGTCGTGGAAGCAGCGAAGGCGGCAAAGGATTCCTTTCTGTCCGAAATGCTGCGTATGCTCGACGCCGCCGAGGGCGCCGCGCCGACCTACCGCAAGCTGGCGGACCGGGCAGCGGCGATCTACGCACCCGTCGTTCATCTGGCCGCGCTCTTCACCTTCATCGGCTGGATGTGGATGACCGGCGATTGGCGTCAATCGCTGTTCTCCGCGATCGCGGTGCTGATCATTACTTGCCCCTGCGCCTTGGGTCTGGCCGTGCCGATCGTTCAGGTCGTGGCCGCGTCGCGCCTGTTCCGGAAGGGCATCATGGTCCGCGACGGAACCGCGTTGGAGAAACTGGCCCAGGTCGACCATGTCGTTTTCGACAAGACCGGGACACTCACCGTCGGCACGCCGCGCCTTCAAGCCTTCAACCAGCACAGTCCCCGCGCTGTCGCCATCGCCGCGGCGCTGGGCGCGAACAGCCGGCACCCTTATTCCCAAGCGCTTGTCCGCGCGGCCGGTGAGAACAACTTGCGGACCGTTTCGGGCCTTACGGACATCCGTGAAATCCCGGGTGAAGGAATCGCAGGCGAGTTGGACGGCGACCGGTTTTTCCTGGGCCGCTCGGCCCATGGCGGGAACGGTGTCGAGTTGCGCCGGAACGACGAGGTCCTGGATCTGTTCCGGTTCGAGGATCGGATGCGTCCCAACGCGGCGGAGGCCGTCGCAGCGTTGGAGCGGCAGGACATCGCCTGTGAGATCCTGTCCGGCGACAATGCCGAAACAGTGGCCGCCGCGGCCCGGGTTCTCGGTATGACGGATTGGCGGGCGGAGTTGCGCCCCGGCGACAAGATCGCGCGGGTCCAGGCGCTGCAGGCCAACGGCCACAAGGTTTTGATGGTCGGCGACGGGTTGAACGACACACCCTCGCTCGCCGCCGCAGACGTTTCCATGGTCCCGTCCAAGGCTGCGGATATCGGCCGGCAGGCGGCGGGTCTCGTCTTCCTGCATGAAGGCCTGGATGCGGTCACAAGTGCGGTCACGGTGGCACGCCGGGCGCAAACCCTGATCCGCCAGAACTTCGCGCTGGCAGTGCTTTACAACGTGATCGCCATTCCCTTGGCGGTACTCGGCTTCGCCTCGCCCTTGGTCGCCGCCTTGGCGATGTCGGGGTCGTCGATTATCGTGATCTTGAACGCGTTGCGCTTGAACGAAGCCGAGGCGACGCCATTTAGGTTCGTAGGGCGTTGGTTCTCGCGTCAATCGCCGCGGGCACGCACCGGAAAACCTGGGATTGCGACACCATGAACGTCCTTCTGTTCCTGATACCGACAGCCTTGTTCCTGGGCGTACTGGGATTGGCGGCCTTCCTGTGGTCGTTGAAGTCCGGTCAGTATTCCGACCTGGACGGTGCCGCTTGGCGTGCGTTGAACGACGACGGCGACGACAAGCCGCTGTAGCTCTCTCAGACGAGAGCTGTCCGGCACGCGCGGATAAGATCGGCCGTTCATGCCAACGTCCATGAATACAGATGGAAACCGGGCTTGAGCGCCTCAACACTACACAAACTGTTTCAGGTTTTCCTTCTGATCCCGCTTTTGGGATGCACCGGGAATCTCAATTCCGATGAGCGCTATGGGCGTTTTATCGGCAAATCGTTTCGATTGTCGGATACTGCAAGCACAACATGGCACTTGTGGTGGCAGAGAGGGCTGACCCGGCTGCGGGATCACAGCCAGGGCTATGTCCTCACCACCGCCGATCCGGCCAATCAAAGTCCTCTATCCTACCATTCCAAGCGGGAAAACGCCGTCCATATCGGATCAGCGGACCAATCGACGGTCACCATATTGAACATCTACGAATTTGGCATGGAGAACCCTTGGGTTCGGGCAACGGCCAATATTGCCTTGAAGGACGGACAAACCTTGCCATGCGAAATTGTGTGGTTCCCCTTCTTCGGAGAACACTTGACCGAGATCGAATAAAACCGCCACCGACCCGCCCACAAAAACGGTGACGGTATACTTTAATCAGCTGCCGGCTTCGGCCCGCGTTTTTGCGGACGCACCGTGCGGCCTAATTTCTTCTCCACCTTGTCCAGCCATTTCTCCGAACCAAGCGGCCGGCCGATGCCCTCGGCCTTGTGGATGCGGGCCCACATTTCCGGGTCCTCGCCGGGTTTCAGCAGGGCGCGGAAATCCGGATACCGCTTCAGCACCGGGCCGACATCAACCAAGCCGTCGCTCTTGCCCGACAAATGCGCCCGTGTGCTCGCCCATTTCCAGTCCCGCGCCCGTTTCACAAGCTGAGCCCGGACCGGGTTGAGCGACACATAACGAACCGCATGCATCAGATGGCCCTCGTCCATGGCGACGGAGGCAAATCGCCCCTGCCACAGATGACCGGTCCAGTCCTGACGTGCGTTGATCGCCCGCGTATAGCGCCGATGCGTCTCGGCCAGGGTCGCGCGCAGCCCATCCTCCGTCTTCGGCACCAGGATGAGGTGAACATGGTTCGGCATCAGGCAATAGGCCCAGACCGCCGTCCCGGCGCGTTCCGCCGCCTCGGCCAGCAAGCGCTTGTAGAGGAGGTAGTCCCCATCCTCAAAAAAGACGGTTTCCCGCCGGTTTCCCCGCTGGGTGACGTGGTGTGGAACACCGGGAAGTACAATGCGTGCAATTCGAGCCATATGGCAGGATAAACCAAAACGATTGGGAAATAAAGTAAACCGTCACCGTTTTGGTGTGGATCGATGACCGCCGCTGCAAGCACAAATTCTCATTTTCGCTCTTAAAGGCGCTGCAAGAGAGCCTACAATCCCTTTGCAGCGAAGGAGCCCTGACATGATAGACGACCGGATCGAACGGCTCGGCCTGACCCTGCCTGAGGCTGCGGTACCGAGTTTCAACTATGTGCCGGTCACCGTTCATCGCGGTGTCGCCTATATCAGCGGGCAATTGCCGAAACGCGACGGGGAAATTCGGGTCTTCGGCAAACTCGGCGCCGAGATCGACCTCGATACCGCCCGCGACGAAGCGCGCATCTGTATTCTTCAAGCCCTCGCCTGCCTGAAGGCGGAACTCGGCAGCCTCGACCGGATCGAGCGTATCCTGAAACTGACCGGCTTTGTCGCCTCCGCGCCGGGCTTCAACGCCCAACCCAAGGTGCTCGACGCGGCCTCCGACCTGATCGGTGAAATATTCGGCGAGAACGGCCGCCATGCGCGCAGCGCCGTCGGCGTGGCGGAATTACCGCGCAACGCCTGCGTGGAAATCGAAATGACGGTCGCTCTGCGCGACTGACTGCCTAAAAAACAGCATTAGAAAAAAGACGCGACGAGGGGGGATTACCCATGAGTGACGCACGACACGAGGCTTCGGACACGGCCAGCCCGGAATTCTGCAATCTCGACCGGCTTTGGCATGCGATGGCCGCCCGCAATCTGGACGGCCTGGTGATCACCCAGCCCCTGAACGTCTACTACCTGTCCCGATTCAACGCGATAGCCCATAAATCCGACGAACCGCGTCCCTACGCGCTGGTCCTGTCGCGGCACGCGCCAGACCACCCCATTCTGATCCTGGCCGACTACTACCTTTCCACTTTCGTCAACATGAACTCCTGGATCCGGGATGTACGCCCCTTCCGCGCCGTGATGATGCCCCTGGACCTGCCGCCCGACGCGTCCAACATCGACCGCTTCATCACACGCGAAGCTGAAGGCGAACCGTGGGCGAAGACCGCGCGGGAATCCTTTCGTTTCGACATGAAGTCGGTTCTGGTCGAGGCCATGGACACGCTCAATCTGTCCCAGTCCCGCATCGGTTTCGACGACTTGAATTTCGCCCACCGGCTGGGTCTGGACGGAATCACGCCGGCCGACGCCTATGATGCGATGATGTTCGCCCGCACCGTGAAAACGCCCAACGAATTGGCTTTGCTGGAAAAGGCGACCCAACTCAACGAGACGGCGATCCGCCGCACCATGGCCGATTGGGCCCCCGGCGCGACCTGGCGCGATCTGGACATAAGCTACGCCGCCCATGTCGCCGAAATGGGCGGTTTCGTCCGCGACCCGGGCGGCATGGTCTGGGGCCATCCGCGCGGCAGCGACCCTGCGCTGGTGCTCAACGCGCGCCAGGACCATGCGCCCGTCGAGCGGGGCACCCATGTCATGTTCGATTGCCACGGCACGCTCGACCTCTATTGCTGGGACGGCGGCAAGACCTGGGTTATCGACGGCGAACCGGAAGGGCCGGCCAAGACCCTGGATCGTGCGACCCGTACCGTTGCTGAGGCCCTGATCGCCGCCATGAAACCCGGTGCACGGGTCAGCGAACTTCAAGCCCTGGGGCGCGGGATCTATCGCAAATCCGGCGTGCCGAACGCGGACGAGGCGGTGATCTTCTTCCACGGCCTCGGCCTGTCGCATATGGACCTGCAAACATCGACGCCGGACGGAAGGTCGAATGCTGATTGGGAGTTCGAGGAAGGCATGGTCGCGCCATTGCACCTGCTCTATCCGGGGGCTGAAAACGAGAGGCTCTGGCTGGAGGAAGTGGTCGCGGTGGAGGCCGATGGCGGCCGGCCTCTCTTCTCCTGGGGATATGATGCGCTCACCGGCCGGTAGACGCACAGCCCGACCGCACCCGGCCCATTGACGGGTCTGCGATCGGCGGGCCTTTCCCTTTACCGATCAACAGTGCTGTAATCCGGCCAACCAATCATCAAAAACCTTTTTGGGGGAAACAAACGACATGAAGGGCATCGATTTTTCCGGCGATATCGCTTTCGTGACCGGGGCTACAACGGGGATCGGCCGCGCCGTCGGCAAGGCGCTGGCCACTGCCGGCGCGCATACGGTGCTGACCGGTATGGGCGATGAAGAGGCGGACGCGGTTCTCGCCGATATCCGCGCCGCGGGCGGCACGGCGGAATTCGTGCATGGCAGTTTGGCCGATCTCGACGGATGGAAAACCATGCTGGCCGAGGCGAAAGCGGTTTACGGTCCCTTCTCCATCTTCGTCCATTGCGCCTCCCCCCGCCGTTTGGAAAGCCAGAACGTCATGGCCGTCACTGAAGACGAGTGGGACGCAATGGTGAACACCAATCTGCGCAGCGGCTTTTTCCTGGGCCGCGAGATCGCCAGGGACATGCGCAGCCACAGCATCAAGGGGCGAATGGTCTTTATGACTTCGCTGCATTCCTATGCCCCACGCAACCTTCCCCATTACAGCGCGTCCAAGGCCGGACAGATGATGGTGGTGCGCGAACTCGCCCGCGCGCTGGGTCCCGACGGCATCCGCGTCAACGGCGTCGCCCCCGGCGCCATTCCGGGCGGCGGCTTCAAGGCCGATGTCAGCGCCTTCGAGAAGAAGATCCCGATGGGCCGCACCGGCACGCCGGAGGATCTCGCCGCCTCGACCCTGACATTGCTGTCCAACGACCACAGCCCCTATGTCACCGGCGTCATCCTGCCGGTCGACGGCGGTCTGGCGCAATACAACTGGATCGACCGGCCGGAGGCTCTGGACTGAGCGATGCAGGGTACATGCGACACAAGGCGCCAGCCGCGAGACGGAATTAGTATACTGTCAGCGTTATAACTGTGCCGTCACATTTATCGTACGTATTGCCCATCACCGTCTCAAGGCAGGCAGGCCGACACCGGTGGCGTCGAAGCCGCCATCGGCGGCCAATATCTGACCGGTTACGTAACTCGCCTTGTCGGAGCACAGAAACAATATTGTCTCCGCTATTTCGCTCTCTGACCCATAGCGGTTCAGGGGAATAGCGTCGTGATAGGCGTCGATGATGTCCTGGGAATGAACGGCCATCGCCAGTTTCGTTTTCACAGGCCCCGGACAAACGCAGTTCGCGCGTATCCCAAATTCACCCAGTTCCGACGCCTGTTGTTTGGTCAAATGGATAACGGCGGCTTTCGACGTGCCGTAAGCCACCCGCAAGGTCGACGCACGCAGTCCCGAGATCGAGGCAATATTCACGATAGCCCCCCGCGTCTCCTTCAAAGCGGGTATCGTCGCCTGGGAAACCAAGAAGGTGCCATCCAGATTGGTCGCCATGATTTCCCGCCAGGATGCAAAGCTGGTTGACTCAAGCGGGGAAAAATCAGCGACACCGGCGTTGTTTACCACCGCATTGATCTTGGTGAAGGCCGACAGCACCGCCGCGGTCATTTCCGCTACCTGATCGGGCACGGAAATATCGAATTCGAATGCCTTTGCCCCAATGAGATCCTTGGAGGCGGCACGCAATTCTGCGCCGTCACGATCGACCATCGCGACGGTCCAACCCGCGTCGAGCATGAGCTTTGCTGTCGCGAGACCGATCCCGCGGGCAGCTCCTGTAATCAAGGCAACGTTCTTTTCCATTTTTGGACGTTACAGCCTCGACCAATGCCCCGCAATAACAGGCTGTGGCATTAAACGCGGTTTGACGCGCCCTGCGCGCTCCTTTACAAGCGGCGCGGCACGCAGACGCACGCCGCCCGCTGACGAATATCCGTCCCGGTGAAGTTCTGCCTTAAGAAATCGAAAACTGACATTCTTCCCGCGTTTCGCGCGGATGGCAGTGCGGGCCCCGTCCATTTTGCGAAACCGGCGCAAGAGGAATGCAGTACGATGACCGCTCAATCACACTCACACCCAAATGCCGAACCGGGGTCCATCACCAGCACGGCCCTGCCGACCCTGGCCGCCGCGAAGTCCCAGGCGAAACGCCTTCGGGACCGACTGACATCCGAAGGCACGGCCATCGGCCATGGCCACGCCCTGGAACTCGTCGCCCATCAACATGGGTTTCGGGATTGGAACGCCTTTCACGCCGCCATCGGCAACCGTCCGCCGGAAGCGTTCGTCCCGGGCGGACGGGTCCAGGGCCGCTACCTGGGCCAGGCATTCTACGCGACGATACGCGCCGTGGACATGCTGAGACCCGGCTGGTTCCGGCTGGAACTGGACCTGGACGATGCCGTCGACGTTGTCACCTTTGACAGCTTCTCCAACTTCCGAAAACGCATCCGGGGAACGGTCGGCCCGTCAGGTACGTCGCGGGAGCGATCGAGCGCCGGACAACCGCATCTTGAAATCGAGCTTTAGCCTCGGGCGAAGCAATCGTGAAACAGCTAAGAAAAAAAGGGCCGCGGAAAACCGCGGCCCTTTCCTTTTCCGTCCTCGATACGGGTCGGAGACTATTCCTTGAACCACCAGCGTTCCGCCGCGCGGCCGCCGTCCAGTTCCCAGTTGGCCGTCAGGTTTTCGCTGTGGCCGAGGCTCTTATGATGCGCGAACACGCGGTTCCGGTAGATCGGAATGATCGATCCGCCATCGGTCGCCTGCAGCATTTGCATCTCGTGATACATCTTGGTCCGCTTGGTATCGTCGAGCTCGGCCTTGGCCTGCAGCAGAAGCTCGTTGAATCGCTTGTTCTGCCAATGAGATTCGTTCCAAGCCGCATCGCTCTTGTAGGCCAGCGAGTAGATGACGTCCGGCGTCGGACGCGCGCCCCAGGAGACCATGGTGAAGGGCTTCACCAGCCAGACGTTCGACCAGTAGCCGTCATTCGGCTCCCGAACGACCTTGACGTTGATCCCCGCCTTTGCCGCATGCGCGGAATAGAGCGTCGCCATATCGACGCAACCCGCGAAGGCCGCATCGGCCGCCGACAGTTCGACATCCAAGCTATCATACCCGGCCTTCTTCAGAAGCGACCGGGCCTTGTCCGGATCGTAAGGCTTGGCCGGAATATCGGCCGCGTGATACGGCAGCGCCGGTGCAATATGCGTGTCGTTGCCGACCGTCCCAAACCCTTTGAAGATCTTGTTCAGGATGTCCTCGCGGTCCATGGCGTACATCATCGCCTGGCGGACGTTGTTGTCGGTGAACGGCTTGGCGTCGCAGAACATGGGCATGGTGATCGCCGCGCCGCTCGCGACGTTCTGTACGACGAGGTTCGGATCGCGCTTCAAAAGATGAACGGTTTTCAGATCGAGCGAGGTCACCGCGTCGACTTCGCCGGTCTTCAACGCCGTTTGGCGCGCGTTCGGATCGCTGAGCTGTATGATCTCGACGGCGTCGAAATTGGCCCGGCCTTCCTTGAAGTAGTTCTCGTTCCGTTTCAGGGTGGTCCGGACACCCGCTTCATGGTTGACGATCGAATAGGCGCCGGTGCCGACTCCGCTCTTCCAGTCCACATTGCCTTCGCCGTCGGACGGCATCATGACCAAGTGGTAATCGGAGAGCGTATAGGGAAGGTCCGCGTTGCCGGACTTCATGGTGATGACGACGGTATCCGTGCCGTCGGCCTTGATGTCCTCGACATCGGACAGCAGCGCCTTGGCCGCGGATTTGGTTTCTTCACCGCGGTGGTAGTTGAGCGAGGCAACCGCGTCATTCGCATCGAAGGGCTTGCCGTTGTGGAAGGTGACGCCCTTGCGCAGCTTGAAGGACCAGACCTTCGCGTCGGGGGAAGCGTCCCAGCCCGCGGCGATGTCCGGCGCGACCTTGTTGTGTTCGTCGATTTCCGTCAGGTAGTTCCGGAAGATGTGGTTCATCTGAATCATGTAGACGGCTTCCGTCGTCCCCGGATCCAGTGAGTCCGTGGTATTCCCGTCCTCCATTCCGATGCGGAAGGTACCGCCCTTCCGGGGCGTGGCCGCATAGGCGCGGCTCTGCCACATCGTGGACGCGGCCGCCGCGGACAGACCCAGCGCAGAAGCGCCGACCATGAAATCGCGCCTGGTCGCCCTGCTATCCTTCAGGATCTGTTCAAGCAATGGGTGTTTGGTCATTTAAATAAGCCTCTCTGTTCAACTGGTTCTCTGTTCTCAAGGTTCGATTGTTTTTGTCGTACGCCTGTTGCGATACGTCCTTTTGAGGACACGCATCAGCCTCGTTGTTGCCCGTCGAATCCGCGAGCGAGGCCGCACGACCCAGGGAAAGCATAGTCGACATGCCCAGATCATGTAACCGTAATCATATTATTGACGGTAACAACCGCGCGAAGCGCCGAGGAACGCACATTGCTTTCCGGAAAGCGACAACCTGGGCGCGGTGCGGTCATCAACCGGTTCCTCGCCACTAGTTTGCAGCGCAACAATCCACTAAACTGTGCCGCCGGGCCCTTTCGCCGCGGTTCAGCAGGAGCACCACCGATGCCTATCCGCAAATTGCTTGTCGCCAACCGGTCGGAAATCGCCATCCGCGTCTTTCGCGCCGCCAACGAACTGGGGCTGAAGACCGTCGCGATCTGGGCCGAGGAAGACAAGCTGGCGCTGCACCGGTTCAAGGCGGATGAGAGCTACCGGATCGGCCGCGGCCCGCATCTGGACCAGGATATGGGGCCGATCGAGAGTTATCTGTCGATCGAGGAAGTGATCCGGGTCGCCCGGGAAAGCGGCGCCGACGCGATCCATCCGGGCTACGGCCTGCTGTCGGAAAGCCCGGAATTCGCCGATGCCTGCGCCGACGCCGGCATCCTCTTCATCGGGCCGAGTCCGGACACGATGCGCCGCCTGGGCAACAAGGTCGCGGCGCGCAATCTGGCGATCGAGATCGGCGTCCCCGTCGTCCCGGCGACCGAACCGCTGCCCGACGACGCCGCGAAAATCCGTGAAATGGCGGAGGAAATCGGCTTTCCGGTGATGCTGAAAGCCTCCTGGGGCGGCGGCGGGCGCGGCATGCGCACCATCCGCAAGGCGGAGGATCTGGAGCGCGAGGTGATGGAGGCCAAGCGCGAGGCCAAGGCCGCCTTCGGTAAGGACGAGGTGTACTTGGAAAAACTGGTCGAGCGCGCGCGGCATGTGGAAAGCCAGATCCTGGGCGACACCCACGGCAATGTGGTTCACCTGTATGAGCGCGACTGCTCGATCCAACGGCGAAATCAAAAGGTTATCGAACGCGCCCCGGCCCCCTATCTGAACGACGCCCAGCGCAAGGAACTGGCCGATTACGCCAGGA
>CAYGKA010000037.1:0-46617 GCA_964350445.1 uncultured Flavobacteriaceae bacterium
GAAAGAGTGATCCCCCAAAATTCACTTTAAAAACAATTCTGTATGACCGCATTCTGCTTTTGAGACGGTGTTTTTTCTAGCGGGAGGAGCGGTCGGGGGTAAAGGCATGGGCGGGGAATTCGGTTCTGATTCCAGGGCCCAAAAACAGACGTAGCGGAGGTTTTGCCTCCGCTTACGTCATGGTGTCGTCGTTTCTTTGATTGCTATCCCCCGGTATTCCGGGTGGAAGGCAAACCACTCTACTCTCCAGGTTTCCCCCAATGAACTTGGGCCAACGTCTTAATGCGTCTTTGTTGCTACGAGTTTACGGAGAATGGATGGTTTGTCACGTTTTTTTTGCAGTTGCCCAAGTTTTCGGCACGAAAAATGAAAGTGTGCTATCGAACCGAGCAATTATTTTTTCCGGAATGAGAATGATATTCCCTATTCATGTGATTGAAGCACATTGTCGCAGGGCCTTACATACCCTGGTACACCCGCCGGTTCGCGGCTGGGCTACGTTACTTGTCTTCACCCTGATCATGTTTGGAATCGGCTTTTCCCAATCCCCCGCCCTGGCCCAGTCCGATGCCGGTGTCGGCGCGAATCCTTTCACCAAGGACGGGGAGGTCGATAATCCGCGCCCTCCGCGCAAACCGGCCAGCATGACAATACGTCTCAGCAAACGGGAGTGCCGGCATCTTGTCATCAGTCACGCGCCCTCGGCCGACGTGACCTATAAGCCCGGGGTCGATGTGCGCGGCAATCCGGTGGCGCCGGCGGATCTGGCGAGCGGCTATGAATGGGTGACGCCGGATGTGATCGAATTCGACCTCGCCTTCAACCCGCTCGGCAATACCGGCCTGGACCCTGACGCATTCGCCAATACCAGCGCCAGCGTCGGCGCTGTCAAATACGACATCCTTTCCGGCAAACTGACACTCAACGGCAGGCCGCTGGCCGATCCGCTGCTCGCCGTGATCGAAAGCCAGTGCCGCGCCGCGGGGTTCCTGGACTGATGGCGCAACGTTTGGAAATACGCGACATGCAGGCGTCGGACCGTCCCGCGGTGGTGCGGTTCATGGCCGCGCTGAACGACTTTGAGGTGACCTTGAGCCCGGACCGGGCGGCCGGCGCGGAGATGGCGGAGGGGCATGTGACCTTTCTGCTGGAGGAAGTTTCCCGTCGCGGCGGGTTCACGCTAATCGCCGAGGCCGATGCGCAGGTCGCCGGATTTCTACTGGCCTATGTCAGCACTATCGATGAAGGTGCGACCCACCTTCGGGCGCAATACCGCAAGACGGGGGAGGTCAGCGACCTTTTCGTGGACCCGGCCTTTCGGCGGTTGGGCCTGGCCCAAACCATGATCGGGGAGGCCGAGCGCCGATTCCGGGAGATGGGCCTGTCGCGGATGGAGATTCACTTCCTCGACGCCAACACGCCCGCCGAACGGACCTATCGCGCCGCCGGCTTCGTCGAACACGAACGCATCTTCATCAAACCCCTTTGATCACCGCCCTTGAAGGCGATGGAAACGTGGACAGGGCAGGCGCGTTTCCCTAAAGTCCGCGCGATTCTGAAACAGCCCCCGCGCCGTTTTCGCCTGTTGATCGGCGAGCCGCGGCGCCCTAACGAGGTCAGCCATGCGTCTTTCACCCGCCGTTCGGGTTTCCCGCTATTTCATGCCCACCATGCGGCATGACCCCTCCGAAGCGCAGATCGTCTCGCATCGCCTGATGCTGCGCGCCGGCATGATCCGGCAGGAAAGCGCGGGAATCTACAGCTGGCTGCCGCTGGGCTTCCGGGTTCTGAAGAAGATCGAGCAAATCGTGCGCGAGGAACAGGACCGGATCGGCGCCCATGAAGTGCTGATGCCGACCATCCAGTCCGCCGATTTGTGGAAGAAGTCCGGCCGCTACGACGACTACGGCAAGGAAATGCTGCGCATCGAGGACCGGCATGAGCGCGAGATGCTCTACGGGCCCACAAACGAGGAGATGATCACCAGCATCTTCGGGGAACATGCGAAGAGTTATAAGAACGTGCCGCTGATGATGTATCACATTCAGTGGAAGTTCCGGGACGAGATCCGCCCCCGGTTCGGCATCATGCGCGGCCGGGAATTCCTGATGAAGGACGCCTATTCCTTCGATCTGGACGCGGAAGCCGGGCGGCATTCCTACAACAAGCAGTTCGTCGCCTATCTTCGCACCTATGCGCGCATGGGGCTGAAAGCCATCCCGATGGCGGCTGATACCGGCCCGATCGGCGGGGACATGAGCCATGAGTTCATCATCCTGGCCGAAACCGGCGAGAGCGAGGTGTTCTGCGACAAGGGGCTGCTGGACTTCGACCTGAGCAAGACCGCCTTGGACATGGACGATCCCGGTGCGGTCCAATCCCTGGTCGACCAGGTTACCGGCCCCTATGCGGCGACGGATGAGCAGCACGACCAGGCGGCCTTCGAAGGCGCGGTTCCCGAAGACCGCCGGGTTACGGCGCGCGGGATCGAGGTCGGCCATATCTTCTTCTTCGCCGACAAATACTCCAAACCCTTCGACGCGAAGGTGACGACGGCGGATGGCGAACAGGTGCTCGTGCAGTCCGGTTCCTACGGCGTCGGCGTGTCCCGTCTGCTCGGCGCGATCATCGAGGCGAGCCATGACGAGAACGGGATCGTCTGGCCGGAATCGGTCGCGCCCTTCAAGGTCGCGCTGATCAACCTGCGCCAGGGGGACGAGGGCACGGACAAGGTCTGCGAGAGCCTCTATGCGAAGTTCCAGGACGCGGGCGTTGAAGTGATCTATGACGACCGCGACGACCGCGCCGGCGTCAAGTTCTCGGACATGGACCTGATCGGTGTGCCCTGGCAGGTCATCGTCGGCCCCAAGGGGGTCCAAGGCGGCTTCGTCGAATTGAAGAACCGCAAGACCGGCGACCGGGAAGAGCTTTCCGCGGAAGCGGCCCTCGCGAAACTGTCGGCGGAGTAGGGCGGCGTGTTCTCACCCGTCGAACGGTTGGTTGCGTTCCGCTATCTGCGCGCCCGGCGGCAGGAAGGATTCATTTCGGTCATCGCCTGGTTTTCCCTGATGGGGATCTGCCTTGGCGTGGCCACGTTGATCATCGTCATGGCGGTGATGAACGGCTTCCGGCATGAGTTGCTGACCCGGATTCTGGGGCTCAACGGACATATCAGCGTCACCGCCTATCGGTCTGAAGCGCTTACGGATTTCGATATTCTGGCGAACTCGATCCGTCAAATCGACGGTGTCGTCAGCGTGACGCCGCTGGTGCAGGGCCAGGTGATGGCCAGCGCCAACAGTCTGGCTTCCGGTGCGGTCGTACGCGGGGTGCGGAGCGAGGATTTCAAGGCACGCGACCTGCTGCGCAACTCCATCAAGGAAGGCTCCCTGGACGGATTCGATGAGGGCCGGGGCATCCTGATCGGCGGGCGCATGGCGGCCCGCATGGGGCTTGGCGTGGGGGACAGGATCACCTTGATCTCGCCGCAAGGGTCGCCGTCGGCCTTCGGCACCGTGCCGCGCATGAAGACCTTTGCTGTGGCGGCCATCTTCAATGTCGGCATGTATGAATACGACAACAGCTATATCTATATGCCGCTCGCCCAGGCGCAGATCTACTTCCGTTACCCGGATGGCGTCAGCGGATTGGAAGTGATGGTGCAGGACGCGGACCAGGCGCTCGATCTCCGGCGGGATGTCGCCGCCGAGGTCGGCAACCGGGCCCAGGTCCTCGACTGGCAGCGGGTCAATTCCAGTTTCTTTACCGCGCTTCAGGTTGAACGGAACGTGATGTTCCTGATTTTGACGCTGATCATCATGGTGGCGGCCTTCAACATCATTTCCAGCCAGATCATGCTGGTGAACGACAAGGCGAAGGGGATCGCCATTCTGCGCACCATGGGGGCCAGCCGGTCGATGCTGCTGCGCGTCTTCTTCATGACCGGCAGTTCGGTCGGCGTGATCGGCACGGCGACGGGGGCGGCGCTCGGCATATCCTTCGCGCTCAACATCGAAACCGTCCGGCAATGGATACAGACGCTCTCCGGGACCGACCTGTTCAGTGCGGAAATCTACTTCCTGTCGCAACTGCCGGCGCGTATCGATTCCGGGGAAACCATCTCCGTCATCGTGATCGCGTTGACGCTCAGCTTCCTCGCCTCGATCTATCCGGCGTGGCGGGCGGCGCGGCTCGATCCGGTGGAAGTGCTGCGCTATGAGTGATCCGGTCCTTTCCCTCCAGGCGGTCGATCGGGTCTATACCGGCATCGGCCACCCGCTGCCGGTGCTCCAGGGCGCGTCTCTGGATATCCATCCGGGTGAGCTCGTCGGCCTCGTCGCGCCCAGCGGTGTCGGCAAGTCGACCCTGCTGCATATCGCCGGGCTTTTGGAATATCCCGATGGCGGCGACGTTCTGGTCGGTGGGCAGTCCTGCGGCGCCATGGACGACAATGGCCGCACCGCCGCGCGGCGCAACAGTCTGGGCTTCATTTATCAGTTCCATCACCTGCTGCCGGAATTCACGGCGCAGGAGAATGTCGGCCTGCCGCAAATGCTGGCCGGGCATTCGAAGCGGGACGCGATGGAAAAGGCGGCGCATCTTCTGGAAGCGGTCGGCCTGAAGGAACGCCTGAAACACCGGCCGGCGCGTCTGTCCGGCGGCGAGCAACAACGCGTCGCCATTGCAAGGGCCATCGCCAACGACCCGCTGGTCCTGCTGGCCGACGAACCGACCGGCAACCTGGACCCCGGCACCTCGGCCGTCGTCTTCGACATGCTTCTCGGCCTCGTCCGCGACCGCGGCATGTCCGCCCTGATCGCCACCCACAACCCGGAACTTTCTAAACGTATGGACCGGGTGGTGACGTTGAAGGAGGGCGGCGTCACGCCGGTCTGACGGAGTTATCCACAGGAAAAGTGACTTGTTCCCGGGTTCAACAGGCGCGCCCGATTGGCAGGGTCGAATGACTCTGCCAGCTTAGCGGCATGACACACGCAAATTTCGTCCATCTTCGCGTTCACTCCGCCTATTCGCTCTCCGAAGGGGCGATCCGGATCAAGGAGATGGTGAAACTTTGCGCCGCGCAGGGCATGCCCGCCGTTTCGATCACCGATACAAACAACCTGTTCGGCGCGCTTGAATTTTCGCTCGCCGCACGCGGTGAGGGGGTGCAGCCGATACCGGGTGTGCAGTTGAATGTGCGCGCGCCCGACAAACGGCAGGCGACGAGCATGGCGCTGGCGCCGCGCCCGGACCAGGTCGTGCTGCTGGCCCAGAACGAAACCGGTTACGGGAACCTGATGCGGCTTTCCAGCAAGGCGTTCCTGGGCACCAGCGCGGCCGAAGACCCGCAGGTCGATATCGACGATCTGGCCGCCTGGAACGACGGGGTGATCGCGCTGACGGGCGGGGTTCACGGCCCGGTCGGCCGGCTGCTGCTCGAGGGGCAGGAGGCGGAGGCGGAAGACGTCCTGAAACGGCTGGCGGAGATTTTCGACGGCCGCCTTTATGTGGAATTGATGCGCCACGGCCTGGTCGACGAGGACCGGATCGAACCAACGCTGATCGACATGGCTTACCGCCTCGACCTGCCGCTTGTCGCCACGAATGAATGCTTCTTCCCGGATAAGAAGATGTATGAGGCGCATGACGCGCTGTTGTGCATCGCCGGCGGCACCTATGTGTCGGAGACCAAGCGCCGCCGCCTGACCGAGGATCACCGCTTCAAAAGCGCGGTGGAAATGCGGGAATTGTTCGCGGATATTCCCGAGGCCATCGACAACACGCTTGTTATCGCCAAGCGCTGCTCTGCGATGGTGGAGATGAAAAAGCCGCTTTTGCCGATCTATACCAAGCTGGACGGACGGAGTGAGGCGGAAGCCCTGCGCGACCTGGCCGTGGATGGCTTGAAGCGGCGGCTTGAGGAACAGGTCTTCACCGAAGACATGGACGCCGCCGCGCGGGAAGAAACCGCCAACACGTACAATACCCGGTTGGAATACGAACTGGACGTCATCGCGCAGATGGGATTCCCGGGCTACTTCCTGATCGTCGCGGACTTCATCCAATGGGCGAAGGACCGGGACATTCCGGTCGGGCCGGGCCGTGGATCGGGGGCGGGCTCCGTCGTCGCCTGGGCGCTCACCGTTACCGACCTGGATCCCCTGCGCTGGGGCTTGCTGTTCGAACGGTTCCTGAACCCGGAACGCGTCAGCATGCCTGATTTCGATATCGACTTTTGCCAGGACCGCCGGGACGAGGTCATCCGCTATGTGCAGAAGGAATACGGCGTCGACCAGGTCGCCCAGATCATCACCTTCGGAAAGCTGCAGGCGCGCGCGGTGCTGCGCGACGTGGGCCGGGTGCTGCAAATGCCCTATGGCCAGGTCGACCGGATCTGCAAGCTGGTGCCGAACAACCCGGCCAAGCCCGTGACGCTGCAACAGGCGATCGACGGGGAGCCGCTGCTGCTGCAGATGAAGGTCGAGGACCCGTCCGTCCGAACCCTGATCGAAACGGCTCTGCCGCTCGAAGGTCTCTACCGTCATGCCTCGACGCATGCCGCCGGGGTCGTCATCGGTGACCGCCCGCTGACCGAATTGGTGCCGCTTTACCGCGACCCGCGGTCCGACATGCCGGTCACCCAGTTCAACATGAAATATGTCGAGCAGGCCGGACTGGTGAAGTTCGACTTCCTGGGCCTGAAGACGCTGACCGTCATTGCGCGCGCCAAGGAGTTGATCGACGCGCGGGACGACCGGAAGGACGATCCGCTCGATATTTCCACCCTGCCGCTGGACGACGCCCGCACCTACGAAATGCTGTGCAAGGCGGAAACGGTCGGTGTGTTCCAGTTGGAAAGTTCGGGCATGCGGGACGTGTTGAAAAAACTGCGTCCTGACCGGTTCGAGGACATCATCGCCGTCGTGGCCTTGTATCGTCCGGGCCCGATGGAGAACATCCCGACCTATATCAAGCGCAAGCATAAGGAAGAGATTCCGACCTATCCGCATGAAAAGCTGGAGCCGGTGCTGCGGGAGACATTCGGCATTCCGGTCTACCAGGAACAGGTCATGCAGATGGCCCAGGTCCTGTCCGGCTACACGCTGGGCAGCGCGGACTTGCTGCGCCGCGCGATGGGCAAGAAGATCCAGGCGGAAATGGACGCCCAGCGGCGCATTTTCGTCGAAGGCGCAAAGGAACACAGCGGCGTCGAAGCCCCGAAGGCGAACGAAATCTTCGACATGATCAACGCGTTCGCGGGATATGGCTTCAACAAGAGCCACGCGGCGGCCTATGCGCTGGTCGCCTACCAGACCGCTTGGCTGAAAGCGAATTATCCGGTCGAGTTCCTGGCCGCGTCGATGACGCTGGATCTGCACAATACGGACAAGCTGAACGTGTTCCGGTCGGAAATGGACCGGCAGAATATCGAATTGCTGCCGCCGGACATCTGCCGCTCGCAAGTACGGTTTTCCGTCGAGCAGACGGAGACCGGCGAACGGAAGGTTCGTTACGCGCTCGCCGCGTTGAAGAATGTCGGGCAGCAGGCCATGGATTCCATCGTGCGCGAGCGGGAGGAGAAAGGGCAATTCGCCGACCTCTTCGATTTCGCTAATCGTCTCGACACCCGCTCGGTCAATAAGAAGGCGCTGGAAAACCTGGCCAAGGCCGGGGCGTTCGACGGTTTGAATCCGAACCGGCGTCAGGTCTTCGAGTCGCTGGATGTGATCGCGGCCCATGCGGCCTCGGCGCTTGCCGACCGCGAAAGCAATCAGGTCAGCCTTTTCGGCGACAGCATGGCGGCCTCGACCCGGCCCAAGTTGCGTGACGTTCCCGATTGGCCGCAGCAGATGCGGTTGAGCCAGGAGTTCGACTCGATCGGCTTCTATCTCTCTGCCCATCCGTTGGAGGCCTATGCCAAGACCTGCCGTAAGCTGGGCGTGATCAATTGGCGGGACGTCACCTCAGGCAGGATGCGCAGCGGACAGGTTCTGTTGTCGGGCATCGTCGGGGGGCGGCGCATCATGACGACGTCGCGCGGGTCCAAGATGGCCTTCGTGCAGATGTCGGATGCGACCGGGTCTTATGAAGTGACAATGTTCCAGGAAGTCCTGAACAACGCGATGGAACTGCTGGACGCCGGCGAACCGCTGGTGGTGACGGTCGACGTGCAGACACGGGGCGAGGGGGAAGAGCCGCGCCTGACCGCGCTTTCCGTGAAATCTTTGGAAGAAGAGGCGGCCCATGCCGCGGACGGTATGGAGGTCTATCTCGCCACGCCCGATTGCGTCGAGCACCTGTCCAACCTGCTGCATCAGCACGGCAAACGGGGCCGCGGCCGCGTGACGATCCAGCTGAAGGACCGGCCGGAAGGCGATATCGAGATCGAGTTGGACGAAACCTTCAAGATCGATGGACGCCTGCGCCAAGCCGTGAAGGCGATCCCCGGCATCATCGATGTTCAGGATCTTTAAGGAGGCGCCCGCGACCGTGTTGGCCATCCGGCCCGGCCCTGCTTTAAAATCGCCGCTTCGCGTCTATCTTTAAGCCGGTCGGAACGCCCAGATTAAGGAAACCCTGTGTCCGTGCAGCGAGTGAAAGCCATGCCGCGATACGTTTCGGACCAACGGGCCGTTTGGGCGATGCTCGGCGTGACCTTGGCCGGATACGCGCTTTTCATGTATCTGCGGCTTGGCGAGGACCTGTATCAGTGGACCAAGACGCTGGCGCCGTATTCATTGCGTCAGTATCTGGACATGAGCAAGCGCTTCGCCCTCCAGTATGGGCACCTCGTCTTTCTGCTGGTCATTCTGTACCTCTCCAAGTTCCTGCTGACCGGCGACAGGACACCCGCATGGCTTGTCGCGTTCATTCGACACGCCCGGCCGCACACGCTGCCGATTTTCGTGTTCCACGTGCCGTTCCTCTATTTCTTCGCGGCGATTTGGAGCCACGATCCCGCCAACGCGTTGCATGAAACCGCTCTGGCCATCGCGACGCTCTTGGCCTGCATCCTGGCCGGGCGGCTTTGTTTGTTCCTGAAGCCAGTGGCCTATCGTCTGACGCCACCCATGGCCGCCGTGATCGACAAGATGTTTCCGGAAGACCAGCGCATCGCCACGCCCTATATGCCGGAGGAGGCGACAGGCAGTTTCAGCAACTTCCTGCACCTGTTGCAGATTCTCGCCATGGCGACGGTTCTGATCGGTCACTTCACCTATCCGGAATTCAGTACGCTGGACCTGCCCGGCATGGATGCGTGGCGGCGCTGGGCCGTGCCGTTCTTCTTTGTCACATCGGGCTATATGGCGATGATGTCCATCGACAAGCGGGCCGGCAGTGTCGGGAATCTGATCGCCGGCCGCATCACGAGCCTTTGGATCGTGGTCGTGCCGATGTTGATTCTGACGCCCATCCTGGACCATGTTGGCTATGCAATGGCGTCGTGGATCTACGAAGCGAACGAGAAATACATCGATGTCGAAGCGGGCATCGGCGGACCGGTGGACCTGATCGGTTTCCTCGTGACATTCGTGAACAGCAGCCTGTTCCTGAACGAGTTCATCGCTTTCAAGCTTGCCGGTTTCGGGACCGTGGAAGGTGGGACGCGCGCATTTACGAACGATGCCTTCTGGTTTCTTTGCTATCTGGTTCCCTATGTCATTCTGCTCGTCATCGGGGTGAAGACCTCCGGCATTCGACGCATACTTTGGCTGGCCGGGTTGTCGATCATTTTCGGACCGCCCATCATGCTGCTCGCACCGCTCTTCTTCGGCGGTTGCTTCGTCTATGTCTTGCATCGGGGATCGGGATCATTGATCGAAAACGAGGGGACGGCATGACGGTCGCCACGTCTGAAA
Organism: uncultured Flavobacteriaceae bacterium; assembly: GCA_964350445.1. GTDB lineage: Bacteria > Pseudomonadota > Alphaproteobacteria > UBA8366 > Aestuariispiraceae > Hwanghaeella. The sequence continues at coordinate 9,864 of CAYGKA010000037.1, forward strand.
AATCGGCCGTCCGGTCCATACTACACCGCTTGGCCGTTGCCCTGACCTTCGCCGCCTTTTTGGCCGGTTGCACCACGGGGCAGGGGGAGCCGACATTGGTCCGCGACGGTGCGTTCGAGGCCTTTACCGTCTATACCGACGATGGCCGGGACAAGGCCGATTTCGCGCCCGACGTCATCCTGCTTCTGCATGGCTACCAGTCGGCAATGCCGAACGACGATTACGACGCGATCGTCAATCTGTTCGGCGACACGCATACGATTGTCGGGTTCAACTACGACTATACCGATATCGAGGCGGACAAGCAGGCGCTGGACGAAGTTTTCGCGCATTACTTGGAAGGCCGCAGGGTGATCGTTCTGGGAACCTCCCTCGGCGGGTTTTGGGCGGATTACATCCTGACACACTATCCGGTCGCGGGGGCCATCCTGGTCAACCCGGCGCTGGAACCGGGATCGGTCCTCCGTGCCACTGTCGGCACGCATAAGGGTGACCGCCGGCAGGCGGCTTTCACGGTGACCGAGGCGGACGCGGCGGCCTATGACGCCATGACCTGGTCCGATGACGGCCGCCACGGTGCGCGCCTGGTTCTTTTGTCTGACGATGACGAGGTGATCGATCCGTCGCTGGCGGATGGCCGTTTCGCGGATGCCGAGGGGACTGACGTCACGCATTTCGAAAAGGGCGGCCACAATCTTCCTCTGAACCGGCCGGACGTCGTCACCGCCTTGAAAGCCTTCGTTGCCCGTGTGGCACCCGGAACCAAGGTGGCGGGCCGAAGCGCGGCGATCAACCGGACGGACCCGTTTGTTCCCGCGCCGATCGGCGGAAAAGCCGCCGACCTCCAGTCCGGCCTCGGCGTGGACTACTATTATGCCAAAATCAACAATGTAGATGTCTTGCGCGGACTGATCCGCAGCCGCAAGGGTGCCACGGGACAGCCGATCCAGGCGATGAACTATGTCGGCAACGAGGCGTCGGTCCTGACAAGTCCGGCCTCGGACATGGTCGGCGCCCGTATCCAGGGCCTGCTGAAGGTGACCAAGCCGGGCACTCATTTCCTGCGGGTGACCGCGAATGACGGCGTCGAACTATGGATCGCGGGCCGACTGTTCTATTCCGATCCCAAGGTCCATCCCGACAGGTCCTCGCCGATCCTGGGCGCCGACTTCCCGGAGGTCGGCTACTACCCGTTGGAGATCCTCTATTTCGAGAAAAAGGGGTCTTCGACGCTGAAATTGGAGTGGCGCCCGCCCGGCGCGAAGGATCTCAACGTCATTCCGGCAGATTCCTTCTTCCATCTGCCCGCCGGGTGACGCCGGCACCGAACGGTTTGACGCTCTTCGCCCGCTTGCCATAGGCAGGCCCAGGGTATATATCCCGCGCGACTTCACACACGGGGTTGGCGCGGTCGTGTCTTTGAGATTTCTCTAAGACTGGTAACCGCACCGTCCGGTGCCGCGACGGTTCTCGAACCAAGTGGCCACAAAACCCCGTGGAGGAACAACCGGAGAAGAGAAGGAGGCAGCCATCATGGCGATGCCATCATATACTATGCGTCAGCTCCTGGAAGCTGGCGTTCATTTCGGACACACCACCCGCCGCTGGAACCCCAAGATGAAACCGTTCATCTTCGGTGAGCGTAACGGCATTCACATCATCGATCTGGAACAGACCGTTCCGATGTTGCATCAGGCCCTTCAGGCCGTCCGCGACGTCGCCGCTTCCGGCGGCCGTATCCTGTTCGTCGGCACCAAGCGTACGGCGCAGTCGATCGTCAAGGAAAGCGCCGGCAAATCCGGTCAGTACTTCGTGAACCATCGCTGGCTCGGCGGCATGCTGACCAACTGGAAGACGATTTCCGGTTCGATCCGCCGCCTGAAGGAAATGGACGAGCGTCTGTCGGGCGATCACCAGGGCCTGACCAAGAAGGAATTGCTGCAGCTTCAGCGCGAGCGCGACAAGCTCGACCTGTCGCTCGGCGGTATCCGTGAAATGGGCAACCTGCCGGACATTCTGTTCATCATCGACACGAACAAGGAATCCATCGCGGTTCAGGAAGCCAACAATCTCGGCATTCCGGTCGTCGCGGTGATCGATTCGAACTCCAGCCCGGACGGCATCACCTATCCGATCCCGGGCAATGATGACGCGATGCGCGCCATCAACCTGTATTGCGACCTGATGACCGGCGCCATCCTGGATGGTCTGCAGGTTTCCTTGTCGTCCTCCGGTGTCGATATCGGCGCGTCCGCTGAGCCGGTTGCCGAAGAACTGCCGGCTGCCCCGGAAGCCGCTGTCGAAACGGCACCTGCCGAAGAAGCAGCCCCGGCTGCGGAAACGCCTGCTGAAGCAGCACCGGCTGCTGAAACGCCGGCAGCTGAAACGACCGAGAAGGCTTCCGCCAGCTAACGGAAGCATTTTGGCGCCGTATCCGCGCTTCGGCGCTATGGTGGCCATAAGACGGTAACGAATCGTCTATATCAGCCCACCCGGATCCTCGCAGCGGCGCGGATCCGGGGACCGGGCTTGAACTTTGGTATGGAACGGCCGGATCGGCGCTCGGTTCCGATGCGCCAGGGCCGTTAAAAGACAGAGAAAAGAGGAAGAACCATGGCTGCTATTTCAGCTGCGCTCGTAAAGGAACTGCGTGATAAGTCCGGCGCGGGCATGATGGATTGTAAGAAAGCTTTGGCGGAAACCGACGGCGACATGGATGCGGCGGTCGATTGGCTGCGCACCAAGGGCCTTGCCGCTGCGCAGAAGAAATCCGGCCGTGTCGCGGCCGAAGGTCTGGTTGCTGTTGTCACCGCCGGCACCAAGGGCGCGGCGGTCGAAATCAATGCCGAAACCGATTTCGTCGCGCGCAACGATAGCTTCCAGAATTTCGTTTCCACCATCGCCAATATCGCGCTGACCGTGGGTAACGATACCGCGGCCATCGAAAGCGCTGCCTATCCGGAAACGGGGCGGACGGTCGCCGAGCAGCTGACCCATAATATCGCGACCATCGGCGAGAACATGAGCTTCCGCCGCGCCAAAGTCCTGGAAGTTTCCCAGGGGCTGGTCGCGTCCTATATGCACAGTGCGCTGGTTCCGGGCCTGGGCAAGATCGGCGTTCTGGTTGCTCTTGAGTCTTCCGCGCCGACCGAAACGCTTGAAGCACTGGGCAAGCAGATCGCCATGCATATCGCGGCCGCGCGTCCGGAGTTCCTGACTATCGCCGACGTCGATCAGGCTGCGCTGGACCGTGAGAAGGCCGTTCTGACCGAACAGGCCCGGGAATCCGGCAAGCCGGAAGAGATCATCGAAAAGATGGTCGTGGGCCGCTTGCGCAAGTATTATGAGGAAGTCGTCCTGACCGAGCAGGTCTTCGTGATCGACAACGAAACCAAGATTTCCAAGGTTGTCGAAAATGCGGCCAAGGAAGCGGGCACGGCGATAAAGCTGACCGGCTTCGTCCGTTTCGAACTGGGCGAAGGCATCGAAAAGGAAGAAACCGACTTCGCGGCGGAAGTCGCACAGGCCGTCAAAGGTTAATCGACCTGGGCCTGCAATGCCTAAGGGTAGGGCGGCTATGGCCGCCGCCCTGGCGGATGTGCGGTTTGAATGAACGAGAACGACGGAACGACCGAGAGGGGATTCGGAATGACCTCGGCAAATGAACCGCTTGAGGCATCCATCGGTCAGGGGCCGGCGCCGGATATGGCGCCGGCCCCTCTTTATCGCCGGGTGCTGCTCAAGATTTCGGGCGAGGCCCTGATGGGCGAACGGGACTTCGGTTTGGACCCAAGCATGGTCGGCCGGGTTGCCACTGAAGTGAAGGAAGCCCTCGAAACCGGCGTGCAGGTCTGCTTGGTCATTGGCGGGGGAAACATCTTTCGCGGGGTTTCGGCCGCCGCGAGCGGCATGGAACGCACCACAGCCGATTATATGGGCATGTTGGCGACCGTGATGAACGCGTTGGGCATGCAAAGCGCGCTTGAGGCGGTCGGCGTGCCGACGCGCGTATTGTCCGCAATTCCGATGCAGACCGTCTGTGAACCCTATATCCGCCGCCGTGCGGTTCGGCATATGGAAAAGGGCCGGGTCGTGATTTTCGCTGCGGGAACCGGCAACCCGTTTTTCACGACCGATACCGCAGCGGCCCTGCGTGCGTCCGAAATGGACTGCGACGCGATGATGAAGGGCACCAAGGTCGACGGTGTTTACGATTCCGATCCGAAAAAGAATCCGGATGCCGTCCGATTCGAAAAACTGAACTATATGGATGTGTTGTCGCGCGATCTTAAAGTGATGGATGCGTCTGCGATTACGCTCAGCCGGGATAACGACATCCCGATCATCGTCTTCTCCATCCAGGAACCGGGCGGTCTCGCCAGGGTGTTGCGCGGCGAGGGGCGGTATACGATAGTTACGGACCGATCCTAAGGCGCGGTTTACGAACATATCCAGGGTTCAGAGATCAATGGGGAAGGCACCGGAAGGGGCGCGGTTAACGGTGCGTTCGGTGTCGAGAAGAATGCATTTCGGGAGTTTCGTCGATGGCGGATGTTAGCATGAAGGACCTTCAACGGCGTATGGACGGCGCATTGGATGCCCTTGCGCGTGAATTCATGGGACTGCGGACCGGTCGGGCTTCGACCTCTCTGCTGGAAGACATCACCGTCAACGCCTATGGCGGCACGGTTCCATTGAAGCAGGTGGCGGGTGTCAGTATTCCGGAACCCCGCATGCTCAGCGTTCAGGTCTGGGATCAAGGCGTCGCAAAGGCCGTTGAAAAGGCGATTATGGAATCCGGCCTTGGCCTGAACCCGCAGACCGAGGGTGCGGTGATCCGGGTTCCGCTGCCCGAACTGAACGAAGAACGACGTGCGGAATTGACAAAGGTTGCGGGAAAATATGCAGAACAGGCCCGCATCGCCATACGCAACGTGCGCCGTGACGGTCTTGAACATCTGAAAAAGGCCGAGAAGGATAGCGAAATCGGCCAGGACGAAATGCACCGTCAGTCCGACCAAGTCCAGAAAATGACGGACGAACATATCAAGAAGGTCGACGACGCCTTGGCGCACAAGGAAGAGGAGATCATGCAGGTTTGAGGCCTTTTTTAGGCCCGCCGGCTCTTCCATAGCGTCATCATGAACGAGAACCAGCCGACAGAGATTCCGAACCACCTTGCCGTTATCATGGATGGTAACGGCCGCTGGGCGCGTTCGCGTGGTCTGCCGCGAATCGAGGGGCACCGGAATGGCGTCAACGCCGTCCGCCGGACCATCGAAGGCGCGGCCGAGATCGGTATCCGGTATTTGACGCTTTTCAGCTTTTCATCCGAGAACTGGCGCCGCCCCGAAGAAGAGGTCGGCGAGTTGATGAACCTGCTGCGGCGGTATCTGAAATCGGAAATCGCCGACTTGCATGCAAAAGGCATTCGTTTTCGCGTGATCGGCGATCGAACCCGCCTGTCGAAGGACATCGTCCGCCTGGTCGAAGAAGCTGAGAGTACAACGGCCGACAATACGGGCATGACCCTGGTTCTGGCGCTCAGTTACGGCGCCCGGCACGATATCGCGGAGGCTGCCCGGAAACTGGCGACATCGGTTTCTCTTGGATTGATCCGCGCCGACGCGATTGACGAAACGGTGTTCGCCGCCCATTTGGGAACGGCGGGCATCCCGGATCCGGACCTTTTGATCCGGACCAGCGGCGAGAATCGGATCAGTAACTTCCTGTTATGGGAATGCGCCTATACTGAGTTCGTATTCCTGGACAAATTCTGGCCTGATTTCGGCAAGGATGACCTGCAGCAAGCAGTGGATGAGTATGGCAAACGCGAAAGGCGCTATGGCGCAACCGCCGGAACCCGCTAACAATTTTCGCGATCTTGCGCCGCGCGTGATTTCCGCCGCGGTGATGTTGCCGGCGGCGGGTATCCTGATTTGGCACGGCGGGCAGGCGTTTGCCTTGGCCGTCGTCGTCATGTGCTGCTGGATGGCGTGGGAATTGGGCCTGTTGGCGCAGGCAGCGACGGTGGCCGACAAATTCCTACTGGTCGGCGCCGAAATCGTTCCGATGGTGCTGGTCGCTTTTGTGACGATCGATCACGGTCTTCTTGCCGTGCCGATCGTTGTCGCGGTGCTTGCCGGCATTCGTTTTATTCTGGGCCGGTCACTGTCCTGGACCGGGATCGTCGGCGTGGCCTATATCGCCGCGGCCGGGATTGCGGCCATGTGGCTGCGGCAGGGCGAAGGCGGCGGCGATATCTGGATTTTGCTGTTGCTGGTGGTGGTGGCGAGCGACGTTTCGGCATACACGGTTGGACGTATTGTCGGGGGACCGAAGTTGGCCCCGGCGGTGAGCCCGAAAAAAACATGGTCCGGCGCGGTCGGAGCGCTGGCCGGAAGCGCCGCTGCGGCGGGAATTTTCGGGGCGGTCGCGACGCTTCCCATCTTACCGATGATCGGCGCCGCGCTATTGGTGTCTGTAGCGTCGCAGATGGGCGATCTGCTTGAGTCCTGGGCGAAACGACGCGCTGGGGTGAAAGACTCGGGCTCGATCATTCCGGGCCATGGTGGGGCGCTAGACCGGTTGGACGGATTCCTGTTCGCGACACCTGTTTTGGCATTGATAGTCCTCGCCGCGGGTGGCCCGCCTTCCACTTGGTAGGAACGCAGGCAGTTTTGAAAGATTATATGGCATGACGCAGAAAAAGACCGTTACGGTCCTTGGTTCTACCGGTTCCGTCGGCGGGAACACCCTGGATCTTGTCGGCCGCGCACCGGAGAAATATCACGTCGTCGCCTTGACCGCGCGTCGCGATGTGGAGGGCTTGGCCCGACAGATCGAGATGTTCTCGCCGGAACTGGCGGTGATCGCCGATGCGTCTTTCTACAACGCGCTGAAAACCCGTGTCGGGCGGACGGCTACCGAATTGGCCGCAGGGCCCGAAGCTTTGGTCGAGGCAGGACGACGCCCGTCGGATTGGGTCATGGCGGCGATTGTCGGGGCTGCGGGCCTGGCGCCGACAATGGCGGCGGTGGAACGCGGTGCCTCGGTCGCGCTGGCCAACAAGGAATGCCTGGTTTGCGCCGGAGACCTGATGATGCAGGCCGCCCGTGCCGCCGGCGCAAAGATCCTGCCGGCGGATTCGGAGCATAATGCGATCTTCCAGGTTCTTGAGGAACGCAATCGGGACGGGCTTGAGAAGATCATCCTGACCGCGTCGGGCGGACCGTTCCGCGACTGGTCGACCGATCGCATGGCCGCCGTGACGCCGGCACAAGCGGTCGATCATCCCAACTGGGACATGGGCGCCAAGATCTCGGTCGACTCCGCGACGATGATGAACAAGGGGCTGGAGATCATTGAGGCCTTTCACCTGTTCGCCGTGCCGGAAGACCGGATCGACGTCGTGGTTCACCCGCAATCGATTATCCATTCCATGGTGCAATACGCCGACGGTTCCGTTCTGGCGCAAATGGGCTCACCGGACATGCGGGTGCCCATCGCGCACACGCTGGGCTGGCCCGACCGTATTCACGCCCCGGCAAAGCGGCTGGACTTCACCGATATCGCGGCGTTGACCTTCGAAGCGCCGGACGAACAACGGTTTCCCGCCCTGCGGCTCGCCCGTAACGCCTTGACCGCCGGCGGCAACGCGCCGCCGCTGCTGAATGCGGCGAACGAAATTGCCGTGGCGCGGTTCCTGGAAGGGCAAATCGGCTTCTTGGATATTGCCGCGCTGGTCGATAGGGTCCTGACGGCGGCGCCGGCCTCCGCGATCAACAGTTTGGACGATGCCGTCGCGGCGGATGCCGAGGGCAGGGCGCGCGCTTTGGAATGCCTGGACACAGGCGCATCACCCCGAATTGCCGCGGCGCAGACACTTTAACCGAAATCATTTCTTAGAGGCTTCAAGCATTATGGATCAATTGATCGGCGAGATGGGGTATCTGAACTTCGTGTGGGTTCTGTGCCTGTTGGTCTTCGTTCACGAACTCGGTCACTACGCGGTCGCCCGCTGGTGCGGCGTTCGGGTGGAGACATTCTCTGTCGGCTTCGGCAAGGAACTGTTCGGGTGGACCGACAGTCACGGAACGCGCTGGAAGATCAGCATGTTGCCGCTGGGCGGATATGTGAAGATGTTCGGCGAGCATTCGATGCCGAGCGATCTTGAAGGTGGCCCGGTCGAAATGACGGCGGCGGAGAAGGAAGTCTCCTTCTCTCACAAGTCACTGGGTCGGCGCTCGGCTGTGGTTGCGGCGGGTCCGATTGCCAATTTCCTGTTTGCGATCGTGGTGATGGCAGGGATGTTCATGTTCGTTGGTCAGCCCACGCAGGGCGATTTCATGACCGGCGGAATTGGCGGTGTCGTGGAAGATTCGGCGGCAGGGGAGGCCGGATTCCAGGCAGGCGACAGAATTCTTTCCATCGATGGCACGCAAATCAGCAATTTCGAGGATCTACAAAAGGCGGTGATCGGAAGCGGGGGCAACAAGTTGCGGTTCGAGATCGAGCGCGACGGTGCCGTGTCCTTCCTGACGGCGGCCCCCCGTGAAGTGACCGTTCCGGGTGACGACGGGTCCGAGCGGACGATCTATCAGCTGGGCGTGCGTGGACCCGCCCCGATATATGTAAAATCCGGGGTTTCGGGGGCTGTCGTGAAGGCCAGCACCGAAACTTGGCGCATGATCACGCTCACGCTCGAATCGGTTGGTGAAATGATCGTCGGCCAACGCGGGACGGAAGAATTGGGCGGGCCGATCCGGATTGTCCAACTGTCGAACGATTTTGCCCAATCGGGGTTGCTGTCGCTGCTCCAATTCGCGGTCTTGCTATCCGTGAATCTGGGCCTTATCAACTTGTTCCCGGTTCCTATGTTGGATGGGGGACATTTGCTGTTTTATGCGATTGAGGGCATCCGCGGTAAAGCATTGGGTGAAAGAGCCCAAGAATACGGCTTAAGAATAGGCTTGGCTTTGATTGTAGGCCTGATGGTATTCGTTACTGTGAATGACTTACTAAACTGGTCATTGTAGAATACGGCGAAATAGAAATTGAAACGGTTCGGCCGCGTTTAGTCAGTTTGGATCGCAGTCGCGGGTTTTGGGAGTAGAATGTGTTCGTGCCTTTGCGTCGGCAGTTCCTGATCGCGGTCTTTACCGTGGCCGCATTGGCCACAGGCCTTGCCTTGGAATCCGGTGACGTCCTAGCGCAGGTTCAGACCATCATCCCACCGGCACCCGCCACCGGCGGGGAGCAGACGCCCCGCGTCACGCCGCAGCCGGTTCGCCCCGGAACCCCGGTTATCGAAGAGATTGTCGTTCAGGGATCCCAACGCATCGAACCTGAAACGGTCATCTCCTATCTGTCCGTCAAGGAAGGCGACCCGTTCGACGCATCGACGATCAACCAGTCCTTGAAAACCCTGTTTTCGACGGGTCTCTTTGCCGATGTGACCATGCGCCAGGAAGGCAACGCTCTGGTCATCCGGATCGTCGAAAACCCGATTATCAACCGGATCGCGTTCGAGGGTAACAAGCGGATCAAGGACGAAGCGCTGGAAGCCGAAGTTCAGCTGCGGCCCCGCGTTGTCTATACGCGCACCCGGGTTCAAAGCGACGTCCGACGGATACTTGATGTTTATCGCCGCAGCGGCCGTTTCGCCGCGACGGTCGAACCGAAGGTTATTCAGCTCGAACAGAACCGTGTCGATCTGGTTTTCGAGGTTTCGGAAGGGCCGGTCACGGATATCGAAAAAATCAGCTTCATCGGGAACAAGTACTTCTCGGATGGTGATTTGCGCAGTGTCGTCGCAACAAAGGAATCCGCCTGGTATCGCTTCTTGAGCAGCGCGGACACGTATGATCCGGACCGATTGACCTTCGACAGGGAATTGCTGCGCCGGCACTATCTGGCGAACGGTTTCGTCGATTTCAGGGTCGTTTCGGCCGTGGCCGAGTTGAGCGAAGACCGGGAAAGCTTCTTCATCACCGTAACCGTCGAAGAAGGGGAACGCTTCACCTTCGGCAAGTTCGACGTTGTGTCCCAGATCGTCGATGTCGATGCGGAACCCTTGAAGGAGTTCATTGAACTCGAAACCGGCGAATACTATGACGCCGACGCTGTCGACGATGCGATCCTGCGCCTGACGGAAGCCGTCGGCGAGCAGGGCTACGCCTTCGTCGATGTGCGCCCCTTGGCGGACCGGGACCGTGAAAACCGCATTATCGACCTGACCTTCCAAATCGGCGAAGCCCCGAAAGTCTATGTTGAGCGCATCGATATCCGCGGCAACGTCAGAACATTGGACCGTGTGATACGGCGCGAATTCCAGTTGGTGGAAGGCGATGCGTTCAACTCCGCGCGCCTGAGGCGCAGCCGCGACCGTTTGCGCGGATTGAGCTTCTTCAGCGCGGTGGACGTAAACAACGTTCCGGGGTCCTCACCGGACAAGACCGTCATCGAAGTGGACGTCACCGAACAGTCGACCGGCGAAATCACGCTGGGGGCCGGTTTTTCCTCCACCTCCGGGGCGCTGGGTGAAATCGGCATCCGCGAGCGAAATCTGCTGGGCAAGGGGCAGGATCTGAACCTTCGTTTGATCATCGCGCAGGAAGAATCGGGCATCGATCTCTCGTTCACCGAACCGTATTTCCTGGACAAGGAACTGTCCGGCGGCTTCGATTTGTTCCATCGGGTCCGCGATAATCAGGATGAAAGCTCGTTCGATCTGCAGGAAACCGGCGGCGCGGTTCGTATCGGTTACGACATCAACGACGATTGGCGGCAACGTGTTTTCTATCGGTTGAGCCGGCAGGATATTCAGGATGTCGACGCCGATGCATCCCGGTTTATCCGGGACCAGGAAGGCGTTTCTACCCGGTCCATCATCGGGCAGACCCTTACCTTGGATCAACGGAACAGCCGGGTGGACCCGACCGATGGATTTATCCTTTCCCTTGGAACGGATTTCTCCGGTGTGGGCGGCGACGTCACCTTCGGACGGACCACGCTGGAAGGGACGGTTTATTACCAGTTCGCCGATGACGTCCTGGGTACGTTCAAAGGTGAGCTCGGTTATATCGCCGGTATCAACGACGAGGTCCGCATCAACGACCGGTTCTTCCTCGGCGGGGACAGTCTCCGCGGTTTCGAGAATGCAGGCGTCGGCCCTCGCGATACGGGAACCGACGACGCGCTGGGCGGCCAGCAACTGGCCCGCGGCTCTGTAGAGGTGTTGTTCCCTGTCGGTTTGCCCGAGGAATTCGGCATCAAGGGCGCCGTATTCACCGATTTCGGAACATTGACCGAGATCGATGATTCCGGAGCTGGTATTGTCGATACGGGTTCGATGCGCGCTTCCGTCGGCGTGGGCGTTAACTGGGTCTCCCCATTTGGGCCGATCCGCGTGGACTTCTCCCAAGCGGTGCTGAAGGAAGACCACGATGAGACCGAATTTTTCCGATTTAGTTTTGGCACCCGTTTCTAGGGTCTAAGGAGTTTCAGATGTCACGGTCGATTAGGGCTTACCTATTCGCAGCAGGGCTTGTTTTCGTTTTTGGTTTTTTCGGAAATTCATATGCGCAGCAAATGCCGACACCGGTCATCGCCGTCATCGACGTCGGCGCCGTTGAGCGGCAGTCGATTGCCTGGCAAAGCCTGCGCGATCAGATCGAATCCCGCCGAGCAGCGTTTCAATCCCAGTTGGAGACGGAACAACGCGGTCTGGAAGAAGAACGGAACGCCTTGCTGTCCCAGCAGAACGTCCTGGCCCCGGAAGTATTCCAGCAGCGCCAGCAGGAGTTTCGCCAGAAACTCGGCGAGTTGCAGGGCGTGGCGCGGCAGCGGAAACAGGAGCTCGATAGGCTCTATGCATCGGCCCGCCGGCAAATTCGAGAGGCCCTGCGCGAAGTGGTCGTGGAAATCGCCCAGGAACGCGGGGTGAACCTGATGCTGAACATGTCCCGCGAGGACCGCACCGTCTCGTATGTCGACACCGCACTGCTGGTGAGCGAAGAAGCCCTGACCCGGCTGAATCAGCGTATTCAGACCGTCGTGCTCGAAGAACAACAACAATAAGAGGCCGTCATGGCTGATCCCCGCTTCTTTCAAAGGCATGGGCCCTTCACACTCGCCGACCTCGCCGAACTTGGCGAGGCGGTCCTGCATGCCTCCGGTGACGGCGGGAAGGTCCTCCTCGACATAGGAACCTTGACCGAAGCCGGTCCGGACCAAGTCAGTTTCCTTGATAACCGGAAGTATATTTCCGCCTTCGAGGAGACAAAGGCAGGGGCCTGCGTCGTCGCGCCAAGGGATGTGGAGAAAGCGCCGCCCGGCACGGCGCTGCTGGTCAGCGAAGCCCCCTACCGAAGCTTCGCCTTGATCGTACAAGCCTTCTACCCGGTGCCGAAGACAGTCCCGGGCATTCACCCGATGGCCAGTGTCGCCGAAACCGCAACACTGGGCGAGGGGGTTCGGCTTGATGCCGGCGCCGTCATCGGCGACGGCGCGGTTGTCGGTGCGCGGACCCATATCGGTCCCAACGCGGTGCTGGGGCCGGGGGTGACGATCGGAACGGATGGCCGGGTCGGGCCGACGGCGACCTTGGAATGCTGCGATGTCGGCGACCGGGCTCAAATCCACGCCGGCGCCAGGATAGGGATCCGCGGGTTCGGCTTCGCGATGGATCCGCGCGGTCATGTTGAACTGCCGCAATTGGGACGGGTCATTGTCGGCAATGATGTGGAAATCGGCGCCAACACGACCATCGATCGGGGCATGGGGCCTGACACGGTGATCGGCGACGGTACCAAGATTGATAACCTTGTGCAGATCGGGCACAACGTGCGCCTTGGCAGAAACTGTGTCTTGGCGGGCCAAACGGGCATTGCCGGCAGCGCCGTACTCGAAGATTTCGTGATCTGCGCGGCGAAGGTCGGCATTGCCGGTCATTTGACCATCGGTGCGGGCACCAGAATCGCTGCAATGTCCGGAGTAACCAAATCTATCCCTGCGGGGTCCACTCTTGCCGGCGTACCGGCCGGGCAACATAAGCTATGGCTGCGCAAAAATGCGCTGCTGAATCGCATGGTTAAAGAACGGGAATAAAGAACGATGGCGGATTCGGATACGGCGATGCCCCAAACCATTGAAATCAATGAAGTGATGAAACGGATACCGCACCGGTACCCGTTTTTGATGGTTGATCGTGTGATAAACTACGTGCCGTTCGAAGGCGCGATCGGAATCAAGAACGTTTCGATCAACGAACCACACTTTCAGGGCCATTTCCCGCAGCGGCCGATTATGCCGGGCGTGCTGATTGTCGAAAGCATGGCGCAAACCGCCGGCGTCGTCGTCGTCTCCTCGCTGGGCACGGATGCCGAGGGAAAGCTTGTCTATTTCATGTCGGTTGAAGAGGCAAAATTCCGCCGACCCGTCGAACCGGGAGATCAGTTGCAGATCCACGTCACCCGCAAGCAGAACCGCGGCCCGGTCTGGAAGTTCGACGGCAAGGCGACGGTCGACGGCACCTTGGTGGCCGAAGCCACGTTTACTGCCATGATTAAGGATGCGGAATGAACCCCACCATTCATCCGACAGCAATAGTCGATCCGGCGGCGGCGCTGGGCGACGGTGTGTCCATCGGCCCGTATTGCGTCGTCGGCCCGGATGTCACGCTGGGCGCCGGCGTGTCGCTGCACTCCCACGTCGTCGTGGACGGGCGCACCGAGATTGGCGAGGGAACGCAAATCTTTCCCTTCGCCTCCATCGGCACGCAGCCGCAAGACCTGAAATACAATGGTGAGCCGTCGCGCCTGATCATCGGCAAGAAAAACCGTATCCGCGAACACGTCACGATGAATCCGGGAACCGAAGGCGGCGGCATGGAAACGCGCGTGGGGGATAACGGTCTGTTCATGGTCGGTGTGCATGTCGCCCATGACTGCATCGTCGGCAACAATGTGATCATGGCGAACAACGCCACGCTGGCAGGGCATGTCGTGGTCGAGGATTTCGCGATTATCGGCGGTCTTTCCGCCGTGCATCAGTTCGTGCGCATCGGCAAGCACGCCATGGTCGGCGGTATGTCGGGCGTCGAGAACGACGTCATTCCCTATGGCTCCGTCATGGGCGACCGTGCGCGCCTCAGCGGGCTGAACGTCGTCGGGTTAAAGCGGCGCGGTTTCAGCAAGGACGATGTCCATGTCCTGCGCCGGGCCTACCGGATGCTGTTCGCCGATGAAGGGACCATGGGGGAACGGGTTCAGGACGTTGCGAAATTGTTCGACGCCAATTCCGGCGTAATGGAGATCGTCGAATTCATGTCGGGAAGCTCCTCGCGCGGCATCACCCAGCCCAAAAGCGGACATGGCGACTAAACTCGGCATTATCGCGGGCGGCGGCGACCTTCCCGTCCGCATTTGCGAAGCATGCGAGAAGGCCGGACGGCCGTTCTTCGTCGTGGCTATAGAACATCAGGCCGATACTGGGCAATTGTCGCGGTTTCCTCATGCCGTGCTTCGTTTAGGAGCCGCAGGCAAAGCCTTGCAAACATTCAAGAAAGAAGGTGTGCGGGACTTGGTCATGGCGGGCAAGGTCAGCCGCCCGAGTCTGGCCCAATTGAGGCCCGATGCCGAAGCCCTCAAATTCTTTACCACGGTCGGCCGCGGCGTCGGCGGGGATGACGACCTGTTGACCAGGGTGGCCAACTATTTCCAGGATAAGCACGGTTTCAATGTAATTTCCGTGGGTGATGTCTTGGGTCGTACCGGGGTCGATCAAGGAACCATGACCAAAACGGAGCCTGACAGCGGCAGGCAAGCGGATATAGAGCGCGGGCTGTTCGTTCTGCAGGCCATGGGGCCGGCAGATGTCGGCCAGGCCGTGGTCGTACAGGAAGGCATCGTCCTGGGCGTAGAGGCCATCGAGGGAACAGACGCGCTGATAGAACGTTGCGGGGCGCTGAAGCGGCCAGGGCCGGGACCGGTTCTGATCAAGATCGCCAAACCGGGACAGGATAACAGAGTGGACCTGCCGACAATCGGCGAGCAGACGGTGGATCATGCCGCCGCTGCAGGGTTTTCCGGCATTGCCATTGAAGCTGACCGCACGATCATTATGGACCGGGAGGCGACCGTCGCGGCGGCGGACCGCGCCGGTATTTTCCTGATCGCAATAGCGCCCTGACCGCGATGGCTGGCGAAGGGGGACCCGTCCTGTTTCTGGTGGCCGGTGAATCCTCCGGTGATGCCCTGGGCGCTCGCCTGATACGCGCCCTTCGCCGTTTGACGGGCGGGACCTTGGAAATACATGGAATTGGCGGCCCCTTGATGGAGGCCGAAGGGCTGAAAAGCCTGTTCCCCATGTCGGAACTGTCTGTCATGGGCCTTTTGGAAGTGCTGCCGCATGCCAGACGCATCATGGGGCGCATGCGGGACGCGGCGGCCGAAGTCGACCGCCTGAAGCCGGATGCGGTGGTGACGATCGACTCACCCGGGTTCGCTCATGGCTTCGTCACGAAGATCAAGACGCCGGGGATCAGGAAAATTCACTATGTCGCGCCGACCGTCTGGGCCTGGCGGGAAAAGCGGGTCCACAAGTTCAAACGCCATTTCGACCATCTTCTAACGCTGCTGCCGTTTGAGCCGCCGTATTTCGAGGCCGTCGGATTGAAGACGAGTTTCGTCGGTCATTCGGTCTTGGAATCCGGGCTGCGGGAGGCGGATGGAAACGCCTTTCGCGCGTCGCATGGTATTGCGACAGCGGAAACGCTGATCGCGGTCCTGCCCGGAAGCCGGCGCGGGGAAGTGACCCGGCACATGGCGCCTTTCCGGGAAGCGATCGAACGTCTTCACGGGGCAGGGCGGTCGTTTTCCTGTGTCCTGCCGACCGTGCCGCATCTTCTGGACACGGTAACGGAACTCGCCGCCGATTGGCCTGTGCCGATGACGATCGTGACGGGGGAGGTCGACCGGTTCGGCGCCATGAAGGCGTCGGATGCCGCCGTCGCCGCGTCCGGCACTGTATCGCTGGAACTGGCCTTGGCCGAAACGCCCGCCGTCATCGCGTATCGCATGAACGGGCTGACCCATTGGATCATCCGCCGCATGGTAAAGATCGACTATGCCAGCCTGATCAACATCATGGCGGTGATGAACGGAAACGAACCGCCGATACCGGAACGGCTGCAGCGCTATTGCCGGGGCGATTTGCTGGCCGCGGATCTGGAAGCGCTGCTGGGGCCCGACGGTGAACGCCAGTTGGCGGCCCTGGGACCAGGTTTGGACGCGCTTCGCCCGCCGGGCGGCGGTTCCCCCAGCGAGGCCGCCGCGCGGGCCGTTCTGGACGATATCGGCTACAGCGGACTGCTAACTGATTGATACAAAAGAAAAGGGCGGGGCCAAAGCCCCGCCCTTTCTTTCGGTCGGATGACCGTCTTACCGTTTGTCGATCGGAATGAAGGGCAGTTCCGTGTTGCCCTTGTAGAGCTGACGCGGCCGGCCGATTTTCTGGCTCGGATCGGTGATCATCTCGTTCCACTGCGCAACCCAGCCGACAGTGCGGGCCAACGCGAACAGAACGGTGAACATGCTGGTCGGGAAACCGATCGCCTTCAGGATGATGCCGGAATAGAAATCGACGTTCGGGAACAGTTTGCGCTCAATGAAATAATCGTCGTTGCGGGCAAGATGTTCCAATTCCTGGGCCAGTTCGAGCAGCGGATCGTCGACGCCCAGTTCCGCCAAGACTTCGTCCGCGCTCTTTTTCAAAACGGTCGCGCGCGGGTCGATGTTCTTGTAGACGCGATGGCCGAAACCCATCAGACGGAACGGATCGTTCTTGTCCTTCGCCTTTTCGATGAATTTCGGAATGTTGTCCTTGTGGCCGATCTCCGCGAGCATGTTCAGCACGGCTTCGTTGGCGCCGCCATGCGCCGGACCCCACAGGCAGGAAATGCCGGCGGCGATACAGGCGAAGGGGTTGGCGCCGGAAGAACCGGCAATGCGGACGGTCGAGGTCGACGCGTTCTGTTCGTGATCCGCATGCAGGATGAAAATGCGGTCCATGGCGCGCGCCACGGTCGGGCTGATCTTGTACTGCTCAGCCGGCACGGAGAACGTCATGTGTAGGAAGTCTTCCGCATAGGACAGGTCGTTGCGCGGATAGATGAACGGCTGGCCGACCGAATACTTGTAGGCCATGGCCGCGATCGTCGGCATTTTTGCGATCAACCGGTGGGAGGCGATCATCCGCTGCTTCGGATCGGTGATGTCCGTGGAGTCGTGGTAGAAGGACGAAAGCGCCCCGACCACGCCGACCATGACAGCCATCGGATGGGCATCCCGGCGGAAACCGCGATAGAAATTCAGCAACTGCTCGTGGACCATCGTGTGATAGGTGATGGTCTGCTCGAAATCTACTTTCTCCTGCTGGTTCGGCAGGACGCCCCGCAGCAACAGGTAGGCGACTTCCATGAAAGTGCAGTTTTCGGCCAGATCTTCGATCCGGTAACCACGGTGCAGCAGAATTCCTTCATCGCCATCGATATAGGTGATCTCGGACTCGCAGGACCCCGTGGACGTGAAACCCGGGTCGTAGGTGAAGTAACCGGTTTCGGCATACAATTTACGGACGTCGATGACCTTCGGCCCCGTCGTTCCGTCCATCAACGGCAAGTCATAGCTTTTTCCGGTGGGATGATCGACTAGGGTCACGTAGTTCTTATCTTCAGCCATTCCAGCCTCCTTTATCTCCGAAGTATGCCTCGGCCCCCCACCCAGACTTTCGGGGATATGTCCGCGGCTGGTCGCAGCCATGCTGCAACGCATAAAGAGCGACGCATTTATACGCCGTGCCCCGAAGGTACGCAAATGGTGCTGCGGTGTTCAGATAGGAGAATGATACGTTTTGTCGGTTACGATTGTGCGACCGCGGCACGAATGCGGGCGAGGCTTTCATCCTTGCCCAGAACCACCATGATTTCGAAGATACTGGGCGAAATGTTCGAACCCGTCAGTGCCGCACGCAACGGTTGCGCTATCTTACCCAGTCCCAATTCCCGTTCTTCGGCCCAGACGCGCAGCGCTTCCTGGAGGCTTTCTTCCGCCCAGTCCTGATACCCTTCCAGGAAATCCGCGGCGTCGCCGAGAAGTGCCGGAGCGTCGCCGGTGAGGAGTTTCGCGGCCTTGGGGATCTCCAGCGGGAATGTCGGCCTTTTTAGATAGAATTCAGCGCTTTCAGAGAGTTGAATGACGGTCTTCGCCCGTTCTTTGAGGCCGGGCATGCCTGCCGTCAGCAGGGCGAGCCCCGCATCGTCGACGGTACCGATGTGCTTTGCCACCAGTTTCGCGAGGCGTTTGTCGTCCGCCTGCCGGATGTAGTGGCCGTTCAAATTCTCAAGCTTGGCGAAATCGAAACGGGCGGCGGACTTGCCCACGGCCGGAAGATCGAACCACTCGACGGCCTGCTCCCGGCTGATGATTTCTTCGTCGCCATGCGCCCAGCCGAGGCGGAGCAGGTAGTTGTTGATCGCTTCCGGCAGATAGCCGAGGTCGCGATACGCATCGACGCCCAAGGCGCCATGGCGTTTGGAAAGTTTCGCACCGTCCGGTCCATGGATAAGCGGGATATGGGCAAAGGACGGAACCTCCCAGCCGCAGGCGGCGAACAACTGATACTGCCGGAAGGCGTTGGTCAGGTGGTCGTCGCCCCGGATGACATGGGTCACGCCCATATCGTGGTCGTCGACGACGACGGAAAGCATATAAGTCGGCGAGCCGTCGGACCGCAGCAGGATCATGTCGTCCAATTGGGAATTGCCGATCGTGACTTCGCCTTGAACCTGATCACGGATCATCGTCTCTCCGGTCTGCGGCATCTTCAGGCGAACAACGGGGTCGATGCCGGCGGGGGCTTCCGACGGGTCGCGGTCCCGCCAGGTGCCGTCGTAACGCATCGGACGGCCTTCGGCCTTCGCCTTCTCCCGCATTTCGGTCAATTGTTCCGGCGAGCAATAGCAATGATAGGCCTTGCCCTCCGCCAGAAGTCCCTTGGCGACTTCGGCATGGCGGTCCGCATTCCTGGACTGGAAGACAATGTCGCCGTCAGGCGCAAGATCCAGCCAATTGAGCCCGTCCTGGATCGCTTCAATGGCATCCTGGGTGGAACGGGCGCGGTCCGTATCTTCGATCCGCAGCAGGTATTTGCCGCCGTGATGCCGCGCGTAGAGCCAATTGAACAGGGCCGTCCGGGCGCCCCCGATATGCAGGAAACCGGTTGGCGAGGGGGCGAAACGCGTAACGACCGTCATGGGATACTCCGCAGGAAACCTTGGGAATCGAATTCGGCGGCGCCGTGGGACACCCGAGAAGACGGGTTCACGGCGACGCCGCGCGGTGTAGCATAGCCGTCCGGATCGGGAAATTGTTTTGAACCTGGACCGCTTGCGACCGACGGCGAGACGGAAGGGCCTATGCGCGGGCTGAAGGATAGCTGGCTTAGGGGTAATTGGCTGGGTGACCGGGAGCGCTGGTTGCTCTGGACACCGGTGCTGCTGGGTGCCGGTGCGGCAGCCTATCTGACCGCCGGGCAGGAACCGGTTCCCTGGATAGGCGGGGGACTCGGCATTCTCTCCGTGATCGCGGCGGTCATCTTGCGCCGCAAGGACGAAACTTTCGCCGCGGCGCTCGCGGCCGTCGCTCTGTTTGCATTCGGCTTTCAACTGGCCGCGCTTCGGTCCGACGGCGCCTCCGGGCCTGTCTTGGAGCGCGGGACGGGGGCCGTCGAGATCGTCGGCGTGCTGCGTGACCTGGAACGACGCGGGGCCCGGGCGCGCATGACCGTTGAGCCCGCGGAAATCAGGGACCGCTCAAGCGGGGCCTTTGCCGTGGAGACCTTGCCCGATTTGGTTCGGATAACGATTGCCGACAGTCTGGTCGGCGACATCGTGGTGGGCGACAAGATCGCCATACGTGCGGTATTGCGGCCGCCGGGCAGGGCGACCCATCCAGGCGGCTTCGATTTTAGGCGCTGGGCCTGGTTCCGGCGATTGGGCGGGACCGGCTATGCCATCGGACAGCCGCAAATACTGGGGGTCGGGGAAAGCGCCTCAATAGCCACCTCACTGCACGCGTTGCGGCAAACCATAGCCAAGCGGGTCCGCGCGGCGGTGCCGGGGGAGGTGGGCGACATCGCCGTGGCCGTCATCACCGGCGACCGGGGCGGTGTTTCCGAGGACAGCCTGAATGCCATGCGGGATTCCGGTCTGGCGCATCTGCTGGCGATCTCCGGTCTGCATCTCGGCCTTGTGGCGACGACGATCTTCTTCCTCGTGCGCATGCTGTTCGCCCTGTCGGAGAGCATGGCGCTGCACTATCCGATCAAGAAATGGGCGGCCGGGGCCGCGCTGGCGGGCAGTTTCATCTATTTGCTGATTTCCGGCGGCACTGTTCCGACCCAACGGGCTTTCATCATGACCGGACTGGTCCTGATCGCCGTCATGGCCGACCGGCAGGCGATCTCGATGCGCCTTGTCGCCATCGCCGCGACGGTGGTCCTGCTGATCCATCCGGAATCGGTGATTGGTCCTGGTTTTCAGATGTCCTTCGCCGCCGTCGTCGCCTTGGTGGCGGTCTATGAAGCTTTCGGCAAGCGGTTCCGCGGCGCGTTCGCGGGATGGGGGCACGCGGCGGGGCCGGCGCGTTACGCCGTCGGCGTGTTGATCACCACCTTGATCGCGACCCTCGCGACCACGCCCTTCGTGCTGCACCATTTCGGGCGCATCGCCACATTGGGCGTGGTGTCGAACCTTCTGGCGGTTCCCTTGATGGCCTTCCTGATCATGCCGATGGCGCTGTTGGGGGTGGTCGCGATGCCCTTCGGCTTGGAAGGGCCATTCCTGGGGATCATGGGGTGGGGAATCGGCCAAGTGCTTTGGATCGCCACATCGATCGCCGCTTGGGACTTAGCCCATGCCAGTTTTCCGACCCTTTCCGGACCGGGACTGGCGGCGATGGCGGTCGGCGGGCTTTGGCTGGCGCTGTGGCGCGAACGTTGGCGCACTTTGGGCGTCGCGCCCGTGCTGTTCGGCCTGTTGCTGTTTCCGCTCCAACAGACTCCAGACATTCTGGTGGCCGAATCCGGCCGCCTCGTCGCCGTTCGCCAACCGGAGGGTGGTTACAGTTTCAGCACGATACGGCGCGAAACGTTCGTCAGGGAGAGCTGGGCGGCGAGTTATGGCGTTGAACGCGACCTTGATCGGGGGGCGCCCTGGCCGGGACGGGATGGTCATTGCGACGCGTTTGGATGCACGGTGGCGCGCGATGGCGCCGTCATTGCCTTCAGCCGAGACCCGCGAAGCCTTCCCGCCGATTGCCGTCGCGCCGATATACTGGTCGCCGGATATCCGGTCCGGCGGGCGAATTGTCCGGGACCGGAGCGTGTGATCGATTTTTTCGCGCTCCGCCGGGGCGGTGCCCACAGCATTGCCTTCACCCGGGGCGGGGTCCGTATTGAAATGGTCGACCCGCCCGGCAAGTCCCGTCCTTGGGCCGAGGATCCTTGGCTAGAGGTCCCCTGGGCCGTTCCCGACGGTGTGGAGGAATGGCGGGACTAGGCGACAATCATCCGTGAATTGTCAGCCCTAGCCGGGTCAGTAGCGCCGCAGCAGGCCGACGAGACGGCCCTGAATGTCGACTTGATCCGGCGTGTAGATCTGCATCTGGTAGGTCTTGTTCGCCGGTTCCAATCCGACTTGCGGGCCGAGACGGCGAAACCGCTTCAAGGTGACTTCCTCCCGTTCCACCAACGCGACGACGATTTGGCCTTCATCGGCATTTTCGCAGCGTTCGATGATCACGGTGTCGCCGTCCAGAATCCCGGCATCGATCATGGATTCCCCATCGACTTCCAACGCGTAGTGGTCGCCGCGGCCTAGCAGGGCTGCGGGTACCTCCACATGCGCGGCGTCGTCGCGCAGAGCGGCAATCGGCGTACCGGCGGCGATCCGTCCATAAAGCGGCAGTTGCACCGAATCCGCGGAACCGCGCACGGTCGAACCGTGCGTGCCTATTTCCCGCTGACGGATATGATCCATGCGACGGTTCCGGATGGGCAGGGTCTCCGGTTCGGTGTTTTCCGGCAGGCGGACCACTTCCAAGGCGCGGGCGCGGTGGGGTAGGCGGCGAATATATCCGCGTTCTTCCAGGCCTGTGATCAAGCGGTGAATGCCCGATTTCGATTTCAGATCGAGCGCGGACTTCATCTCGTCGAATGAAGGGGATACGCCGGTTTCCTGAAGTCGATCATGAATGAACGTCAGAAGATCATATTGCTTACGGGTCAGCATTCGGCCTCTCACCGCCTGCGGCACATGGTTCATGCGCCGTCAGACTATCAGTTCGTTGACAATATGTTCGCACGATTTGCACGAACAAAAGTGGAACGCAAGGTTGTTCTACTTGTGTTCTTTTTGATTGTCAACGTAGCCCGTCCCAACGCGACGGCGTGCCGATCAGAGTTTGAAACTTGGCCGTGCGGCGATATCGGCGAACCAGCGGGATGTGTTTGGAAATTTGTCCTCGATTTTCATCCCGACGGCACCCGCGAGGCGCATCGTGAAGAAGCCTGTAATATCGGCGACGCTGAATTGAGAACCGGCCAGGAAGGCGTTCTTTTCCAGGTGCGGGTCGAGGCGGGCTAGAAAGACTTCCATCATTTCGATCCCGCGCGTTACTATTTCCGGTGATTGCGGAAGGTCGGACAGGGTACCCGGTATCACACGTCCGACGAATGTCGGTGCTTGGTTTCGCAGCGCATGCAGCAGGGGGACAAAGGCATCCAGTTCCATCCGGCGCCCCCACATTTCAATGACTGCACGCTCTTCCGGCGTCCTGCCGAACAGAGAAGGGGTTGGGTGCAACTCTTCCAGATAGCGGCAAATACTCAAGGATTCCGCAATGATCGTGCCGTCATCCAATTCAAGCACTGGGACGCAGTGGAAAGGATTCAGGGTGTTGAAGGGCGCATTGAATTGCTCACCCTGACGGATGTTGACCTCTTCCCGATCCAGTTCCAACCCTTTTTCGGCCAGGAAGACATGGACGCGCTGCGCATTTGCTGCGAGCGGAAAGTCGTAGAGTTTCATCGACCTGTCTCCCAATCTCAGGACACGTTAGAGGCTAAGCGCACTTCCCGGAATACGCAGGCAACGGACGGGGTCGCCCTTGGCGAGCGGTTCGGCATGGGGGGCCCGGATGACGAGGCAATCGGCCTGCTGTAGCAAACGCAGCATGGAACTGTCCTGCTTCTCGAAAGGCGTCGCGGTGAGAGTCCTGTCCGAGCCCGAAACGAGGGAGGCGCGGAGATAGTCCTGACGGCGGTCGTTTTGCTTCAAGTCCATGCCGCAAATCGCCGTGAACTCTTGTTCGTCCAATCCCGCCTTCTGCCCCAGCATGGCCCGGATGGCGGGCGCCATGAACAGCGTGGCGCAAACCAGCGTGGAAACCGGGTTGCCGGGCAGGCCGAGCATCAGGGTATCGTCCATCGCCCCGAAGATCAGCGGCTTGCCGGGGCGCATGGCGATTTTCCAGAAATCCACCTCAAGTCCGTGCGCGCCGAGGACGGATTGAACCAGGTCATGCTCACCGACAGAGGCGCCGCCCGTGGTGACCAGCATGTCCGCGCCGCGTGCACCGGCGGCGAGCGTCCTGAGAGACTCCGCGTCATCCGTGGCAATGCCGAGCAGGACCGGGTCGCCGCCCAGAACCTCGACGGCGGCGGCCAGCGCGAGGGAATTGGAACTGACGATCTGGTTGGGGCCGAGTTCATCGCCCGGCATCACCACTTCGTCCCCGGTCGCCAGGATGGCGATCCGCGGCCGCCGCCGAACCATCAGCCAGGGCCTGTTCATCGCGGCGGCCAAACCAATATCGCGGGCGTTCAGGACTTTGCCGGCCGTAAGCAGGGTTTCGCCCTCGGTGAAATCGAGGCCTGCGGCGCGGACATAGGCGCCTTTCCGAGCGCTTTCCTTGACCGTCACGGTATCGCCGTCGCGATCGGTGTCTTCCTGAATGACGATTGCGTCCGTGCCCGGGGGCAGGGGCGCGCCGGTGAAAATCCGCGCGGCTTCTCCAGCCTGCAACGGTGTATCGTACGACGCGCCGGCCGGCACGTCGGCAACCACACGGAGCGTCGCGGGGACCGTTGCCACATCCTCCGCCCGCACCGCGTAACCGTCCATGGCCGACATGGCGGACGGTGGCTGGGTACGCCGCGAAGTCACATCCGCCGCGAGAACACGGCCCAACGCGTTCCTGAGAGACACTTGTTCCGCCGGTTGGACGGAAATCGCCGATAAAATGCGGTTCAGTGCCTCTTCGACCGGAATCACGCGCGGCCTCCCGCCGACCCGCCGGCATGGTAGTCACCGGACTTTCCGCCGGCCTTGTGGACCAGATGGATCGCGTCGATCACCATGCCCTTATCCACCGCCTTGCACATGTCGTAGACCGTCAGCGCGGCAACGGAGACGGCGGTCAATGCCTCCATCTCGACACCGGTCTGACCGGTGATCTTGCATGTCGCCTCGATCTCGACGGCGTTTTCGGCGTCATTCAGGGTGAGGTTCACCTTTACGGAGGACAGCGCCAGCGGGTGGCAGAGCGGGATCAGGTCCGGCGTCTTCTTAGCCGCCATGATGCCTGCCAATTGGGCCACGGCGAGCACGTCGCCCTTCTTGAAGCTGCCTTGCTGAATCTTGAGCAAGGTTTCCCGTTGCATCACGACCCGCCCGCGGGCCGTCGCGGTGCGCGAGGTGGAGTCCTTGGCGGAGACATCCACCATCACCGCATTGCCTTCCGCATCGAAATGCGTGAAGCGGTTTTCGGACGTTGCGTCGGTATCCTTGGCACTCATGGCCGGCTCCCGGGAAAAAGACTGATCGAGGACTGATAGGGTCTGGACTGCTATATGGGGCGGGACGCAGCGATTAGGAGGCTTGCCGGTTCTGACTGTCGGGGTCATCCAGGCCCAGCAGAGCCCGCGTTGCCGCGGTCACGTCATCCTGTCGCATCAGCGATTCACCGACCAGGAAGGTCTTTGCGCCCACTTTGGACATGCGTTCCAGGTCGTCATGGCCGTGCAATCCGCTTTCCGCGACCAGGATACGGTCCGCGCCAACGCGCCCGGCGAGTTCTTCCGTCGTCGCAAGGTCGACATCCAAGGTTTTGAGATTGCGGTTATTGATGCCGATCAGGCGGCTTTTCAATTTCAAGGCCCGATCGAGTTCGTCCCCGTCATGCACTTCCACCAGGACATCCATGTTGAGCGTATGGGCGATGCCTTCCAATTCGGCGGCTTCGGTATCCTCAAGCGCTGCCATGATCAGCAGGATGCAATCCGCGCCGAGCGCGCGCGCTTCGAACACCTGATACGGATCCAGCATGAAGTCCTTGCGCAGGGCAGGCAGACGTACCGACGTCCGCGCCGCGGTCAGGTATTCGTCCCGGCCCTGGAAATACGGTTCGTCGGTCAGGATCGACAGACAGGCCGCGCCGCCCGCCTGATAGGCCCGCGCCAGGGCGACCGGCGCGAAATCCGGCCGGATCAGCCCTTTGGAAGGCGATGCTTTCTTGATTTCCGCGATCAGGGCGAACTGGCCGGCGTCATGTTTCGCTTCCAACGCCTTGATGAAACCGCGCGGGGCCGGGCCCTGTGCGGCCAGCTGCTCGATATCCGCTGGCGATATGATGTCCTTGCGGCGGGCGATATGCTCCCTCTTGTCCGCACAGATCTTGGCCAGGACGTCGCTCATGCCGCAGATCCTTCCGTGCCGACCAAGGTCAGCATCTTGTCCAGGACCGCGCGGGCCTTACCGTCGTCGATCGAACGTGCCGCTAGGTCGGCACCAGCCTTCAGGTCGTCCGCTTTCCCTGCGACGACGAGCGCCGCGCCCGCGTTCAGCAGCACGATATCGCGGAACGGTCCCTTGGCGCCGTCCAGTACGGAGCGGATCGCGGCCGCGTTCGCTTCCGGCTCGCCGCCTTTCAGGTCGGCGAGGGATGCCCGCGGCAGTCCGGCGTCTTCCGGCGTTACCTCGAATGTCGTGACCGCACCGTCCTTCAGCGCCGCCACATAGGACGGGCCCGTCGTGCTCAACTCATCCAGCCCGTCGGCGCCGTGAACGACCCAGGCGGCCGTCGTACCGACATTGCCGAGCGTCTTTGCCATCGGTTCGATCCATTTGTGGTCGAACGTGCCGACCAGCAGGCGATCCACCATGGCCGGGTTCGAGAGCGGGCCGAGGATGTTGAAGATCGTGCGGATGCCCATTTCAACGCGTGTCGGTCCGACATTGCGCATCGCCCCGTGATGGCGGGGCGCCATCAGGAAGCCGACGCCCGCTTCGGCGATCGCGCGTTCCACATCTGCCAGATCCGCATCCAGATCGATGCCCAGCGCCGTCAACACGTCGGCGGAGCCGCTCTTGGAGGTAAATGCCCGGTTGCCGTGCTTGGCGACGGGAACACCCGCGCCGGCGGTCACGAAGGCGGAGGCTGTGGAGATATTGTAGGTGCCTGACGCATCGCCCCCGGTGCCGACGATATCCATGGCGCCTTCCGGGGCTTTCACCCGCAGCGCCTTGCCGCGCATGACACGGACCGCGCCGGTAATTTCGTCCACCGTTTCGCCGCGCACGCGCAGCGCCATCAGGAAACCGCCCATCTGGGACGGTGTCGCGTCACCGGACATGACGATGTCGAAGGCGGCCTCAGCCTGTTCCCGCGTCAGCGATGCGCCGTCCGCGACGATTCCCAGGATTTCCTTGAAGTCCGAAATACCCGCACTCATGCCTTTGCCCCGTTGTCTGTCCCGCCGTTGCTGATGGTGTCGGGCCGATTGCCCGACCGGCGGCGTGTTCGTTTTTCCCGGCCGATCGACTCTCGCGCCGGCCGATAGGATTGTGGTTGGCCCGTCGCCGCTAAATCAAGCCGCTTTCGCTTTTCGCCAAGGCGAATGGGTGAGGGTAAGGAAATTCCGCAACAGGGCATGGCCATGCTCCGTCGCGATGCTTTCCGGATGGAATTGTACGCCAAGAATCGGCAAGTCCCGGTGCTGAAGCCCCATGACGATGCCGTTTTCCGTCTCGGCCGTCACCTCGAGGCAGTCCGGCAAACCCGCGCGTTCCACAACCAGACTGTGATATCGGGTCGCCTTCAGGGGGCTTGGCAACCCGGCGAACACGCCTTCGCCCGTGTGGCGAATCTCTCCGACCTTGCCATGCATGATACTGGGCGCCTGAACCACCTTGCCGCCGAAATGCTGTCCGATCGACTGATGGCCCAGACATACGCCCAAGAGCGGGATGCCGTGTTTCTCGGCCGCTGCAACCATGTCCAGGCTGATGCCGGCTTTGTCGGGGTTGCAAGGGCCGGGGGAAATTACGACGCCTGCCGGGTTAAGCGCGACGATTTCGTCCGCGCTGACGGCATCGTTGCGATGGACGGCGGTTTCCGCGCCCAATTCGCCCAAATAATGGACAAGGTTATAGGTGAAACTGTCGTAGTTATCGATCAGCACCAACATGACCGTTCGCTTTCTTCCGTTCTCGGGCCCATCCCCGGGGGCGTGGGTCCCCTGTCGCGGGTTTGGACATAGCCGGAAATCCGGGCCCATTCAAACCCGCACATCGGGTTATGGCGTGGAAAGGTTCGATATGGGGCTGGAATCCGGCTATCCTGCGAATTGACGGACACTGACCATGACCCTTGAATGGGTCCGAAGTATAGATCGGATACGCATGCCGCGCGCGCGCCCGCCAAAACCGACAGGACAGCCCCATGTCCGCCGCAAGAGCCGCGTTCGGCGCGGTTTGGGCAAGCTGACCCTGATTTTCGGGGCAGGGTTGGGCCTTGGCCTCGCGCTGGGGATTTGGGTGTCGGGGCCGTTGGAGCGGCCGCATTCCTCGGCGACCCTTCCGGTGCTGCCGGATCAACGGGCCGATACGGCGCCGCGTACGGGCGACGGCCTACCGGTTCGGATCACGCGGTCCGAACACGCGTTGAAGGATTTCAAGTTCGAAGAACCCGTCAACCCGACCGTGCCGGAAGACGCGCGGCGGCCTGTGCCGCTTCCGCCCCCGGCGACCGTCGCACGGCGGGAGGTCGACCCCCGGCCGCCGGTGAAACCGCAGGATACCGGTGCGGACGACGTTGCCTCCGCGCCCGCGGGATCGCCGCCAAAGCCGGAAACCGCCCCGGTCGCGCCCGTTGTCGTGACATTGCCGACCGCGGCGGTCGACGCGCCGGCCTGGATCCGCAATGCAGCCTTGTCGGAACCGGTCCTGGGCGAACCCATGATCGCCATTGTGATCGACGACTTGGGCATCGACCAGCCCAGGACGGCCCGGACAATCGCCCTGAAGGGGCAGATGACCCTTTCCTTCATTCCCTATGGCTACAACCTGCGCGACCACGTGCGGGAGGCGCGCGCCCAGGGTCACGAGGTGATGCTGCATTTGCCGATGGAGCCGGTGAACCCCGATGTCGATCCCGGGCCGAATGCGCTGCTCGCCGGGATGAAACCCGATGTTCTCGCGCAGCATCTCGACTGGGCGCTAGCCCAGTTCGACGGGTATGTCGGGATCAACAACCACATGGGCAGCCGTTTCACGGCCTGGGAATCGGGCATGCGGACCGTGCTGGAGCGGCTACGGCGCAACGGCTTGCTGTTTCTGGATTCGATCACCTCGCAGGAGACGGTCGGCTTCCGGCTGGCGCGCAGCATGGGGGTCGCGAACGCCACGCGGGATGTGTTCCTGGACCACGACATGCGCCGGGAGGCCATTGCCGAGGCCTTGGCCAAGACCGAAAGGATCGCGCGGGAACGCGGTTATGCGGTCGCCATCGGCCATCCGCATGACGGCACGATCGAAGAATTGGCGGTGTGGCTGCCGACACTGAAGGCCAAGGGAATACAATTGGTGCCGATCAGCACGATCGTGCGCCTGACGAATCCCAGCGGTTAGAGCAGGGCGCCCAACCCCAAAACTTCCGTTAGTGGGGCCGGATTAGTTGGAACCGATGGAGAATCGGACCGCTTCTTCCGCCGCGCGAACCAGCGCCTTGGCCTTGTTGACGCATTCCTGATGTTCGGAGGTCGGGTCGCTGTCATAGACGATGCCGGCGCCGGCCTGAACGTACATGCGGCCGTCCTTGACCACCGCCGTGCGCAGCGTGATGCAGGTATCCATCGCGCCGTCCGCTCCGAAATACCCGATACACCCGCCATAGATGCCGCGCCGTTCGGGTTCCAACTCGTCGATGATCTCCATGGCGCGCACCTTCGGCGCACCGGAAACGGTACCCGCCGGGAAACCGGCCATAAGCGCCGTCAGCACATCGATGCCGTCCTTTGCGTCGCCTTCGACGTTGGAGACGATATGCATGACATGGCTGTAGAACTCGACGATGTTCCGTTCCGTCACCGTCACCGAGCCGATCTTCGCGACCCGGCCGACATCGTTGCGACCCAGGTCGAGCAGCATAAGATGTTCCGCCAATTCCTTCGGGTCGTTCAGGAGGCTAGCGGCATTCGCCTCGTCCTCCGCCTTGTCGGCGCCGCGCGGCCGCGTACCGGCGATCGGGCGGATCGTGACCTTGCCGTCGCGCAGACGCACCAGGATTTCCGGGCTCGACCCGACAATCGAAAAGTCGCCGCCGTCCATGCCGCCGAAATCAAGATAGAACAGGAAGGGGGAAGGGTTTGTCCGCCGCAGCGCCCGATAAAGCGCGAACGGGGCCAAGGTGAACGGGGTCTGGAACCGTTGGCTCAACACGACCTGGAAGATATCGCCGGCGCGGATGTAGTCCTTCGCCTTGGCCACCATGGCCTTGTAATCCTCCGGCGCCATGTTCGAGACAGGCTCCGGCATTTCATCCAGGCTTGCGCGGTCGCGGCTGCCATGCGGCACGGTGCGTTCCAGCGCGGTGCAGGCGGCGTCCAGCCGGCTGACGGCGGCGTCATAGGCATCGAAGGCGCTGACGGCGGGGTTCGGCCGAACCGGGGTGACGATGGTGATGATGTCCTCGATCGTATCGAAGACCGCCATCACCGTGGGCCGCATATAAAGGCCGTCCGGGGTGTTCAGCGTGGCCGGGTTAGAATCCGGAATATTCTCAACCAGACGGATCGTATCGTAGCTCATGTAACCGAACAGCCCGGCCCCCATCGGCGGAAGGCTTTCGGGCAGGTCGATCCGGGATTCTTCGAGCAGGGCCCTCAACGAGTCGATGGAGGGGGTGTCTTCCGGCTCGAAACGTCCGGGATTCTCAAGCGCCCGGCGGTTGATTTCAGCCCTGGTGCCGTTGCAGCGCCAGATCAGGTCCGGGCGGATGCCGATAAAGGAGTAGCGCCCACGCACGGCGCCGCCTTCAACAGATTCGAGCAGGAATGAATTGGGCTTGCCAGACGCCAGTTTCATATAGGCGGAGACAGGGGTCTCGAGATCCGCGACCACGCGCGTCCAGACCACCTGAGGCTCGCCCGCTGCATATCGTTCGGCGAAAGCGTCCGGTTCCGGGCTGATCTGCATGGCTCGTCGGTGTCCTAAACCCTGGCATGTCGCGCTGTCACGGGTCCGTCGCTATGGGCTTCGGTCCTGCGGGCGCGGTGTTGCGTGAGAGGCGCGTGGGATCAGTTGATCCCGCTGCCCGGGAAATAAACCTGATCCACAACGTCCTGCTTGATGGTGACGGAATATTCGTCTTCCAACGCGTCCCGGAACTGCGCCAGGAGGTCGTTGCCGATGCCCCGCGACAATTCCCGGCCCAGGGCGTTTACCTGCTCGGCGGTTTCGGAGTCGGTCATGTTGACCTCGTTCACCACATCCAGGACGGCAACCGTATAACCGTCGAAGGTCCGGCCGATGAATACGTCGCCGACCTTGCCGTCGAACAACTGGGACCGGATGGCGGACGGAAGGGGAGCCGAACCGGCGCCTTCACGGGTCAGCAACCCGGTGCTGGACCAGTTGTAGCTCTTCTCCGTCGCCACATCCTCGACGGTGCGTCCGTCTTCCAGCAGGGCCTTGGCCGCATCGGCTTCCGGCTTCGTCCGGGCGAAACGCTGTTCTGTCCGCCAGGCGTCCAGAACGGCTGGGCGGATGCCCTCCAACGGCGGCACCTGGCTTTCCGTGACACGATCGGTGCGCAGGACGAAATAGCCGTTATCCGATGTTTCGACCAAAAGGCTGTCAAACCCGGCATCGGTTTCGTACAGAGTGGCCAGGAAAACCGGCGCATCCGGCAGGTCGAGCAATGTGTCGTCGGCGCCGCGGCCCGACTGGCTGACCGCGTCAAGCTTCTGAACCTTCAGATTCAGGGCCGCTGCAGCCTCTTCCAGGGTGGCGCCGCCGCCGAGTTGATCGTCCAGATCGGTCGACAGTTTGTAGACCGCTTCGATGGCCTTGGAGGCCGCCAAGTCGTTGCGGACAAGGTCGCGAACTTCTTCAAGGCTTTGTTGGCTGCCGTCGAGGATGTCGGTCGCCTGAACCAGGAACCAGCCGAACACCCCCTCGGTCGCTTCGGACGTTTCGCCTTCACCGATGGAAAAGGCAGCTTCCCGCAACGCCGGATCGGGCAGTTGGTCGCGGGTCATCGTGCCCAATTCGATCACGTCGGAGCCGGCGCCGGCGACTTCGGCCGCAACGTCTGCGAAATCTTCGCCGCCGCGGATACGCTCCAGCGCGGCTTTCGCCGTTTCTTCGTCGGGCAGCAGCATCTGCCGCAGCGTCCGGCGCTCAGGCACCGTGAATTCCGCGAGCCGCGCCTGATAAGAGTCTTCGATATCCTGATCGCTGATCTCGATCTCGGCCTGCAATGCCTCCGGCGCAAGATGGATGAAGCTGACGGCCCGCAATTCGGGGCGGCGGAACTCTTCCTTGTGTTCTTCGTAATAGGCGGTGAGATCGCTGTTGCTCGGCTCGCCCACATCCAGCGTTTCATCGACCGAGACGGTCAGATAGGTCGCGCTGCGGGTTTCGTTGCGCCAGGCATAGAGCCGCTTGGACAATGTCGTCGGTGCACCCGCACCGGAAACCATGGATTCAAGCAGTTGGCGGCGCGCAATTTCCTGACGAACGGCCGATACGTAGGCGCGTTCGGTCAAGCCCGAGAACTGCAGGAAACCTTGATAAACGGCGCGGTCGAATTGACCGGTCGTGCCGCGGAAATTCGGATTGCTCTGGATCGCCCGGACGACTGCGGAATCCGGTGCGACAAGGCCGAGGCCGATGGCTTCCTGATCGACCAGGCTCTGTGCGACCAAACCGTCGAGCGCCCGATTGGCCAGCCCCAGGGCCTGGCTTGTCTCAGGATCGATTGCGCCGAGATTGGCTTGGCGCAGACTCTCGTTATAGGCGCGCGACAACTGTTGAAGGGAAATTTCATCCTTGCCGACATAGGCTGCCGTCGAGCCGAGGGTGGATCCACCCGTGACATAGTCGGCGATGCCCCATGCCCCGAAGCTGAGGATGAGCACACCGAAGATGAAGATCTTCGCAAAGGTCGAGCTTGCGGTCTTCCGCATGGCGGCGAGCATGCCGAAATCTCCCGAGATTGTTTTAGCGGGGTCCGTCCTGTCCCTTGCCACCTACCCCCGCTGATCTGCAGGAGGGGGCGGGCAGGCGAAGGCGATCCACCCATACCGTCGTAAAGGCCGCGGATCATAGAAGGCGACCAATGCCCCTTCAAGCCAGTTTTTCCCTATTTCCGCGATAGTTTGCGGGCCGGCGGCAGGCGCGATTCCCGATACGTTTTCGATGCGAACCCGCACCGGCTTGCGTCAGCCCGGCAGTATGGCCAAACGGGAGGTCGCATGCTATGGCGCGGCGACGCTGAGAATTTCCACCGAACATCTGCAAAAGGGGAACGACCATGGCGCGGGATCGCCGGTTTTTGATTGCCGGGAATTGGAAGATGAACGGCCTTCTGCAGGACGGCGTTGGTCTGGCGCAAGCGGTTGCCGCCGGGGCCGGCGGACGCAAGGCGGAGCTTCTGTTGTGTCCGCCCGCCACGCTCATCAAACCGGTCGCGGATGCTGTTGGCGGGGCGGCTGTCGCCGTCGGCGGCCAAGACAGCCACTATGAAAACGATGGCGCCTTTACCGGCGACATCAGCCCCGTGATGCTGAAGGACCTGGGCTGCCAATACGTTATTCTTGGCCATTCCGAACGCCGCGCCTATCACGGTGAAAGCGATGCGGAGGTCAAGGCAAAGGCGGAAGCCGCCCATGCCGCCGGCCTGATCGCCATCATCTGTATAGGCGAGACAGAGGGACAGCGCGACGCTGAGGAAACTCTGCCGGTGATTTCCACACAGCTCTTCAACTCGGTCCCGGAAGCGTCGACACCGGAGAACACGGTTATCGCTTATGAGCCCGTCTGGGCGATCGGCACCGGACGCACGGCCACGCCGGAACAGGCGCAGGACGTGCATGACCATATCCGTACCTTCGGCATGGCGACGTTCGGTCCGGATAACTGGGAAGGCGTCCGTATTCTGTACGGTGGATCGATGAAGCCCGGAAATGCGGCGGAACTGTTGTCCCAGCCCGACGTGGACGGCGGTTTGATCGGCGGCGCCAGCTTGAAAGCGGAGGATTTTCTCGCCATTGCGGATGCCGCCGACGCGCTTATGTAAGGATTGCTGAATCTGTTCTGTCGCCCGGGGCGATAGGCTCTTGCCTGTGCGGGAGTTGCCTAAGCGGGCCCGGTATTGCAATTAGCGGTGATGATGACTGGTCAAGCCGGGCCGGTTCCTATAGAAACCCGCGCTGGCGGCAGTTGCCGCGCGTAACATCAAAAGAATTGCTGACGTATCATGGAAAACATCCTTCTCGTCGTTCATCTGTTCCTGGCCATCGGCTTGGTTGTCGTCGTTCTGATGCAGCGGAGCGAGGGCGGCGCCCTGGGTATCGGCGGCGGTGGCGGCGGCGGTGCCGGCGGGGGTGGCATGTTCAGCGCGCGGGGAACCGCGAGCGCCTTGACGCGCGCAACGGCCATTCTGGCGATCTGCTTCATGACAACCAGCCTCATGCTGGCGATCCTCTCCGGGCACGGCCGAAGCGGCGGTTCGATCCTCGATTCGGTCCAGAGCGGTTCGGAGACTCAGGAACAGGCGCCGGCGCCGGCGGATAGCCAGCCGTTGGTTCCGCTTTCTGATTAATCAGTCATATCCTCTGAAAGGCGCGGCAGGGCTGACCTTTGCCGCGGCGGTAGGCGAGTGCCGTCGTCCGGATTCGCCTGTACCGACATTTTTTGATTAGCCGGACGGTGAAACTTCGTTAGTGTGCAGGTCCATGTCGGCACGGTTTATCTTCATCACAGGCGGCGTGGTCTCCTCTCTTGGGAAAGGTCTAGCCTCAGCGTCCATGGGCGCATTGTTGCAGGCGCGCGGCTATAAGGTCCGCCTGCGCAAGCTTGACCCCTATCTGAACGTCGATCCCGGAACGATGAGCCCCTATCAACATGGGGAATGCTATGTCACGGATGACGGGGCGGAGACCGATCTCGATCTGGGGCATTACGAACGGTTTACCGGCGTCGCAGCCCGGAAAAGCGATAACGTCACGACCGGCCAGATCTATTCCGACGTGATCGCCAGGGAACGGCGCGGCGATTATCTTGGCGGCACGGTCCAGGTCATTCCGCATGTCACCGACGCGATTCGGAATTTCGTACTCAGCGACATCACCGACGAAGATTTCGTGCTGTGCGAAATCGGCGGCACGGTGGGTGATATCGAGGGCCTGCCCTTCCTGGAGGCCATTCGTCAGTTGCGCAACGAATTGGGCAGCAAACGCACCTGCTTCGTACATGTGACCCTGCTGCCCTATATCGGCGCGGCGGGAGAGTTGAAGACCAAGCCGACCCAGCACTCGGTCAAGGAACTGCTGTCGGTCGGGATCCAGCCTGACCTTCTGATGTGCCGGGCGGAACGGGACATCCCGCAGAACGAAAAGCGCAAGATCGCACTGTTCTGCAACGTCAAGGAAAGCCGGGTCATATCCGCCCTCGACGTCGATACAATCTACGATGTCCCCAACACCTATCATCGCGAAGGCTTGGACACCGAAGTCCTGCGCTACTTCGAGATGCTGGGCGAGGATGAGGAGGGTGAGGTCGACCTGACCCGCTGGACCGACATCGTCGAGCGCGTGCGCGGCCCGGAGGGCGAAGTAACCATCGCCGTCGTCGGCAAATACACGGTCCTGATCGACGCCTATAAATCCCTCAATGAAGCGCTGACCCATGGCGGTATCGCCAATAATGTACGCGTGAACCTGAAATGGATCGAATCCGAGATTTTCGAGGAGGAGGATCCGATACCGTATCTGGAAGACGTTCACGGCATTCTGGTGCCGGGCGGCTTCGGTGAACGCGGCGCGGAAGGAAAGATTGAAGCCGTTCAGTTCGCGCGTGTCCGCGAAGTGCCGTATTTCGGCATCTGCTTCGGAATGCAGATGGCGGTGATCGAGGCGGCCCGGAACCTTGCCGGCATCAAGAAGGCGAGTTCCACCGAGTTCGGCCCGAGCGAAGAGCCGGTCGTCGGTCTGCTGACCGAATGGATGAAGGGTAACCAACTCGAAAAGCGCGGCATTAACGCCGATATGGGCGGCACCATGCGGCTTGGCGCCTACGCGGCGACGCTGCGGCCCGGCAGCCGGGTGTCAGAGGTTTATGGCGGCGCGACGGAAATTCAGGAACGCCACCGCCACCGGTACGAGGTCAACGCCTCTTACATGGAACGGCTGGAGAAAGCCGGCCTGGTCTTCTCCGGCATGTCGCCGGACGGGGAATTGCCGGAAATCGTCGAATTTCCGAACCATCCGTGGTTCATTGGCGTTCAGTATCACCCGGAGCTGAAATCGAAACCCTTCGACCCGCATCCGTTGTTCGCCAGCTTCATCAAGGCCGCCATCGATCAGTCGCGTCTGGTATAGTTGCGCCAAATGGCCGGGACCGGGCCGTTCCCGGTAAATTCTGAGGAAATGACAATGACTGCCGCACAGCAGACCGTCTCGGTTGGAAACGTTACCTTCGGCAATGATTTGCCCTTCGTGCTGATCGCCGGCCCTTGCGCCATGGAGAGCCGCGATCACGCGATGGAAATGTCCCACGCGATCAAGGAAATCACCGACGATCTGGGCATCGGCTTCATCTACAAGACCTCCTACGACAAGGCGAACCGGACATCGTTGAATGCGCCGCGCGGGGTGGGGATGTCTAAGGCCCTCGACGTCTTCAACGAGGTGCGCGAAACCTATGGCTGCCCGGTTCTGACAGACGTGCATACTGCGGATCAATGTGCGCCCGTTGCGGAAGCCGTCGATGTGCTGCAGATCCCGGCCTTTCTGTGCCGCCAGACGGACCTTCTGGTCGCCGCGGCGGAAACGGGCCGTGTGGTCAACGTCAAGAAAGGTCAGTTCCTGGCGCCTTGGGACATGAAGAACGTGGTTGCCAAGATCGAAGGCGCCGGAAACCCGAACGTGCTGGTGACCGAGCGCGGCGTGAGTTTCGGCTACAATACGTTCGTTACCGATTTCCGTGGCCTGCCGATCATGGCGGAACAGACCGGCAAGCCGATCGTCTTCGACGCCACCCATTCGGTGCAGCAGCCGGGCGGGCAGGGTGCGACATCCGGCGGCCAGCGCGAATTCGTACCGGTGCTGGCGCGCGCCGCGATATCCATCG
>CAYGKA010000038.1:0-45979 GCA_964350445.1 uncultured Flavobacteriaceae bacterium
CGTCCCATGCTGGAGACCGGGCCCTGGGTCGTCACGGGCCTGCCCGCTTCGATGCTCTCGATCAGCGCCGGGGCCGCGTCGGGTTCGACAACACAGATATGCACCGCACCGCCCCAACGTTCGCGGGCCATCGCCGTACAGGCGGCGGCCAACCCGCCGACACCCGCTTGCAGGAAGATATGGGTCGGCGGTTCGGGGATTTGGTCCGCCGCCTCGGCGGCCATGATCAGATAGCCTTCCATGACATCGCGGGCGGGTTCCCAATAGCCGATCCAGGAACTGTCCGACAGCAACCGCCAGCCGTTCTTTTCCGCGTCTCGCGCGGCGGCTTCCATGCTTTCTTCATAAATCGCACCGGCGCGGACCACCTCGGCGCCCTTGGCGCGCAGCCGGTCGGCGAAATCCTCCGGCACCGTTCTGGCCAGATAGACGGCCGCCTTGGCGCCGAAGACCCGTGCGCCGGCGGCGACTGACAGGCCGTGATTGCCGGCGCTGGCGCAGACGAAAGTTTCGCCTTTCAAGGCCGTGGCATGGTCGGCGGCGGTCCCGTCATCGACCTTCTGCGCCGCCAGTTTGGCGATGGCGTGTGCCGCGCCGAGCGCCTTGAAACTGCCGAGGCCCATGCGCTCGCGCTCGTCCTTGATGAAAACCGTCCCCAGGCCGAGTTCCGAGGCCAGCGCGGAAAGCGGCGCCAGCGGCGTTTGATGGGCGGCGGGACAAAGCTTGTAGAGCGCGATGGCCGCACTTGCGTCGGTGACGACCTCCCCTTCCGAGATGTCGGTCCCCGGCGGCAGGCCTTTTCCCCGCAATGGATTGTCGATGAACCTCATGTTCGGCAGCCCCCGCTATTGTGTCTTCCTGTCGCAACCGGCGGCACTATGCCGGACCGACCCGTTGGAAACCACCCGTCCGGCCGTTGAAAAATCAAACAGCGGCGAGGTCGTGGAAATAGTCCCGGCGCGCGGCGAGACGGTCGAAGACCGCCCCGTCCAACTGCCCGTCATGCACCATTGCCCGCATGATACGGATAACGTCTTCCGCGCTCTTGCGGCCACGATAGGGGCGGGCTTGGCCCAGGGCCTGGAAAATATCGGCGATGGCGACGATCCGCGATCCCATGTCGATCTCACTGGCCGACAGGTGATTGGGATACCCGCCGCCGTCCAGCCGTTCGTGGTGGTTCGCCGCCCATTCGGGAAAGCGCGTCCCCGGAAAGCAGCGTTCCAGCATCCGCCGGGTCTTTGCGACGTGCTGCTTTATAATGGAAAACTCCTCCGCGTTCAGCGCTCCGTCCTTCAACACGGCGGCTGTCGGGGCGTCGACATAACCCAGATCGTGAAGCAGACCGGCCGTATGCAATTCCTGCTGACCGCGGCGGTCGAATCCCATTTCCGCACCCAGTTCCTCGCAAATCAGCGCGACGCGTTCGGAATGTTCGTAGGTGAAAGAGCTCTTGCCGTCGACCAGACGCGCCAGGAAAACCGCCAGTTTCCGGATTTCTTCGCGACTGACTGTTTGAATGAAGTCGCCGTCTTTTCCCATGTTGACGCAAAGATTCTGCAGTTCCGGTCCGCGCAGTGAACGCCAGAAGACAGGGTCTGCCAGGACCGCGGTCAAGGCCTGTACCTGTGCTGGGTTGAAACGGATATTGGCTTCTTCGCGCAGGGCCGATCGGACCGTTTCCGCCATGTCGGCTGCACGGCCATCCCCAATGCCCGTCCCAATGCCGATTCCGGCGAAAAGCCGGTCGGCGAAACCGGCTAGATTTATCAACGCGGCGGCGTCCCGGTCCGGCTGCGGCACCGGAAGGCTCTTCAGGTCGGACCATGGCGTGCAATGATACCGGATGGCATTCGCGTAGGGGCGCAGCAGGGATAGATGGTTGGTGTATTCGTGCCCGCGGACGCACCGGCCCCAATCGGGTTCCGCCACGGTTCCGTCGCCGGATGCGATGGCGTCGGCATTGGTCGGCAGGCCGCAATTGTGGATCACGCCGGCGATGAAAATGAAGTCCCGGCGCTTGGCCGGCCAGCCCAGTTCCTTGGCGCAGCGGGACGCGATATAGGCGGTTCTGAAACCATGGTCTTCGCCGTCGGTGCCGATGAAGTTGACGGCCCGGCCGATGACGAGCGCGAGTTGCCGCAAATCCACCCGAACAGTTTCGGGAAAAGGGCTGGTCTCGGCAGGCGGCATGAGTGACTCCCGGTTTCGGTCCGCCCGGATTATTCACTCAACAGCCGGTTCAACCCGACGGCGATTTAAGGGCGGATTCGATTGCCGAAATAATGGCGTCGGATTCGGGCTTTGTCACGGATGGCCATCCGGCGACGGCGCTGCCGTTCGGCGCGATCAGGATCTTGTGGAAGTTCCAGCGCGGTGTGCCGCTCTCTCCCAGGCTGTCACGCGCCCATTTGTAGAATGGATGGGCGTCTTCCCCCCGGACGATTTGTTTCTCCGTCATCGGGAAGGTGATGTCGTAGCTGGTTTCGCAGAATTCCTTGATCTCAGTGGCCGTGCCCGGCTCCTGCGAGCCGAAATCGTTGCTCGGTATGCCAAGAACGACGAGGCCGCGGTCGCGGTATTTGTCATAGAGTGCCTGGAGGCCCCTGTACTGTCCCGTATAGCCGCAGAAGGAGGCGGTGTTCACTACCAATATGGCCTTGCCCGCGAAACCGCTTAGGGGCATCGCGTCGCCCTCAATCGATACGAAGTCGTATTTATGCGCGTTCGGGGAGGCCGCGAATGCAACTGATGTACCGCTTGGAAGGTAAAGCGCCGACAACGCGCCCAGCCCCAGGGCGGCAAAAAGGGTGAGTGGCCTGATCATGGGGAAATGGCTCCTAAATCTGGTACGTTATCTTCCCTTATACTACTACGTTCGGGGTCGCGATGCCGATCATTCTAACACCAAATCCGTTTGGATATGGTGTCCGGCCTTCGCCCCGCCAACCGATACGCATTCTTGATGGGAGGGCGTTATGAGTCAGCACGTCATGGAACAGGCGATCCTGCTTTCGCTTGAGCCGCTGTTCGAGAGGGCCGAAGCCGAGGGGCTCTGGTTTTTTCATCAATCCAAAGAAGCCGGTGAGATCTGGTGTTCGCCCAAATACCTGCGCCTTTGCCACGACAAGGGACGGTATATCTGGGCCCCGGACAATTGGGAATTGCGCAGTCCCTTGGTCTATATGAAGCAGTTGAAATACAAGGCTCAGGAGCTTGTCGAGGAATACAACGAAATGGCGGAACGCATGAACCTGGAGGAGAAGGTCGAACTGATCTCCGTTTCCAGTAACCCGGCGGATCTGCCGGAAAACATGCCGCCGGATGACAGCGATACGGAAAAGGCCTAATCAACGCTTTCCATCCTCATTGCCAACCGGGAAGCATGTCCTATGACCAATTCGCCTATACCTTCCGGCGCAGACGCCGTGCGCGCCAATTTGGAGGCGTGGGACGAAGTCGCGGAGATTCACGGGCGTCACAATCAGGCGGAGCTGCTGAGCAAGTTTGCCCAGCCCGGCTTTTCCATGTTGGACGAAAACAGCGAGAAAACCTTTGCCGCCTTGGGCGTCGCCGGGAAGTCCGTCGCGCAGCTGTGCTGCAACAACGGGCGCGAACTTATTTCCGTCAAGAACCTGGGGGCAGGGCGCTGCGTCGGTTTCGAAGGATCGCCGGCCTTCGTTGAGCAGGCGCGGGCGCTCAACGCCGCGGCGGGGCAGGACTGTGAATTCGTCGCCGGGGATATTCTTGCGGTGCCGCCGGAATACGACAGTGGCTTCGACATCCTCTATGTCACCATCGGCGTTCTGTCCTGGATGCCGGAACTTTCCAGCTTCTTCGCGGCCGCTGCCAGATTGGCGAAACCCGGCGCCCATTTCCTGATCGAGGAGCAGCATCCGATCCTGAACATGGTGGAGCCGGGCGGGCCGGAAGCGCCGGTCGAATGGCGCTATTCCTATTTCCAGAAACACCCATTCGCGGAAGCCGGCCTGGATTACTACGGCGAGGAAGAATACGACGCGGCCACACATTACAGTTATCAGCACACGATCGGCGATATCATCAACGCGTCGATTGCCGCGGGTTTCGAGATCCTTCGGTTCGATGAACGGCCCGAGCATATCTCCAACACTTGGTACAATGTGGAGAAGCAGGGCCCGTCGATGCCCATGAGTTTCGATCTGTTGATGCGCAAGCGCGACGGCGGCTGACCGGTCAACACAGTTCTGCCCCAGGGCGGCTTGTCGCCACTGGCGGCGCGGCTGTACCGTCTTCCGCGACAAAACATACAACAGGGGAGAATACCGATGGCGTTCGTGATCATTCCGGAATTCAAGGTAAAGGAAGACAATGTCGAAGCCTTCAAGGAGCTGATGGTGAAACATTCCCATAACTCCGTCACGAAGGAAGAAGGGTGCCTGGGTTTCGATTGCTGTCAGGACCAGTCCGATCCGACCCGGTTCGTACTTTACGAGAGCTATGTGAACGAAGCCGCGCTGGACGTGCACCGGGCAAGCGACCATTTTGCCTGGTATGGCGAGCAGGCGAAGGACCTGGTCATTCCCGGCGCAGACGGGCGTCTGCCCCAGAAAATCAGCTTCTATACGCGGACGGCTTGCGGCGCTGAAAGCGCATAACGCGCCGGCCTTTAGTGAAGGGGCCTGTAGTGAAGGGGCCTGTAGTGAAGGGGCCGGTGGTGAAGGGGGCGGTGGTTAAGGGAGGGCCGCGCTGGAGCCTGGGGCTCACGGTCATCCCACCCTTGCGATGGGTTCCTTTTGGGCGGGTTCCTTGTCGAAGGGCAGGCCGGGTTCGTCTTCCCGCCGCGGCAGGCTGATCGTAACCGATGTTCCTTCGCCCAGATCGCTTTCGATCTCCAACTGCCCCTTGTGAAGGGCGATCAACGCATTGGCGATCGCCAATCCCAATCCCCATCCCTTTTCGGAATGCATCGGATTGCGCTCGCCGCGGGTAAACGGATTGGTGATCGTCGGCAACCGCTCCGGCGCGATGCCGGGCCCGGTATCCGTGATGGTGATGCGGGTGTCGGTTTCGGTCACGCTCGCCCGGATGGTAATTTTCCCCTCGGCCGGCGTGAATTTGATCGCGTTGGTGACCAGGTTCAAGAGGACCTG
Source organism: uncultured Flavobacteriaceae bacterium (assembly GCA_964350445.1). GTDB lineage: Bacteria > Pseudomonadota > Alphaproteobacteria > UBA8366 > Aestuariispiraceae > Hwanghaeella. The sequence continues at coordinate 5,133 of CAYGKA010000038.1, forward strand.
TTTCACCGCCCGCTTGTCGGCGACCATGGGCGGCAGGTCTTCCGGAACGTCGGTTTCCACGGCCAGGTTCTTTTCCTCGGCCCGAGCCCGGAAGTTCTGATAGCAATCGTCGATCAGTTCAGAAAGGTCGACGGGCTCCAGGAACAGTTTGGTCTTGCCGGCCTCGATGGTCGAAATGTCGAGCAAGTCGTTGACCAGTTCGAGCAGATAGCTGGCGCTGTTGTGAATGTCGTCTGCGTATTCCAGGTATTTCCGGTTCTGCATCGGGCCCAGCAATTGTTCGCGCAGGATATCGGAAAACCCTAAAATCGCGTTCAACGGCGTGCGCAGTTCATGGCTCATATTCGCCAGGAACCGGGATTTCGCCGTATTTGCCCGCTGGGCTTCCTCCAACGCGCCGTCGCGCTGTTGTTCCGCCGTGATCTGCTCCGTGATGTCACGGCCAACGCCGCGAAAACCGACGAATGTGCCTTGTTCGTCGAAATATGGCTGCCCACTGATCGAGAAGTAGCCAAGAGTGCCGTCGTGCCGCCGCCTGCCATGAACGAAGTTTCGGAAGGAGCGGTGGGAAGCCAGATCATCCAGGTGCTTGCGATAAGCCGCGGGTTCCGACAGTTTTTCGACACCAGATTCCTGACGCGTCTTGCCGAGCAGCCACTCCGCCTGGACGCCCGTGATCGCCGAGAACCGGTCGGAGAAGTAGCAAAAGCGGAGATTTTCATCCATTTCCCAGAACCAGTCGGAACTGGAGGATGCAAAATCTTCGAAACGCTGACGTGATAATTCCAGCTGTTCCAACATGATCCGCCGTTCGAGTTCCGCCGAGGCACGCATGGCGACGATCTGCAGCACGGTTTCGACCAGTTCGATGTTTTTCAACGGCTTGTCATCGACAATGACGATCAGCCCGATCGGCGTGTCGTGGTCGCCCCAGAGCGCGATGCCGGCATAACTTTCGGCCTTCATCTCTCCGAGCAGGTCGAATGTCGGAAAGCTTTGTTGGACGCTATCGGGGTAGCAGCACAGTTCCCGCTCAAGCACGGTTTGGCAGGGCGAACCGGGCAGGCAATATCCGAAATTGGGGGCTATTGTCCCATGGGCGTAGAGGGCGACAGTTTCGACTTGGCCGTCCCGGCCCGGCACGACGCGGTCGACCAGGGCATAGGCGACGCCGAGCGATTCCGCCAAATGCGTCACGAGGGCCGAGAAGAAGTCGCCGTCGGCCTCTTTCCAGCCCCGTTGGGCGATAAAGCGCAGCGTTGCGTCGACCGTGCCACGGTCGGACAGCAATTCGGGACGTGATTTTTGTGCGGACTTGTTGTCGCTCATACAAAATCCTGACCGCCTGGATACTCCGTATCCGGCGGCTTTGGCTGTTCACACCAGGTTGCGCAGGCGCCGCTGGGCTCCCCTTGCCTGTTTCAATACGCCCAGTGTACCGGTCGCGGGATTAAAATCACCTTAATACCCGGGAATCCTCATATTGCGCTCGCCGACGAAAAAAATCGGCCTTAACTGGCTTGGATTGGGCCCTCTGAAGGTCGGAAACGCTGCAAACATATTCTCGCTTTTTCCGTTTTCAGGGGGTAAAGGGTGCCCTCATCGAACTTTGAGGCGAATCGGGTGGTTGGAGACAGGCTGCCAAGGACGCCTGAATCCCGATCCGCCACCCTGCGGATAAACCCCAGTTTTCAAGGCACTCAGATGTCCGATACCGCGCATCAAGAAGACGTTTCGCCGGATGATTCCTCTATCGGGATGGGCGAATTCGTCACTCTGATGGCGGTCATGATGTCGATGCTGGCGCTGTCCATCGACGCGATGCTGCCGGCGTTCAACGACATCATCCTGGATCTGGAGTTGGAGCGCGCTGCCGACGTTCAGTACATCCTGTCCGCCATGTTTGGCGGTCTTGCCGTCGGTCAGCTTTTCTACGGCCCGATTTCCGATAGTTTCGGGCGCAAGCGGGCGATTTATCTGGCGGCGACGATATTCATCACCGGCTGCCTGCTTTCCATCTTCAGCGACAGTTTTGCCGTCATGTTGGTCGGACGGGTGCTTCAGGGCCTGGGCGCGGCAGGGAACCGTATCGTCATCATGGCGATCGTGCGGGACCGTTTCGAAGGGCGCATGATGGCGCGGGTCAGTTCCTTCATCATGTCGATTTTCATCCTGGTGCCGGTGATCGCGCCGTTCATCGGGCAGGGAATCCTCTGGGTCGCCGAATGGCACATGATCTTCGTGATGTTTCTTGCGGTTTCGTTGACCTCGACGACGTGGTTCTTCCTGCGCCAGCGTGAAACACTGCCGGTGGAGCGCCGCCGGGCGTTCTCCATCGCGCCCATCATGGAGGGGTTCCGGCTGGCGGCGTCCAACAGGGTTACCTTCGGATACACCATGTGCGCGGGGATGGTCTTCGGATCGTTCCAAGGCTACCTCGTCTCCTCGCAACCCGTTTTTCAAGGGATCTACGGCGTGGGGGACATGTTTGCCGTGTTCTTTGGTATACCGGCGCTTGCCATCGGGGTGGCCGGCGTGATCAACGGCCGGATCGTGATGAAATACGGCATGCGCCGGTTGGTCCGGACGGCGTTGATCACCACGATCGGCCTGGCGCTCGCCTTCGGCGCCTATGCGGCGTCCGTCGGCGGTGTGCCGCCGCTCGCGGTTTTCGAGATTTATCTGATCCTTACCTTCTTCTGCATGGGCATGTTGTTCGGCAATCTGAACGCCTGCGCCATGGAGCCGATGGGCGCGATCGCCGGGATCGCCGCGGCTTTCGTTGGATCGGTTTCGACCATGGTGGCTATCCCGCCGGCCGCGGTTGTCGGGTATATGTTCGACGATACCGTCCTGCCCATGGTGGGCGGGTTCGCCGTGCTCGGGATCCTGGCGCTCGCGATCAGCTTATGGGCCGACCGGGAACATCCCCCCGGTCCGATCGTCGAGGGCGCCTGATCGACGCAATGGGCTTGCTTAGCGTCACCACGGTACAAGATGTTTGTCCGCGGCGGGCGTTGCTTGGGGCTGTGATTGGCGGTAGGCAAGGACGACCGGCATTGCCGGCCAAGCCATGCCCTGAACTCTGCTGGAGGAGCACGTTTCCATGCCAATGCTTATTCAATGCGCCGACAAACCCGGTCATCTACAAACGCGTTTGGACACCCGTGGGACGCATCTCACCTATCTGGACAGCAAGAAGGACATCATCCTGGCCGGTGGGGCGGTGATGGATGCGGAGGGTAATCCCTGCGGCTCCGTCCTGATCATCGATACCGATGACGAAGCCGTCGCCCGCGATTTCGCCGAAAACGATCCCTTCAACAAGGCCGGTTTGTTTGAGACTGTGACCGTCACCGCTTGGCGCAAGGCGTTCTTCAATTTCGAGAACCTGACCTGACGCACACAAAACAGCACGGGCGGGACGGCGCGGCGGTTCCGTGCGCAAACCGCCTGGATCGAGGGAGAGTACCGAATGGCCGACGGGTCTAATCTACGCAATGGCGGGCGCATCATGGTCGATGCGCTGAAGGGGCACGGGGTGGAGTTCATGTTCGGCGTGCCGGGGGAAAGCTACCTGGCAGTGCTGGATGCCCTTCACGACACGCCGGAGATCCAGTTCATCAACGCACGGCATGAGGGTGGCGCCACGATGATGGCGGATGCCTATGGCAAGCTGACCGGCAAGCCGGGGGTCGCCGTCGTGACGCGCGGGCCGGGGGCGACCAACGCGTCGTCCGGCGTGCATGTTGCCTTTCAGGATTCGACCCCGATGATCCTGCTGATCGGTCAAGTCGGCCGCGATATGGTTGAACGGGAAGCCTTTCAGGAAATCGACTATCGCCGGATGTTTGGCCAGATGGCGAAATGGGTGGCCGAGATCGACGATCCCGCGCGTATCCCCGAATACATGAACCGCGCCTTCAATACTGCCGTTTCCGGCCGGCCGGGCCCGGTGGTGCTGAGCCTGCCGGAAGACATGCTGACCGAGACCGCCGAGGCTTTGGACTTGGGCGGCTATACACAGGTCGAGGCGCATCCCGGCGACAATCAGATGGCGCAGTTGCGCATGATGCTGATGGAAGCACAGAAACCCTTCGTGGTTGTTGGCGGCGGCGATTGGTCGGCGGAAGCCTGTGCCGACATTATGAGCTTCGCCGAAAGCATGCACCTGCCGGTCGGGGCGTCTTTCCGTTGTCAGGACTATTTCGACAACCTGCATCCGAACTATGCCGGCCATGTCGGGATTGGCATCGACCCCGCCCTGTCCAAACGGATCAAGGAAGCGGACGTGCTGATCGTGGTCGGCGCGCGGCTGGGCGAGATGACGACCGGCGGTTATTCGCTGATCGATATTCCCCGGCCGAAACAGAAACTGGTCCATGTCTATCCGGACGCGGCGGAAATCAACAGGGTCTACGACGCGGATCTCGGTATCGTGTCGGGCATGAAGGCTTTTGCGCGTGCGGCGGCACGGCTGTATCAGTTGCGCCAAACGCCGGTTTGGAGTGCGGAGGTCAAGGACCTGCATGACGGCTATCTCGCCTTTTCCGAACCGACCGAGGTGCCAGGCGCGGTGAATTTCGGCACCGTTGTTCGCACGCTGGACGAAAAACTCGGGCCGGATGCGATCTATTGCAACGGCGCCGGGAACTACACTGTCTGGATCCACCGTTTCCGCCGATACCGGAAATACCGGACCTGCCTTGCGCCGACCAGTGGGTCGATGGGCTATGGTCCGCCGGCAGGCATCGCCGCCAAGCTGGTCCACCCGGAAAGCCCGGTCGTGGTGTTCGCCGGCGACGGCTGCTTCCAGATGACGGGGCAGGAAATGGCGACGGCTGTTCAGTACAACCTGCCGGTCCTCTATATCGTCGCCAACAATGCCATGTACGGCACCATCCGGATGCATCAGGAACGGGAATACCCGTCCCGGGAATCCGGCACGGCGTTGGGCAATCCGGATTTTGCGAAATGGGCGGAGGCCTGCGGCGCGCATGGTGAAGTGGTGGAGCGAACGGAGGATTTCGAAGCCGCGCTCGACCGTGCCATCGCCAGCGGCAAGCCGGCCTTGATAGAAGTTCGCACCGATCCGGAGGCACTCACCCCCACCGCCACGCTCAGTGGGACGCGGGACAAGGCGCTCGCTATTCGGAAATAGACTATTCGACGGTGCTCTCGGCGCGATTCAGGTTTTTCCTCGTTTGAGGTCACGGACCAGGAATCGCGCCGGATGCACGGCCTCCACCAAATCCCGCTCCAGCGGCAGGGGCGTTCCGGCGATCATGTCGGCCAGCAGTTCCGCCATCAGCGGTGCAAACTGATACCCGCGCGCGCCAAACCCGGACAGCACATACAATCCTTCCCGGTAGCGGGCGGGTGGGTAATCCACCCAATGTTTCCCGTGATGCAAGTCGGGATAGTCCGATCCATAGGCATCCAGGTCCGGGACCGGGCCAGTGACGGGCAGGCGGTCCACTGTCATCGCACGGATCCCGGTCCAGCCCGTTACCGCCGGTGGCGGGTCCGTGTCGAAGCACGCGGCGAATTCCGCCGCATAGCGCGCGTGATCCGCCGCCGACCAGTCGGTCCATCCCGTATCGCCTTCCGGGTCGCGCCAAGCATCGAAGCTCGACCCCAAGACGCGGCCGCGCCTGCCGTCGGGCAGGGCAAGGGGCGGGGTCAGGTAACCGCCGAAGCCGATCCCTTGTTTCGGCAAGCCAACCGGTTCTGCGTCGCCGGTCAACCAACTCACTTGTCCCCGGGTGGGGCGGATGCCGAGCCAGGGCGCCTGCAACAGCCGCGCCGTCCATCCGCCGGCCGCGGTAATCACGGTCTTGCCCGCCCAAATCGCCCTGCCGTCCGGGTCGAGCAGCCGCCACCCGCCGTCAGCGGCGTCGAGGCCTTGAACATCAGCGACAGATACCGGCGCGCTTATGGCTTCGGTGACCGCCTTTGGGTCGAGGCAGCCGGATGACGGGAAGGACAGGGCGTGTCTGCCGGCAACGGTGCCGGCCGTCAAAAGATCACCGGGCCAGCCAAGACGGGCGACCAGACGCGTTTGGCGTTCGGCCTCCTCCTCGCTGACGGGGGCTTGGAATACGCCGCGCGGGGTATGCCAGACCTGTTCCCCCAGCGCCTGATAGAAGGTAAGCGCGCGCAGGAAGGTCAGGGCGTTCAACCGCCCCGGCAGGCTGGGGGCGACCGGCAGTTTCGGGGCGATCATCGCCGCCGGGTTCGCGCCCATCCCGCCATCCCGGCCTTGGCGGTCGAACAGGCGGGTAGGGATGCCGCGCGCCTTCAGGGCATGCCAGCAGCAGGCGGCCGCGATCCCACCGCCGATGATGGCGATTTCGCCCGGGTCAGCGGCCGGGTCCGGCAATTGGAACCAGGGCGCCGTTGGTCCAGGTGTTGCGGTAGGCGTGGCGGGTGGCGCGTCGAGTACCCCGGTCAACCGTTCGCGCTTATGTGCGTAGCCCGGCCGCCGCTGCATGGAAAATCCGGCTTGTTCCAATCCGCGCCGCACGCGGCTTGCGGCGGTATAGGTGGCGACGCCGCCGCCGGTGCGGGTGTGACGCGCAATGGCGTGGAAGATGTCGGGGGACCATATGTCCGGGTTCCGGTCCGGCGCGAAACCGTCCAGATACCAGGCGTCCATTTTCCCCACCAGTTGGGCAAGCATGTCGTCGGCCAGCCCGAAAAGCAGGGTCAAGTGGACCCGTCCGCCGTCCAGGGCGAGCCGGTGGAAACCCGCATGGCGGATGGGGAAGTGGCGGCAGAGTTCATCGATCAAAGGGGGGAGGCCCGGTACGTCCCGATAGAGGGCGAGCGCGCGGGTGAGGGAGGCGCTGTCGAGGGGGTATCCCTCCACGCCGGCATAGTGGAGGCGCGCGCCGGGCGGGGCGGATTCCCGCCACCTTGCCCATGTGATCAGGAAATTCAGGCCCAGGCCGAACCCGGTTTCCCCGATGGCGAAATCGGTCCGGCCGCGCCAAATATCGGGTGCGCCGATGCCGCCCAGGAAGACGGTTTCGGACTCAGCCGCGGCGCCGGCGGGCGACGCATAACCGTCGTTGAACCGGTTGGAACGAGGCCCGCATTCCGGGTCGATGTCGAATTCCGGCGAGGGAAGCCGGGGCCAGCCCTTCATTGAACCACCATGGTTCGGTTTGCATCGTCCGGTCCCGAAGGGCGTTTGCCGCGTTCGGGGCGGCGGTCAGTCGACCTCCAGCCGCTTTTCGAGGTCGATCAGGATTTCGGTCAATTCCGCAACCTTCTGCTTGGCGGCGGCGAGTTTGCCGCGCACGAGGGCTTCCTCGCTGTCGGATTCCATGAATTCCTGCTCGTGACCTTCCAGCAGCCAACGGGCCGTCACGTTCAACATGCCGGCCATCATGACGATCTGGTTCGCGCGGGGGACGCGGCGTGCTTTTTCCCAGCCGCGCACGGTCTTCGACGTGACGCCCATGCGTTTGGCGAAATCCTCCGCCGTCAGGTTGGCGGATTTGCGCGCGACCTTGATGCGGTCGCCCAGCTGTTGCTGGGCAAGGTCACCGGCCTTGGCCAATTCCTTCTTCATAGAATACTCCACTTACGTCCTTTTCTTTCCCGGAAATCGGATCAAGCCGACACTCCATAGTCGGCCGCCCAGCCCAACCCCGCCTTCGTCTCGCCCTTGGGCCGGTATTCGCAACCGATCCAGCCCTGGTAGCCAATTTCGTCCAGCAGGTCGAACAGGAATGGATAATGCACTTCCCCTATGTCGGGTTCATGACGATCCGGATTTCCCGCAATTTGAATATGCCCCACGCGGTCGATCAATGCGCGTGTGCGCATGGCGAGGTCCCCCTCGCTTATCTGCAGATGATACAGATCTAATTGGAGCGCGATATTCGGTTCATCGACCGCGTCCAGAACTTCTATGGCCTGACCGGTCGATGCAAGGAAAAACCCGGGAATGTCCCTTTGGTTGATCGGTTCGATGCACAGATCGACGCCGTCCTGGGCCGCGCGCCGGGCGGCTTTCTTGAGGTTCGCCACATAGGTTTCGGTGTTCGCGCCATGTTGACGCATGCCGGCCATCACATGGACGCGCGGGCAGTTCAACGCTTTGGCGTAGGTCAGCGCCTTTTCCAGGCTGGCCATGAATTCCTCCTCCCTGCCGGGGAGGGAGGAGAGGCCGCGCTCGCCTTTTTCCCAGTCGCCGGGCGGCAGGTTGAACAACGCCTGCTTCAGGCCCGCGGCGTTCAGCCGTTCGGCGACATCTTCGGGCGTGAAGTCGTAGGGGAAAAGGTATTCGACCGCTTTGAACCCGCAGGCCGACGCTTCCGAGAACCGATCCAGGAAGGGCACTTCATTGAACATCATGCTGAGATTGGCGGCGAGCTTGACCATGCTCTTTCCTTTCGGGTTTTGACCGGCAAGTTTCAACCGGTGGGCGGATCAGATCGGGTAACGTTCCCGCAATTCGGCGACTTGCTTCGGCGTCAGGGTGCGAACGGGAATGCCGCGCAGCATCAGGTGCAGCTTGGCGGTTTCCTCCAACTCCTCCATCGCGCCGACGGCGTCGCGCAGGCTCTTGTCCGCAACGACCGGGCCGTGATTGGCGAGCAGGCAGGCCTTGTGATCCTTGAAGATCGGCCGCATGGCATCGGCCAGGCCTTTGTCGCCGGGCGGAAAATAGGGAACCATCGGCAGCTTGCCGATACGCATCACGTAATAAGCGGTGATCGGCGGCAGGGCGTCTTCCGGGTCCGTTTCTTCCAGGACGGACAGAGCGACCGCATAGGAAGAATGGAGATGCACAATCGCCTCGGTCTGCGGTCGGACGTCATAGACCGCCATATGCAGGAATGTCTCCTTCGTCGGCTTGCCGCCCGAGAGATGAGCGCCGTCCGGCGCGATCTTGGCCAGTTTCTCCGGTTCCAACTCGCCCAGCATCGATCCGGTCGGCGTCATCAGCCAGCCGTCGTCCAGCCGGGCACTGATATTGCCGGATGACCCCGGGGTCAGGCGCCGGTCGAACATGGACCGGCCCAGATTGCATATCTCCTCACGCAAGGTCTGCTCGTCACGGCTCATGGGGCGGCCTTGGCGAGGACCTTGAAGGCTTTCTCGAAGAAATCCGGCGAGCCGAAATTGCCGGATTTCATGGCCAACGCGCTTGGGTCCGCTTCTACGCTGGCTGTCCAAGGCACACCGGGGTCGATCTGCGGGCCGATCCGCAAGGCCGCGACGTTGAGTGCCTTAACGACCGCGCCGGAGGTTTCCCCGCCGGCCGAAACGATCCGCCGCGCACCCTGCGCATGCAGGCCTGCGGCGACGCGGGCCAGAATGCCTTCCATCAATTCCCCGGCCTCGTTCCGTCCGATCCGGTCCTGCAAGGTCTTGACGGCTTCCGGCGTCGCGGTTGCGGAGACCATGACCGGCGTGTCGCCCAGTTGCGGGGCGGCCCAGGACAGGATGTCGTCGGCCAATGCCATCCCTTTTTCCACCGCGGCGTCGGCGTCGATCCGCCATAAGGGCACGCGGCCGTCCATATAGGCGACTTGGCCGCGAGTCGCTTCGGAACATGAGCCGCTGAGGATAACGGCGGCGCCGCCGGTTTTCGGCAACGCGTCGGCGACCTGGTCCCGCGCCAACAGGCCTGCGTCGCGGAAATTGTCAGGCAAACCCATGGCGACGCCTGATCCGCCGGTCACCAGTTTCAAATCCTTACAGGCATGACCGATTTCGATCAGGTCCCGGTCGCGGGCGGCATCGACGATGGCGTGCCGGACGCCGCCGTCCCGCAGCGCGCCTAAAGCGTCGCCGATGGCGGCCGCGCCCTTGTCGACGGTCAATTGGTTCACCAGTCCAACTGCGTTCGGTGTCTGCCGGGAAAGGACGCGAACCAGATTGGGATCGGTCATCGGCGTCAGCGGATGGTTTCGCATGCTGGATTCCGACAGCAGCACATCGCCGACGAAGAGGTAGCCGTTGAATATCTGACGACCGTTCTCAGGGAAGGCGGGACAGTAAATGGTCAGATTGCCGCCCGTCGCATCCAACAGCGCGTCACCGACAGGACCGATATTCCCGTCGTCGGTGGAATCGAAGGTGGAGCAGTATTTGAAGAACACCTGCCGCGTGCCCCGGTCAGCCAGCCAGCGATAGGCGGCGAGCGATTGTTCGATCGCGTCCGATGCGGGGATGCTGCGGCTCTTCAGGGCGACGACAACCGCGTCGGCATCCCCAAGATCCAAGCTGTCCGGCGGAATACCGATGGTCTGAACCGTCCGCATGCCGGATTTTACCAGCGTGTTCGCTAGGTCGCTCGCGCCCGTGAAATCGTCCGCGATTGCGCCGAGAAGAATGGCCATGCGCCCTGTTCCTGCCCCTGTCGATGTCGGTGATTTTCAGTCTTTGATGAAAGAGAATACACGACCGCCCAGGGCAGAAAAGAGCGGGTGCGGTCCAAAGTGAAACGCCGGGCACGACAAGGCCCGGCATCTCCCCTTGATGGGTTCAAATTGATTGAGCGCGGATTAGGCAGCCGCCTTGACCTGGGCATCCTTCATCACGCCGGCGACAAGGCCGTAGCACTCGGTCCAGGCTTCCGCGACCTCGGGCGTGAAGTCATCGCCGAGGCCTTTCCCCAGCGTATAGAGCAGGGCTGCGCCGACGGTGTCGTATTGTTCCAGTTTCACATTGTAACCGTTGTGCCGCGCGCCGCAGGCCTGCAGGGCCGGGACGACTTCGTCGACGCGGTTCAGTCCGTTGACCGCCATGGCGAGAAGCTTCAACAGCTTCTTCTTCTGTTCGCTCATATCCGTCGGGAACAGCGGCCGGACGGCGGGCGCGATCTCGAACAGCCGGGCATAAAAGATGTCGGCCGCGGTGTCGGCAATCGGCAAGACTTTCTGAAAGCTGGATTGGACAAGTTCGATTTGCTTCGGCGTCATGATATGTCCCACTGTTTCGGTTTCACGGTTGTCGGCACCCCTTGGCGAGACGGCGGAGAAATACCTATCATCCGAATGGTTAATTAGTCGTTGCTGAAATAAGACGGTGCCGACATGACCGTGAAAGGGCGGCTTACATCACCGCCTGCCGAAGCCAGGACACGAAGGCGGTGCAATCCTTGGAGGGTTCCGCCGGTGTCAGCGCGACGTATCGAAGGCCACTGGGGACGAAGCCGAACGGTGCGACCAGCCGTCCTGCCTTGAGGTCGTCCTCCACCAGGATCTGTGGTGTGATGCCGACCCCAAGCCCCGCCGTCGCCGCTTCGAGCAGGAAGTAGAAATGTTCGTAGTATTGCCCGCCCGAGGGCAGCGATGCGCCGGTCGCCGCACACCAGTTCGGCCACGCGTCGGTGCGGGTCTTGGTATGCAGGATCGGCAGCCCGGCCAACGCGGCGGGCGAGGGGAGGCCCCCTTCCGGCATCAAAGACGGGCTTAAGACAGGGCCGACGAAGTCTTCCGCGATCGGCGTCATCAAATATCCCTCCCAATTCCCAGCCGCGCCGTCGTCCGACCGGATGGCGACATCCATCTTGTGGCGGCGGAAGTCGACCGGGATATCTTCCGAGGTCAGCCGAATTTCAATCGATGGATGCCGGCTGTGGAAATCGAACAGCCTGGGGATCAGCCAGCGCAGCACGAAGGTTCCAAAACAGGAAACGTCCAGCAGCCGTTTTTCCTGCCCGGTCACGCGGTTGACCGCGTCCTCTATTCTGTCAAAGGCGTCGGTCAGGCTGGGCAGCAGGTCCGTTGCGGCGTCGGTCGGGCGCAGGCGATTGCGGGGACCTTCGAACAGTGTGACCCCCAGCGCATGCTCCAGGGACCTGACCTGACGGCTAATCGCGCCATAGGTCACCCCCAACTCGTCTGCTGCCAAGGTCATTTTCCCGTGCCGGGCGGTGGCTTCGAAGGCGCGCAGGGCGTTGAGGGGAAGGGCGCCGCGTTTCATGATCGCGCTCCTATGTTCTTAAAACTCACATATAATGTCTGAAAACATCGTTTTACTTAAGAAATATTGAATGAGAAAAGACATAATATCACAAGAATAAGAATGCCTGAGACCCCTGTTCCTTGTTTCACCCCTTCTTTGGATTCTCAAAAAACGATGGAAATTTCCGTCTTCCTCGCCGTTCTCGCGGCGGCCATGCTGCATGCCGGTTGGAATTCCGTCCTCAAACTCGGTATGGACCGCGCAACCGCGGTGCTCCTGATCACCCTCGCTCAGGCCGGCATTGCCCTACCGCTGCTGCCTTTCGCCGTGCAGCCAGATACTGCCGCCTGGGGCTGGATTGCGGGGTCCGCGGTGCTCCATTGCGGATACATGATTTTCCTGTCGCAGGCCTATGCCCATGCGGATTTGAGCTTGGCCTATCCCTTGGCGCGCGGGACCGCGCCGCTATTGGTGGCGGGAATCTCCGTGGTCTTCCTCGGGGCTGTGTTCAGCGACATGCAATTGATCGCGATCTTGGCCATTTCCACCGGAATCCTGATCATGGCGCTGCGCGGCGACAAGGACGGGCGGGCCGGGGGCTCGGCCCTGTTCTATGCCTTGGGCACCTCCGTCTTCATCGCCTCCTATACGCTGGTTGACGGCATGGGCGTTCGGGCCGCAGGCGCGTCTTCGGGCTATATTCTGTGGCTCACCCTGCTGGAAGGTTTGGGCATGATCCTATGGACCTTGCTGTGCAAGGCGCTGCGGTCGTCGCGCGGCCCCGCGCCGTCCATCCTGTCGGCAATGCAGCGGGAATGGCGCAAGAGCGTGATCGCCGGGGCGATGTCGCTTGCAGCCTATTGGATCACCGTCTGGGCCTTCCTGCATGCGCCGATCGCGCTGGTCGCGGCCTTGCGTGAATCGAGCATCTTCTTCGCCGTCCTGATCGCCGCCTTCGCGCTGCATGAACCGGTCCACCGTATGCGCTGGATCTCTGCCGCCGCGATTGTCGTCGGCGTCGGGTTGATCCGTTTGTGAACAGCGCGTGCGCTATTGAGGCGTGGCGGGCGTACCCGGAATCTGATTACAGTTTGTGACTGTCATCGGTTTCACGGAAGGCAACGGCATGTCACCTGCGCAGAAAGCGGAAAGACCGCGCCTGTCGCCCACCGCGCGGCGCGTTTTGGTGACCGGCGGGGCGGGGTTCCTCGGCTCCCATCTTTGCAAACACCTTCTGGCCCGCGGGGACGAGGTCGTCTGCGTCGACAACTACTATACCGGCCGCCGGGCGCTGATCGCCGATTTGCTGGACGATCCGCGTTTCGAGGTCCTGCGCCACGACATAACTTTTCCGCTCTATTTGGAAAGTGATGAGGTCTACAACCTCGCCTGTCCGGCCTCTCCGATCCACTATCAGCGCGACCCCGTGCAGACGACGAAGACCAGCGTCATCGGCGCGATCAACATGCTGGGCCTGTCGAAACGGGTTGGTGCGCGGTTCTTTCAGGCATCCACCAGCGAGGTCTATGGCGACCCGGAAGTGCATCCCCAGCCGGAAGACTATACCGGCAACGTCACCTCCATCGGGCCGCGCGCCTGTTACGACGAGGGCAAACGCTGCGCCGAGACACTGTGCTTCGACTATCAGCGCCAGCATGGGCTGGACGTCCGCGTCGCGCGGATTTTCAACACCTACGGCCCGAACATGCATCCCGACGACGGGCGGGTTGTGTCGAACTTCATCATCCAGGCGCTGCGGAACCAGCCGATCACGATCTATGGGGACGGGGGGCAGACGCGGTCCTTCTGCTACGTCACCGATCTGGTGCGCGGCATAATCTCCCTAATGGAGGCCGATCAAGTGGAAGGCCCGGTCAATCTGGGCAACCCGCAGGAAATCACGATCGGAGAACTGGCGCGGATCGTCATCGACATGGTCGGGTCGACGTCGCAGCTGGTGAACCTTCCCCTGCCTCAAAACGATCCGGTCCGGCGCTGCCCCGATATCGGCAAGGCCAAAGGTTTGCTCGACTGGCAGCCATCCACGCCGCTCAAGGAAGGCCTGACCAGCACGATCGCCTATTTCGAGGATTATCTGCGCGGCGCCGGGGAGATCTAGGCGAAGAGATCCGACGTTTCGAACGCCCCGTACCGCGGACGCCAGTTGCAGGCGCGCCGCAGTTTCTCCGACGCCATCTGCTGGTCCAGGGTGGGGCCTTCCGCCCAATCGCCGTGTTCTGCGACCAGCGCTTCCCGGGTTCGGATAACGAATTCCTTCGGGCTGCCGTGATGTGCGGCGATGGCCGCCACGATATCGCGGACCGGCACGCCGGTCTGGGCGCCGGCGTTGAAGGAGCCGTGCAGGTCCCGGTTTTCCAGCAGCAGGCGGTAGGCCGCGGCCAGGTCGTCCCGATGGATCAGCGGCCATCGCGTGTCCGGCCCGCCCCAGACCTCCATGGGCTCGCTGGCCTTGGCCTTCTCCAGGAAGCGCGTGAAGACGCCGCCGTCGCGATGGTAAACCATGGCCGGGTGAATGACGGCGGTCGAGAACCTGCCGGATTCGATCAGCCGTTCCGCGTTTTCCACCATCCAGGCGAAGGACGGGATCGGGTTGAACGGGTTTTCCTCTGTCGCGACCGCGTCACCCGTTGCGCCATACAGCCAGCAGCCGCCGGTATAGAGGAAACGGATGGCCGGGGCTGACCCCTCGGCGGGCGGCGCCGCATCGATCAGGGCGTCGATCAGGTCCCGGTCCACCGCGCCCATATCGTCGGTGAAGGTCACGGCCACATGGATGACGGCGTCGACGTCGCGGACGATGCCGGCCCAGTCCGCCGGCCGGCGCAGATCGCCGCGCAGGGTTGCGTAGCCCAAGCCTTTCAGCGTCGCCTCGGAGGCGTCGGACCGGCACAGCGCCAAGACGTCGTGGCCGTGGCCGGCAATGTCCCGCGCCACCGCCGTTCCTATGGACCCGGTCGCGCCCAGCACCAAAACCTTCATGTCGTTACCCCCGTCCCCGTGTATACGTTTCGGCCGTTCCCGCGCCTCAGGTAAGGACGCCGCATTCCGTGAGCAGGTCGGCATGGCCGGTCATGAACCGATCAAGATGGGCCAACTGGCGCTGGCGCAGATCTTCCCGCAGGAAAAGCTTCAGGTTCATCCGCCGGGACTTGCCGCCGACACCCAGGTTCAATTCGCCGTCCACATGGCGGTCCCCTGCCGAGGTGGCGTGGGCGAACCGGGTCTTGCCGGACCCGTCTGCGACGGCCGTGTCCAGCAGCGCGCCGTGGGCGTTCCATTCGGCCGTATCCAATTGGCGGATCTTGTCTGGCGCAGCATGGGCCAGCGTATTGAAGCTGTTCTGCTCGAAAAGCAGCCAAACATGCTGTTTCAGGACGAGGTCGCGCCAGGCATGCGCCAGCCCCGCATCGACGCAGATCAGGAATCCCGTGTTGAGATAAGGAGATTCAGGGTCGACGCCGAACTCCTTGATCTGCTTAGCAAAAGGTTCGATGTCGCGGTCCCGCGCGCGCCATTGATCGATGAAGGACTGCAGACTGCAGCCCACATCGTCGGGGCAGAGCGCGGCGCTTTGACCGGTTGCGCGCATCTCGTCGGCAAGCGTGGTGACATCGGCGGCGAAGGGGCGCAGCGGGATGATATCCGCATCGATCCAGACGAATCCGCGCGCGGCCATCCGGTCTTGCGGCAGGTAGTCGCCCATCGCGGCCTTCGCGTACCAGGGGTGATCGTATTTCGCCAGGAATGCCGGTTTTGGCAGCAGCACGCCGATCGCCTCCAGGAAACGCTTCACCGGTGTGCTAAAACCGAAATCGCAGATTTTGATTTCGGCCGCCGGGTCGATCGCCTGCGCTGCGTCGAGCAGCATGAAAAGGTTGCCGAGCAGATGGTCGTCGGCGCCGGACAGGTAGAAGGGGGCGGTCGGTTCGGTCATTCCGCTCAAGATCGCTGTTTGGGGCTGCTTGTTTCGCGGCGTCAGCTTGCGGCAGGCGGCAGGCAAAGAAAAGGGCGGCGCCGGCGTCCCTGTTAAGGGGGCCTTGCGCCGCCGCGAATTCCGTTTGGACGCCTATCCGTCGCCGCGTTGGTTACGCGACGTTCTTCTTGCTCGACTCTTCGCTGCTGCGGCGATACGCGACCGCGCAATGGGTCGAGCAATAGGGCTTGCCGGCGGAGGCCGTCTCACCGCAAAAGCGGAAATCGTCCTGGCCCGGATGACCGATCGGCCATTGGCAGGTGCGGGCCATCTTGCTGAAATCGATCGGCGCTTCTTCGCGCTTCACCGGCTGCGGGCGGGAGGACAGGCCCAGACGATGCGCCTTGCCGATCACCGCGTTACGCGTCACGCCACCCAACCGTTCGGCGATCTGCCGCGCGGTATATCCGTTTTTCCAAAGCCCTTTGAGGGTCTCGACCCGTTCGTCGGTCCATTCCATGACGCCTACCCCTACGGTTTTAGTATCTAAGGAAACGGCTTTGTTCGCCTGTCACCACTATATATTAGGGTTACCCCGATATATGGTGTTTTTTGTCTCCACGTTAACAATATACAGCTAGGTGGAGACAGACAATATCATTATCTGGGGTTTTTTATCCACATAGCCGCTATATCTGGGGACAAGTCTGTGGATGATTCGG
Source organism: uncultured Flavobacteriaceae bacterium (assembly GCA_964350445.1). Taxonomy (GTDB): domain Bacteria; phylum Pseudomonadota; class Alphaproteobacteria; order UBA8366; family Aestuariispiraceae; genus Hwanghaeella. The sequence goes on from CAYGKA010000038.1 coordinate 21,720, forward strand.
CGCTTCTTTCTAGTTTTCAACGGCTTTTATTCGATTCCGGCCAGATCAAAAATTTCTTTTGCCGGACACAGTTTTTCAACCCGACGCGGGAGGCCCTTTCAAGACGCCTTTTCTGAAAGGCTGCGTCAACTGTGTCTGGCGACCTGGCCCAGGGACGGCCAGTCGGGGCGGGTGGCGACATCCTTCGAGCCACAGCCGCTGCATCGCATATGGACGCCGATATCCGGGACCGGCAGGGCCGGACCCAGTTCCGCCGCCAGGTGCTGGCTGTCCACGACGGCGTTATGGCCGCAGCGGTTGCACCAGCAGAAGACGGCGATGCCCTTTGGCAGAAGATCCCCGATCCGCGTCGCGGTCAGCGTTTCGTCCCGTTTGGCCAGGGCCTGATGTTTGATGCGTCCCATCGCGAGCTCCATTTGATCACGATTTGTTCTCTTTAATAGAGTTCAATTATTGGCCTGTAAAGCGCTTTCAGAGCGGGGACATACGGCGCGGACGGCCGGAATCGCGGCATCGCGCCTTCGGAAATGGAATCCGAAACTCGCGCTAGTGATTTGTTTTAAAAGTAAATTTCCCTCAGCCGTGCTGCGGGACAAGATGCAGTGGCTTGTCGAAGATCGACAGCACATCGGTGAGCGATTTCGATTTGGCCAGGATCCGCCGGCCGCTCAGGACCAGATATTCGAAACCCTTGCCCGAGGTGCGTTTGGCGACCGCGAAGACAGGCGTTTCGTAGCTATGCCGGAAGATGGAGAAAATGGCGACGGGGCCGTGCTGGTCGACGGCGTAGTCTTTCCACTCGCCCTGGGCGACGCGCATGGAATAGACATTCAGAAGGGTCCGCAACTCCGTGCGGTCGAACCTGATGCGCTGTTTCTTGTTGCGGCGACGGTAGTCGGAAAGGTCGATCAGGTTGCTCATGCGGCAGCGTCCCAAACACTGCCGCGGAACTGTCGACTTTCCTCGTTCTTTCCTTCGCTTGCCGTCAACAGACATCCCCCTTCCATTGAGACGGCCCTGTCACCGGGCCTGCAAAGCGCTTCTGAACGGCGCAGAAAAGAGTATACCGCGAGAGAGAATGCAGGGAAGACCCTTTGTTACGGAAATCTTACGCAGGAGCGCCCGGACGACATCGAATTTCAGGCTGATGGACGATGAAACGCGGGTTGAGGAAATGGTCAGGGCAACGTGCCGCTGACCTGTTCCGCGCCATCGCGATAGGGGTCCGGCTGATCGTAGCAGTTGATCGTCCCCAGCGTCCGGTAGCAATAGACGGGGCGTTCGATGACGCGCTGTTCCGGCGCCCGGCACAACGGTCCCTTGTCAACCGACTGCCGGATGGAGTTGCAGTCCAGGCCGGTCACGGCATCGGCGATGAAGTCGGTCGGCAGCTTGTCCGAATTGACGATCGTTGAGGTCGCCGCCGTCAGCGCCAGGAACCCCGGTTCCGCCCCGCCACAGGCGGACAGGGCAAGAATGGCCAGGGCCGCCCCGATCAGCCGGCCCCGAGGCCGCCGAACAGGTGGCGTAACGCGGTCGGCATACGGCTGTTGCGTGTCGGCACTGTGGTTGAATAGGTGTTCTACCTGCATGGACCTCTCCGGCAAAAAGCTAGCCCGAATTTGAAAGCATGAATCGTGCCATGGGACGGTAAAACCGGGTCCTGACCGGCGGCCGGTGCGCCGATACCGTCGTGCAGGGGGATCAGCCGCCGGTTCGCCCGGCTATCGGGGTTTTCTTGCCCCGCATTCTTGCGGGAACGGTTGCCGCATCGGGTCCGACACCGTAAAGAAAGCGCTTGGACTGCCGGGGCATGGGCGGCGCATCTTTTTTATGCGTGGTTGCTGGTGGGCGCCCGCGGCGAAGTCCGAGTTGAAAACAGAAATTCTACCGTGGATACGGGGTCATAGCGTGTCGGAAATTTTTCGTGAAATCGATGAGGAACTTCGCCAGGACAAGCTCAAGGAGCAATGGGCGAAATACGGTCGCTATGCGATCGCGGTCGCCATCATCGTGGTGGGCGGCGTCGGCGGATACAAGGGCTGGCAGTATTACGAACTGCAGCAGCGGGAAAAAGCTGCCGCGATGTATGCGGAGGCGGTCGACCTAGCCGGTCAAAAGAACCTCGCGGAGGCAGCCGCCAAGCTTGGACAGCTCTCGAATGAGGGGAATACCGGCTATCGCATCGTCGGAACGCTGCAGCAGGCCGCTTTGTTGGTGCAGGCCGGCGATCATCAGAACGCCGCCGCGATCTACGAGAAGCTGGCCGCGGATACGAGTATTCCTGAATACTACCAGGAACTGGCGCTGATCCTGATGGCGATGCAGCAGGCCGATGACGCCGACCCGCAATCCCTGATGGACCGGATCAAGCCGTTGGCCGCCGACGGTAAGCCTTGGCGCACCTCGGCCCGCGAATTGATCGCCAGCCTCTACCTGCGCAAGAACGATCCGGCCGCCGCCCGTCAGGAATTGACGGCCATCGCGGACGACCTGGAAGCGCCGGCGGCGGCCCGCGCCCGCGCCGCGGAACTTCTGCAAACGTTGCCGGAATAGGCGCGGGGCGAACCGAACATGTCTCATTGGAACCTGTCCCTGAGGAAACGGTCTGGGGCCGGCCATTTGGTGGGCGCCGTCGTGGCGCTCAGCTTGCTGGGCGGCTGCAGCTTGACCGAGGAGTGGTTTGGCGATGCCGAGCCGCCGCCGCTTCCCGGACAGAGGATTTCCGTGATTATCGAGTCCGGCGCCATCGAACCCGATACGCGGATCGCGGATCTGGACGTGCTTCTGCCGCCGCCATACCTGAATTCCGCCTGGGCCCAAGCCGGCGGGAATGCCGCGCATGCGATGCATCATCTGCAGGTCGCGGATGGGTTGTCGCGCGCCTGGAGCCAGGATTTCGGCGCGGGCTCGGAAGGCGATCAGCGCATCTTGAGCGGCCCCGTTGCGGCGAACGGTCTTGTCTTCACCATGGACCGGGACTTCACGATCCGCGCCTGGCGCGTCGATACCGGACAGCCGGTCTGGACCTTTGATCCGGAAGTGCCGGAAGAAGACGAAGAAGCGTTCGGCGGCGGCCTGGCCTTTGACGACGGGAAACTGTTCGCCAGCACGGGGTTTGCGCAGTTGATCGCGATAGACGCCGCGCAGGGTACGGAACTTTGGCGGGCGAGCCTGCCCGGGCCGATGCGGGCCGCGCCGACGGCGGGCAGCAATACGGTGGTGGCGATCACCATCGACAACCAGGCGACCGCCTTCAACGCAACGACGGGCGAACAGGCCTGGACCCATAGCGGGTTCTCGGAAACGGCGGGTCTGTTGGGTGGGGCCAGCCCGGCGATCGACGGCAATATGGTTGTCATTCCCTATTCGTCGGGTGAACTTTTCGCCCTGCGGCTTGGCACCGGGCGCGCGCTTTGGTCAGACACGCTGACAACGGTGCGCCGCGTCGATACCCTGTCGACGCTGGCGGATATCCGGGGACTGCCGATCATCGACCGCGGCGTGGTCTATGCGGTCAGTCACGCGGGCCGGACAGTGGCGCTGGACTCCCGAACCGGCAGCCGGGTCTGGGACCAGCAGTTGGGCGGTTTGCAAAGTCCTTGGATCGCCGGTGAATTCGTCTATTTCATCACCACGGAAGGCAACCTGTTGTGCCTGACGCGTCGGGGCGGCCGTGTGAGGTGGGTATCAAGCCTGCCTATTTGGGAAGATCCCGAAGACCGCCAGGACCCGATTTCCTGGGTCGGGCCGGTTCTGGCGGGGGACCGCTTGTTATTGGCGAACAACCTGGGCGAAGTTTGGGCGGTATCGCCCTATGATGGAAAGGCCTTGGGCAAGATCGACGTCGGCTCGGCCATACGTGTCCCGCCGATCGTGGTGAACGGCACCGTCTTCGTGCAAACGGAGAACGGTAGCCTTCTGGCCTATCGATAAAAAAATGGCAGAATTTACAGTCGCAATCATCGGACGCCCCAATGTGGGCAAGTCCACGCTGTTCAACCGTCTGGTCGGCAAGAAGTTGGCGATCGTCGACGATACGCCGGGCGTGACCCGCGACAGGCGGGAAGGGGACGCCAAGATCGCCGACCTTCGGTTCCGCGTCATCGACACGGCCGGGCTTGAGGACGCGACGGACGAAAGCCTCGAAGCCCGTATGCGCCGGCAGACGGACCTTGCCTTGGAAGAGTCCGACCTCGCCTTTTTCCTGATCGACGCCCGTGCCGGGGTGACGCCGCTCGACGAACATTTCGCGGGTGTGCTGCGGAAATCCAACACGCCGGTAACGCTGCTGGCCAACAAATGCGAAGGGCGGGCGGGCCAACCCGGTCTACACGAAGCCTACAAGCTAGGTCTTGGTGAGCCGGTGCCGGTTTCCGCCGAACACGGCGAAGGTATGAGCGACATTTACGACGTTGTCCGCTTGGCCAAGGAATTGTGGACCGGCGGCGACGAGCACGGGACGGAGAGCGAAGAGGAACTGGACGAACGGATCGAAAAGCTGCTGGCGGAGGCCGCGGACGGAGAAATCGACGCCGAAGCCCTCGAAGCCGCTTTCGCGAAGGAAGCCGCGCCGCGGCGGATGAAGCTGACCATCGTCGGACGCCCGAATGTGGGCAAGTCGACGCTGATCAACCGGTTGCTCGGCACGGAACGTTTGCTGACGGGTCCGGAAGCCGGGATCACCCGCGATTCCATCGCGCTCAATTGGTCCTGGAAGGGCCGTCCGATGGAACTGGTCGACACGGCCGGTCTGCGCAAGAAGGCGCGGGTGAGTGAGAAGGTCGAGCGCCTGTCGGCCGCCGATACCCTGCGCGCAATCCGGTTCTCCCATGTGGTCGTCCTGCTGCTGGACGCCGCCGACATGCTGGAAAAACAGGACCTGACCATCGCGCGCCAGGTGCTGGAAGAAGGCCGGGCGCTTATCATCGCGGCGAATAAATGGGATGCGGTCGACGACCGTGAGGAACAGTTGCAAAAGCTGCGCGACCGTATTCTGCGCTCCCTGCCGCAAGCGAAGGGTATTCCGGTGATTACCGTTTCCGCCTTACGCGGGCAGCGGGTCGAATCCCTTCTTGATTCCGCTTTCGAAGTATACGACCTGTGGAACTCGCGGGTTCCGACCAGCGCGTTGAACCAATGGCTCGCCGACAATGTCGCGGCGCATCCGCCGCCCTTGGCCAATGGCCGGCGTGTGAAACTGCGATACATGACGCAGGCGAAATCCCGCCCGCCGACTTTCGTCGTCTTTGCCTCCGTTCCGGAATCCCTGCCCGACAGTTATCACCGCTATCTGATCAACAGTCTTCGGGAAACCTTCAATTTGCCGGGCATACCCTTGCGCCTGTTGGTGCGGCGAGGCAAAAATCCTTTCGCGCCGGCTGGCAAAGGCGGTGGACATCGCCGCGGCAGGTGACGCGGCCGCCCGACTTCGGATCCCCGATGGCGCCGACCGCCTAGGTCGATTGCCGGGGCCCGGGAATTGACGTGGAAGTTTGGATCGGATGCCTATCATGACGAAGATGCCCGTATCGCCGAATTTGGTTTCCAGCGCGACGCGCGCGGTGCTTGCCGCGGCCCTCGTCGCGGGGCTTGCGGGGTGCAGCACCGCCGGCCTGCTGTCCTCAGCATCCTCAGCCTATGACGGGATCTGGGCCGGACGGGTTCTGTTCACCTACGGTTTGAAGGAATGTCCGCGGCGCGGCGCGATCCGTGCGGAAATCCGGGGCGGCAATGTGAATGCGGAGTTGCGCTGGCCCGACGGTACCGGCGACATGGACGGCACCGTCGCTGAGGACGGAACGCTTCTTGGCAGCGAAATGTCCCGGAAAGGGTTCGATTTCGGCGAGGCGGTAGGCAAGTTCGAGGAACGGACCGCCAAGGGCACTTTCGAAGGCAAAAAGTGCCGTGGGTCTTGGGAACTGCAGAAGGTCCGCAATCTGTAATGGGTATTTTTTAGCGCGCGAAGGGATTTGGGCAAATGGCCAAAGACAAGAAATTCAGGCCGGTTTCGGGAACGGTTTTGCCGCGGTTTGCGGGCATCCCGACATTCATGCGGCTGCCCTATGTCCCGGTTGAAGAGGCCGACCCCGTCGATATCGGCATCATCGGGGTGCCGTGGGACGGCGGTACGACCAACCGTGCCGGCGCCCGTCACGGCCCGCGCCAGATGCGCGATCAATCGACCCTGATGCGGAACGTCCACCATGTGACCGGCATCCGGCCCTACGAACTTGCCAACTGCGCGGATCTTGGCGACACGTCGGTCAATCCGGTGGACCTGATGGACACGCTGAAACGGGTAGAAGAATTCTACAAAGGCGTCCATGCGAAGGGCATTCTGCCCCTGACCGCCGGGGGCGACCACCTGATCACCCTGCCGGTCATGCGCGCCATCGCGGATACGTCCAGGCCGCTGGGCATGGTTCATTTCGATGCCCATACCGATACCTGGGACCGGTATTTCGGCGATTTCGAATACACGCATGGCACGCCCTTCCGCCGTGCGATCGAAGAGGGTTTGCTGGATCCGAAGAGGACCATCCAGATCGGCATCCGCGGCGGCCTCTATACGCCGGAGGACAAGGATTGGGGGCTTGAGCAGGGCATCCGCGTCGTCGAGATCGAAGAGTATTTCGATCTTGGCCCGGAAAAGGTCGGCGAGTTGGCCCGCCAGGTTGTCGGCGACGGGCCGGTCTATGTCAGTTTCGACGTGGATGGGCTCGATCCGGTCTATACGCCGGGGACAGGCACGCCTGAAATCGGCGGGTATTCGACCCGTGACGCACAGACGATGCTGCGGGCCCTGCGCGGCCTCGATATCGTCGGGGCGGATGTCGTCGAGGTTTCACCGCCGTTCGACCCGTCCGGCGCGACAGCGCTAGTCGGTGTTACGATGATGTGGGAACTGCTGTGCATGATGGCGGAGAAGGTGGCGGCAGAGTAGCAGGCCGCCCGCCATCGCTTTAGACGGCCGCGCTGCCCGGCGCACGGGGCAGGGTGACTGTTACCCTTGTCCATTCACCCTCGACACTGTCCATTTTCAATGTCCCCTTCATCTGTTCCGCCAGACCTAGGGAAATAGCCAGCCCCAGCCCGGTGCCGGGGTTGGATGCGTCATGGGCGGACCCCGCTTTCTGGAACGGCGTTCCCAGAGTCGGCAGGATATGGGCGGGAATGCCCCGGCCGTTGTCTTCCACCACGATGTCGATAGCCGCGCCCCCGTGCGCCAAGTTGGCGGAGACGGCAACCCTCCCGCCGGGTGGCGTGAATTTCGCCGCGTTCGACAGCAGGTTCAGCAAAATTTGGTGCACCGAGCGCTGGTCGGCCAGAAGCGGTGGCAGATCGGCGGGGATGTTCGTGGTCACACTCAAGCCGGATTTCCTGATCATCGGCGAGATGGCGTCGATGGCATTCAATACGGCTTCGGCGGCGTTGAGCGGTTCAAGCGACAAATCGGCATGCCCGGCTTCGATCCGCGACAGGTCCAGAATTTCGTTGATGATAGACAGCAGGTGTTGGCCGCTGGTCCTGATGTCGCCGGCATAGTGCTGATAGCGTTGAGAGCCGAGCGGGCCGAACGCTTCGCTTTCCAGCAGTTCCGCGAAACCGATGATCGCGTTCAGCGGCGTTCTCAACTCATGGCTCATCGTGCTGAGGAACTGGGACTTCGCTTTGTTCGCATTCTCGGCCAATTCCAGCTGGATGGTAAGCTGCTGCGATAACTCGCTCAGTTCCCGGTTCCGCCGGTCAATATCCGTCATGTCGCGGACGATTGCCGTAACGAGCGATTGTGATCCGATATCGGCATGGCCGAGGCGCACCATGATCGGGAACAGGCTGCCGTCCCGCCGGCGCCCCTGCAGCAGGCGCCAGTCCCCCATGGTTTTGGCGACTTTCTGATCCTTGTTCATATATGCCAAGGCCAGGGCCGTATGCGTATTGCGCTGTTCTTCGGGAACCAGAAGATTCAACGGTTGGCCGATAATCTGATCCCGCGGCCAGCCGAAGACCTTCTCCGCGGCAGCGTTGAAGGACTGGATACGCAATGCGGAACCGACGGTCAGAATTGCATCCGGCGCGTTTTCCAGGACCATGGATTTCCAATGCTCGCGCTGGCGGAACCGGTCTTCCAGGATTTTCTGTTCGGTGATGTCGACGATGACGCCGCGAACCTGCCGCGTGCTGTCCTGTGCGGCACTTTCTTGAGTGTCGGTTTCATGAGCCGCGCTTGTCGGCGCTGCAACGGTTCGATTTTCGACGGTTGTCAGGTGGCGCATCCATACGGTTGCGCCGCTACGGGACACCATCCTGTAGTCGAACTCGTGCTCCACCCCGTTTACCGCGGCTCTGCGATGTTCCTCGACGGCCCGGTCGCGGTCTTCGGGGTGGACATGGTCCGCCCAAAAGCCGGGCATGCTCCACTCGGCAAGACCGAAACCCAATACGGATTCCGCGAAGGGGGACACGAAGGTGAAGTTCAGGTCAGGAATTGTGGCTTCGTAAAGGATGACATTGGCGCCGGCGACGATCTTGGAAACGCGGCCTTCCGTCCAATCCGGACGTGTCGCGCGGGCGCCGAGCCGCGTTGCATCTTGCAGAAAGGCGATCAGGTAGAGGAGGTTCCCGTCTGCATCCCTCACGGCGGAGGCTTGAACGCTGTTCAGAAAACTCCCGCCGTCCTTGCGATGGCACCGAAAGGCGGCCGATGCCGGCAAGCCTAGTTTGATCTTCTGTTTGAAATCGATCCATTCCGGTTGATCGCGGTCATCGCCCATCATGAATCCGCAAGGGCGCCCTTCCGTTTCGTCGGCGCTAAACCCGGTCAGGCGCGTGAATGCGGCGTTCACATAGATCAATGGGAGGTCGGGGCGTTGATAATCCGCAATCGCGACACTTTGGTCGAGCTTGTCGAATACGGCGCGCAAATCGTCCAAGTTGGTCGACGGCAGCTGTAAATGGGGGAGTGCGGCCACTGTTCCGGGACCGCCGAACCAACGGGCGATGCGGCTGAAAACAGACCGTATTGCCGTCGATCCGCTCATGGATTTGGCCTACCCTCACATCGTATTTTAGTGGTGCGGATCGGCACCGGTCCTCGGTTCGCCGCATCCACCGGACAGAAAAGCCAGGACGCAAATATCCACAATAATGGTGAAAATAGTCTTAACTAATGAGGGGCTGTGTAACTTTGGACTGATACTTGAGTACAGTTCAACGGAATCTGATTGAACTTATTCAGGAATTGCAATTTTGGATAGCTTTTTCGTTGGCTAATACGAGTCTTGTGGGTTTTCCAATGACGGTTTGGCGTTTCCTTGGACGGAAGGAAGCGGGCTCTGCGGAACCGGCACCCGGAATAGCAAAAGGGCCCCGCGAGGGGCCCTTCAAGCAAGACTTCGCTGTTCGCGAAATGTCTTACTTCATCTTCGATTCCTTGAAGACGACATGCTTACGAACGACCGGATCATATTTCCGGAGTTCCAGCTTTTCCGTCAGGTTCCGGGGGTTCTTCTTGGTAACATAGAAGAAGCCCGTATCCGCGGTGCTGACCATCTTCACCTGTAACGTCGCCGGTTTGGCCATGGGATAACCCTTTCATTCCGCATCCCGGCTTGGGCCGCGCCCATCCAGGTTCATTCAAAATCAATCGCCCATGCCGAAATCGGCCGCTTCCGTTTGAAAGGGTTCGGCCCGCCCACCGGCGTATCGGCATTTCATGAGTCCGGCGCGCAACTTAGGTATTTGTGCCGTGAAGTCAAGCGGAGGAATACTCCGAACGACGGTGTCCTTGGCAAGACGCGGTCAATCGGGTCAAACGTCGTTGGGCCATTCTATCGCTTCAGGGTCGATTTGCGGCGGATCGCCGGGTTTGTCTTCGCGCATCGTGAAGGCGCTGTTGCGTTGGCTGAAGCAGGGGATTGGTCGGTCCGACGGTTCGAATGAACCGCCGCCCGGGGATCCGGCACACCAGATGGCAAGCGCCCGCGACAGCACGAACCGCGTGATGTTGGCCATGGGATAAGTGGCTATGACCATTTCCGCGCGGTGCCAGGCGACGTCCTCCAACTCTCCGGTGGCGCGGGCTTCGCCGAAGACGTGGGCGCCGTCCCGCCCGGCATCGGCCAGGAAGAACCGGCTGTCGAATCGCATGGGCGATTCCCGTGGCGTCACCGCGCGTGCGATGAACGCCATCCGGTCCGAGGCGGGCGCGAGCCCCGCTTCCCGATAGGCCGCCACGGCCGCGCAAAGGTTCGGATTAGCATTCCAGCCGAGATCCTCTTGCCCGAAAAAGATTTCCGCTTCCTCCCACGCTTCCCGCAGGGCTGCCCAGACGAGGGCGCCTTGACGCGCGGGTGCTGCGTGACGGGCCAGGCATTTCATGGTTTCAGGATGCAACGACAGGCCTTGGGAAACGGCGTCGTCTGTATCGTCGACGGTTCCGCCGGGAAAAACATAATAGCCCGGCATGAAGCGGAGGCTTTCGTTCCGGCGGCCCATCAGGACTTCGGGTTTGTCGGGTGTTCCTCGCAACAGAACGAGGCTGGCCGCGTCGCGGGGGGTTACGGGCATTGCTCGGCTCCAGTGCCTGGTGACGTACGGCGCGCGCACGGTCGGTCCCGATGGGGCTCCGATGGTGGCTCGGCCCGCCGGGGCGGCGGGCGAGGCGACAGCCTGTCACGAGGCGGGGGGCAATTCCAGGGTAATTGCCGTCTGGTACAGGTCCGGGCTCTCCAGCAGGCGAAGCGCGGTATCCACGGCCCGGTCGGGGCCGTCCTCCGGCCGCCAGGGGCACAGCGTCGCGACATGTTCGCGGGCCGCAGGTTCGTTGGGACCGATGCGCCGCCGCAGAGCCAGATTGTGGATCGTCGTCGCCGGTTCGACGAGCAGGACATGCTTCAGCAGCGAATCGGCCGGTACCGATCCTTGGGAGCATATCGTCGGCATGACGCCGGCTTCGTGAAGGACGTAACCGCTCGGCGCCAGCAGGCGCGCCCAAGTCAGGATCAGTTCGCCGCCATTCGGCATGTCCAACACGGTCTGAACCGTGCCTTTGCCGAAAGTCGACGCCCCGATCGGCACGGCCCGGCCTTGATCCTGCAGCGCCGCCGCCAGGACTTCCGCCGCCGATGCGGTCGCGCCGTCGACCAGAACGGCGACCGGCTTTCCGAAGGATATGTCGCCGGGTTCGGCCACGAAGTCCTGGAAACTGCGCGGATTGCGGCCGTCCGTCCTCGATATTCTGCCGCTGTGCAGGAACAGGTCGGCGACATCGATCGCCTTGTCCAGCAATCCGCCGGGATTTCCCCGCAAATCCAGAATGAAACCGATCATATCGGGCCCAAGGGTCGCCTGGGATTCACTGACGGCTTCCGCAACCCGTTTCGGCGTTCTGTCGTTGAACGCGGTGATGCGGATTACCGCGGCTTTGCCTCTGGGTGTGAAGAAGACCGTGTTGGGAACGATATGCGTCCGCCCGACTGTCACCGTGATCGGGGTCTGCAGCCCGGTGCGGCTGATCCCCAGGACGACGGGCTTTTCGACGGGGCCGCGCAACTGACGGATGATTTGGCGCAGGGGCGTGCCGGCAAGCGTCCGACCGTCGATCGAAACCATAATGTCGCCGCCGTGGATGCCCGCCGCCTGGGCCGGGTGGCCCGGCGTCACGGTAAGGACACGGGCCCCTAACGGGTGCGCGCCGACGGAGACACCGATGCCGCCGAAGCCTTGCCGAGACTCGCGGTTGGACTGCGCCTCGTCCGCGCCGGCATAGCGCGTGTATCGGTCCAACAGGCCGACCATGGATCCGAACATGGCGTCATAGAGGTCTTCGTCCGAGGTTTCGCGCAAGGGTTTGGACACTGTACGCGCGGCGGTAAGGATTTGATCAGCCTGGAGGGCCCAGAGGTCGATGCGGTCCTCTGCCGGAATATCGGCCCGGAACACTTCCTTGTCCTGGTAGATCAGAAGGGTGGTTCCTTCCTCCGCATCGACGGTGAACCCGGGGTCGATTTCGTTTATCGCTTCCAAAGCGGACAAGGTCAGCGTTTCGACGTTCTGGCGGTCGATGTAATTGGTCTCGATGGCGGTCAGGACGGCGTGGAACATTTCCGCCGAAACGGAAGGGCTTTGGTTTTCCGTGGTCTGCGCGCCGCCTGCACAGGCAGTTATGGCAGAGACCAGGGTCGCCGCCAAAAGCCGTTTCAGTCCTCTGAAGTCAGGTGAGAACATCCGCCCCAGCAATTCCCCGCTATCTCCCCATTATCTCACCGCCATTTCCCCGCGACGGCCTCTCAATCGGCCCATCGTGATGGCGAAGGGGAGGGTGACGCCGCTTCGCCGAGGACGCAAGTGGGGATATTGCCGGTTTCAGGGGGAGGGCGCGTGCCGGGCGGTAAGGTCAGCGCCTGGCTTTGCCGCGCGCGCGGTTCTTGGCTCTTCCCGGGCCTTTGCCGCTCTTGCCGCCGCGGGAGTTGCCGAATGCCCCACCGCGGGAGGAGGTCTTGGATATGTTCCGCATGACCTGTTTCGGGGCGGGTTTGCCGCCGTCCACCACTTCGAAGACGAGGCCGCCGGTCAGCGCGTTTGCTTCCTTCAACCGCACGGTCACTCGATCGCTCAAGGTGAAGGCGAGGCCGTGTTCGCGGCCGACCAGGCAGTGATGGACCTCGTCGTGGTGGTAACGGTCCCAAGGTGACAATGTACTGATCGGCACAAGGCCGTCGGCGCCCGTCTCGTCCAGGGCAACGAAAAGACCAAACCGCGCGACCCCGGAAATCCGGGCCGGGAACTCCGCGCCGACGCGGTCGCTGAGATAGGCCGTTACGTATCGTTCCGTCGCCTCCCGCTCGGCGGTGGAGGCGCGGCGTTCCGTTCCGGAAATCGCTTGGGCGATTTCATCGAAACTCTCGATCTCCTCCGCGCCGATGCCGTCGTCTCCAAGGCCGTAGTCGCTGATCAGCGCCCGGTGGACCAAGACGTCGGAATAACGACGGATGGGAGAGGTGAAATGGCAGTAGCGCCGCAACGCGAGGCCGAAATGGCCCATGTTGTTGGCGGCATAGACCGCCTGTGACTGGGACCGCAGCACGATGTCGGACACCAGCGGGCCTTTGCCTGCCTGCTCGGCCTGGGACAGGATGCCGGTGAACATCCGCGGCTTGATGACGGCGCCCTTTGCCAGCTTGAAGCCGAGCACGGCGAGGCTGTCGCGCAGAGCTTCCAGCTTGTCCATCGGCGGCGGTTCGTGAACCCGGTACATGATAGGGATCTGCGTGCGGCTCTGCTTCGCCTCCAGGGCTTCCGCCGCGGCCACGTTGGCGCAGATCATGAATTCCTCGATAAGCTTGTGGCTGTCGAACCGCTGCCGGATGGTGATTTCCGAGATCTTGCCGTCCTCGCCGATCTTCACTTGCCGTTCCGGCAGGTCGAGCTCAAGCGTGCCGCGAACCTCCCTGGCCTTCAGCAATGCGCGGTAAGCCGCATAGAGCGGCTGCAGCACCGGTTCGATCAAGGTTCCGGTCGTATCGTCCGGCGTACCGTCCATCGCTTCCTGGACCTGCGTATAGGTCAGCCGGGCTGCGGACTTCATCAGGGCCCGGGTGAATCGGTGGCGCAGCAATTGTCCGTCCGCGTCGATCACCATATGGCAGGCCATGCAGGCCCGGTCCTCGTTCGGACGCAGGGAACACAGGTCGTTGGACAGGCGCTCCGGCAACATCGGCACCACTCGGTCCGGGAAATAGACCGAGTTGCCGCGCAGTCGCGCCGCCTTGTCCAGCGCACTGCCGGACTTCACATAGTGGGCGACGTCGGCGATGGCCACGATCAGCTTGAAGCCGCCTGCGTTCGCCTTGTCGTCATCGGCCTCGGCCCAGACCGCGTCATCGAAGTCGCGGGCGTCCGCGCCGTCGATGGTGACCAGGGGGACCGCGCGCAGGTCTTCTCGCTTGCCCAGTTCCGCCGGCTTCAGCTTGTCGGTTTCGGCGAGCGCCTTCTCCGGAAATTCGACAGGTATGCCGTTCTGGTGGATCGCAATCAGGCTGAAGGCCTTAGGATCCGAAAGGTTGCCGATGCGCTCCACGATTTCCGCTTCCCGGCGGGTGTTCTCGAAACGCTTGGAGCTTGGCGCGGGAAGGGGGCGGATCAGGACCAGATCGCCTTCGCGGACCTCTTGCGGTACGGAGTCCAAAGTGTATTCCCGGTCGATGCGGCGGTCGGTGGGTTTCACCTGCCAGCCATGAACCGACCGGCTGACCGCCCCCAGGATATTCTCCGGCCCGGCGCGCAGAATGCGGATCGGCTGTGCTTCGTACCGGTTCTCGCCAATTCGTTTCAGGCGCGCCAGCACCCGGTCGCCGGGTTTCGGAAGCCCGGTGGCGCGGCCACCGGGGACGACGATGATTTCCGCTTCGATATCGGCATGCGGGCCGACGGGCTTGGCGAACAACTCGCCGTCGATGCTCGCGTCGGTGACGGTGACGACGGCCACTTCGGGCAAGGCGCCCTTCGGCGCCAACTTGCGTTTGCGGCCCTTGTCGATCGCGCCTTCTTCTTCCAGTTCCCGCAGCAGGGCCTTTAACGCGATCCGCTGGCCGCCCTTGATCTGGAAAGCGCGGGCGATTTCCCGTTTGCCGACCGGCGTCGGGCTGTCATTGATGTAGTCCAGGATTTCCTGTTTGGTCGGCAGCCTGTTTTGGTCGTCGGTCACCGTGGATCAATCCGTTCCGGCGGTAGACTTCTTGGCCGCCGCCTTCTTGCTCCCGGCTTTCTTCGCGCTGGCCTTCTTTGCCTTAGCTTTCTTGGCACCCGCTTTCTTGGCACCCGCTTTTTTGGCACCCGCTTTCTTTGCGCCGGCCTTTTTCACGGGGCCGCCATTGGCCGCCTGTTTCGCGGCTTTCTCAGCCAGCAAGCGGACGGCTTCCTCCAGGGTCACGGTTTCCGGTTCCACGTCGCGCGGAATGGAAGCATAGAGCTTTCCATGTTTCACATAGGGACCGAACCGGCCGGCGCCCTGGGTGATCGACTTGCCGTCAGTGGGGTGCTCACCAAGCGATCGGGAGCCACGACCCTTTCCTTTTTCTCCAGCCTGCGCAATGACTTCAACGGCACGGTTCATGCCGATGCTCAAGACGTCGTCGTCCGGCGGGATGGAGACATAGGCCGTCCCGTGTTTCAAGAACGGGCCGAACCGTCCGACACCGGCGGTGATCATGGCGCCGCTCTCCGGATGCGGGCCGATTTCACGCGGCAGCGCCAGCAAGCGCAGCGCGAGGTCCAGATCCACATCCGCCGCGGACATGCCTTTCAGCAGTGACGCCCGTTTCGGTTTCGGCGGGGCTTTCTTGCCTTTTTCCTTCGGCAATTGCTCCCCGACCTGAACATAGAGCCCGTAGGGCCCCTTGCGCAGGGTGACGTCTTCGCCCGTCTCGGGGAAAGGACCCAGCACTTTGGGATAGTTCGCCTCTTCGCCGTCTTCCGATCCGTCTTCGCCCAATTGGCGCGTATAGCGGCAGTTCGGGTAATTGGAGCAGGCGATGAAGGCGCCGTGGCGCCCGAAGTTCAGGCTCAACCGGCCGCCGTCGCAGGCCGGGCAAACGCGGGCAGCTTCGGTGCTGCCGGCCGCGTCCGTCGGGAAAAAGTGGGGGCCGAGGACCCGGTCGATCGTGTCGCGGACCTCGACGCCGGTCAGTTCCTTGGTGTGTTCGGCGATTTTGTAGAAGTTATCCCAGAACTCCCGCAGGACCTGCCGCCAATCGCGGCGGCCGCCGGAAACGTCGTCCAACTGCTCTTCCAGATCGGCTGTGAAGCCGTATTCGAAATAGCGGTCGAAGAAGCTCGACAGGAAGGCGGTGACCAGTCTGCCACGGTCTTCCGGCACGAAACGCTTGCTTTCCAATTGAACGTAGTTGCGGTCCTGCAGCACTTTCAGGATGGAGGCATAGGTGGACGGGCGACCGATCCCCAATTCCTCCATCTTCTTCACCAGGCTCGCTTCGGTGTAACGCGGCGGGGGCTGGGTGAAATGCTGTTCCGGAATGACTTCCTTCAGGGTCGATGCTTCGCCTTCCGACATGTTCGGCAACCGGCGCTCGTCATCGTCGCCGCTATCGCTGGCGCGGTCGTCGACATCCTCGAAATAGAGTTTCAGGAAACCGTCGAACTTCACGACGGACCCATTGGCGCGGAACGTTGCCGCCCCGTTCGCGGAGTCGATATCGACGGCGACGCGGTCGATCACCGCGCTCTCCATCTGGGACGCCATGGTCCGCTTCCAAACCAGTTCGTAGAGTCGGAGTTGATCCTTGTCGAGATAGCGGGCGACATCCTCCGGCCGGCGGAACAGGTCGGTCGGGCGGATCGCCTCGTGCGCTTCCTGGGCGTTCTTGGCCTTGGTGCGGTAGACCCGAGGCGAGTCGGGCAGATAGGGGGCGCCGAAGATGTTCTGGATGGCGCGCCGGCATCCGCCGATGGCCTCGCCACTCAATACCGTGCTGTCGGTTCGCATATAGGTGATCAGGCCGACGGTTTCCCCACCGAGTTCGATCCCCTCGTAAAGCCGTTGGGCGACGCTCATCGTGCGGCTGGCGCCCATGCCCAGCTTGCGGCTGGCTTCCTGCTGCAGGGTAGAGGTGGTGAAGGGCGGGGCAGGGTTCCGCTTCTGGGTCTTCCGCTCGACCTTGCTGACCGAATAGGGCTGGCCTTCGGCCATCGCCACCGCGCGTCGCGCTGCGGCTTCGTCGCCCAGGTCGAAACGGTCAAGCTTTGCGGATTCCAAGTGCGTCAGGCGCGCCTTGAAGGCATCGCCGGCGGTCGTCGTCATCGCCGCTTCGACGGTCCAGTATTCCTGCGGCCGGAAGGCTTCGATTTCCGCCTCGCGCTCGCAGATCAAACGCAGTGCGACCGATTGAACTCGGCCGGCAGACCGCGCGCCGGGCAGCTTGCGCCACAAGACCGGTGACAAGGTGAAGCCGACCAGATAGTCGAGCGCCCGTCGCGCCAGATAGGCGTCGATCAACGCCTGATCCAGATCACGCGGATGTCCGACGGCCTCCGTGACGGCCTTTTTGGTGATTTCATGAAAGACGACGCGGCTGACATCCAGGCCGACCAGCACGTTTCGGCGGGCGAGTTCGTCCTTCACATGCCAGGAAATCGCTTCTCCCTCGCGGTCGGGGTCGGTTGCAAGATAGAGATGTTTGGCGCCCTTGGCGGCCTTCGCGATGGCGTCGAGCTGTTTCTTTCCCCGGGCGTCGACCTCCCAGGACATGGCGAAATCATGATCGGGATCTACGGAACCATCCTTGGCAGGCAAATCGCGGACATGGCCGAAACTGGCCAGAACCTCGTAACCGTCGCCGAGATATTTGTTGATGGTTTTGGCCTTCGCCGGTGATTCGACGACGACAACACTTTTTTCCGCCATGTAAGAGACCTGGCCCTCGGTTACGTTGTTCAGGACGCGAGGTACTGGCACGGCAGCTTGGTAGGCGTCAACTGCTCAGCGTGGTCGCGAATGTCGCAAGAGGGGCTTTGACCCGTCAGTGTTTGGTGGCGTCGGCGGCCTTGCACCAAGCGTTGACAGTGGTTCTGGCGCTGTCTTTCGTCATCGCCTCGAATGTGCCGATCGCATCCTTGATCTGGTTTTGCGCGCGCATTTCCTTGATTGCCCTGTGACCCAGAATTTCCGGCATGACCGTCATATACTGGTTGGCATCCATGCCGAAGGCCCGGCACATGATCGCAAGGGATTCGGACCCTGAGCGCACCAACATCGTGCGCGCGGTCGCGTCATCCTTGCCGATCACATTGGCGACCGCCTCTATGAAACCGTCCTCGCCGCGCGATTCCAGAGCGCCGATCAGACGTTGGGCGTGGTCGCGCCCCTTGTCGTCGTACCAGTCGATGCCCGCGTCCGTGGCGCCCAGCGCGGCGTCCACTGCGGCGGCGACCGCGTCTGTCAGCACGACCCGGTCCAGGTCGTAGTTGCGTTCTATATAGTCCCGCAAGGCGTCGCCGACCCAGGCGAACATCCGCTTGGCGACGCTTGGCGGCAGATCGCGCCGGTGCAGCAGGGGCTCGTGCAGTTCCTGTTCCTCGACGGACAGGCGCACGGCTTCGCCAATGCCCCAAGGCGTCAGTTCGGCGGAGAGATTTCGAAACAGGCTGATCAGCACTTCCGTGTTCGCCGTGGCGATCAGCTTGTCGCTTACCGCGCCGCTGAGGCCGGGTCGCTTGGCGACCGCCATCTGATGCGCCGCGCCGTTCCGTTCGACGATGCCGATCAGATGCGCGTCCTCCAACTGGGCGGAATGAACCAGGATCGGGTAGGCGACGTTGATCACGTCGTTCGCAAGGAAATCGAGAAGGTCGAAGGGAACGTCGATTCTTTCAGCCAGATAGTCGGCGATGTAGCGGCGGATCTGGACTTCGACTTGATCAATCAGCTTGCGAAGGATGTCGAAAGTGAGGGCGAGTTCTTCCTCGTTCAGGTCGGCGCGGGAATCCAGGCACATCTTGGCGATCGATGCGGCGAGGCCGCCCTTGCCATCAACAGCCCGTTGATGTGCAAGTTTCAATAACCTTTCGTAAGAAGCGGAACCCATTGTTTTACTGCTAGCCGATCCGTCCGGTGTCCCCATCCCGGACTCTGAGTCGTTTCTGGCTTTGCCCGTTTCGTCTGGTATCAAACTCGACATTGCAGACACCCCAAAACCGCACGGCTAAAGCCGATTAAAATCGTCAGGCTTGGGATTTCGGCACAATCGCGGCTGGAAAAACGCCTTCCGGACATAATCCGGCCAGGATACTCCCTAACCGCACGGATGGCAGCGGTCACCACAACCTTCCACCGTGCACCGTCCCCCCAAACCTGAGCCGTAATTCTCGTCGAGAAGTGTAAACGGACTGTTAACAATCACGGCTTATTTGAACCACCGTTAACATGGCTCCGCAGGAAGAACTAGATCAAATGTGCTACAGGAGTCTGATTTCTCTTTATTATTAACGGGATATGAAACCACCCGGCTGCCGGGAAATCTTTCCGGCAAGCTCCAGTTCCAGTAATACGGCGTTCACCAGCGGGGCCGGCAGGCGCAATTCCCTGACCAGACTGTCGACGGGCACGGCGACGCTGCTCAAGCCTCGTTCGATGGCGATCCTGGCGGTGTCGAATTCGGATGCGTCCGCTTCGACGGTCTGAAACCCGTCCGGTTCGGCGAACCCGGGATGCCGGCCCTGCAATGCACCGGCGGTCAAGGTGGGGCCGATGTCTTGAAGGATGTCATCCGCGCATTGCAGCAAGGTTGCGCCGTCGCGGATCAAGTCGTTGCAGCCGGTTCCGCGCACGTCCATCGGCGCTGTCGGGGCGGCATAGACCGGTCTTCCCTGTTCGGCGGCCCGGCGGGCGGTGATGAGGGAGCCTGATTTACGCTTCGCCTCGATCACCACGACCGCGAGGGAGAGGCCGGAAATGATCCTGTTACGGCGTGGGAAGTGCCGGGCGAGTGGCTGCATGCCCGGCGGCATTTCCGACACCAAGGCGCCGCCCTCATCGCGCATGGCGCGGTACAGCGCGTCGTTCTCCGGTGGGAAGACCACATCTACGCCGCCGGCCAGCACGGCGATCGAGCCCGTCTCCAGGGATCCCTCATGCGCAGCGGTGTCGATGCCCCGCGCCATACCCGATGCGATGGTAAGCCCGGCCCGGCCGATTTCGGCCGCAAGCTTACGGGCAAAGCCCTTGCCCGCGACCGACGCATTGCGGCCGCCGACCATGCCGATGCAGTCGTTCACCAGCAGGGCAGGGTCGCCCAGCACATAGAGGAAGGGCGGGGCGTCGTCGATCGAGGCGAGGGGCAGCGGATAGCCGTCACAACCCAGGTGCAGGTCATGTGCGCCGATCCTGGCGGCGTCTTCGCGTTCCCGGGCAACATCCTCCGGCGATGCGATCCGCAGATTCCCGGCCCGTCCGCCCCGCCGCACCAGGGCGGGCAGCGCCTCCAAGGCCTGTTCGGCGGATCCGTATCGGTGCAGCAATTGCCGGAAAGTGACCGGACCCACATTCTCGGTCCGGGCCAGCCGGAACCGTGCCTGCCGTTCCGGTTCGGACGGGGAGATGCTTGTGGAAGATGTCGATCGTACACTCATACCCGATCGTTGATCGGGTTGGGATCAGAGTCAACGTAAAGGGGCGTTTCTAAAACGGATCAACTTTTGCGTTTCAAATTGATTTTCGATTCTTCACCGGCGATCAGGCGACCGATATTCTGGTGATGGCGGATCCATCCCAGGGCGGCGAGCACGGCGGTGGCGAGGGTTACTTCCGTAAGCCCCAAGGTCCAGGCGATGATCGGCGCGGCGAGGCAGGCGGTCAAAGCCGCAACAGATGAATAGCGTGTCAGGAAGGCAACCAGAAGCCAGATTGCGCCGGCGCCAAGCGCCACCATCGGGGCGATCGCGATCAACACGCCGAAGCTGGTGGCGATGCCCTTGCCGCCCTTGAAGCGGAGCCAGACCGGGAAGTTATGCCCAAAGACCGCGGCCACCCCTGCCAGGATGCCCGCCGTCGGCCCGGCCAACAGGGTGGCAATAACGACCGCGATGGCCCCCTTGCCGCTGTCGAGCAATAGGGTCGCCGCGGCAAGCCCCTTGTTTCCGGTCCGCAATACGTTGGTGGCGCCAATGCTGCCGGAGCCGATATCGCGGACGTCACCCAACCCGGCCAGCCGGGTCAACACCAGACCGAAGGGGATGGAGCCGAGCAGGTAACCCGCAGCGAGCGCCAGGGCGGAAATTTCCATGGGGGGAAGCGTGCCGGCCATGGTCGGGGCCTAAAGCGGTGCGTCCGGCGCACGGTACAGCGTGCGGCCGTCGACGATGGTCATTAGCGCCTTGCCCTGAACCGGGCGTTTGTCGAAGGGTGTATTCTTCGAGCGGCTCTTCATCTGTGTCTCGTCGATCTGCCAGGGGCGGTCGGGATCGAAGATCACCAGGTCCGCCGCTGCGCCTCGAACAAGCCTTCCGGCTTTCAAGCGTAGCAGGTCCGCGGGCTTGAAGGTGACCGCGGCCAGCGCCTCCAACAGCGTCACATGCCGGTTGTGGTAGAGTTCCAGCGTCAGCGGCAACAGCGTCTCCAGCCCGATGATGCCGAAGGAGGCCTGCGGGAAAGGCAGGCGCTTTGAGTCCTGATCGTGCGGGGCATGGTCGCTGGCGATGGCGTCGATGGTGCCGTCCGCGATCGCGGCGACGACGGCTTGGCGGTCCGCCTCGTCGCGCAAGGGGGGCGATACTTTTGCGAAGGTACGGTAGTTTCCGATGGCGCTTTCGTTCAGCGCGAAATAGTGCGGGGCCGTGTCGCAGGTGATCGGCAGGCCCTGGGCTTTCGCCTTGCGGATTGCCTCCAACGCGTCCGACGTCGTCACATGGGCGAAGTGGAACCGCGTCCCGGACATGGCGGCGAGGCGGATGTCGCGCTCCACCATGATGATTTCCGCTTCCCGCGGGATACCGGCGAGGCCAAGGCGGCTGGACAACTCGCCCTTGTTCATCAAACCGTTCTCGGCCAGCGAGGGTTCTTCCGGGTGTTGGACGATCAGCGCGTCGAAGACTTCGGCGTATTTCAGGGCGCGCGACAGGGTCTTGGCGTCTACGGTCGGTTTTTCGCCGTCGGTGAAGGCGACGACGCCAGCGTCGCTGAGCAACCCGATTTCAGTCAATTCCTTGCCTTGCATGCCCTTGGTGAGGGCGGCGTAGCAGTTGATCTTGACCTTCTTCGCCTCGCGCGCGCGCCGCGCGATGAATTCCACGACCGGCACGTCGTCGATCACCGGCGTGGTGTTGGGCAGGCAGGCGAGCTGCGTGACGCCGCCGGCAAGGGCCGCGTCGCCCGCGCTGTTGATGTCTTCCAGGTGTTCCTGGCCCGGTTCGCGCAACTGTACGCGCATATCGACCAAACCGGGGGCGAGGCAGAGCCCCCCGCAATCCACGACCTGGCGGACCGAGGGCGCGCCGCCCTTGAACAGATGGGCGCCGAAATCGGCGATCTTGCCGTCCTCGACCAGCAATGCGCCGGTTTCGTCCAGGCCGGTGGCCGGGTCGAGCAGGCGGGCGTTCAGATAGGCGATGCGTCCGGCGGGCATGCGTTTCAATTCCCTCCCGCCGTTTCGGTCGGGTCTACGAAATGGTCGGGCCGCGCCTGGTTCCGCGTCAGGATATCGATGCAGGCCATGCGGACGGCGACGCCCATTTCCACCTGTTGTCGGATCACCGAGCGGTCGATGTCGTCGGCCAGTTCGGAGGCTATCTCAACGCCCCGGTTCATCGGGCCCGGATGCATCACGAAGGCGTCGGGCTTGGCATAGGCCAGCTTGTCGGCATCCAACCCGAAATAGCGGTAATACTCGCGTACCGAGGGGACGAAACTGCCCTGCATACGCTCCAGTTGAAGGCGCAGCATCATCACCACGTCGCAATCGGCCAGGCCCTTGCGCATGTCGGTGAAGACTTCCACCCCGAACCGGTCGATGGCGGTCGGCAGCAGGGTGGGCGGGGCGACCACTCGGACTCGCGCGCCCATGGTCTGAAGCAGGTGGATGTTCGACCGGGCGACGCGGCTATGCGCGATGTCCCCGCAAATGGCGACGGTCAGGTTATTCAACCGTCCGATGCGCCGGCGGATCGTCAGCGCGTCCAGCAAGGCCTGGGTCGGGTGTTCGTGGCTGCCGTCGCCGGCATTGATGACCGAACAGTTCACCTTCTGGGACAGCAGTTCCACCGCGCCCGAATCGGCATGCCGCACGACCAGCACATCGGGGTGCATGGCGTTCAAGGTCATCGCAGTGTCAATCAGCGTCTCGCCCTTCTTGATGGCGCTGGTCGCGACCGACATGTTGATGACGTCCAGGCCAAGGCGCTTGCCGGCCAACTCAAAGGACGTGCGCGTACGCGTTGAATTTTCGAAGAAAAGATTGATCAGAGTTCGGCCGTGCAGCAGGTCGCGCGTCTTGTCGGCCTGGCGGTTTTGCTCGACATAACCATCCGCCGTATCCAGCAGCATCGTTATTTCGGAGGCCGAAAGGCCTTCCATGCCGAGGATATGCTCGTGCGGGAAAACCGATGTGGAAAGGGCGCTTGTCATCGGGCGGCGACTATACGCCGGAGTCCGGTTAACGCAAATGGAATGTCGCCCCAGATTGCGATTGGGCCGCGACCGAATTCTGTCGCCATGAATTTGCCTCAAGCAGGGTTTGCACATTCGGGGCTGCGGGGGGGCGGCGAAGCGGGCAAGATCGCCGCGGATTGGCGACAAATCGCCGGGCGGGGCCGGGCGGAATCGAGCAGGAAAGGAACGCGCAAATGAAAGTAGGCTTCATCGGGTTGGGAAATGTCGGCGGCAAACTGGCCGGCAGTCTTTTGCGCAACGCGCCCGACACTGGAATCGAACTGATGGTGCGGGACCTGGACCGCGCTGCGGCGGAACCGTTCCTGGCCAAAGGCGCTTCCTGGGCCGACAGCCCGAAGGAAATGGCCGCGGCCTGCGACATCACCATCACCTGCCTGCCCAGTCCGGCCGCCTGCGCCGCGGTCGTGGAAGGGCCGGACGGCATTCTGGAAGGGTTGAGCGCGGGCAAGATCTGGGCGGAAATGTCGACCACCGACGAGGGCGAGGTGAAGCGCCTGGGCGCGAAGGTTGAGGCATTGGGCGCGCATCCCGTCGATTGCCCCGTTTCCGGCGGCTGTCACCGCGCCGCGACCGGCAATATCGCCATTCTGGCCGGTTGCGACCGCGCGACGTTCGAGAAGATGCTGCCGGTCCTCACCATTCTGGGCCGCCGGGTTCTGCATACCGGCGCGCTGGGCACGGCCTCCGCGCTCAAGGTCGTCACCAATTTCCTGGCGACCGCGAACCTGGTCAGCCTTTCCGAAGCGCTGACCACCTGCAAACTGGCCGGCATGGATATGAATATCGCGTACGAGGGGATCAAGATCTCGTCGGGCAATTCCTTCGTCCACGAGACCGAAAGCCAGATCATCCTGAACGGGTCGCGCGACATCAATTTCACCATGGAACTGGTGCTGAAGGATATCGGCCTATTCCAGGGAATCGCCGACCGCGTCGGCGCGCAGTTGGAGCTTTCCCCGCTGTTGATCCAGATATTCAAGGACGGCATCGCGAAATACGGCGGCAACGAATGGTCGCCCAACATCATCCGCCGCTACGAGGAACCCGCCGGCATCAAGGTCCTCGCCCCCGGCTTCCC
>CAYGKA010000039.1:0-45309 GCA_964350445.1 uncultured Flavobacteriaceae bacterium
ACTGATGGATATGCATCGACGAACCCGGCTGGAACTGATGCGGGCGGGCCATGAAAGTGGCGTACATGTCGTGCTTCAAGGCAGCCTGCCGGACCGTGCGCTTGAACAGGAAAACCTGGTCGGCCAAGTCCATTGGGTCGCCGTGGTCGAAGTTGATTTCCAATTGGGCCGCGCCGGCTTCATGCGCAACGGTTTCCAGCCCGATGTTGCTGGCGTCGCAGAAATCGTAGATATCCTCGACGACCGGGTCGAACTCGTTCGCCGCCTCGATGCCATAGGCTTGGCGTCCCGTCTCCTGCCGGCCGGAAAGGCCTGCGGCGGGTTCCAGCGGGTAGTCCGGATCCAGGTTTTTCTTGATCAGGTAGAATTCCAGTTCCGGCGCCACAACGGGTTTCAGGTTCTTCTTCGCGTATAAGTCCAGGACGTTGCGGAGGATCTGCCGGGGCGAGAACGCGACCTTCTTGCCGTCTAGGAAGGCAACGTCGCAGATCACCTGCGCGACTGGGTCCGTATACCAGGGCACGATCCGAATCGACGACGGGTCGGGCAGCATGAAGATGTCCCGGTTGCTCTCCCACACGACTTCCGAGACCGCCTCGACGAAATCTCCCGTCACCGTTTGCAGGAAGATCGCTTCCGGAATGCGCAACCCCCGATCCTGCAACCCGCTTATGAAACGCGTGGTGGGGACGATTTTGCCCCGGGCGATGCCGGAAATATCCGCGACAAGGCATTCGACCTCGTCTATCCGGTTGTCCCGAAGCCAATCGTTCAAGGAGGTCATGGAGGGTTGGGTCACGTGAGAATCCAGTCATCGTTATTCCTGATGGCGATGAGAATATCCTTCGGGGCTTGACGCGGCAAATCCCACGGGCACCATTTCGTTTCCCAATTATGGATCCGACATGACCCAGCTTCTGACACAAGACTCCGTCGATACGTTTCTTGCCGACCATCCCGATGTCGAAACCCTCGATGTCCTGCTACCCGATACCAACGGCATATTGCGCGGCAAGCGGCTGCAGATGTCGGCTTTGAAAAAGCTGACCACCGAAGGCATGAGGATGCCGGGATCGATCTATCTGCTGGATGTGGAAGGGCAGAATTGCCTGACCATTCCCTATGGTTCGCGGGACGGGGATCCGGATTTCGCCGTGTTCGGCGTCGACCAGACTCTCTCTCTGATCCCCTGGGCGGAACGTCCCTCGGCCCAGATCATGGGTACAATGCTGGATGACGACGGCGCCCCGTTCTTCGGCGACCCGCGCCAAGTCTTGTTGCGGGCAATGCAGCCGCTGACGGAGATGGGGCTGACGCCCGTCATCGCGATCGAGTTGGAGTTTTATCTGCTCGACCCGAAGATGGGCCGTGACGGAATGCCGCGCCCGGCCATGGCGCCGGACCTGCGGCAACGGCCGAAGACGGTGCAAGTCTACAGCATGGACGACCTGGGTGATTTCGACACGGTGCTGACCGAGATAGAGCGGAGCTGCGAGATCCAGGACGTGATGGCCGATGTGACGACGTCCGAATTCGCGCCCGGCCAATTCGAAATTAATCTGATGCATGTCGCCGATGCGGCCGCTGCTTGTGATCAGGCCGTGCTGTTCAAGCGGGTGGTGAAAAGTGTCGCCCGCAAACACCGGATGATCGCCAGCTTCATGGCGAAGCCTTTCCCCGATCAGGCCGGAAACGGCATGCATGTTCATGTCAGCTTGATCGACAAGGCGGGGCGCAACGTTTTCTCCAGTGATCAAACCGATCCTGAGACCGGGCTTGAGATGGATGCATCCCTGAAACACGCGATTGCCGGGCTGCGGCACACCATGGCCGACGCGATGGCGATCTATGCGCCGAACGCGAATTCCTATCGGCGGTTCCGCACCGACAGTTATGCGCCGGTCAACCGCGCTTGGGGCGTGAACAACCGGTCGGTCGCTTTGCGCATTCCACACAGCGACGCCGCCGCCGTGCGGGTGGAACACCGCGCAGCCGGTGCGGACGCAAACCCGTATCTGGTGGCCGCAGCGGTGCTGGCGGGCATTCATCATGGAATATCGGAGAAGCTGGACCCGGGCCCGGTCGAATTGGGAAATGCCTATGACCGCCCGCAAGGCGGCCTGCCGTTGCGATGGGAACCGGCGCTGTCCACCTTCCAGCACAGCGAGGTCATGAAAAGCTATCTGGGCGAAACGTATCACGAGACCTATTTGGGCATCCGCCGTTGGGAAGCCGACCAGTATCACGACGTCATTCCGCCGCGCGATTACGAACTCTACATGCGCAGCGTCTAGGGTCCCGTCGTTTCGCGGGTGTTCGGGCCTGTATTGTCGCCGTCCTAACGGGACGCGCAGCGCTTGTCTTTGTCCTTGCAGGCCAGGTTTGACTCAAGCACCGCCGTGGCCCACTTCCCATGGCGCGATCCAATCGCCTGCGACGCGGAGCTGGACGCCGGCATCGTCTTCGATCAGCTTGCAGACGGTCATTTCGCCGGCATCCAGGCCGTAACGCTCGCCGGCCTCCTTGAAGCGGTCATGGCAGGCATCGGTCAACTCGGATCGCGTGCCGGTCTCGTCCAGTAGTTCCTTGATCAAGGAAAGGTCCTTCAGGCAGAGCTTGAGCGGGAAGGACGGGTCATAATGGCCGGCAAAAATCGAAGGAACGTCGTGCTGCATGACGAAACTGTCGGCTGCACCGCCTTTCATCACCTCCCACCAGACGTCCGGCTCTATTCCGGCAAGTTTGGCGGTCACCATGGCTTCCCCAATCGCGGTGGCGTGAATTTTCCAAAGCTGATTGTTGACCAGTTTCGCCACATAGCCGTTGCCGTACCGGCCAACCTTGCGGATTTCGCCCATGGCTTCGATCACGGGGCGTGCCTCTTCGATATGCGCCTCTTCGCCACCGACGAACATCGGCATGTCGCCACGGATGGCGGCATCGACCGATCCCGTTACCGGGGCATCGACCGGTTTGCCACCCTTGGCGACGAAATCCGTGATCAATGCGCGCTGAAACAAGGGGGAGGAGGTGGTCAGATCCACCCACAGCTTGCCGTCGCAATCGCCGTGTATCAGGCCGCCTTCGCCTTTCAGCACGGCTTCGACGTTCTGCGGGCCGAAAACCATGGAGACGACGCAATCGACCTGGTCGATCATGTCTTTCGGGCTGTCGACCCAGCGCGCACCCATGGCGAGGTGATCCGTGGCGGCCTCCCGGCGGAGGTCATGGACGCAGGTCTCGAACCCGGCGCGGATGATATTCTTGGCGGCATTTCCGCCCATGGTACCGAGACCGATGAAACCGACTTTCATGGTGCGATCCTCCCTCGAATTAGGAGAGTCGTAGTTTGCGCCCACACTATCGGTAAAACTATTTTACTGAATAGAAGATATTGGATTATTCAATGTTATATGCATGACATCGACACCAAGCTTTTGCGCTCTTTTCTCTCCGTCGCCACAGAACGCAGCTTTTCCAAGGCTGCGGGGCGGTTGGGCTGTTCTCAAGCGACCATGTCGCAGCGCGTCCGGCAGATCGAGGGCACGCTCAACCTTGTTCTCTTTGAGCGCGGTTATCATAGCGTGGCGCTGACACCAGCCGGGGCCGAGCTTCTGCCTCATGCGCAGGCGGTGGTGGACGCGCATGACACTTTCCTCAACCTTGCCCGTAAGGGGCAAATTTCCGGTTCGGTTCGGCTGGGGATCGCCGAGGATTATGTTCTGCCGATGCTGGCCAAATTGCTCAAACGGGTACAGCAGGCCCATCCGGGCATCGAATTGAATATCGTTTCCGGCCTCAGCCGCGTCCTGTGCCAGCAGGTCGAGGCCCGCAGCCTGGATTTGGCTGTGGTCACCCTGCCAAAGGTTAGGCAGGGCGCGCTTGTGCTCGCGGAACCGGAACTCATATGGGTGGCCGCGCCGGGATTTCGCCTTGCGCCGGGCTCCCCGTGGCCCATCGCCCTTTTTCCCGAGGGCTGTGCCTTCCGCGCCGCGGCGGCGAAATGCCTTGCGGACCATGCCATTGCATTTCGCGAAGCCCTGGTCAGTCCCAGTGGCCAGGTCATCCAAAGCGCGGTGACGGCGGAGACCGCGATTACCGTCATGGCCGCCGGCACGATTCCGCCAGGATTGGCGCCTGTTCCCAAAGCCCAGAACTTGCCGCCACTGGGGAAGACCTGCATCCAAATCATCGAACGGAGCCAAGGCTTGTCTCAGGCGGCTAGACAGATCAAGGAACTGGTGGTTGCCGCATATTGAACGAAGGCGTCGTTGGAAGCACTGATGCAAATGTGGGGGTGGCGGCGCTGCCGGCATGGTACCATCTGATGGTAAGGGGCGGGACAGTGGAAAACGGAAACAGCAGGTGCGGCCCATGATCAGACACATCGCAGCGATTGTGCTTACCGTTGGGTTTCTTACGGCGGCGGTCGGGTTACTGCCCGGGCAAGCCTCGGCGCAGGGCGTTTCGCAACTGCCGTTGGAGGGGCTTTGGATCGGCCGCTTTTTTGGCTCCGATAAGGATGCCGGCAAAGCTGCCCAGTCTTCCTTCTGCGGCGCGCATCGCTCGCCCTTCCAGGATCTCTACTTCACCTTCGGACGCGTGAATGCCGTTCTGGTCGATCAGCACGGCTTTCAATTCGAACTGGCGGGCGCCTTCATCGGCCGGAATTTCATTGGTGAGGTTCGGCTGACGGATGGACAAGGCCTTGAACTGCTCGGGCCGGCGAAAGGGGTCATCAACGGCCTGGGCGAAGCGCGGATTTCCTTCAAAGCAAAGAACTTGGGCGGAAATTCCGATCTGGTCTGCAACGCGGTTCTGCATCTGAAGAAAGGCACGGGCGGTGATTGACTGGATTGTGTATTGTAAAATATGCTCACGTTTATGTGGCGAACATCATTCCTGTCCAGTCGATTTTCTTGTCTTTCCTTGCCGAAGGCCGATCTCCGCTTTTTCCGGCTATGTGTCGTTCCCTTGTTGGCGCTCGGCGTATTGGCCGGTTGTCAAACCACGGCGGGCGGACCGCCGCGGGATAAATGGGTGAACATGCCGAAGGACCTGCTGCGGTTGCGGGTTGATAGTGTCTTTTACGCCCAAGCAATCGATGCGCTGGGCAGTGAGGCCGAGGTGGCATGGACCACTAGCAAAGGGTCTCAGGGTTATCACGAACGGCTCACGTTCAGCGGTCCGGGATATGTCATGAGCCTCAACCTTAGAATGTTACCGAAGGGATGGCGCTGGACGGTGCCGGAATCGGTTATTGGGCTGCAAGACGATTTGCGCCGCCTTTATGGTTGGGCCCTCGGCGACGGCATCGTTCTGGACGGCATAACAACGGTGAAGTCAGGCTTTCCCCGGTCGTTCTATTCGCGGTTCACCTCGAACGGGCGGGAGTGCGGCGGAGTCATGATCGCAAGCAGGGTCGCAAATCTTTCCAATAGTTTCAGAAATACGGTGGTCGGTTATGTATGCGCTTCCGCCGGCAGCACGTCGTCGCTCACCGATGATGTCATCGAGGCGATGATCCGCGCGGTCGAGATTTCCGACCCCTATTACAACGGCGACGGTTTCAGCGACGAACAGCTTGAGTATTTCAAGGGCAAGCAAGGTGGTGTCGTGTTGCTGCGTCAGAGCCAGTCCAACGCATAAGGATAGGTGGAAAGTCGCTGGGCGCCGTTGGCGGTGATCAGGACCTGTTCTTCCAGTTTGACGCCTTCGCGGCCACCTTCCACGCCGATGAAACTCTCCACGCAAAGCGTCATGCCTTCTTCGACAATGCCTTCCATTCCGCGCTTTTCCCAATCGACCGCGTGTTTGATCGACGGATATTCGTCGGCAAGGCCGACCCCATGAATAAGGCTTGGATATCTGTAAGAAAGATATTCGTCGGGGATCGGCCATGCTTTCTCGGCAACCTCGCGGAATGACATGCCGGGTTTCAATATTTCTATGTTGTGCTGAATTTGCTCGTAGGCTGCGGCGTAAAGGCGCCGCTGGTCGTCACTCGGCTTGCCGTCTCCCGCCAGCCAGGATCGAGAAATATCGGCGCAGTATCCATAGGGGCCGATAAGGTCCGTATCGAAACTGACCATGTCGCCGGCCTCGATCTGTCGCATGGAGCATTCACGGAACCAGGGATTGGTGCGGGGGCCGGAAGATAGCAATCTGGTTTCAATCCATTCGCCGCCAAGCGCGATATTCGTCCGATGAAGTTCCGCCCACAGGGCGTTTTCCGTAATGCCGGGGCTCAGCGCATCCTTCATCGACCCCATGCCTTCTTCGCAAACGTCGATGGCCACCTTCATCAAGGCCAGTTCCTCAGGCGATTTTATGCAGCGCGCGCGTTCGCAAACTTCCTCTCCATCGTGGATCGAGATCCGGTGGCTGCGAAGCGCATCTATGCCTTTGTAGGACAGGTGGTCGACTGCAACACGTCGGTTGCCGCCGCCGTAGCGATCGACGAGATCCGCGATCTGGTCGGCGAAGACCGCGACCCGTTCGTCCGCCCGTTCCGCCGCTGCGAAGAAGTAGAAACTGGAATGAGTTCTGTATTCATCGACCGTCGGAAGGTCCTCCGCCAAGTGGGGCAGGGTGGCGTAGTCGAACAGAACGACCGGTCCATCGGTGCAGACGAAGGCGCAGCGGGTTTCATAATGCGCGCACCAGACCTGCATATTCGTCGCGTCGGTCGCGTAGCGTGTGTTGATCTGATTGAACATCAACAGGCCGGCGTAGTCGTTGCGGCGAAGTTCCGCGCGTAACCGCTCCACGCGCTGCCGCCGCACCGTGTTCAAATCGGTTGGCGGTACGGAGAATTCCATGGCCCCATGTTGTCGCCCAAGACCGTGTTCCGGCCTTTCGGCCCCATAGAGGTCCCCCGCTCCGACTGTCCGCATGTCATTCCCCCCGATGCGCCAATTGTCTCTTTGTCGGGAATAGTGTGGGGCAGATCGTGGAATGTCCGGAAAGCGAAGGCGACTTTGATTGTCGCACTTGTGCCATAGAGGGCTAAATTTTGTATGAAAATTAGAGAATGCTGAAGTTTTTGATAGCCCTTGGATCTTTTTTCACTAAACTAGCCGGGTACCACATACAGTCAGCCCGGCAACAAGACCGGGAGGATAGAATTTAGGGGGACGCCATGTTTGCCCTTGTGGGAGTTGCCTTTTTCATTGCCGCTTTGGTGCCGACCTATGTGCTCAGTCGGGTCTTGCTGGTCTTTTTCTGGCGGGCGGACAGCGGTCCATCCCTCATTGCGGGATGCCATGTAGGCGCTTATCTCTTCTGCGTGCTCGTCGGGGCCATCGGCTTCGCGGCAGGGGACCCGGTTGCTGGGGCGCCCAAGGTCATGCTCGGCATCCTCAGTTTCGCCCTTCCGCAATTCGCTTGGCTGGTGATGGATCTGTACAGGTTCGAGCAGCGTTCTCGGCGCAGACGCGTCCGGTCTCCAGTGCGGGAGGTGCACCGCCCCTCACCAAGCCCCCTGATGCTTCCCCCGCCGGAGCATTTCAGCGGTAGCGGCATGCGCTGATCCCGGTTGCGCCGGCATGCTGGAGTTCCGCGGACGGAGCTTCATTCGTTTATTCGCGTCATTTCTAGGATTTCACAAGGCTTGTGGGGGGACCTTCGTGGGCGCTAGAACGGGCATGCCCCGTTCTGTTTTCTATCGATGGACGCTTTCTCATGACCGCACCTGACGAACCCCTGTCCTATTACCGGGCCAGCGCCAATGACCATTCCGGATATCCCGCCCTCCAAGGGGACATGGATGTGGACGTCTGTGTCGTCGGTGCCGGCTATACCGGGTTGTCTGCAGCGCTCGACCTTGCTCTGGCCGGGTATTCGGTTGCTGTTCTTGAAGCGCAGACCGTGGGCTTCGGCGCTTCCGGGCGAAACGGAGGGCAGATCTGTTCCGGCTATTCGAACAGCATGGAACGGATCGAGGAACGCATCGGCAAGGAAGACGCCCGAAAGGCGTGGCAGGTCGTTGATGAAGCGGTGGAACTGGTCGGGCAACGCGTAGCCGACCACAATATCGATTGCGATCTGAAATGGGGGTACATGCACCTGGCGGAGAAACAACGCCAAGCGGATGATTTGGAACACGCGGCGGCGGAGTATACCCGTTTCGGGCACGACGACGTGCGGCTGTTGGACAAGGCCGCCGTCAAGGAAAAGATCGGGTCGGATGCCTATGTCGGCGGTCTTTGGGAGGAGCGGGCCGGGCATCTCCACCCGTTGAACTACTGCCTCGGCCTGGCGGATGCAGCAGCGAAGGCGGGCGCGAGGATCTTCGAGAATACGCCGGTCATCTCGGTGGAGACGGATGCGGCGCCGAAGGCCCATACGGCGGCCGGCACCGTCTCTGCCAAATTCATGGTGCTGGCCGGCAACGCCTATATGCGGGACACGGTGCCTTATCTTTACCGTCGGCTGATGCCGGTGCAGAGCTATATCCTGGCGACCGAACCGTTGAGCGAGAACATGGCGCAGTCCCTGCTGCCGGGGGACGAGGCCGTGGCCGACTGCAACTTCATCGTCAACTATTTCCGGCTCAGCGGCGACCGGCGCATGCTGTTCGGCGGTCGGGCGAGCTATTCGACGCTTCAGCCTTCCGACCTTTATTCCTTCATGAAGCCGCGAATGACGGCGGTCTTCCCGCAGTTGGCGGACGCCCGGCTGGACTACTGCTGGGGCGGTTATATCGGAATCACGGTGGACCGGATGCCCCATCTCGGCAGGATGGGGGCGTCGACCTATTTCGCGCAAGGCTTCTCCGGCCACGGGCTGTCCCTCAGCGGGATGTCCGGACGCCTGATGGCGGACGCGATCAAGGGGCAGGCGGAACGGTTCGACGTGATGGCGAAATTCAAGCACCCGATTTTCCCGGGTGGCCGGTTCCGCACGCCCGCCCTGGTGCTGGCAATGGTCTACTATCGTTTGAAGGATATGCTGCCCTGATTCCGGGGGCGGTTCAGGCCTTCCGACAACAAGCGTCCCTATCGCAAGTACCGGGTGTCGTGACGGGTGCGGGCGGCGTAAGCCGATGCCATTGTTTCACGACGGGGCAAGGAACTGTTCCATGAGTATGCGTCCAATGTCGGCCGGTGTTTGGGGCTTGATCGTTCTGCTGTCCCTGATTTGGGGCGGATCGTTCTTCCTCACGGAAATCGGATTAACCGGCATGGGCCCGCTGACATTGGTCACCGGGCGGGTCGGGATCGCCGCATTGGCTCTGTGGATGGTCATAGCGGTCCGGGGCGAAGAGCTGCCGCCTTTCGGATGGATCTGGCTGGCGCTCTTTGCCATGGGCGCGATGAACAACGTCGTGCCGTTCAGCCTGATAAGCTGGGGACAGACCCGGATCGACAGCGGCGTTGCCTCCATCCTGAACGCGACGACCCCGCTCTTCGGCGTCCTGGTCGCGCATGTCTTCACGCGGGACGAAAGACTGACCATGCCGCGTTTCGCCGGCGTTCTTTTCGGGGTGATCGGCGTCGCCGTCCTGATCGGCCCCAATGCGATCGCCGGTCTCGGTCATCTAAGCGACGGGGCCTTGCTGGGCCAATGCGCCAGCCTGACCGCGGCTTTGTGTTACGCCTTTGCCGGTGTTTTCGGCCGCCGCCTGCGGGGACTGTCCCCGATGGTGGCCTCCGCCGGCATGCTGACCGGCAGCACCATCCTGATGGTTCCGATTTCCATGATCGTCGAACAGCCCCAGACGGGGCCGTTTCCCGGGATCGTTCCAGTTGCGGCGGTGACCCTGATGGCGCTGCTCTGTACCGCCTTCGCCTTCATGCTCTACTTCCGAATCCTGGCCCTGGCCGGCGCTACCAACCTGCTGCTGGTGACGCTGCTGGTTCCCGTGGGCGCCATGGTTCTCGGCTCAACCTTCCTGGATGAAACGATCACCATGAACGCCCTGATCGGGATCGGCATGATCGGCCTGGGTCTGCTTGCTGTCGATGGGCGAGTGATCCGGCTAGTCTACAATCCCAGCACTTCCTCCGGCGCGTGATAGTCCAGGCCGAATTCCTCGGCCACCGCCTTGTAGGTGCACTGACCGCCGTGAATGTTCAGCCCGGCGCGCAGATGCACATCCTTGCCCAGCGCCGCCCGGTAGCCGTCATTTGCCAGCTTCAGGGCGAAGGGCAGGGTGGCGTTGTTCAGCGCGAAAGTCGATGTCCGCGCCACCGCGCCCGGCATGTTGGTGACGCAATAATGCACCACGTCATCCACGATATAGGTCGGGTCCGAATGGCTCGTCGGGCGTGACGTTTCGAAACAGCCGCCCTGGTCGATGGCGATGTCCACCATCACGGATCCGGGCCGCATCGCCTTGACCATTTCTTCCGTCACGAGTTTCGGCGCAGCGGCGCCGGGCACCAGCACGGCGCCGATGACGAGATCCGCATTGGTCACGTGATGCTCGATGGCGTCGACGGTCGAATAGATCGTGTTCAGCGTCGGCCCGAAGATCGTATCCAGTTCCATCAGCCGGTCCAGCGACCGGTCGATCACCGTGACGCGGGCTTCCATGCCCATGGCCATGCGCGCGGCGTTGGTGCCCGACACGCCGCCGCCGATGACGACGACATCGGCCGCCGGAACCCCGGCGACGCCGCCCAGCAGAACGCCGCGGCCGCCCTGTTCCTTCTCCAGGTGATGGGCGCCGACCTGAACGCTCATTCGGCCCGCCACTTCGCTCATCGGGGCCAGCAGCGGCAATCGGCCGCGGGGGTCGTTTACGGTTTCATAGGCGATGGCGATGCAGCCGCACTCCATCAAGCCGCGGGTCTGGATTTCGTCGGCCGCCAGATGGAGATAGGTGAACAGGATCTGCCCCTCCCGCAGCATCGCGATTTCCGACGGCTGCGGTTCCTTGACCTTCACGATCATGTCGGCGGCTTCGAAGATCGATGCCGCATCCGGCAGGATCTTCGCGCCCGCGCGCTCATAGTCCTGGTCCCACACGCCGATCCCGGCGCCCGCATTGGTCTCCAGAAAGACTTCATGACCGTGATGGACCAGTTCACGGACGCTCGACGGCACAAGGCCGACCCGGTATTCGTGGATTTTGATCTCTTTCGGAACACCAACCCGCATAATCATATTCTCCCGCTTTTGCTGTTTATTTTCGACGAGGATAGCATCTCCCTGCCGTTTTCCAATTGGCAGTTGACCGGTGGTGCTGAGGGTTGAAAGCTGTGGCCGGCGGACGGCGTGGAAATGCACCGTTCATGCGCGATGGGCAGTGTTTTCTTTCAGGGGACGGACATGACGGGATCAGACGATCAGAACGGCGACCAAGGCTTTCGGAAATCCGATCCTTACGGCCGGTGGCGGGAATCGACCTATTCGGGCACGCTGTCCTTCCTTCGGCGTCCCTATAGCCGCGACCTGGAAGGGGTCGACGTCGCCGTGACGGGTATTCCCTTCGATTTGGCGACGACATACCGGCCCGGTTCGCGGCTGGGACCGCGCGGCGTGCGCGCAGGCAGCGTCCAGCTTTCCGAGTTGAAGGCCTTCCCGTTCAACTTCGACCCGTTCGATCATCTGGCCGTCGTGGACTATGGCGACTGTTATCTGGAAGTCGGTTATCCGGAAAAGATGCCAGCGAAAATCACGGATCATATCCGGGAGATCATGGCCGGCGGGGCGAAACCACTGTCAATTGGCGGCGACCACTTCATTACCCTTCCGATCCTGGAAGCGATTGTGGAGAAGCATGGGCCGGTCGGCATTGTCCATTTCGACGCCCATCCCGATACCTGGGACGATGACGGCAGCGAATTGAACCACGGCACCATGTTCACCCGCGCGGTTGCCAAAGGACTGGTCGATCCGGCGCGTTCGGTACAAATCGGCATTCGCACGATCACCGACGATGACCGGGGCATCACCATTCTCGATGCCCCCTTCGTCCATAATAACGGGCCTGAGGCGGTGATTGAACGGACACTGGAAATTGTTGGATCCGGTAAGGCTTATCTGACTTTCGATATCGATTGCCTGGATCCGGCCTTCGCGCCCGGCACAGGTACGCCGGTGGCCGGTGGCCTCAGCAGCGCACAGGCGTTGGAGATCGTGCGCGGACTAGGCTCCATCGATTGGACAGGCATGGATATCGTCGAAGTCGCGCCGCCATTCGACCATGCGGAAATCACGTCGATCGCGGCGGCGACCATCGCGCATGACTGGCTTTGTCTGGAAGCGTTGCGGAAGAAGGCTGACGTCTGATCGTCAC
Organism: uncultured Flavobacteriaceae bacterium; assembly: GCA_964350445.1. Lineage (GTDB taxonomy): Bacteria > Pseudomonadota > Alphaproteobacteria > UBA8366 > Aestuariispiraceae > Hwanghaeella. The sequence continues at coordinate 12,248 of CAYGKA010000039.1, forward strand.
CCACCGGACCAGACGGAAGTGTATGCTTCGTGGCTGGGACGTTCCTTGACCGGCCCGCTGCCGTCCGGGGAGCCCATATAGATGAAGGTCACGATGGCGTCCTTGCGGCTCAGGCCGAGCGCGCCTTTTACGTGGTCGTCGTAGGCGGGCCAGCCGCTGAGCATGATCGCGCCGTATCCCTTGGCATGCGCGGCGGTGATGACGTTCTGAGCGGCGCAGGCGGCGGCGACCAATTGTTCGACCGGTGGAACCTTTGGGTGGTCTTCGGTGACCTCTGCGCAGACTGCGACGATCAGTGGCGAGCGCAAGGGTTTCGAGCGGATGGAGTCCAGGGCGGCCTTGTCCGAATGCGGCTCGCGCAGCATCAAGGCCTCGGCGAAGACGTCCCCCAGTTTGGCGCGTGCGTCCCCTTCGATGATCTTGAAACGCCAGGGACGCAGCGCGCCATGGTCCGGCGCGGTCATTCCGGCCTGCAGAATTTCCGCCAGGTCCTCGCCGGCGGGGGCGGGGTCCTTCAGCGTCACGGCGCGGGCGGATTGGCGGGAGAGAATGGCTTCAAGCGCTTTCATGGATCATCACCGTTCAAATGGCAGTCAAAAATAGTCCGGTCCAGAAATCCGACCGGCTCAGAGGGATATAGGGGCAACGGCCCCGGCATGCCAGCTTTTCGGCCCGAAGCAGCACCGCTTGCAGCGGTGCCCGACACTGCGGGCTGACCTGGCCCGGCCCGGCGTGTCTCAACGTGCCGGAAACCGATTTTCAAGCAGCGGCATCAGCAGGAAGCCCAGCACGAAGCCGCCGAGATGCGATTCCCAGGCGATCCGCCCCTCGACCCCGAACAGGGCGCCGGGCAGGATGCCGACCACCACGGTCAGACCGACCCATACCAGGATGAACATCGCCGCATTACGCGGATCATTGAACGGTCGCGGAGGGGGCAGTCTGCCCGGGCGGCGCTTCAGCGCGATTGCCGCAACCGCCCCGACCATGCCGGACACGGCCCCGGATGCGCCGATCACAATTGCGCTCGAGTCCGCGTTCAGAACCTGAAGGGTCAGGACGCCGGCAATTGCGGTCAACGCGTAGAGCAACAGGAATTTCAGTTCGCCCATTCGGCGCGCCACCACCGTTCCGAAGGCCATGAAAAAGGCCATGTTCATGAACAGGTGCATGAAATCGGCATGCAGCAGGGTGTAGCCGACCGGCGATATGATGGAGGCAATGGGATCGTAGGCGATGCCGTCCAGGGTTGCGAAGCGGGCCGGGACATAGGCAAAGGTGCGAAACAGCCATTCCTGGGCCGGGTAGGATAGAAACAACTGTCCGACATGAAACAACACGTTCGCCGCGACCACCCACGTTACGATGGGGGGCATGTTGAAAATCGGCGGTTCCTGGGGCTGATCACCGCCCTGGGACGAGGTATGCGGCGGCGGGGAGGATGGATCGGTCATCGGCGTCTTTCTGTTCCGGACTTCACCATGTGGCCTCTCCGGCAAGGGCCTGCAAGGCCGGGCCATCGAGTTCGAGGATGCGGGCATCCTCATCGCGCGCGCCGAGGGACGTGAAAAAGGCGCGGGCGGGCAGGTTTTCAGTCATCACACCCCACCATAGGGACGATAGGCCCAGGTTGACGGTTTCCGCCGCCACGGCGCTGAACAGTTTGCGCCCGACGCCATAGCGCCGTTCCGCCGGCATCACGAACAGGTCGGTCAGCCAGATTCCCCGCCGCGCGAGATCGGAGTTGAACATCCAATGATATAGCGCGTAACCGGCCGGTATGTTCCGCCGTTCGGCAATCAGGAAATGACAGACACGATCTTCGGAAAAAGCCTCGTCGCGGATCAGGTCCGGCGTGTAGAGAGCTGCGGGTTTTCCGTGGGCCGCGTTCAACGCGTTGGCCATGTCCGAAAGGGCATGTGAATCCCGGATCTCCGCCGGTCGGACGGTGATTACGTCTTCCTGTTTGATCGACGCGGTGCTGCTCACGGGTTGTCCTTGAAAGGCCGTCTGTTCCTTAGCGGCGCGGAGTCTATGCCCGGTGGCGCGGGATGCCAAGTTGCGTCCCACAGCCTTCTCCGGCGGAACAAGCAGTGTTGCCGTTCCTGGCGTTGCCGCTGCCTGAACCCCATGCCAATCTTTTGCCCAATAAAACGGGAATACATCAGGAGGGAATAGCGATGGCGGATCGTCTGGCGGGCAAGGTGGCCCTGATTGTTGGGGCGGGGTCCGTGGGGCCCGGTTGGGGCAACGGCAAGGCGACGGCGGCGCTGTTCGCCCGTGAAGGCGCCAAGGTTATGTGTGTCGACCGAAATGCCGACGCAGCGGCGGAGACCGTTTCCATCATCGAAAGCGAGGGCGGAGAAGCCAGGATGTTCCAGGCCGATGTCACGTCGCATGACGACATCAAGGGCATGGTGGAGGCCACGCTGAAGGCCTGGGGCCGCATCGACATCTTGGACAACAATGTCGGGATCGCGGAAACTGGCGGCGTCGTCGAGACGACCGAGGAACAGTGGGATTTCGTCCATGCGGTGAACTTGAAATCCGCCTTCCTGTCGATGAAGCATGTCATCCCGATCATGGTCGATCAGGGCGGCGGGTCGATCGTCAATATCTCCTCCATCGCCGGCATCGCCTATACCGGCGTTCCCTATTGCACCTATTATTCGACCAAGGCGGCGATGAACCATCTGACCCGTACGACCGCGCGGCAATATGCCAAGGACAATGTGCGTGTGAACGCGGTTCTTCCCGGCCTTATGAAGACGCCGATGGTTGCCGCCGCCACCGGCCTTGTGTCGCAATACGGGGAAGGGGATGTGGAGGCGACTTGGGCGGCGCGCGACGCGCAATGCCCGATGGGCCATATGGGGGATGCTTGGGACGTCGCCTATGCCGCACTGTTCCTGGCATCGGATGAATCGAAATATGTAACCGGGCTGGAGATGGTCGTCGATGGCGGCATCACGCTCGGCTATACCAGCGGACAGTAAAAAGATACCGGGACAGACGTTTGTAGGAAGTTGATACGATGAATCTCGCGACTTGGCTGGCGCGCGCCGCGCGCAGTTTCCCCGACCATTGCGCCGTGGCTTATGGGACTTCGCCCTATCAAGACTATCGTGGCTTGGCGAACCGGGCGGCGCGTCTTGCCGCGACGCTGCGCAACGATCTGGGTTTGAAACCGGGCGACCGGGTCGCACTGGCAATGAAAAATTGCCCGGATTACATGGAAATCCTGTGGGGCCTTTGGTGGGCGAATATTTCCGCGGTCCCGGTCAATGCCAAGCTTCACGGGAACGAGTTCAAGTACATCCTGGAAAATTCCGGTTCGCGTCTGGTTTTCACGACGCCGGACCTGACGGAGACAATCGAACAATTCAAGCCGGACAGCGTGGAGCGGGTCTTTGAAATCCGCACGCCGGAACACGAAGCGCTGTTCGGCGATGCCGTGTCGGACCTGCAGGACGCCCATCCTGATGACATGGCCTGGCTGTTCTATACCAGCGGCACCACGGGCCGGCCGAAGGGCGCGCAGATCAGCCATCGGAACATCGTGGCCATGACCTTCGGTTATCTGTCGGATATCGAACCGGTCTTTCCCGGCGAACAATGCTTGCACGCGGCGCCGCTCAGCCACGGGTCCGGCATGTATATGGTACCGCATTTGTGCAAGGCCGGCGTCAACGTCATCCCGGAATCCGGCGGTTTCGATCCGGCGGAAATCGGCGCGCTCGCCAGCCATTGGGGCGCGGTTTCCATGTTTGCCGCCCCCACCATGGTGACGCGCCTGACCGGCCATCCGGGCGATATCGACCCGACCGGCATCCGCACCATCACCTATGGCGGCGCGCCGATGTATGTGGATGACGCGATCCGCGCGCTTGACCGCTTCGGCAACCGTTTCGCGCAGCTCTTCGGGCAGGGGGAAAGTCCTATGACCGGCACGGTCCTTTCGAAAGCGCATATCGCCGACCGGGATCATCCGAAATGGAAGCACCGGCTGGGCACCATCGGCATCGCCAACTCTACCGTGGAATGCACGGTCGCCGACGATGACGGCACTCTGCTGGCGCCCGACGAAATCGGGGAAGTGGTGATCCGCGGCGACGCGGTCATCAAGGGCTATTGGAACAATCCGGACGCGACGGCCAAGGCGCTGAAACACGGCTGGCTCTATACCGGCGACGTCGGGGTGATCGATGAAGACGGGTTCATCACGCTGAAGGACCGGTCGAAGGACATGATCATCTCCGGTGGGTCGAACATCTATCCGCGCGAGATCGAGGAAGTGCTGCTGACCGATGCACGGGTGCGGGAGGTCTCGGTCATCGGCCGACCCGACGCCGATTGGGGCGAGGTCGTGGTCGCCTATGTGGTGGGCGAGGGGATCGGTCCGGCGGATATGGACAAGCTGTGCCTGGACAATATCGCCCGGTTCAAACGCCCCAAGGACTACATTTTCGTCGATGCCTTGCCGAAGAACAACTACGGCAAGATCCTCAAGACCGAATTGCGGGAAAGGGACAGAAAGCGGCAGGGATAGGCACGGTTCCCTATAGCTTCGCCGCATTCTCCAATTTACTTTGTTGCTCGAAGAAAACGGCAAGAATCGGTGCAAGGAGCATCCCGGCAATCCAGGGGGCGAATAGGTACTGAATGCCCGCTGCCGGGTTTTCGTCGCCGAGCGTGGCGGTGATTGCACTCATAGCGCTCGATTGGGCAAATTGAGCCGCCAATATCAAGAAAAGCAGTCCCCAACGGAACCCGCGCGTCATGGCCCAGCTTCGATGCAGGCTTCCGATGATGCCGTCCCGCTCGGCGGTATAGGCGGCGGGGGCCAAAGCCAGTCCTGGAATGAACATCAAGCCTGGTATGATCAGTAACAGGCCAGCGTAAACCAGGTACAGATAGACAAGATTCACGAGCAGCAAAGGGGGCGTCAATTTCAAGGCCTGTGCATAGGCCTGGCCGACATCAAACTGCCCGTGCTTGAGTTTTTGAAAAGTCAGAACAAGGAGCGACGCCTGAAAAGGGGTTTGCAGTAGTATCACCACGCCGAAATCCAGGACGGCCCCTAAATCCGACCAAAGTTGATCAAAGCTTAGTGCCTCCGCGAACGTGGGAAACGGCAAATAATTGTAGAGCAGGTTCGGAATCCAGAAGAGCGGTGCAAGAGCAAGAAACGGCAACCATCCCTGCGAAATCAGCCGCGCCGTCTCGCGGATTGCCGCCTTGAGCCCCAGCCTATCCACGTGCGCGCCTATTCGTGTTAGCCGGCGACTTCAACCACCAAGGTCGAGCCTTCGACGCCGGTAACACGCGCCTTGGCGCCGGATGTAAAGTCGGAACCGTCGGTGCTGCGGGCGGACCAGGATGTGTCTTCCAGTTTCACGCGGCCCTGGCCGTTCGAGAAGGTGTCCAGCACGATCACCGTGCGCCCAATGTAGTAAGCGCCACGGCGGTTCAGCATCTCATCCGACGATTCCGTTGGATGGCGTTGCTGCCAGTACCGGAAACCGGCGATGGAGACGACGCTGATCACCGCAAAGATCAGCATCTGATATTCCCAGTCGATTCCGGGATGCACGAGCAGCAGGGCACCGACCACGGCGGAGGCGACCGCCATCCACATGAAGAAGGTGCCGGGAACGACGATTTCCAAGGCAAGCAGCCCCAAACCAAAGGCCCACCACCACCAGAATTCGATCTGGTCTAGCCACTCCATGGGCCGCCCCTCGGTGTCGTCGGGGAGTCGTCGTCTCCATCGGTCAGGTCCAATGTGCCGTCGCCACCCTTGAAGTTCAGCGCTTCCTTCGCGAGGTCGGCGATGCCGGCGACGGAACCGATGATGGATGCGGCCTCGACCGGCATCATCAGGACCTTCTGGTTCGGCGCGGAGGCAAGGTGCTTCAGCGCGTCGGTGTATTTCAGGGCGACGAAGTAATTGATGGCTTGAACGTTCCCGCCGGAGATCGCCTTGGAGACGATGGCGGTGGCGCGCGCTTCGGCCTGGGCCTCGCGCTCGCGCGCCTCGGCATCGCGGAACGCGGCTTCACGCCTGCCTTCGGCTTGCAGGATAGCGGCCTGCTTCTGACCGTCGGCCTGCAGGATGGCGGATTGCTTGTCGCCTTCCGCTTCCAGAATGGTGGCGCGTTTTTCACGCTCTGCCTTCATCTGGCGCGCCATGGCGTCAACCAGGTCGCGCGGCGGGGAGATGTCCTTGATCTCGATACGGGTGACCTTTACGCCCCAGGGATTGGTTGCCTGATCGACGACCGTCAGCAGCTTGGTGTTGATCGCGTCGCGTTCCGACAGCACCGCGTCCAGGTCCATACCACCCATCACGGTTCGAAGATTGGTCTTGGTCAGATTCATGATGGCGCGTTCCAGGTTATTCACCTCATAGGCGGCCTTGGCTGCGCTGATGACCTGGAAGAAGACGACACCGTCGGCCGTCACCTGGGCGTTGTCGCGGGTGATGACTTCCTGGCTTTCGACGTCCATCACGGTTTCGCGCATATTGATTTTGGATCCTATGCGGTCGACGATCGGGATGATGACGTTTAGGCCGGGGGTGAGCGTTTTCGTATATTTCCCAAACCGCTCGACGGTAAACTCCATGCCCTGGGGTACGGATTTTATTCCCATGAAGACCAGGACGATCGCCAGGATAACCGCCAGAATGACGAAGATGGCGAAACCCTCGACGGTGAACGGCAATTGCTGCATCGGTTCTCTCCGGCCTGTTCAACTAAGTCAGTGACAGGACGGGAAAAACCGCCTGTACTCAAATAGATAGGGTGAATTAGCTCGCATTCCAAGCATCTTAAGGTGGCGGGAGGCCACCGTCTATTCCTGTTTCTTGATGCCGATCAGTTTGAAGAATTGTGGTGCGACGATCACCACATAGGCGATACGGACGACGTGGTGGGTCGCCACGAAAGCGACATCGGCGCCCAGAGCGAGCGCTACCAAGGACATTTCCGCCAATCCGCCGGGCGCATAGGCCAGCACCACCATCAACGGATCCAAGTTGGTGATCCACCCGATACCCACGGCGAAAAGCGCGGTGACCAACAGCATCAGGACAGTGGACCCGACACCGATCCGGATGACGCGCAGGATCTCCTTCGGCGGCACGCCGACGAACCGGCACCCGATGACGGTACCGATGATCCACTGGGCACCGTTGACGATTTCCAGCGGCGGCTGTGCGGCGGTGATGCCGGCCATATGGATTGCCGCGCTGGCGACCATGGGACCGACCAACATCTTGGCCGGCAGGTTCAGGATCTTGGCGATCGGATAGCCGACCACCATGCAGGACCCCAGGATGGCGAGGTCTTCCAGCGGCACGTCGACGATTGAGACGCCAAAGCGCGACCGGTCGGACATGTCGAGGCCTTCAACCACGCGGAACCAGATCGGGATGATAAAGACGGCGATTAGAATTCGGCTTGCATGGGTCAGGACGATTTTCTTCTCGTCGCCGCCCATCACCGCGCCCACGATCATCATTTCGTTCAATCCGCCGGGCATCCCGGAGAAATAAGCGGTCACCGGGTCGTAACCGGCGACCTTCCGGAAATAGGGATAAGCGACCAGGCCGATGACGCCGACATAAAGCGCCAGCATGGCGATGCTGACCGACCATTCCGCGATGTGATCCATCATTTCAGGCCGGAACCCGCTGCCCAGCATGACGCCGAGGATCATGATCATGGGGGGGCGCAGGCGGATCGGACCCTTCACCGGCAAGCCCAGCAGCGCCGCGCAGAGGCAGAAGGTCATCGGTCCCAGCATCCAGGGCAGGGGCAGCGTCGCCAAATCTGCGAGAAATCCGCCGGCGGCGGCGATGCTCAAGGCGAAACCGACCTGAAGAAGGTCCGACGTTTTCGGGATGTTAAAGGAAATTGCCATCACGCCTCCACCCGGCCCAAACGGACCGCGGTTTGCCCCTTGCGGGCGGCGTGGTTGGGCATCACCAAAGCGCAGTCGTCATAGGGGGTCTTCACGTCCTTGACCCCGTCGCGGCCGATGACTGTTCCAGCCTTGTCGATTCGTTCCATGCCTTGGAACGGCTCAGTGAAGGCGAAGGCGTCCGTCTCCACGGTGACAACATCTGTCACCCGCACGACGGTCTGCGAAGACGGATGGGCGGGCCGCTTCTGGGTAGCCAGGAAACCGTCATCGGCAAGCCCTGTTGCCTCGAGAAAGGCCAGCAGGACCGCCCATGCCGTTACGCCGGTTTGCTGCAGCCAATGCTGTCCGCATTCGACCAGCAGAGCGTTTTTCTTTGATCGCGGATCGCCAAAATCCCGGTAGTCGCGCATCCTGATCCCCGCGGCATGGCCTTCATCCACGACGATCATTTCCGGAATGCCGACCGCCTTCGCCAAATCGACCCCTTTCGCCAGTGGGCCGGCCAGCATCATGGCGGGAGAGTTCCCCGACATCGAATGGATATCCAACAACAGGTCCGTTTCATCGATCAGGGGCCGGATCTCGCGAGCCCGGACCAGTTCCCGGCTTTCACGCCGGCCGTCCAGGGCACCCGCCGACCACAGACGGTTGAAGTCCTCGTCAAGGTAGCGCGACCGGCTCGGTTCGGCTGCATCGAAAGTGTGGTAGGCGTCGATATTGGCAAAACCGACGAGCAAGACGCCGCGTGTCGGCCGAAAGCCGGACTTGAACAGACGGTCCAAGGCGATCGCACCGCAGATTTCATTGCCGTGGGTCAAGGCGTTCACAGTAACCGTCGGACCCGCGGCGCCGGAGTCGAAACGGTGATAGTACGCAATGCCGGTATTCCCTTCCCGGTAAGGTGATAGGTCCGGTGCGGTTAGTTCCACTGCTGGCTGGTCAGGACCGGGGTTGGCTGGGGGCATGAGGCGACTGCACGTCTTTCTAATAAAACCGATCACTTGTCTTGAGATTGGAACCGGTGACGGTTCCCGACCTCTTTCGGTAGGGATTCAGCCGGATTCGGCGTCAGGGGGGCTGTGGCAAACGGCTTGGATCTTGTTGCCGTCTGGGTCGCGGACATAGGCCCCGTAATAGTTGGAATGATAGTGCGGCCGCAGGCCCGGCGCGCCCTCGTCGGTGCCGCCATTCGCCAATGCGGCGGTGTGGAACGCATCCACATCGCGGCGCGCCTTTGCGAGAAAGGCGATATGGGTGCCGTTGCCTGCCGCGGCCGGGTTTCCGTCAAAGGGCTCCATCACCCATACTTGGTCGCCATGCGCCTCGCCATATCCGGCATCGCTGCCGTCCAGGTAGAAACGCCCAACGCCCAAGGCCGCGAAGACCGCATCATAGAAAGCGACGGCGCGCTTGATGTCGTTGGTGCCTATGGTGACATGGCTGAACATGGATGGGACGTCCCGACCGATGGTTTTGTCGTACCGCTTGGATTTTCGGGAAGTATAGGCCGCGTCGCGGGGGACCGATAGCGTCTTGGGCGGACAGCTGTTTTTCAGCCGCGGCACGGCTATGGCGCAACCGTCGTCCTTTGCGAGAAAAAAGGCCCCGGCAAAAGCCGGGGCCTAGTCACAGGGAGCACCGTGCCGGGATGAGGAACCCCGGCCCTACGAACACCCGCTCGTCGCGCCACAGGTGACGCATTTCATGCAGGTGCCGTTCCTGACGAGGGTGAAGTTTCCGCATTCCCCGCAGGAATCGCCCTCGTAACCTTTGGCTTTCGCCATTCGAACTTGATCTAAACGATCATCAACCGCGATTCGGGTCTCTTCGTCTACCTCTACGGCCACGGTGGTTTGCGCCTTGACGATTTCTACCGAACCGCCGCCGTCACCGCTCATCGATACCGTTGTGGAGCCGCCTTGGGCCCCGCCTTTGCTGGCGGTTGTCTTGCCGGACTTGCCGCCGGAATAGACCGAAAGGGACGATTTCCGCACGAAGCCGTGCGACGTGATTTTCTGGATGGCCGCGATCGTGGCGTCATATTCCGCCGGTGCTTCGCCTTCCTTTTCGCCGCGACCCATGGCGTCGGGCATCATGTCGCCCGGCTGGACATGGGCAAGGTCTTCACGCGCGAGATAGCTGATCGCCAGTTCCCGGAAGATGTAGTCCAGGACGGAGGTCGCCATTTTGATCGCTTCGTTGCCTTCCACCATGCCCGACGGTTCGAACCGGGTGAAGGTATAGGCATCGACGAATTCCTCCAGCGGAACGCCGTATTGAAGACCGATGGAAACGGCGATGGCGAAGTTGTTCATCAACGACCGGAAGGCGGCGCCTTCCTTGTGCATGTCGATGAAGATCTCCCCGATCGAACCGTCTTCGTATTCCCCGGTCCGCAGATAGACCTTGTGACCGCCGACGATGGCCTTCTGGGTGTAGCCTTTGCGGCGATGCGGCATCTTGTGGCGTTCCGCCGAGATCCGTTCAACGATCCGCTCGACGATCCTTTCGGCGATGGCCGGCGCGGCCGCTGCGGCGGGTGCCTCCAGCAGGTCGTCCATGTCGTCTTCTTCGTCATCGTCGAAGAGGGCGGAGGACAGCGGCTGGCTGAGTTTCGACCCGTCGCGATATAGCGCGTTGGCCTTCAGGCCCAGACGCCAGCTGAGGATATAGGCGTCCTTGCATTCCTCGACCGTGGCCGCGTTCGGCATGTTTATGGTCTTGGAAATGGCGCCGGAGATGAAGGGCTGCGCCGCCGCCATCATGTGGATGTGGCTGTTCGTCGATAGGAAGCGCTTGCCGGTCCGACCACAAGGATTGGCGCAATCGAAGACGGACAGGTGTTCGGTCTTCAAGTGCGGTGCGCCTTCCAGGGTCATGGCGCCGCAGCAGAAGACATTCGCTTCGTCGATGTCCTTCTTGGCAAAGCCCAGGGCCGACAGCATGTCGAAGCCGTAGTCTTCCATCTGCTTCGCGGTGAAGCCCAGCCGGTCGATGCACAGCTCTTCGCCCAGCGTCCACTTGTTGAAGGCGAACTTGATGTCGAAGGCGCTGGCCAATGCGGCTTCCAGTTTGGCGATGTCTTGTTCGCCGAAACCGCGCTCCCGCAGGCTGTTATGGTTAATCTTGGGCGCGTTCTTCAGCGTCCCGTTGCCGACCGCATAACGGATGATGTCGCTGGTTTCTTTCTCGTTATAGCCCAGCGTCGCGAGGGCCTCGGGAACCGTCCGGTTGATGATTTTGAAGTAACCGCCACCGGCGAGCTTCTTGAACTTGACGAGCGCGAAGTCGGGTTCGATGCCCGTCGTGTCGCAATCCATCACCAGACCGATCGTGCCGGTCGGCGCGATCACCGTGGACTGGGCATTGCGGTAGCCGTGTTCTTCGCCCATCCGCACCGCGTTGACCCAGGCGCGTCCCGCCGCTTCGACGAGGTCCGCCTGCGGGCAGTTTTTCGTATCCAGCGGAACCGGCGGAATGGACAGTCCTTCATAGCCGTCGCTGTTGCCGAGCGCGGCGTTCTTGTGGTTGCGCATGACGCGCAGCATGGCGTCTGCGTTTTCGGCGTGTCCTGGGAAAGGACCTAGCTCTCCGGCCATTTCCGCGCTGGTCTTGTAGGCGACGCCGGTCATCAACGCGGTGATGGCGCCGCACAGCGCGCGGCCTTTGACGGAATCGTAACCGAGACCCGACGCCATCAGCAGACCGCCGATATTGGCGTAACCCAGACCGAGCGTGCGGAACTTATAGGAAAGATCCGCGATTTCCTTGGACGGGAACTGCGCCATCAACACCGAAATTTCCAGCGCGACCGTCCACAGACGGACGGCGTGCTCGAATTTAGGAACGTCGAAGGAGCCGTCTTCCTTCCGGAAGGTCATCAGGTTCAGGGACGCCAGATTACAGGCCGTGTCGTCCAGGAACATGTACTCAGAACACGGATTGGACGCGTTGATCCGCCCCGAATTCGGACAGGTATGCCATTCGTTGATCGTCGTGTCGTATTGGGTGCCCGGATCGGCGCTGGCCCATGCCGCGTGGGCGACCTTTTCCCAAAGCTCGGCGGCCTTGACCGTCTTGGTCACCTTGCCGTCGCGGCGCGAGGTGAGGTTCCAATCGGAGTCGTTCTCGACCGCTTCCAGGAAGCCGTTCGTCAGACGCACGGTGTTGTTCGCGTTCTGGCCGCTGACCGTCAGGTAGGCTTCCGAATCCCAGTCCGTGTCATAAGTGGGGAAATCGATTGCCGTATAGCCCTGGCGCGCGAACTGGATAACACGCTGAACATAGTTTTCCGGGATCAGCACTTTGCGCGCCGCACGGATTTCCTGTTTCAGGATCGTATTCTGCTTCGGGTCGAAGGCCGCGTCGCCCTCGACGCCGTCGGCGCGGCAGGCTGCCATGATGGCGTTCAGATGCCTTGCGTGCAGTTTCGAGCCGGCGACGATGGAAGCGACCTTCTGTTCTTCCTTCACCTTCCAGTCGATGAAATTCTCGACATCGGGATGGTCGATGTCGACGACGACCATCTTGGCCGCCCGGCGCGTCGTGCCGCCGGACTTGATTGCGCCGGCTGCGCGGTCACCGATCTTCAGGAAGGACATCAGCCCAGACGACTTGCCGCCGCCGGAAAGACGTTCGCCCTCACCGCGGATGGCGGAGAAGTTAGTTCCGGTGCCGGACCCGTATTTGAACAGGCGCGCCTCACGCACCCAAAGATCCATGATGCCGTTTTCGTTCACAAGGTCGTCCTTGACGGACTGGATGAAGCAGGCATGCGGTTGCGGGTGTTCGTAAGCGGATTTGGACTTGGTCAGCTTGCCGGTGCGGTAGTCGACATAAAAATGTCCCTGGCCCGGGCCGTCGATACCATAGGCCCAATGCAGGCCGGTATTGAACCATTGCGGACTGTTCGGCGCTGCCATCTGCTTGGCCAGCATGTAGCGCATTTCATCGCAATAGGTGCGGGCGTCTTCCTCGGCATCGAAATATCCGCCTTTCCAACCCCAATAGGTCCAGGCACCGGCCAGACGGTCGAAGACTTGCGTGGCGGAGATTTCGGAACCGAAATGCTCAGACTCGTCCATGTCGGCCATCGCGTCCGTATCGGGAACGCGGCGCCACAGCCATGCGGGGACGTCCTTTTCCTTCACCGGGCGGGATACTGCCGGCACGCCGGCCTTGCGGAAATATTTCTGGGCCAGCACGTCGGCGGCAACCTGGCTCCAGGAAGCGGGCACTTCGACGTTTTCCAGCTTGAACACGACCGTGCCGTCAGGATTGCGAATTTCGCTCGTCGTCAGCCGGAACTCGATGTCCTCATAGGGTGACTCTCCGACTTTCGTGAAACGCCGCTCAATACGCATGCCTAATCTCTCCCAAAGTTCCCCTGCTTCCGCTCACCGAATGGTGCACGATTCCGACGGACGCCAGTACCCCTGGAAGCCGCCTTGAACCCTGCCCGTGCAACCCTTGATCAGGGCCGAGCGGAAAACTGTTAAGCCTATCAATCACTTGAGCCGGTCCACATTTCGGAGCGCACTTTTACGCTTTTGTTTCAGGCGCCTGCGCTATATCTTGTGTTTGCTCGCCGGGAAGGATACATCATCTGGATAGGCGTGCAACAATAAATCACCCAATCCGAAACACTTTTTTCTTGCGGTAGTCTTCACCGCCAAGGGTTTCCTTGGGTTTTTCAAATAAAGCCAAAGTAATTGGAAAAGGACCCAGCGTCCTTGTGGGCTGCTATGCTTGAAAAGCAGTCTTGTAGAGCTTGGAATCGAGATAATATCAGCAGCCAAGGGCGTTCCTGAAGGAGCTCTTCGCAAGGGCCCGCTGTAGGTCAAATGCGGCTGTTTCCGGCGGCCCAATCAAGTTCGTCGACATTCGGTTCGATGTCTGGACAGAATAGGGGGCTTGGGCCATAGTCGCCGCTCATTTTTGGACAACGGCTTCGGATACAATCCATGGCGAATGCAATCACCCGTGTAATCACTTGGCTTCGCGGCGAGCGATTGGGTGAAGATGAATTCGGGAACGTCTATTATCAGTCGAGCAAAGCCCCTTCGTCGGGACGGCGCCGGCGCTGGGTTGTCTATGCGCGAGGCGACGACGAAGCGAGCAACGTTCCGCCCGAATTCCATGCTTGGCTGCACTATACGATCAATGAGCTGCCGGCGAAGGATCGTGGCAAGAAATACGCTTGGCAGCGCGACCACCGGCCGAATCCGACCGGCACCGCGGCTGCCTATCGTCCGCCGGGCCACACGCTGCAGGGCGGCAAGAGAGACCATGCGACAGGCGACTACGAAGCCTGGATGCCTGAATAAGCCCCCGGATAGGCAAGGGCCGGTGGAATCGGGGATGTCCCCGGCGCGGCTGGTGAATAGCGCTTAGATGCAACTCAAGTCAGATAAGAACAACATATTGGTTGGGGCCTCGGTCATCGGGGTCATCCTGGCCTATATGATCTATGGTTACCTGTCCGACCGGCCGGGAGCTGCGGATGACGGCTATCAACTGACCGCCAAGTTCCGGTCGATCGACGGCATCGTCGAAGGCAGCGACGTCATGCTTGCCGGTATTCCGGTCGGGACGGTGACGGCGACGGATTTCGATCCCGAAACCAACAATGCGATTTTAACCATCTCCGTCCAGGACGGCATCGAATTGCCGCTCGATTCCGTGGCGATGATTGTTAGCGACGGCGTATTCGGCGGTAAGTTCGTCAAGATTGCCCCAGGTGGGGATATCGACATGCTGGAGCCCGGCGACCAGTTCGAATATGTCCAGGATTCCGTCATCTTCGAGGAATTGCTTGAGAAAGTGATTCTCGCGGCGGAAGCCAAGAGGCGGGCGGCAAACGAAGAAAAGGCCGCGGATTAGGGCGACGACGAAAGCGACCTTAAATGCGCGCCCGATAGAGTCCCGAAAGCGCAGGACCGGAAAGGATTTTCAATGAAACGCAGCGCCATAGAAACCGTCTTGGGGGCCCTTGTGCTTCTGGTGGCCGCCGTTTTCATGGTCCTTGCCTACAATTCGACGGACCTGAAACCGAAGAGCGGCTATGAATTGACCGGGAAATTCTATGCGGTCGACGGTTTGACCGTCGGCTCCGACGTGCGGATCGGCGGCGTGAAGGTCGGCGCGGTGATCGATCAATATGTTGATCCCGAACTTTATCAGGCGGTCGTGAAAATCTCGGTGCAGGACACCATCAAGGTGCCTGAGGATTCGGTGGCGACAGTTTCCAGCAGCGGCTTGCTGGGCGGCAAATATTTGAAAATCGACCCGGGTAATTCCGACACCCTGTTGAAAAGTGGCGACGAAATCAAACAGACCAAGGACGTGATCGCCCTTGAAGAATTGCTCGGCAAGGTCATCTTTCTGGTGACCGATCAGGACATCGATCAATAAATCCATTGGCCCGGTGCGGCGGGCCGAACGGGGCGACTCCAATGGCGAGCGAAGCAAGTCAGCAAAAATCCCAGAAATGGGATCCATCGCGATATCAAGCCAATGCCGGTTTCGTGCCGAAACTCGGCCGGCCCTTGCTTGAGCTTGCTGCGCCTGTTGCCGGCGAACGGGTCTTGGACCTGGGCTGCGGCGACGGCGTCCTTACAGAGGAGATCGTTACCCTGGGCTGCACGGTGACCGGTGTGGATTTCAGCGCGGACCAAATCGCCGCCGCGCAGGCGCGCGGGTTGGACGCCCATGTGATGGACGGCCAAAAACTGGGTTACGAGAACGAGTTCGATCTCGTCCTGTCCAACGCGGCGATGCATTGGATGCCGGATCAGGCCGCCGTCATCGACGGCGCTTGGCGTGCCTTGAAACCGGGCGGCCGTTTCGCCAGCGAGATGGGCGGCGGTGACAATGTAGGTAAGATCCGGCGGGCCGTTCGGACCGCGCTATCGGCGCGCGGCATTGATGCCGAGGCCGCTGATCCCTGGACCTTTCCGGAAGTGGACGAGCAGCGGAACCGGTTGCAGTCACGCGGCTTCATCGTAGACAGCATCCAACTGATCGACCGTCCCACGCCGTTGCCGGGCGACATCGAAGGGTGGCTCTGGACCTTTTGTGAAAGCTTCCTTCTGGCCGCGCCCGAGGCCGAACGCCCCATCATCATCGATGAAGTGCGCACCGCCCTCGACCCCCTGTTGCGGGATGAGAATGGTGTGTGGATCGCCGACTATGTCCGTCTTCGGTTCCTAGCCCAGAAACCCGCCTGAGCGCTGACGACGATGCGTTTTGCCAAAATACCGACGACTTGGGGACTTGCCGTGGCGCTTTGCGGCGCAGTGACTTCGTCGGTTACCGCATTCGCCTATCCGGGCGACAAGGTGATCATGCAGGGCCTGGACAAGGTCACGGCGCGGATATCGACATTCGAAATAAGTCTGGAGGAAGAGGTTGCCTTCGGAACGCTGCGGATACGGTTGCGGGCCTGCGACCGGACGCCCCCGGAAGAGCCCCCCGAATCCGCCGCCTTCCTGGAGATCATCGAGGTCCGCTCCGACGAACGGCCCGAAACCCTGTTCACGGGCTGGATGTTCTCTTCCAGCCCGGCGCTGTCGGCGCTGGAGCACCCGGTCTACGATGTCTGGGTCAAGGAATGTGCCGCTTCCGAACCGCTGGATGCCGGGCCCGCCCAACCGGCGGATTAGGGCATTTTGCCGGCAACGCCATTCGAACACGAATGGATTTCAAACGCTTCGACCATTGCGTTCCAATAGCCCAAATTGATCCAATGCGCGGGAAACCAGTTCCGGGTTTTCTTGGCACGGTGATACAGTCGCCCAGAGGGGCGCAGAGAGAGGCGCGTTGGATTTGCACGTGAAGCTACTCGGACCCACCGGACCCATTCGGCGCGCACGCATCGCCGGCGTTGTGGCCGCGTTCCTAGCTCTTGGCTTCTGGTTCGCAGGCGCGGAACTTTGGCGCACCCCGCTTGTACCGATCGAAGTGACATGCCTCGCCGTCACCGAGGTAGGCACGGATGGCGGTTTCCGGACGCTTGATTTCGACCAAACCACGTCGGAGTTCCGCGCCGCCTTGCGACGGGAATTGGAAACCACCGGCCAGACGGTGGAGGATGTCGGCGGGCGGCTTCGGCTGTCATTGGCGGGGGCGTCCTCCTCATCGGTATACGACGCGGACGGTCCCATAGACTCGCCTGAAACCTTCGCCCATTGGGTGTCCTATGGTGCGGTTCTGCGCTTGGTTCAGGTGCGGATTGATCTTGGATTGATGAACCGGCAGACGCTGGAGACCTTCACGGTGAAGAACCCGGCGACCGGTGTCGACCGGGTCTTGGACCCTGGGAATTGCGCTTTCATGGAGCAGTTCGTGCTGGTTGGCGGCCGCTTCGCCGCAGAGTAGGCGCCCCCAAACAGACGAGAATGGGGGCGCCCGCCCCTTAGGCCATTGGCAAACGAAGGAGAAGGGTCATTTCCCCACTGCCTTCATGCCGTTGACGCCCGGCTTCAATGAAGCCGTAACGCGCGTAAAACCGACGTCCGATCGAGTTCTTCTCAAAGACTTCGACATTCAATGGCCCTTTGAGATCGATGGCGAAGTCGACGAGCGCTTTTCCCCATCCTTGGTTCTGACGATGAGGCGCTACGAACAGGCCGCCGATATCGCTTCCGACGACGGCGATGAAGCCGGTTGGCTTTTCCGCGTCGAGGGAGACCCACGTCTCTGCATTGGGCAGGTATAAATGCCTCAGATTTTCAGCCTCCTGGGCTTGAAAAGGTTCCGTGAGGAAAGGATGGGCGAGCGCACTCGACATTTGCCAAATCGCGACGAGGTCGTCCGTGTCCTCCGTTTGGTACTTTCTGATCATCGTATTGGATGTCTTTCATATCGGGCCCCCGCGGATAGGGGGCAATGTCCTGATTGTCTGAAGGCACACCTTCGGGCGCCGCGAAATTCTTGATGCGGCCATCTTCCGTTTTTGGCGTGCTTGGACGGCGTGACAGCCGTCCGAACTTAACAGGACATAAAATCTCCGATGCGATGACCGGCAAAGAGCCGTCGTTCGGCCGCTTTGGCAAGGCAATTCGGTGGTGCGATGTCGATCCGACGCTTTGATTGCGTTTCCGGGGCCGGTGACGTTGTTTCGACAAAGACTCTCCCCTAGAACTAATGGACTTGCTTGGGAATAAACGCCTGGGCTGCGGATATCGGGAGGGGCGCGATGGCGCAAAAATCGGTCCTGGTCTTGAACGGACCCAATCTTAATATGCTGGGCCTGCGGCAGCCGGAAATCTACGGGACCTTGTCGCTGAAGGATCTGGACCAGATTTGCGAGGAAGCGGCGAAGGATGTCGGTTGGGTGGCCGATTGCCGCCAGTCGAACATGGAAGGCGAACTCGTCGGCTGGATTCACGAGGCGCGCACCGATTTCGACGGTATCGTCATCAATGCGGGCGCCTATACCCACACCTCGGTCG
Organism: uncultured Flavobacteriaceae bacterium; assembly: GCA_964350445.1. Lineage (GTDB taxonomy): Bacteria > Pseudomonadota > Alphaproteobacteria > UBA8366 > Aestuariispiraceae > Hwanghaeella. Next base: position 30,631 of record CAYGKA010000039.1, read on the forward strand.
CCCTGCGCGACGCCATATCGGCGGCGGAGACGGCGACGATCGAGGTGCACCTGTCCAATATTCATAAACGCGAGAGCTTCCGTCATCATTCCTACCTGACCCCGGTCGCGGTTGGTATGATCTGCGGGTTCGGCGCGCACGGCTACGTTCTGGGCATTCAGGCGCTTGCCAGAATGGCGGACGAGTAAACCGGAAGGCTGTGTTCTTTCGGGCGGAATTGGCGCTGCGGCGCAAAAACTTAGGATGGTATCGGCGGTACGAAGCCGCTAGATAAGCTGCGAAACACTGGAATGAAAACGGGTTCCGACAAAATGGCGAAGCTGACGGTTGATACGGATCTGGTCGATGTCCTGGCGGATCTGATGGAAAAAAAGGGCCTGACGGAAGTCGAGGTGACGGTTGGCGATCAAACGCTCAGGCTGTCCAAGGGCGGCGGGATCCAAACTTTCGCGCATATGCCCGCACCGGCCCCCGCGGCCCATGGCGTGGCAGCCGCGCCCGGGCCGGCAGCTGGGCCGGCGGATCATCCCGGTGCGGTGAAATCCCCGATGGTCGGGACGGTCTATATGAGCCCGCAACCCGGCAACCCGGCGTTCATCTCCGTCGGCGATACGGTGACCGAAGGGCAGACGCTGTTGATCATCGAAGCCATGAAGGTCATGAACCCGATACCCGCGCCCCGCGCCGGCAAAGTCTCCGCCATATTGGTGGACGATGCGGAACCGGTCGAATTCGACCAGGCGCTGATTGTACTGGAATAAGTAAGGCCCGGGGCAGGTCAGGCCGGTTTGCGGGCCTGTGCACGGGACGATGAGCGGAGGCGGGCGTGTTCGATAAGGTTCTGATAGCCAACCGGGGTGAGATCGCTCTGCGGATCCACCGGGCTTGCAAGGAAATGGGCATTCAAACGGTGGCGATCCATTCGACCGCCGATGCCGACGCAATGCATGTGCGGCTGGCGGACGAGGCGGTTTGCATTGGGCCGCCCGCGCCGAAGGACAGCTACCTCAACATGGCCGCGATTCTGTCAGCGGCGAACATTACCGGGGCCGATGCGGTGCATCCGGGCGTCGGGTTTCTGGCGGAGAACGCCGATTTCGCCGAAATGGTCGAAGAGCACGGTCACGTCTTCATCGGGCCGACGCCGGAACATATCCGCGTCATGGGCGACAAGATCGCGGCCAAGGACAAGGCGCGGGAGATCGGCATTCCCGTCGTGCCCGGGTCCGACGGCGGGATCGAAACGGACGAGGAGGCCTTCGCCGTCGCCAAGAATGTCGGTTTCCCCTTGATCGTCAAGGCGGCGGCGGGCGGCGGCGGTCGCGGCATGAAGGTCGCCGAGAACATGGAACGCCTTCCCGAGGCGCTGTCGCTCTGCCGGAGTGAGGCGAAGTCGGCCTTCGGCGACGATGCGGTTTACCTGGAACGCTATCTGGGCCACCCACGCCATATCGAAGTCCAGGTCCTGGCCGACGGGCAAGGCAACTGCATTCATTTGGGCGAGCGCGACTGTTCGCTTCAGCGCCGTCACCAGAAAGTCGTCGAGGAGGCGCCGAGCCCCGCCCTGAATGCCACGGAGCGCCAGAGGATCGGCAAGGTCGTGACCGATGCCCTGTCGAAGATGAACTACCGCAGCGCGGGCACCGTCGAATTCCTGTATGAGGACGGCGAGTTCTTTTTCATCGAAATGAACACTCGGCTGCAGGTGGAACACCCGATCAGCGAGATGATCTGCGGTATCGATCTTGTGCGGGAACAAATCCGGGTCGCGACGGGGGCCCCGCTGCATTTCACCCAGGACGAGGTGAAGTTCAACGGCCATTCGATCGAATGCCGGATCACGGCCGAGGACCCGGAAACCTTCGCACCGTCACCCGGGCGCATCACCGACTATCATGCGCCGGGCGGATTGGGCGTGCGCGTCGATTCGCATCTGTATTCCGGCTATTCCATACCCCCGTACTACGACAGTCTGATTTCGAAACTGATCGTGCACGGCAACACGCGGAACGAATGCCTGATGCGGCTACGCCGCGCGCTCGAAGAATACGTCATTGGTGGGATCAAGACGACGATACCCTTGCACGAACGTATCATTATAGAGCAAGATTTCATCAACGGTGACTACGACATCCACTGGCTGGAACGCTGGATGGGTCTCAAATAACGGCGACGCTGTTCCAGGCTTGGGTCTGGAGAGGACGTAGCCGATAAACGTGGCGCCGCTGGGGAAAAGTGCGTCATGGAACCGCTGGATCTAACGCCGGATATGCTGTTGCGCGCCTATGCGATCGGGGTTTTCCCGATGGCGGAGGACCGTGACGACCCGGACCTGTTCTGGATTGATCCGCGCATGCGGGGCGTCATGCCCTTCGACCGATTCCATGTGCCTCGCCGTCTGGCCAAGACGGTCAGGCAGGGACGCTATCACATCACATTCGACCATGCCTTCGAGGAGGTGATGGAGGGCTGTGCCGAGATGACGTCGCGCCGGCCCCGCACCTGGATCAACGACAAGATCCTCACGCTCTATACCTCCCTTTACCGCATGGACCATGCTCACTCTGTCGAGGTCTGGGACAAGGGCGAATTGGTCGGTGGGCTCTATGGGGTTTCTCTTGGTGGGGCGTTCTTCGGGGAAAGCATGTTCAGCCGTGCGCGCGACGCGAGCAAGGTCGGCCTCGTGCATCTGGTCGCCCGCTTGATGCGCGGCGGCTATACCTTGTTGGACAGCCAGTTCGTGACCCGGCACCTGGAAAATTTCGGTGCGATCGAACTGCCGCGTGCGGAATATCGCACCATCCTGGCCGAGGCCATCGCCCAAGAGGCGGACTTCCATCGCGACTATTACGACGGCGAAGTTCTGGAAGTCCTGCGCAGCCTAACGTGACCTTTTCGGTTTGAGAAATAAGGTCCGCTTCGCGGTGTAATTCATTGAAGAAAAATAATTTTATTTACTCTCTTCTTCTGAAATCTTAAGGGCTCATTGCTGTCTGTGGACGCGCCGGAGCACCCGTATTCTGCTGATCAAATCCGTCCAATCCACATAACATCCGCGCAGTTGCCGCCCGCCCGTGTTCGGGTCGAAAGCTGTGCGGCCATGAAGCGTGCGGCGGTTGTTGAAGGCGATCATATCGCCCGGCTGCATCTTCAACTCGATCCGGTAGCCCGGTTCGCGTGTCAGTGCCATGAAGGCGCGATAGGCCCGGTAATAGGCGACGGTCTGCTCGGCGCCCAGGTCGAAAATGTCCGCGAGATGGCAGTTCCAGTTGACTTCGACCGGCTCGCCGCGCGCGTCCTCGCGGATCACCGGCCGGCTATAGCGGATATCGCAGCCGTCGTCGAAATAACGGCTGGGGATGGGCGTGTCGCGTAACAGCCGATAGGCGGCCGGGGATTGGGCGCGGAGATCCTCGGCCATCCGAATTCCATCCGCAAAGACGGAATGACCGCCCTGGGCACTGTTTTCCAGCGTGTGCAGGAATTGAAAACCGGGCGGCGTTTCCTGGTTTGTCAGATCCGTATGCAGCGGCAGGGCATCCGCCGTATATGCCTGGTTGGTCGGTTTGGGAGCGGACCGGACGTCGAAGACCACACCGAAGTTCGTTTCCCGCAGATGGGCGATACGGCGGCAGATGTCTTCCAGCCGGCCGGGTTCCGGTGGGACATTGCCAACAAGGGTCAGGCCCCACTGTGTCAGGTCTTCCAGCCAGGCCAGCAGGGCGCGGTCGTCGGTCATGACGGTATCGTGGTCGTGGTGGGGCAAGCGTTGGGCAAAGCTGCCATCCCAGCTCACCGGGACAATGGGAGGCGCCGCGCGCCGACCGGGGGCCGTGCCGTGCTCGCGCAGGAAGGCGCTGTTGAATTGGCTGACATGGCCGTCTTGCCAGGTGAGCGTGATGGCGGCGCCTGCCTCGGTCAGGGCGCAGTCACGCAGCAGCGGTTGATCCGGCACGGAAAGCAGGTCGAAAACACGTTCGCCCGTGTCCGGGTGGAACCCCGAGGGATCGTTGTCCCGCAGCCAGATCAGCGCATGTTTAGAGGGCGCTCCGGCAGCCCAGGTAACGGTCAGATACAGATCATCGTGGTTCAGCGCGGCGATCGACACGGGTGACGCTCCGTGGGTGGTTCGGGAAGACGTGGTGTCAGGGGCGGTTACCGCACCCGTCAATCGGAGAATGTAGAGCGCCGAATTCAATGGCCAACGAAATTTCGGAACGACATGGTGAACTGGTTGAAGCCTGGAACCGGGATCGCTGTCCGGTTCATGGATCGTTTCCGTATTCGTTCGTAAGGCATTGATCGAGAATCGAAAAACCGGATCGTTGATCCGGTCTCTGAGCGCGGGGTGCAGGCCCTTACTGTTGGCTGATATCGGTACGCAGGTTCCGACCAAATGGGGGAACGCCTGTCACGCTATGAAGCGGAAGACGCGCCCATTTGATTTCGGCTCAGCGGGCCAAACGGTCAGAACGTCGCGGAAATTTTCGCGACACAGGCATTGGCGACGCTGGTATTGGCTTCGCTCGCCCCCGGCATGGTCGCCCAACCGGCCTCGATCAGAATGTCACGGCGTTGGTAGGTGCTTGCGCCCTTCAACTCGGCGATTGTCGCGCTGGAATTCGGATCTTGCTCATATTGGTCGAGGCAGATCGGGACCAGGGCGGCGACGACTTCGGTATTCGCTTGTTCGACGGCCATTTTTTCTGCGGTTGTGCCGGTCACCCAGCCACCCCAAGAAAAACCGGCATAAGAGAGCACGGCAGCGCCAGCAACAGCGCCAAGAAGTCCAGGTTTCAGCCATTCAGGCAAATTCATAAATATCTCCCGTATAGGAAGAAGAATATCTTCCCCGTCAACTATGCGGATCGAGAGAAAGAAAAACAAATTAAATTATTGATTTATTTATATTTTTTATTTCCAGTCGAAAAAATAACTCAGAAATACGGCATCTAGTTGTTATCGTTGCGCAATACACTTCCGTCGCCGCGGCATGAATTGCCTTGCCGCGACGCCGGGAGCGATTGCTAGACCGACGGGGGCAGGGCGCAGACCTTGTCATAGGCGAAGCGTTCGGTGATCACGCCGTTAAAAGCGAAAATATCCAGCGTTGCCTCGTAAGCTTCCTTCGTGATCTCGACATGCGGGGTCCAGGTGCCTAATTGCTGATAGGCCTCGATGCACTTGGCCAGAACGTCTTCGTCGATTTTGGGGAAATAGGGCTTCTCGGCCTTGGCGATCTCGGCCGCCGGTGTCTCGTTCATGTAGCGGCGGGTCTTGATGTAGGCCCGCGTAAAGGCCTTGGCCATGTCTGTCTCCAGCCATTCGCGTGTCGTCGCCAGGCTGGAAAACCCGCAGGGGCCGATTTGCTTGCCGACCTGGGCGACCACATGGCCGACCCCGTCTGCTTCCAATTGCTGCGGAAAGGGGCCCTGCTGCTGCACATAAGCGCCTTCACCGGCCCGGAAGGCGGCGTCGATATCGGCTGCGTTGCCGGGATGGATCGCCTTGATCTTGTCGAAATCGATACCGGCCTTGTGACAGGCATATTTGAACATGGCCAGCGGTTGGCCGCCGCCGAAAAGCACGACCTCCGCTCCTTCCAGTTTCTTCCAAGTGAAATCCGGATCCGGCTGCCGTGCGGTCAGGAAGAATCCGTCCATTTCGTTTACCTGGGCGAAGTGGACCGCCGGCGGCGTCTCGCCCTTGTTCAAGGGGCCGAAGGCCTGGCTCAACGCCGACTGCACCACATGGGCGCTGCCGTTCTTCAGGGATTCGATGGCTGTTACGCCGGGTGGCGAGACCGACCATTCGGGTTCCAGCCCTTCCTGCTCCAGGAAACCGCCCGACATGGTGGAAATCAGGGGTGAATAGAAAGCGGAGAAGAGCGTGAACTGAATGTTGATCTTGGCCATCGTCGAGTCTCCCGGAAAGTGGATCTTTGAAGCGGTCCGTCTTGTCGTTGGCAGGAATGGTAACACGCGATGCAGGGCTGGCGAGTGGCCATTCCGGCAATGCACTCTTTACGGCAGGCAAACGCTTTCGCCTCACCTCAGAAAGGCGAGCGCCACCGATCCGACCAGAAGGACGGCGAAGACGATATTGGCGGACCGCCCCGCCGTCGGGTGGCGCAGCAGGCGGGCCAGGCCGGCGCCCAACACCATCCAAGTCGAATTCACCGACACGATGACGCTGGACAGCACGATCAGTTTGACGGCGGCGTCCTGGATCGGGGCGTCGGCGACAACGATGACACTGCTATAGACCGCCCCGATCGCCGCATAGGCCTTCGGGTTCGCGATGGCCAGCAGGTAGCCGCCCGCGAAAGCGGGGGCGGGGCGGCCGGACGTGTTCTCCGACAGCACGGGCGCGGTGGCGATCCGATAGGCGAGGTACAGGATGTAGCAGGCGGCCGCGACAGTCAGCACCGGCATCAGGCCCGGCACTGTGAACAGCACACCGGTCACGCCGGTGGCAATAATCGCCAGGACGGTCGCCGTTCCCAGGCAAATGCCGGAAAGATAGGGGATGCCGCGCGCGATGCCGTAAACCGAACCGGTTGCGGCGGCGCTCAACGTGGCCGGGCCGGGACTGCCCATCAGGGGCAGGGCGGCAAGCAGCAGGACGAGAATGTTTTCGGCCATGGTCCGGTCTCCGTCGAAGGCGCGGTCAGAATGACCGGATTGTGCGACCGGGTCTTGAACGATCGTGCGGGGACAGACGGTCTGTCATAATGTCCGACGGCTTCGCCCTGCCGAGGATTCCCAGTCATCGAGCAATTTTCCGGCGTCCTTCCCGAAGGTTTCGGGCAGCGCTTCCAACTCTTGAATCCGGTCGATCCGGAAATGCCGGAAATCCTTCCGCAGCCGGCACCAGGCGGCCAGCACGGCGACCTGAACATAATAGACCAGGGCGATGGGCAGGATCGTGCGTTCCGATGGCGTGCCGGCTTCGTCGCTGTAGACGATCCGAAGGACACGGTATTCCCGCAAGGCCTGTCTCACCGTAGCCATGTCGACCAGTTCCGGCGGGTCGGCGCCCCAATTCGAAACCGAAAATTGTTTCCCGGCCGCTTCGTCGCGCCGGGTCTCTGGCAAGATTTCCGCGATCTTGGCGTTTGCGCGCCGGGCGGCGGTCTGCAAGCCGACATCCCCGGTCCGGGCCAACAGGCCCAGTCCGACGACGATGGCTTCAATCTCTTCCACGTCGAACATCAAGGGGGCCAAGTCATAGCCGCGCCGCATGACGTAGCCGATTCCGGCGGCCCCCTCTATGGGAACGCGTGTTGCTTGCAGGGCAGCGATGTCACGGTAGACGGTGCGTATATTGACTTCCAATTGCCCGGCGAGCGCCGCCGCCGTCATCGGTGCGCGTGCCTGCCTGAGCAGTTGGATGATTTCGAACAGACGGTCTGCGCGCCGCACGGCTCCCTCCTCCACAATCGGGAAACCCTATCATGACACTCCTGACACCAAGTTGTCAGGAGCAGGACGGTAAAACGGCCTTCCTTCACCGTCAGGAGCCAGCCATGCCGACAAGCCGCGACCGACTATCCGAACGTCAAAAGTCCTTCATCGAGGCCCAACCCCTGTTTTTCGTGGCCACGGCGGCGCCGTCCGGCCGCGTGAACCTTTCACCGAAGGGATTGGACACATTGAGCGTCCGCAGCGACAGACGCGTCGTTTGGTTGAATTTGTCCGGCAGTGGCAATGAAACCGCCGCACATCTGCGTGAAAACCCAAGGATGACATTGATGTTCTGCGCCTTTCAAGGGCCCGCCATGATCCTTCGGGTCTATGGCAGCGCCAGGACAATCCATCCCGTCGACCCTGAGTGGTCGGAACTTGCCCCGCTGTTCCCGTCATTCCCCGGCGCGCGGCAAATTTTCGATTTAGACGTCGATCTCGTGCAAACGTCTTGCGGCACCGGTGTTCCGGAAATGCGGGTCAAACGGCAGCGCGGGCCAGAGGAGTTGCTGCCCTTCTATGATGAATTGGGCGAGGAGGGGGTAAGGCGTTACTGGCGCGACCGCAACACGGTCAGTATCGACGGGCGCCCGACCGGAATATCCAGGCCCGCGGCTCCGTTGGACATCGGGTGATGGGTGTTTGGACCCCGGAGGCTGCCGGGAACGCCAAAGGCGTCGTGCTGGTGGCGGCTTCGGCCGTCCTGTTCGCGTCTGCGGGCGTATTCACCAAGATTATCCCGTCGGACGCGTGGACCATCCTGTTCTGGCGCGGGCTTGTCGCGGCACTGTTCCTGGCGGGCGTCACGCTGGCGCTGGGGACATTCCGGGCGGAATTCCTCCGCATGGGTTGGATCGGCGTTGCCGCGGCGATCGTGTCCGGCCTGGGCAGCATGGCATTCATCCCCGCTTTCAAGGAGACGACCGTCGCCAACGTCACGTTGATTTATGCCGCTGCGCCCTTCCTGGCGGCTTTCGTGGCGTGGGTTTGGATCCGGGAAAAGCCTACCAAACGGTGCCTCATCGCGGCCACCGCCGCCTTGGCGGGTGTAGCGGTGATCTTTGGCGCCCCAAGCCCGGGCGTTTCGGTTCACGGCGACCTTCTCGCTTTGTGGATGACGCTGTGCATGTCGACCGCCATGGTTCTCTATCGCCGGTATCCAGCCACACCGGCCGTCGGGCCTATGGTCCTCAGCAGCCTGATATTGCTGCCGATCGCGGTCTTGTTCGCGGATCCTTTCGCCGTCCCCCTGGCGGAAGTGCCGATGCTGTCGGCATTCGGTGTGTGTTTTGCCCTGGCGTCGGTGGCGCTGTTGTCTGGCGCCAAATTGCTGCCTTCGTCGGAAACGGCGTTGCTCAGTGTCGCGGAAACGCCCTTGGCGCCGCTTCTGGCCTGGTTGCTCTTGGCGGAAACACCGTCGGTGCGGTGCGCCGCGGGTGGAATGCTGATCATCCTTTCCCTGCTCTGGTATCTAGGGCGCGGAGCGGAGAAAAATGCGAGAAAAGTTTCCATCTCGGTTAAGAATACTACAGTCTAATTTAGGAATAACGCATTCTTCCGCTTCCGACGTGCGGATAGTATGGATGAACGATCTGCTGAGACATGACATCTAGATGACTGCAACCGGGCAAAAGACCATTGTGCGTCTTGGGGCTGTTTTCCCGGCGCTTGCGGTATTTCTGGCCTTATTCGGTGCTACGCATTTCGTGGTGAAGGCGGAAAAGGACCGTCTTGAGCAAATCGAGCGCGTCAAGGTCCAGCAGCGTTTGGCGACGATGGTTTCGCGCATCGATGCGGAGTTGAACGCCAACGTGTTCCTGGCCAACGGGCTGGTCGCCTACATTTCGGCCCTAGGCGACAAATATGGGGACCGAATGCAGGCCGCCCTGAAGGCGGTGCACGACTCCGGACGGCATCTGCGGAACATCGGCGTCGCGCCCGGAAACAGGATTTCCTACATCTATCCGCTTGAAGGCAATGAAGCGGCGCTTGGACTGTATTTCCCCGAGGTGCCGGCACAATGGCCGGCGGTCAAGAAAGCGATCGATGAGCGATCGACCATCGTGGCCGGGCCAGTGAAACTGAAACAGGGCGGAATCGGTCTGATCAGCCGGACGCCGGTCTTTCTCGAAGACGGGTCCTATTGGGGCATTCTCAGCCTCGTCTTGGATACGGCCAGCCTTTTCGCGGCGGTCGGCCTATCTTCGGAGGTCGATGGCATACGCTATGCCATGCGCGGCAAGGACGGGCAGGGCGCGGCCGGTGCAATATTCCACGGCGATCCCGAACTTTTTGCCATGGATTCGGTGCAAGTCCGCCTCGACATTCCGGGGGGGCATTGGATCGCGGCCGCCATTCCTGTCGGCGGGTGGCAATACGGGCAAAACTACCTGCTGCTTGCAGAGGGGGTCGGGGTGCTGGCCGCCCTTTTGTTGGCGGTGGGCGTTTACGACTATCAGCGGAACCGATTTCTTACCATTGAGAGCGAGAAGCGCCTCCGCGCCTATCTGGAAACGACTCGCGAAGGCGTGGTCGTCGTGAATCAAAAGGGGGTCATTGAGGAGTTCAACGCCGCTGCGGAGCGTCTGTTCGGCTACACCTCGGAAGAAATCGCCGGGACGATGGCCGAACTTCTGCTTCCCAAACTGAACGCGCCCCAGGACGGGTCCCGCGGGGATACTGCCGAGGATACGGATTTTCACGTGATGCCGGGCGTGCAGCGCCTGGCGGGGCTGCGCAGGGACGGCAACTATTTTCCCACCGAGGTTTCCGTCGGATTGGCTGAGATCGGCGGCCGCAGATTTCATGTGGTTCTGGTCAGGGACATTACTGTGCGCCAGGCCCATGAAGAAAAGCTGATCCAACTCGCCACAATGGATGGCCTCACCAACGTATTGAACAGGCGGGCTTTCCTTGAGGCGGCGGATGATGCCTTCCGGCTGCAGCGCCGGCACAAACGCTCGATGTGCCTGATGATGATCGACGCGGATCACTTCAAGCGCATCAACGACAATTTCGGCCATCAAGTCGGGGACGCGGTCCTGATGCGTCTCGCGGACGTCTGCCGGGTTTTCTTCCGAGGTACCGACAAACTCGGCCGTTTCGGCGGGGAGGAGTTCATAACCATGCTGCCTGATACCGGGCTCGGGCCGGCGGTGGATGTCGCGACTCGGCTGCTCGACAAGGTCAGGGCCTTGGAAGTCCTCACCGACGGGGGGGAAACGGTACGCGTCACGGTCAGCATCGGGATCGCGGAAGTCTCCGACCGAGATGAAGATATCGATGACGTGGTCAAGCGGGCGGATGCCGCCCTCTACGATGCCAAGCGACAGGGCCGCGACAGAATTGCCGTTGCATCGCCGCCGGCCCCGCCCAATCTCTAGGGAATGGGCCGGAGAACGAACAGGACACTTGCGGTAGACTGTTGGGCGCTACGCGCCGTGGCGGCAGTGACCGCGACGACAGTGTTGGTGTCGCTGTCCGTCCTGCTTGGGATGCTCACGGCCGGAGATGCCGCCTTGGCCGAGACCCCGCGTGAAGAAAAACAAGTGGAAAAGGCTGAGGACCGGGACCGACCCGCCTTCACACCGCTTCCGTCCCGCGTCAATCAACAGCAGGAACGACAGGACCGTGTCCGCCCCGCGCCTGTCCGGGACCGAAAGAAAGACGGCGAAAGCCAGCAGGACGCCCGCAAACGGCGCAACAAGGACCGTATATTGGGACAATGATAAAGGTCTCTCCTGACAGAATGCTGTCAGGACTCGAATGATAGGGAAGACGGGTAACTTCATTCGAAGGAAGCCCGATGGAAAACATCTACCCCTATTTGCCCGGAATTTTAACTGCACTTGGCGCCACGGGGCTTGGCCTGATGAGCCCGGGCCCGAACGTATTGGCGGTGATGGGGACGTCCATGTCCGTCGGTCGCCGCCAAGGGATGGCGTTGGCAATCGGTGTGTCCGCGGGATCCTTTTGCTGGGCCCTGGCGACGGCAATTGGATTGTCCTCCCTGCTGACTGCCTATGCGGGCGCGCTGACATTGATCAAGATCGTCGGCGGGACCTACCTGCTTTGGCTGGCCTTCAAGGCGTTCCGGTCAGCGGCCAGGCCATATGATTTGGAGGCGCGCGCCATCTTCGACGGAAAAGCGGCCGGACCGGCACAGTACTTTTTTCGCGGATTGACGGTGCAGATGACCAACCCGAAAGCCGCGCTCACCTGGATTGCCATCATGTCGCTGGGATTGGTCGCCGATGCCCCGGTATGGGTAGCAGCGGTGATCATCATATCCACGACCATCCTGTCGCTGGCCGCGCATAGCCTATACGCTTTGGCGTTCTCTACGGTGGCGATGGTGCGGACCTACGGGAAGGCACGCCGTTGGGTACAGGGGGCGCTTGGCCTGTTTTTCGCCTTTGCCGGTCTCAGGTTACTGACCGCAAGGGTGTGACGACGTATTCTGGTTCAGCCTTCCATCCCAAGGCGCTGGTGCCAGTCTTCCAATGACTCCTCCGGATAGCCGTCATAGGACTGATCGTTCGGCCCATGCTCGACGGAGACCCAGTCCGGTTTGGAGGCCAGCATCAGATGCACCAGTTCCGGCGGTTTCGGCAATGGCGTGTCGATGGCCGAGGCATGCGGGTGGATCAACTCCGGCCAGCGGTCGTCCCACGCCCACAGCGCCGTGCCGCAATGGCTGCAGAAGTGGCGGCGTAGCGGGCTTTGGCCGATTTCCGCACCGTCATTGTCCAGGACAGCGGCCTGGTAGACCGACAAGAATTCCTTCCCCGCGACCTGCATCGTATCCGCGATACCGCCGATATTGATGGCGAATCCGCCGGTCCCGGCGGTCTTGCGGCAAATCTCGCAGTAACATCGGTTGAAGGGGACGGGATGCGGGCTTTCCAATTCGAACCTTACTTTCCCGCAGTGACAAGATCCTTTGAGGTGCATTCCCTTTCTCCCTTGTTCGGTTCGGACTAGGCTTCGCTCCACCACCATAACCCTAAATCGCACAGGCGAGGGAGAATGACATGCTGTTCGACGTCCGCACCTACAAGGTGAAGCCCGGTTACATGAAGGAGCATCTGGCGCTCTATGAAAAATACGGCAAGCCGCCGCAGTTCCGCTGCCTCGGCGAACCGTTGGTCTACATGACCACGGAAACCGGTGATCCCAACGAATACGTTCATATCTGGGTTTATGAGAGTGCCGACGACCGGGCGAAGAAGCGCGGCGCCATGTGGTCCGACCCGGAATGGCTGGAATACACCATGAAGAGCCGGGAGTTGGGCGCGCTTGTGGAACAGTCCAACAAGCTGATGGTGCCCACGTCCTTCTGCCCGCCGATCAAACGTTAGAGGCTGGCCTTCAGGCATGGCCGTCCCCATATCTCGGGTTACACGACCCGAACTGGGGACGGCGATGCGGTTTCTTGCCATCATCCTGGCGGTGGGCCTTTTTGTGGGCCTGGAGACAAGCGCCTTGGCGGGCGATACGGGCGCGTCGGGTGTAACGGTTTGGCGGGGCAAGCCGGGCCACCACGCGGCAAAGGAGCCCGGCACGGACCTGCCCGGTTGGATCCGCATGTGGCGCGGCAGGTTGGCGGTCAACGGCCTAGACACCATCCCCAAAGAAATCCACAAGCGCTTCCGACACGCTTTTCCGGCCGGATTGTTCGATTGGGCCCGTTACCGGATATCGGCCGATGATCGCCTTTGGCGGCAGGCGGCGCGGCGCGGCTATGGAAACGCGCTGGTCCTGGTCCTCGACGACGTCATCCTGTTCCGCACCGCCGATGCCGCGCGCAACCATACTCTATGGTACAACGGGTTGGCCCAGGCGCAGGATTTCCGCCGCGGCGGTCCGGACAAGGTTGCCGCGGACAGGGTTGCCGCGGACAGGGTTGCCGCGGACAGGCTTGGGACAATCGTCAGAAAAATCGGCCCCCGGGTTCATACCTATCCGTATCCCTTCCTGTATCCGCGATGGAACAGGCAGCACCTGCCCGCAACAGAGCAGGATGCTGGTGGCCCAGGTCGCATAACGGTGCCTGGCAAGGTTTTCGTGAACCCGGCGAATCCGTTTCAGAAGAAATAGGGGAGCCGAAACCCTCCTCGCTCTTTTCCGAAAGTTTTAACCCGTTGGCTATTCAATCGGGACGGTGACGTCGAAACCACCTTTGGCCTTCAGGTCGAATTTCCCGTCCTGCACCGCACGGGTCCAAGCCGCAGTCTTCTTCAAGCCGCCCAGCGGATACATATGGGCGACCTCAATCCCGCAATTCGGGTCGGTCGCGTGATAGGCAGCCAATTCGCGGACCAAGCGGTCGGGCGCGTTCACGGTCATCAGCTTGGTGACGTTCAGCGCCTGTTTCTTCAGGAAGTTCATGGAGTTGCCGATGCCGCAGGCGACCGCGTGCTTCATCAGCGTCTTCACCGTGGCGAGCCCCGGAACCCCGATATGGATCGGCAGCTCGTTTCCGGCCGCCTGGATGCGCTTGTCCCATTCGATGATCGGTTTGGCTTCGAAGCAGAACTGGGTCGTGATGTACATGTCCGTCCCAGTGTCCTTGGCATAGATGTTCTTTTCCGCCAGCGCGGCGGCAATGGCGGCGTCGGAAATATCGGGCGAGCCTTCCGGATGGCCGGCCACGCCCAGGCGGCGGATGCCGTATTTGTCCAGCAGACCCGTTCGGATGACCTGGATGGTGGCGTCGAACTCGCCGACCGGGTGATCGACGCCGCCGCCGATCAGCAGCGCTTCGTCGACCGCCGCCTCGCCTTGCAGCGCCTTCAGGTTTTCTTCCAGGAAAGCGGATGACGGAATCGACCGGGCGGCCAGATGTGGCACCGGTTTCATGCCCTCCGCATGCAGTTTCTTCACCGTTTTCAGCGTTTCTGAAAAGTCCGACCCCGGCAGGAAGGTGACGAAGACGGTCGTTCCCTCGGCCATGAGTTCCCGAAAGTCATCGACCTTCGACGCTTGCGTCGGCGTGACCTCGAAGGTCGCGTTGCCCAGGAAACTCCTGATCTGGTCGGTTTCGGTCATCGGCTGAGCCTCTTCAAGCTTGATGGCGAGGTTGGTCACGGTCTTCATTCCTTCGAAAACGGCGCGCGGCCGGGTGCGAGTGATTGTGTCGGCTATTGCGGGCGCCGGCGCCGGCGCCGGCGGGTGTCGTCGCCATCACCGTCTGCGGACTGCCTTGGTTCGG
>CAYGKA010000040.1:0-44166 GCA_964350445.1 uncultured Flavobacteriaceae bacterium
TGACCGGTCCGGGAAGCAGATTCATGATACCTTTTTCCGCCATTTTCGCCTCAATATCGTATCGTATCCCAGGGCATTCCGGGACGCTTGAGAGGTATCGTAGTGCCTATCCCGATCCGGAACAACGGCGGGCCGGCGTCACGGATTCGTGTCCGCCGGAGCGAGATGTTACAGCACGCGGATTCGGCGTTCGTGGGACGGCGGATGCCCGAAAAGCGTCTTGAAGGCGCGGCTGAAATGGGCGGCGTCGGAAAATCCGTTGCCCAGCGCGATTTCGGTGATCGGCTGTTCGGTCTGTTGCAGCAGGGCGCGGGCCCGGCGCAGGCGCAGATCGCGGTAATAGGCCGCCGGGGTGGTTTCCAGCCAGCGCCGGAACAGGCGCTCCAGCTCGCGCAGCGAAATGCCGACCCGCCTTGCAAGCGCGCCGATCGGCAGCGGCGCCTCCAGGTTCTGCTCCATCACCGCGATGGCGGCGGTCAGGTTCGGACTGCCGGCGCCGTGGTTTGCCGCGAACCGTTGCGGCGCGTCGGCCGGGCGGATGCCCGGCAGCACGAATTCCTCCGCCATGAAGGTGGCGAGCGCCGGGCCGTGTTTGGCGGCGATCAACGTCATCGCCATGTCCATGGCAGCCGCACCGCCCGCGACCGTGATCCGGTCCCGGTCCATCACGAAAACATCGCGCTTTACCAATACGTTGGGGAAGGTTTCGGCCATGCTGTCCAGCACCTCCCAATGGCTGGTGGCCTGGTAGCCGTCTAGCACCCCGGCGCGGGCGAGCACGAGACAGCCGGTCTCGATCCCCACCAGGATCGCCCCGAACCGGGCCTGGCGGCGGAGATAGGAGAGGACGGCGGGCGTCATGCTGCGCTCGGGATCGTAGCTGGCATGGACGAAAAGCATGTCGAGCACAGGCGTTTCGGCGATTGAGGCGGTGACGTTGTTGGATATTCCGTTACTCGCCTCCACCGGCCCGCCATCGGCGGAGACGGTCATCCATTCATAGGCCGGCCGGCCCAGCTGCGTGTTGGCGAGCCGGAAGGGTTCCAGGCTGGAACTCAAGGCGAGCTGTGAAAAGCGCGGCAGCAGCAGGTGTCCCAGATGCACCGGTTCCCGTCTGTCCAGGAAGGCCTGCACGGTATTTTTCTCCCAAGGTCGCGGCTGTCGTTTTTCAACAATGATTATGCGGATTGGTGCAATACCGGGCAAGGCCGATCACTAGAGTCGCGAGACCTGATCTCACCACCAACGACCCGAAACGAATTTGGGCGGGAGGCATTCCATGAATTACGACGTTGTCATCACCTGCGCGGTCACCGGTTCCGGCGACACGGTCGGCAAGCACCCGAATATTCCGGTCACGCCGCAGCAGATCGCCGATAGTGCGATCGAGGCCGCCAAGGCGGGCGCCGCGGTGGTCCATCTGCATGTCCGCGATCCCGAGACCGGCAAACCCAGCCGCGACCCGGAACTGTTCCGGCAGACGGTCGAACTGGTGCGCGAGTCCAGCACGGATGTGGTGATCAATCTGACCGCCGGTATGGGCGGGGACCTGACCCTGGGCCCGCCGGACGACCCGATGAACTACGACCGGGACGCGACCGACATGGCGCCCTGGCACGAGCGTGTCTCCTATGTCGATCAATTGCGTCCGGAAATCTGCACGCTCGATTGCGGCAGCATGAATTTCGGCCATGGCGACTATGTCATGACCAACACGCCGACGATGCTGGCCAAGATGGCCGAAGCGATGGACTCATTCGGCGTTAAGCCGGAAATCGAGGTTTTCGACGCCGGCCATGTCGCCTTGGCGCGTCACCTGATCGACAAGGGGCTGATCAAGAGCCCGCCGCTGTTCCAACTGTGCCTGGGCATTCCCTTCGGGGCGCAGGCGTCGCCGAACATGATGCGGGCAATGCGCGACGAATTGCCGGCGGACGCCATGTGGTCCGGTTTCGGGATCAGCCGCATGCAGATGCCGATGGTGGCCCAGGCGGTGCTGTTGGGCGGGAACGTCCGCGTCGGATTGGAAGACAATATCTACCTGGACAAGGGCGTCTTCGCGACCAATGCGCAACTGGTGGAGCGCGCGCGCGTGATCATCGAAGCGATGGGCGCACGGGTGCTGACGCCGGAAGAGGCGCGGGTCAAATTCAAGCTTACCAAACAAGTTTAAGATTGCGTCACAAAGAGCTGAAAATAATCCGTAAAACCAAGGATAATTTAGATGCGTAAAATCGAAACGGTCGGGCTGGTCGGCGGCGGTGTGATCGGTGCGGGTTGGGCCGCGCGGTGCCTTGCCCATGGGCTTTCAGTCATCGCCTGCGACCCGGGTCCGGATGCGGAAAGGATCATGCGGGCCAAGGTCGACAACGCCTGGCCGGCCTTGACCAAGCTGGGCTTGGCGCCGGGCGCGGACCGGAGCCGGCTGTCCTTTGCGTCGAGCATCGCGGAGGTCGCGTCCAAGGCCGACTTCATTCAGGAATCCGCCCCGGAACGGCTGGACCTGAAAACCAAGCTGCATGCGGAGATCGACGCGGCGGCCCCGGCGGACGTGATCATCGCGTCTTCCACATCCGGCCTGCTGCCGAGCGATTTCCAGGCCGATTGCGCCCATCCGGAGCGCGTGATCGTCGGACATCCGTTCAACCCGGTCTACCTGCTGCCGCTGGTGGAACTGGTCGGCGGCAAGAAGACCGCGCCGGAGAGCATCGCGGCCGCGCGGGAGTTCTATACCCGGATCGGCATGTACCCGCTGCATGTCCGCAACGAGGTCGAAGGCTTCCTGTCCGACCGGCTTCAGGAAGCCCTGTGGCGCGAGAACCTGCATATCGTCAATGAAGGCATCGCGACGACCGAGGAATTGGATGACGCCATCGTCTACGGTCCCGGCCTGCGCTGGGCCTTCATGGGGGTCAACAAGACCTTCGCGCTGGCCGGCGGGGACGAAGGCATGCGTCACATGCTGCGCCAGTTCGGCCCGGCCCTGAAACTGCCTTGGACGAAGTTGGAAGCGCCGGAACTGACCGAGGAACTGATCGACAAGATGGTCGACGGCACCGAGGCGCAACTGGCCGGCACCACGATCCAGGAGATGGAGCGCCTGCGCGACGATTGCCTGATCGCCATCATGAACGCGCTGGAAACCTTCAACGAAGGCGCCGGGCGTGTCCTGAAGGAAAACCGTGACCGTTTGGCCGCGAAATAACCGAACAAAAACAAAAGGGGCGGGACTTATGGATTTCAGTCTCAGCGAAGAACATCGCCTGATTGTCGAGACGGCGCGCCGTTTCGTCGAGGAAGAGCTTTACCCATACGAGGCGGAGGTAGAGGAAACCGACACGCTGCGCCCGGAACTGGCGGCGCAGGTTCGCGACAAGTCCATCGAACTGGGCCTGTATGCCGCGAACATGCCGGAAGACCTGGGTGGCGGCGGATTGGACACGGTTTCCATGTGCCTGCTGGATCGGGAACTGGGCCGGGCCAACATGGCGTTGAATTACACGGTCGCGCGCCCCTCCAACATCCTGCAGGCCTGTATCGGCGAACAGCGGGAGAAATACCTGTTTCCCTGCATCCGCGGCGAGAAGGTCGACTGTCTGGCGATGACCGAACCGGGGGCGGGGTCGGATGTGCGGTCGATGTCCTGCAAGGCCGAACGCGACGGCGACGATTTCGTCATCAACGGGGTGAAGCATTTCATCAGCCATGCGGATTGGGCCGATTTCGTCATCCTCTTCGCCGCGACGGGCGAGGAGGCAACCCCGCGCGGTCCGCGCAAGAAGATCACCTCCTTCCTGATCGACAAGGGATGGCCGGGTTTCACGGTTCGCCCGGGTTACAAGAACGTCTCCCATCGCGGCTACCATAATTTCATTCTGGAATTCGACGATTGCCGGGTGCCGAGCACCCAGGTGCTGGGGGAGGTCGACAAGGGATTCGACGTGGCGAACGACTGGCTCGGCGCAACGCGCCTTCAGGTCGCGGCGCTCAGCCTGGGCCGCAGCCACCGCGCGCTGGAACACGCGCTCGACTGGGCGGTCGACCGCAAACAGTTCGGCCAGCAGATATCCAAGTTCCAGGGCGTCAGCTTCAAGCTGGCGGATATGAAGATGCGGCTGCATGCCGCCGAATTGATGACCCTGGAAGCCGCTTGGAAGCACACCCAGGGCACCATGGAAGACATGGACGCCGCGATGGCCAAGCTGGCCGCGACCGAAGCGCTTGCCTATATCGCGGACGAGGCGATCCAGATCCATGGCGGCATGGGGCTGATGAGCGACCTGCCGCTGGAGCGGATCTGGCGGGATGCGCGGGTGGAGCGGATCTGGGAAGGCACCAGCGAGATCCAGCGCCACATCATTTCCCGCGCCCTTCTGCGGCCGCTCGGCGGTTGAGGAGAAGCCCATGGACGGGTTCATGGACACCACGGCGTCGGGCGGCGACGCGGAAAAGGGCCGCGCGGCCAAGATCGATGGGCTGCGCCGGCTGTTGCGCCCGCGCTCGCTTGCCGTCATCGGCGGGTATGAGGCGGCGACAGTCGTCAAGCAATCGCTGAAGATCGGTTTCGACGGCGATATCTGGCCGGTCAGCGCGCGCCGGACCGAGATGTCGGGCATTCCCTGTTTCGCCAGCGTGGACGACCTGCCGGGTGCGCCGGACGCGGCTTTCGTCGCGATTCCGCCGGACGGCACGGTCGACGTCGTGCGCAGCCTGTCGGCGATGGGGACGGGCGGAGCGGTCTGTTATGCGTCGGGCTTCAAGGAAATCGGCGGCGTCGGGATCAAGCGGCAGGAAGACCTGCTTTCCGCCGCAGGCGCCATGCCCTTTGTCGGGCCCAACTGTTATGGCGCGCTGAACTATCTGGACGGGGCGGCCTTGTGGCCGGACCAGCATGGCGGCGCGCGGATCGAACGTGGGGCCGCCATCGTCGCGCAAAGCGGCAACATCTCCATTAGCTTGACGATGCAGCAGCGTGGCGTGCCGATCGCCTATGTTATCAGCGTCGGCAACAAGGCGGATCTGGGCTTCGACGCGTATGTCGACGCCCTGGCGCTGGACGAGCGCGTCACCTGTATCGGCCTGATCGTGGAGAGCATAGACGACATCGCCGGTTTTGCTCGCGCCGCGACCCGCGCCAAGCAGGCGGGCAAGCCCATCGTGGTTCTGAAAGCCGGGCGGTCCGACAAGGGCGCCCAGGCGACGATGAGCCATACGTCCTCCCTCGCCGGGTCGGACGGGTTGTATCAGGCCCTGTTCGACGCCATCGGCATCGCGCGGGTGGCCGACCTGTCGACCTTCCTTGAAGCCCTGAAACTGTTGTCTGTCATGCCGCCGTTGGCCGGGAACCGCATCGCATCGATGAGTTGTTCGGGCGGCGAAGCCTCCCTGATGGCCGATCTGGGGGATGATCTGGGGCTGGTCTATCCGGACTTTTCGCAAGCGGTGCATGACCGGCTGTACGATGTGCTGGGCGACAAGGTGGCGATCGCCAATCCTTTGGATTATCACACTTATATTTGGGAAAACCGGCAGGCGATGACGGACTGTTTCGGCACCGCGCTGTCGGCGGATGTCGACCTTGGCGTCCTGGTGCTCGATTTCCCGCACCCGGACCGCTGCGACCTAACGGGCTGGGAGCCCGCGATCGAGGCCTATATCGACGCGGCGAGGATCAGCGGCCGGCCCGCGGCCGTCATGGCCAGCATTCCGGAGAATATGACGGCCGATGCCGCCAAGCGGTTCCTGGAAGCGGGCGTGGTGCCCTTGCAGGGCATGCGCGAAGGTCTGGGCGCGATTGCCGCGGCCGTCGCGGCGGGCAAGCAAAGGGCCTGGTTGCCGGACCCGGCAGGCCCTGAGCCCACGGGCCCGGCGGTGGTGCTGGATGAGTGGCGGTCCAAGCAGTTGGCGCGCCGGTATGGCCTTACCACGCCGGAAGGGGCGCTCGTCACTTCGTCGACGGAAGCGGTCGCGGCGGCTGAAGCACTGGGCTTTCCGGTCGTCGCCAAGGCGGTTTCCGCCGATCTGGCGCATAAGACCGAAGCCGGGGCGGTGAAACTGAACCTGCGGGACGGCGACGCGGTGGCCGTGGCGGCGGAACACCTGTTCACGCTCAGCGACCGGGTGATGGTCGAAAAGATGGTCGGCGGTTGCGTGGCGGAACTGTTGGTCGGCGTCAGCCGGGACCCGCAATTCGGTCTGCATCTCGTCGTCGGCGCCGGCGGTGAGTTGGTCGAATTGCTGAACGATGCGGCCATCATCCTGCTGCCGCCGACCCGGGAACGGATTGAGGAAGCCTTGTCATCGCTCCGTTGCGCGCCTTTGCTGCGCGGCTATCGGGGACGGCGCATGGGCGATTGGGAGGCCGTTGTCGCGGCGGTCGAAAGCGTCGGGATCCTGGTGTCGGAACTGGGTGACCGGCTGTTGGAAGTCGATATAAATCCGCTGATGGTTTTACCGGAAGGTGGCGGCGCGGTTGCTGCGGATGCATTGATAAGATGGGTGGAGGAAGCAGGACAATGAGCGATTCCGTAAAAGTGGAACGCCGTGGCGCGATACTCGAAGTGACGCTGGACCGGCCGAAGGCGAATGCCATCGACGCGCCGACCAGTCGGGAAATGGGCGACGTCTTCGCCGCCTTCCGGGATGATCCGGACCTGCGCGTCGCGATCCTGACCGGTGGAGGGGACAAGTTCTTCTGTCCGGGTTGGGACCTGAAAGCCGCCGCGGCGGGCGAGGGGCCGGACGAATATTACGGCGTCGGCGGGTTTGGCGGCCTGCAGGAACTGCCCGGCCTCAACAAGCCGGTGATCGCGGCGGTCAACGGCATCGCCTTCGGCGGCGGGTTCGAATTGATGATCAGCGCGGATATCATCATCGCGGCGGATCACGCCATGTTCGCCTTGCCGGAAATCCGGTCCGGCACCTTGGCGGATGCGGCGACGATCAAGCTGCCGCGCCGGATTCCCCATCATGTCGCGATGGAAATGCTGTTCACCGGCCGCCGTTTCGACGCGGCGGAGGCGAAGCACTGGGGCATCGTGAATGACGTGGTGCCGGCGGCCGACCTGATGACCGCCGCGCGCGCCAAGGCCGACCTGTTGGCCAGCGGCCCGCCGCTTGTCTACGCGGCCATCAAGGAAGTGGTGCGGGCAACATCCCACCTGCCGGTGCAGGAGGCCTTCGACCTCGTCACGAAATCAAAACTGCCGACGGTGAAGACCCTCTATTCCAGCGAGGACCAGAAGGAAGGCGCACGCGCCTTCGCCGAAAAGCGCGACCCGGTCTGGAAGGGGCGCTAGTCGCTGATGACGACGGTGCGGTGGTTCGCCGCCTGAATCGGGCGGTAGTTGTCGGCATAGAGGGCCTTGAAGGTTTCGATCTGCTGTTTGCTGGCGGTGACGGCCTCCGCCATCACGTGCCAGGTCACGATTTCAGAGCAGGGCGGCGTGGTCAGCGAGCCGCGATAGCGGAACGCGGCGGGATCACCGGGCATGAGGTCGCGGGGATCGATCTCGTGCGTTCCTTCATGGGCGTGACCCGCTTCGGGAATATGCTCGAACACCGCTTCCAGCACGGGATTGGAATCGCCTTCCTGGATCATCACGCCGACCACGAACAGGTCGCCGTGATCAGACTTGTGCACGAAATGCACTTCCATCGCGCCGTGCTTGCCGTCGATCGTATGTTCCGAGAGGTGATGGAAATGGAACTGCAGCAACTCATAGCGTCGGCTGCCGGCGGTGAGGGTGCCGCCGTGACCGCCGGTATTCACTTGGATCGTATGGCCGTTATTCACCACTTCCGGCGTAAAGCCGTGCCATTCCATATGGGGAATGGACCCGCCCGAGCCGATCGCCGCAGCGGGAATGATGTCTATCGGGGATTGGGATTTGCCGGCGCAGGCGGCGTTGCCGGGGGCAAGTTTGGCCCAATGTTCGGGGCCTTCCTGGCCGGAGTACCCCCAATGCGCTTTTCCGCCGGCGGCATTTGCGGCAACCGGCGCGAAGGTGGCGCAGGCGGCCAGGACGGATATCGCCAGGTAAGAGGCGGTGTAGGGCTTGCGCGGCATGGTTTGGGGGCTCCCTCCGTTGATCGTACCCGGGACCGGGACGGAGGGAGACTAACCCTGAATGCTTACAGTCCGGTTAACGTCCAAGACGCTACCGGACCCCGAAGGGCCGCGGCAAAGCGTTCGCCCTCAAGACTTCGCGGCGACGGCTTCGACTTCGATCTTCATTTTCGGGTCGGCGAGGCCGGAAACCACGACCAGAGTTGATGCCGGGGCATGATCGCCTGTCAGAACCTTGTCCCGCCCTTCGCGATACGCGGCGACAAAGCGGGCGTCGGTGATATAGGCGTTGACCCGGACGAGATCCTCCAGGCTCATGCCCGCATCCTCCAAAATCGCCTTAAGGTTACGCCAGACGTTTTCGGACTGGTCTTCGGCGGTTTCGGCCATCACGCCGTTCGGGTCGATCCCGACCTGACCGGAAATGAAGAGCGAGCGGGCGTCCTTCGGGATTTCCACGGCGTGCGAGTACCGCGCCAGCGGCGGCGCGACGGTGGATGGATTGCGGATCGTGAGTGTCATGGTCTTTCCTTCCAATTCATGTGTTTCTGTTCAGGTTCCCGCCAGGGGATGCCAGGCGCGGGCGAAGTTTTCCGCATCCGTCCGGTTTTGAAACCACACCGTGGCCGGTCCGGTGGCCGGCAGCACGATCAGCCAGCCGAATGTGCAGCGTTTGTCGCACCAGTCCACAAATCGGCGCAACTGCGGTTCTTCCAAGCCATGCGGCGCGCCTTTGCCGCCCGGCTTGGCAAGGGCGCCGGCGGTCGGCGCGCGGACCGGTGTCCAACTCCGGCGGACATCTTCCTCGGGCGGGGGGCGGTCGCCCTCGAACTTGCCGCCGAAACGCTTCGCGCCCGTCCAGTCGTCGGTTTCCTCGGCGTCGTTCGCGATCTGACGCCGCATCGCGCGCATGGCCCGTAGGATGACGGCCCCGGCGACGAGGCAGATGATGATGACGATGACGGTGGTCTTGATCATTGCGGCATCATTGGCGCGATCGGTCCCGAAACGGTGCGCGCCATCCTGGCGGGGCGATCAGCCGGCGGCAAGGATGCCGTCCAGCGTATCAAAGACCGCATCGAACATTTCCTCGGTCAGGCGGCCGGTATTCGTGTTGTAGCGCGAGCAATGATAGCTATCGACCAGCACCGGCGGTGCGCCGGCCGGGCCGCCGGAAATCGCGGCCGAGAGCCTATGCACGCTGTTATGGCCGAACTTATAGGCCGATTGCTTGAAGCCCAGTCCCCGCAGGGTCGCGTTGTGCGACAGCAAGCCCAGGCAGAGCATCGCCGTGAGGTTCGGCATCGCGGCGATCTCGCGGGCCAGGAAGGGCAGACAGTTGGAAACCTCCGACCCGACCGGCTTGTTCTGCGGCGGAACGCAGCGGACCGCGTTGGTGATCCGCGCGCCGATCAATTCCAGCCCGTCGTCGCGGCGTTTGTCGTAGGACCCCCGCGCATAGCCGTGTTTGGTGAGCGTCGCGTAGAGCAGGTCGCCCGCATAGTCGCCGGTGAAGGGCCTGCCGGTCCGGTTCGCGCCCTGTAGACCGGGGGCCAAGCCGATGACCAGCAGTTTCGCCGACAGCGGCCCGAAGCTCTCGACCGGACCGTTATGCCAGTCCGGATGAGCCGCCTGATTGTCGGCACGGAAGTCGGCCAATCTGGGGCAAAGCGCGCAGGCGTTGTCCGGGCCTGAGAAAACTGCTGTCACGGCGATTCCCGGATGACGGATTGAAGGGGGAGGAGGGGCGCGGGCCTAGACCCGTTCCACGACCGGCTCGTCGTCCTCGTCGAACTCCTCGTAATCTTCGTAGTCGTCTTCTTCATCGTCCAACTCGTCGTCGGCCACTTCCTGATCGCGGAAATCGTTGGCCCTGTAGTTGTCCTTGCGGGGTCGCGGGGCCGGACGGGCACCGTCGTGGAAGTTCCGCGCGACCAGCTTCGACAGTTCGGAAAGTTCGATGAAGTTGTCGCATTGGCGGCGCAATTCGTCGGCGACCATCGGCGGCGAGGTCTTGATCGTGCTGACCACGCTGACGCGCAATCCTTTGCGCTGAACCGCTTCGGCCAGGCGGCGGAAGTCGCCGTCGCCGGAGAACAGAATAACGTGATCGAGATGTTCGGCCATCTCCAGGACATCGATGGCAAGCTCGATATCCATATTGCCTTTCACCTTACGGCGGCCCTGGGCGTCGGTGTATTCCTTGGCCGGTTTGGTAACCAGCGTGTAGCCGTTGTAGTCGAGCCAATCGACCAGCGGACGAATCGGCGAGTATTCCTGCTCTTCGAACAGAGCGGTATAGTAAAACGCGCGGACGAGTTGGCATTCGCCATGGAATTGGTCGAGCAATTTCTTGTAGTCGATGTCGAACCCCAAGGTTCGTGCGGCGGAGTAAAGATTGGCACCGTCAATGAACAGAGCAACGCGCTCTTCTTTATACAAACCCATATTCATAATCATGGCCCCCAATAATAAAATACTCTGAAAATGACTGGTACACGAATGACTTAGAACAATGATCGTGATCAAGCCCCAACAAGCGGAATTTCTTACAGCCTGGAATTAGTTCCGACAAGCAAGTATCCGTCATGAATAACATGCAAGAATGATCTGGGCCGAAAAACGGCGGTTTCAAGCCGTTTTGGCCCCCGGTTCGGACCCTATCCGGGCCCGATCAATGCGGTTTTCAGGGAAGAGAGCATGTCCATTCGACGCGGAAGTCTTTGGTCCGAAGGGTTGATGTTGCATTGCGGGCGCGGCGACCGTATATTTCGCGCCTCAAAATTACCGAAAACTCTTGTCGTTCGGTTGGAAACTACAGGCCGGGCACCCTATGTTGTTGGGTGTCGGTCTTTTCCTGTGCGGGTCATCCTGCCACGAACCGCCGGCGACTGAGACGAAAGCTTGATTGAAGGACATTTGGCATGGCGCGCGTTACCGTTGAAGATTGCGTAGATAAGATTCCGAACCGGTTCGACCTCGTTTTGGTCGCGGCTCAGCGCAGCCGCGATATCGCGACCGGTGCGTCGATTACGGTCGAACGGGACAATGACAAGAACCCGGTCGTCTCGCTGCGCGAAATCGCTGACGAAACGGTTCCGCTGGACGAGCTCCAGGACCAGCTGATCCGCAACATGCAGCGCCATGTCGACGTCGATGAGCCGGAAGAAGTCGATATGATGGAGCAGATGTCGAACGGCACGCTCGAAGACAAGCCGGTTGAAGAGCCGGAGCCGGAGCCGATGTCGCCCTTCGCGCGTGCGCTGCCCGACATGCCGGCGTTCGAGGATATGGAGCCGGGCTTCTTTGAAGACTAAGCCTTCTCCCTCGTACCCTGGCCGCAGGGCTTTTGCTGAACTTCCGGGCCGGGTGTCGAAAACCGGCCCCTTTCCCCGATAAAGGGGGCGTGTGAAACATGTTGCGTCAGTATGAACTGGTGGAGCGTGTAAAACACTACGATCCGGGCGCGGATGAGGACCTCCTCAACCGCGCCTATGTTTTTGCCATGAAGGCGCATGGCAGCCAGACCCGGGCCTCCGGCGATCCCTATTTCTCGCATCCGGTCGAAGTCGCCGGTCTGTTGAGCGAAAAGCGCCTCGACGCGTCCTCCATCGTCACTGCTCTGCTGCACGACACGGTCGAGGATACCGAGGCGACGCTGGAGATCATCCAGGACACGTTCGGCCCCGAAGTGGCCGGCCTGGTCGACGGCGTCACCAAGCTGACACAGCTGGAACTGCAGTCGAGCCGTACCAAGCAAGCGGAAAACTTCCGCAAGCTGGTGCTGGCCATGTCGCAGGATATCCGCGTCCTGGTCGTGAAGCTGGCCGACCGACTGCACAATATGCGCACCCTGCATTTCATCGCGAAAGAGGAGAAACGCCGCCGGATCGCGCTGGAAACCATGGAAATCTATGTGCCGCTGACCGAGCGGATCGGCATCCGGGACTGGAAGGACGAGCTGGAAGACCTCGCCTTCGCGGAACTGAACCCCGACGCGCGCAGTTCCATCGTCAACCGGCTGCATTACCTGCATGAGGAAAGCGGCGACACGATCGGCCGGGTGATCGGGGAATTGAGCGACCTGCTCGACGAACACGCCATCAAGGCGACGGTCATGGGACGGGAGAAATCACCGTTCTCAATTTGGCGTAAAATGCAGCGGCAAAATATTGGTTTTGAACAGCTTTCTGATATCGTAGCCTTCCGCGTCATCGTCGATAATGTGGACGACTGCTACCGCGCTTTGGGCTGTATTCACGGCCGCTACACGGTGACGCCCGGACGCTTCAAGGACTACATCTCGCTGCCCAAGCCGAACGGCTATCAGTCCCTGCATACCGGCGTGATCGGGCCGGAAAACACCCGGATCGAAATTCAGATCCGCACCCAGGAAATGCACGACGTGGCCGAATTGGGCGTCGCGGCGCATTGGCGCTACAAGGCCAACGGATCGGACCAGCCGGCGCGCGAGGGGCGGCAATACCGCTGGATGCGCGACATGCTCGACATCCTCTCCAACGCCTCGGGCCCGGACGATTTCCTGGAAAACACCAAGATGGAGATGTTCGCCGATCAGGTGTTCGTCTTCACGCCCCAGGGCGACCTGCACGCCATGCCGCGCGGCTCGACGCCCGTCGATTTTGCTTATGCCGTGCATACCGATGTCGGCAACCGCTGCGTCGGGGCCAAGATCAACGGCCGGATCAAGCCGCTGCGGACGGAGTTGCGCAACGGCGACCAGGTGGAGATCATCACCTCCAACGCGCAGACACCGTCGCCGGCCTGGGAAGCCTTCATCGTCACCGGCAAGGCGCGTTCCGCCATCCGCCGTTTCGTCCGCTCCAAGCAGCGTGACCAGTATTTCGGCCTCGGCCGGGAGGTGCTGGACAGTACTTTCCGCCAAGGCGATTTCGACCTGACCGAAAAGGCCCTGCGCGGCGTCCTCTCCAAATTCAAGGCCGACACGGTCGACGACCTCTATGTCGCCGTGGGCGAGGGGCGGATCACCGGCCGCGACGTGCTTTACGCCGTCTATCCCGGCGCCAAGGAAGAACTGGCCAAGGAGCAGGAACAGAAGAAGCAGCAGATCGCGCCGGCCCAGAAGGCGAAGGAAAATGCCCGCCACAGTGTTCCGGTCAAGGGCCTGATCAAGGGCATGGCGATCCATTACGCGCGCTGCTGCCATCCGTTGCCGGGCGACCGCATCGTCGGCATCGTCACCACCGGGCGCGGCGTCACCATCCACACGATCAATTGCAGCACGCTGGAGGATTTCGCGGATTCGCCCGAACGTTGGCTCGACGTCAGCTGGGACACGAACGCGGAGGAACCGCAGGGCTTCATGGGCCGGGTCCATGCGGTGATCGCCAACGAGCCGGGCAGCCTGGGGACCATCTCAAGCGTCATCGGCCGCAGCGGCGGCAACATCTTCAATCTGAAATTCACCAACCGCGGCGAGGACTTCTACGAGATGCTGATCGACATCGAGGTCACCGGCGTCCGCCAGCTCAGCAACATCATGGCCGCCCTGCGCGCGGCGCCGGTCGTCAATTCGGTGGACCGCGCGTTCAGTTAGGCCGCCCGCTAGCCAAAAACGGGGAGAAACATGCGTGCCATCGACAGTCTGGACGCTCTCGAAGCGCTTTATGACGAACCCGTGCCAGCCTCGCTGACCAAGGTCGCGACAAAGATAACACCGCTCTACCGGCAATGGATGGAGACGTCGCGATTCGTCGTGATTTCCTCCGTAGGGCCCGAAGGCACCGATGCCAGCCCGCGCGGGGAGGACGGGCCGGTGGTTCGGATCGCTGACGAAAAGACTGTCTGGCTGCCCGACTGGCGTGGCAACAACCGCATCGACACGCTGCGCAACATTGTCCGCGACGGGCGCGTCAGCCTGATGTTCATGGTGCCCGGCAGCGACAATGTCGTGCGCATCAACGGCAGCGCGGTCCTGACCGACGATGCGGATATTCGCGCGGAATTCGCGAAGGGGGACAAACTGCCGAAGACGGTCATCGTCATCACCGTCGGCGAGATGTATTTCCAATGCGCCAAGGCGATCATGCGCTCGAAAATCTGGGCGCCGGTGGCGGAGAAACCGGCCGTGCCGACTGCCGGGCAGTTCCTCAAGGAAATGAAACGGGATTTCGACGCCGAAAGCTATGACACCGGCTATCCCGCCTACGCCGCCGAACGAATGTGGTAGTCGGCGCGGTACCGGAAGGATGACGCAGATGCAAAATGCGGTGCTGCACTTGCGTCATGTACCCTGACGGGCCACTTTCTGTGACACGTCTTTCCCTTCTAGCGACCGGGCTTCCCGTTCATGTTCAAACGCCGCAACAAACGACTGGTGCACCATCACATTCGGGAGGCGGTATGGCCGACGATCGGCTGGCGGCGCAGCGTCGATTACCTGCGCCACCGGATCGGACGGCTGCCGGGATCGCCGTACTCCATCGCCGCCGGCTTCGCTTGGGGCGCCGCCTTGTCCTGCACGCCGCTCATGGGCCTGCATATCTTCCTGTCCG
Source organism: uncultured Flavobacteriaceae bacterium (assembly GCA_964350445.1). Lineage (GTDB taxonomy): Bacteria > Pseudomonadota > Alphaproteobacteria > UBA8366 > Aestuariispiraceae > Hwanghaeella. Next base: position 14,605 of record CAYGKA010000040.1, read on the forward strand.
CTGGCGGTGCCTGGGTGACGCGGGCCAATGTATTGGCGGCGGCGATCGGCACCGTCGTCGGAAACCCTTGGACCTTTCCTTTCATCTGGGCCTGGATCTACACATTGGGCGTCTGGATTCTTGGGCGCGAACCGATCGAGTTGAACTATGCCCATCTCAGCCTGGCCTATCTTTATGAACATTTTTGGGCGATTTTCATGCCCATGATGGTTGGCAGCGTGCCGACCGCCGCGGCGGTTTGGGCCGCCTTCTACTTCCCGATGCGGGCCATGGTGCATAAATACCAGGTGATCCGCCGGGCGCGGATCGCGGCCAAGAAGAACAGGGACATCTCCGAAGGCGGGACGGGGGCGGCGGTATGATCATCGGGCTTGGGACGGATCTGTGCGATATCGCCCGCATCCAGGAGACCTTGGCGAAATTCGGCGACCGTTTCACGAAGCGGCTTTATACCGAGCAGGAACGGATGCGCGCGGAACGGCGCCCGGCCCGCCGCGCCGACCGCTACGCCCAGATGTTCGCCGCGAAGGAGGCCTGTTCCAAGGCGCTCGGCACCGGCTTTCGGAAGGGCGTGTACTGGCGTGATATGGAAGTGGTGCCGCTGCCGTCGGGCAAACCCACCTTGACCATAACCGGCGGTGCGCGGGACAGGTTGTTGAGTTTGACGCCGGCCGGGTTTCGGCCGCAGGCAAATGTCAGCCTGACAGACGAATCGGGGCTGGCGCAGGCGGTCGTGATTCTGTCCGCCGTGCCGCTGGACTGGCCCGAACTGTTGGAACCCTGAGGGAAACTTTGAGGGGTCCTTTGATGGACCCCTTGATGGACCCCGTGATAGGCCCCCAGATTGACTCTGTGGGGGCGGTCACGGGTTGGATTGGACGGGCCTGCCGCCTTGACTTGCGACGGCCCTCAAGGCCTTATCCCGCGCCGGGGATGGATGTTCGCTTCATGGCCAGAGGGCGCCCCGGCATGAAGCTGTTAACTTGGTTGAAGAGAGGCCGGCTCACATGGAGTTGTTCAAGACAATCGTGTTCGCGCTTGCGATCGCGCTTGGCGTGCGAACCTTCGCGTTCGAGCCGTTCAATATTCCGTCCGGGTCGATGATCCCGACCTTGTTGATCGGCGATTATCTTTTCGTCTCGAAATTCTCCTACGGCTACAGCCGGTACTCCTTTCCGCTGGGTCTCATCCCGTTTTCGGGCAGGCTCATGGAAGACCCGCCGGAACGCGGCGATGTCGCGGTCTTCCGCCTGCCGACCGATACCAAGATCGATTATATCAAGCGGGTCATCGGTCTGCCGGGCGACAAAATCCAGGTCATCCAGGGGGTTCTCCACATCAACGGCAAGCCGGTGGAACGCCGCCGGTTGGACGACTATGTGGTCAACGAAGGGACAGCCGCGGAAAAGCGCGTCCGTCAATACGAGGAAACCCTGCCGAACGGTGAGAAGCATACGATCATCGAAGTCGCCGGCGATAACGGCTTCCTCGACAACACCCCGGTCTACGCCGTTCCGGAAGGCCACTATTTCATGATGGGCGACAACCGCGACGGGTCGCAGGACAGCCGCGTCTTGCGGGATGTCGGCTTCGTGCCGGCGGAAAACCTGATCGGCCGGGCCGACAGGCTCTTCTTCTCCCATGATGGCAGCGCGGAAGTTTGGGAAATCTGGAAGTGGCCCTTCGCCATCCGCTATGGGCGTCTGCTAAATGGGATCGACTAAACCGATCGACGCATCGCTGCTTGCCGCGCTTCAGCTAGGCGATACGCGCTTGTCCGATGACGACAAGACCCTGCTGAGGCGGGCTTTGACCCACCGCAGCCTGGATGGCGCGGGCATCGGGTATGAGCGGTTGGAATTCCTGGGCGACCGTGTGCTGGGCCTGATCGTGGCCGAGATGCTGTTGGACTCCTTTCCGAAGGAGCAGGAGGGCGCGATTGCGAAACGGCATGCCGCCCTTGTCCGCAAGGAAACGCTGGCGGAGGTCGCGGCCCAGATCGGCCTGCCCGCTTATATCCTGATGTCATCCGGCGAGGAGACGTCGGGCGGGCGTAAGAATCCGGCCATCACAAGCGACGTGTGCGAGGCGGTGATAGCCGCTATATACCGCATCGCCGGGCTTGCGGCGGTGAAACGGTTCATCGAAACGCTGTGGCGGCCGTTCCTGGAACGGGAACTGGAACCGCCGCGCGACCCGAAAACGAGTTTGCAGGAATGGCTGCAGGGACGCGGCCGCCCTTTGCCGACATATGACCTGGTGGAACGGTCGGGCCCCGATCATTCCCCGGTTTTCACCATCGCCGTGAACGTTCCGGGCTGTGCCCCGGTGAGCGCGAGCGGACGGTCCAAACGCGCGGCGGAACAAGCCGCGGCTGAAGCCTTATTGGCAGAATTGAAGAAGACGGTATGACGACCGACGAAACGACCCCCGACGAAAAGAATGACGGCTCGAACGGCGACCCGAATGGCGACCCGCAGGGGGATGCGAATGCCGAAGCCACCCGGTGCGGCTTCGTCGCCGTGATCGGTGCGCCGAATGCCGGCAAATCGACGCTGGTGAACCTTCTGGTCGGCGCGAAAGTGTCGATCGTGACGCATAAGGTTCAGACGACGCGCACGCGCGTCATGGGCGTGGCGATCAGGGGCGCGTCGCAGATCGTCTTCATCGACACGCCGGGGATATTCCAGCCCAAGCGCCGATTGGATCGCGCGATGGTCGGCGCGGCCTGGATGGGGGTCGACGAGGCGGACCAGACGGTCTTCATGATCGACGCCGCCGTCGGCTTGAACGCTGAAAACCAGGCCATCGTGGACGGCTTGGTCAAACGCCAGTCAAAGGCGGTGCTGGCCCTGAACAAGATTGATCTTGTGAAACGCGAAAAGCTGTTGGAATTGGCGGCGACGCTGAACGACACGGGCGTCTTTACCGATACGTTCATGATTTCGGCGCTGAAAGGGCATGGGGCCGAGGACCTGATGAAACATCTGGCGGGCAATGTCCAACCGGGCCCCTGGATGTTCCCGGAAGACCAGCTTTCCGATATGCCGCAAATGCTGCTGGCGGCGGAAGTGACGCGTGAAAAGCTGTACCTCAACGTGCACCAGGAATTGCCTTACGCGACCACGGTCGAAACCGAATTGTGGGAACCCACCAAAGACGGCGGCGTGAAGATCGAACAGGTGATCTATGTCGGGCGGGAAACCCAGAAGGCGATCATCCTTGGTAAGGGCGGTCTGCGCGTGAAGGCGATCGGCAAGGCGGCGCGCGAGGAATTGATGGAGATGCTGGAATGTCCGGTGCACCTCTATCTTTTCGTGAAGGTACGGGAACGCTGGCAGGACGATCCGGCCCGCTATCGCGTCTGGAATCTGGATTTCAACGCCTGACGTCGGAAGACGGTATCGGTGGGGCCAGGGCGCCGCTTTCGCGCCCGCTTGTTTGGGAGGCGAGGAAACCATGGAAACTGGCAGTCATGCCCATCACGACGACCCGCGCAACGAAACGGTGCGGATCTATGTGAACGGACGCATCGTTCCGCGCGCCGAAGCCACGATATCGGTCTTCGATTCCGGTTTCCTGCTGGGCGACGGCGTTTGGGAGGGGATCCGCCTTCACAACAACAAGCTGGCCTTCCTGGAAGAGCATCTGGACCGCCTGTACGAAGGCGCCAAGGCCATTGACCTGGACATCGGCATGCCGCCCCAGGAAATGGCGAAGAAGGTCATGGATACATGCGCCGCGAACGGCATGCATTCCGGCGTCCATATCCGCCTGGTCGTCAGCCGCGGGTTGAAGAAGACGCCGTATCAAAGCCCGAAGGCGAATGTCGGCGGCGCGACCGTGGTGATCATCCCTGAATGGAAGGAAGCGCACCCGACGGCCAAGGAACGGCCGATGTCGCTGTTTACCGTCCATGTCCGGCGCGGCGCGCCCGACGTCCAGGACCCGATGTGGAACAGCTTGAGCAAGCTGAACTGCATCGCCGCCTGTATCCAGGCCGACAAGGCCGGCGCCGACGAGGCCCTGATGCTGGACCCGCACGGCTTCGTGGCGACCTGTAATTCCACCCATTTCTTCATCGTCCGGAAGGGCGAGCTTTGGACCTCTACCGGCAAGTACTGTCTGAAGGGCATCACGCGCGGCAACATCATCGAACTGGCCCATGAATATGGCGTTCCGGTCTATCAGAAGGATTTCAGCCTGACGGAGGTCTACGGCGCCGACGAAGCCTTCGTGACCGGCACCTTCGCGGGCGTCATGCCGGTCGGCTCGATCGACGGGCGAAGGATCGGCGACGGCGGCCGGGGGCAGATGACGGCCCGGCTACAGGCGCTGTACGCCGATTTGATCGAGCAGGAATGTCCGGCCGATTGAGGCCCCGGGTAGGAGGGGATTGAAGATGAGCGAGGAACGCGAACCCGTCCGGATCGCCATGTGGTCCGGTCCGCGCAACATCTCCACCGCGATGATGCGGTCCTTCGAGAACCGGGCCGATTGCGCGGTGTCCGACGAACCCTTTTATGCCGCCTATCTGTATGAAACCGGCCTTGCCCATCCGATGCGGGGGGAGGTCATCGCGTCCCAGCCGAACGATTGGCGCAATGTGGTGCGCAAGGTGACCGGGCCGGTGCCGGGCGACAAACCGGTCTGGTATCAGAAACACATGACGCATCACATGCTGCCGCATTATGGGTTGCATTGGACGGACGGGATGGCGAATTGCTTCCTGATCCGGGATCCCGCCTTCGTGGTCGCGTCCTACGCCGCGAAGCGGGAAGAGGTGACGGCGGCGGATTTGGGCTTTCACCGGCAGATCGAACTTTTCGAGCGTGTCTGCGACAAGCGGGGAACGCCGCCGCCCGTGCTGGAATCGGCCGATATCCTGAAAAACCCGAAAGGCATGTTATCGGCGCTCTGCGCCCGGGTCGGCATTCCCTTCGATCCCGCGATGCTCGACTGGCCCGCCGGACCGCGCGACAGCGATGGTGTCTGGGGCGCGCATTGGTATGCCGCCGTTAACGCTTCCACGGGCTTCATGCCTTACACTGAGAAGGAAGCACATGTGCCGGATGGCTTGAAGGCGGTCTATGAAGCCTGCCTGGAGCCTTACAACACACTTGTGAAACATCGGCTGATTGTTTGACGTCGGGGTCGGGATCATAGTCCCGCCATTCAAGACATCGAAAGAGCGCCATGTCTGCGTCCAGCGCCAGATTGTCCCTGATCTTCTCGTGCATCGGGCATTTCTATTTCCACTATTTCGCGGCGATGTACTTCACCATCGTCATCGCGATGGCGGCGGATTGGGACCGTCCCTTCCATGACCTGATCGAGCTTTGGGTTCCGGCTTCGATCCTGATCGGCGCGGCCTCGCTGCCGGCGGGACGTTTGGCGGATGTGTGGAGCGCGCCCGGCATGATGGTGATCATGTTCCTCGGCATGGGTGCGGCCACCGCCGCCTGCGCCTTCGCCGACCAGGATTTGGTGCTGGCCGCATTTCTGGGACTGGTCGGACTGTTCGGCGCGATCTATCACCCGGTCGGCATTTCCTGGCTGATCCGCAATTCCGACGGGTCGACGGGCAAGAAACTGGCGGTGAACGGCATATTCGGCGGTCTCGGCGCGGCGGCGGCGGGCGGCATTACCGGGCTTATCCTGGAATTCTTGTCATGGCGCGAAGCTTTCCTGCTGCCGGGCGTGATTTGCCTGGGCACCGGCATGGTCATGCTGTGGTGCGTGACGACGGGCCGGATCAGGGAAGGGGACCGGTCGGCGCGGAAGAACAACCCCGCCATGGGTAACGGCAACCTGAAAGCCTTCTGCTTGCTGCTGTTCCCGATGTTCGCCATCGGTCTGCTCTACAGCACCACCCAGGCGGCGATGCCCAAACTGTTCGAGGAAGGCCTGGTCGGCCTTGTCGGCGGCAATCTGGCGCTGGTTGGCGGCATGGTGGCGGCGGTCTATGTCGCCGGCGCCATCATGCAGGTTCTGGGCGGCCATCTGGCCGATCATTACAACAAAAAGACGGTCTACGTGATCTGCTGGATGGGGCAGGTGCCGTTGCTCGCCATGGTGGCGATGACCGGTGACGTCATGCTGTTGACCGCCGCGACCATGATGGTGGTGCTGAATTCCAGTGCGCTGCCGTCGGAAAACATGCTGCTGTCCCAGTACACGCCGGAACGGCATCAGGGCCTGGCCTTTGGGATAAAATTCATCCTGGCCTTCGGGGCCGCGCCCCTGGGCGTGAAGCTGATCTCCTGGGTGCGGGAAGCGACCGGTTCTTTCGAGTTTCTGATTCTGGGGCTCGCAGCCATGGCCGCCGCAGCGGTCCTGGTTGTCCTGTTCCTGCCGTCCGACCGCCGTGCGCAGATGGAGCCAGCCGCAGCGGAGTAGGTTTGCGGCGCTACAGCTTCCGCGAATTGAACCAGAGCGTGTCTTCGTCTTCCACGGCGCGATAGAAGCAACTGCGATAGCCGACATGGCAGCAGCCGCCGTCACCTTGCGGACGAACCTTCAGGACGATGGCGTCCTGGTCGCAGTCGATCAGAATATCGGCGACTTCCTGGGTCTGGCCGCTGGTTTCGCCTTTCAGCCAGAGCGTCTTGCGGCTGCGGCTGTAATAGTGGGCGAGGCGGGTTTCCACCGTCTTCTGAAGCGCTTCCGCATTCATATAGGCCAGCATCAGGATGTCGCCCGTATCGGCATGCTGCGTGACGACGGGGAGCAGGCCGTTTTCATCGAACTTCGGCGCGAGGAGGTTGCCTTCCTCGATATCCTTTTTCTGCAATGTCGTCTGGTCGCGCATGTCGCTGCCTCTCGTAACTCGCTAGCGGTGCCTATAGGTAGACGCCTTATAGGTAGACGCCGGGGCAGTGAAAAGCCTCCGCGCCCAGGCCCTGCTTGAAATGGGCGATGCCCGGCATCTTCTCTGCATCGATGCCGCCCAGGTCCAGTCCCCGGACACCGGCGGCTTTCAGGCGCTTTACACCTTCCCACAGCAACAGGTTATGGGCGTTTGCGTCACGTCCTTCTTTGTCAGTCCAGCCAACTTGGTAGGTGGCGTCCTTGCCATGTCGGATGAAAAGGACGCCTGCCATTGCCGAGCCATCCAACCCCACGCAGTGCAACGCGAACATCTTGTGGCGGGGCAGGGCGCCGAGCAAAGCGGCGGACGGCCCGAAGTAACGGCGGTCGCGGCGTTGATCCTCATAGGCCGCCAGCAACCAGACCGGGTCAGCGCCTGCTTCCACGGTCAGCCCGGCCTTTTCCGCCTGGACGAGTTGGTTCCGCCATTTTTGTTTTAGTCCTGCCCGAAGGGTTTCCTCGGGCTTGGTCAAATTGAGCCAAGCGCTCTCATAACCATCCATCAATCTATGGAGGGTTCGGGAGGACGCCGCTTCGTTCCAAGCAGGCGAAGGTGCGACCTCCGGCATCACCGTGGTCCAATGAAGCTTGTTGAGGGGGAAAGCGCGCTTCAATTGTTTGATCGCGATGGCGTGAATTTCCGGCGGTGCGGGCTGAAAGAAGAGGGGGCCGCGCAACACACGGGAAAAGGAGAGGATGCCGAGTATCCTGTCGTGAAAGCCTTGGACGATTCCGAGTTCCATCTTGCCCGACCGGATTAGCGCACGGAAGGGCGTTTGCCGTTCGACCGCGCGCATGGCTTCCCCGAAATCCCAGTCCTGAAACAGGTTGGAGCGCGGTACGCGTTCCAGGTGGCGCGCCCAATCGGACTCGGTTATGCCATGGAATTGCAGGGTAAGGCCGCGATGATCCGCCATCGCTCAACAAATCCGGCGCTGAAAACAAGAGGCAGCCATGGCAAAGTCGCAGAAACCGGGCAAGGGCCGCAAGAAGACCAAGGCCGCTGCGTCGGCTTCGGCCGCCCTGAAAGGCCAAGCGACGACGCGGGAAAGGGACGTGAATGTCTCCGGCATGGCCGACCGCGCCCAGGCCCGCCAATCCACGCGCATGGCCTGGGTCAACAAGCCGATGTTGGGCACGCGGATCACCTGGCGGGCCGTGCTGCTGTTCCTGCTCGCCTGCGTCATGCTCGACGGTATCCTTTGGGCCGTCTTTGAACTGGGGCTCGGCCGCTGCTACGGCATTCTCTGCCTGCTGTGACCGCCCCTAAAGGCCGCGCTTCTTGGCGCTGATCACCCGGCTGTTGATGCCGTTCCAGCTCAATTCCCCGGAAAGCCTGGCATATTCGATCTTCGGACAGCGGTTCATGATGACGCGCATGCCGGCCTTCTCCGCGCGCTCCGCGGCCTCGTGATTGATCACGCCCAATTGCAGCCAGAAGACCTTGGCGCCGACGGCAATGGCTTCGTCCACAAGCGCACCCGCGGCCTGGCTGTTGCGGAAAACGTCGACGATGTCGATTTTCACCGGAATATCGGCCAGCGACGCATAGACCAACTCGCCCAGGATCTTGTTGCCCGCCTGGCCCGGATTGACCGGGATGACGCGATAGCCCTTCTGCTGCAGGTACTTCATGGCGAAAAAGCTGGGCCGGTTCCAATTGGCGCTGGCGCCCACCATGGCGATCACCTTGTAGTCGCGCAGAATGTCGCGGACGAAGGCGTCGGAATAGTAGTCGGCCAGATGGTCCCGATCCGACGGCAGGATCGGTTTGCCGTCGGAATCGAGGACGCAAAGTTCCTCGGCCTTGATTTCCGGGGTGGTGGTGTGCGCGGCGTCGCTCATGGGCTCAGCTATCCTTCCAGACCGGTTTGCGTTTCTCGATGAAGGCCGCGATGCCTTCCTCGGCGTCGTCGAAGGACATATTGTCCGTCATCACCTCGGCGCAATAGGCATAGGCATCGGCCAGGGTCATGTCGATCTGCTTGTGGAAGGCTTCCTTGCCGGTCTTCAGGACCAACCCGGACTTCGCCGTGATCTTTTGCGCCAGTGCGGCGGTTTCCTCTTCCAGCTTCTCTTCAGGCACGGCCTTGTTGATCAGGCCGATCTCAACCGCCCGGTCCGCTTGGATCATGTCGCCGGTCAGCAGCATTTCCATCGCCTGCTTGCGGTGCACGGCGCGGGACAGGGCCACCATCGGGGTGGAGCAGAACAGACCGATATTGACGCCCGGCGTCCCGAAACGCGCGGTTTCCGCCGCGACGGCGAGGTCGCAGGTCGCGACCATCTGGCAGCCGGCCGCGGTGGCGATGCCGTGAACCTTGGCGATGACGGGCTGGCGCAACCCGGTGACCGTCATCATCATCTTGGAACAGGTCTCGAAGGTCTTGGCGCGGAAGGCGCGCTCCGGATTGGCCTTCATTTCCTTCAGGTCGTGCCCGGCGGAGAACCCCTTGCCGGCGCCTTCGATCACCACGACCTTCACGGTGTGGTCCAGGTCGACCGCTATCAAGGTTTCGGTCAAGGCTTCCATCAGCCCCATGGAAAAGGCGTTGTAGGCGTTCGGGCGGTTCAGCGTCAGGCGGCAGACCCCGTCCGCGTCCTCGCGAAGAATGAGGGGCTCGGCCTCGACAGAAGCGGCGACTGCGGTCATTTTCTGTTCCTCACAGACGGGCGCGCAGGGGCGTCCCGGTTTCATTCGTTTGCCATTCGTTTCGCCGGAGAATATCCAATCCATGCCCGCACCCCAAGCCCCGTTCGACCCGAACCAGACCCCGAAATTGACTATTGCCGAACTGGATGAACTGGTCGGCGAACTGGCCCCCTTCGTGGCGCTCTATGGTTTCAAGGTGGATGAGATCGGCTTCGGCTGGGCCCGCGTGCGCCTGCCGTATGACTTCAACCACGTCCGGCCCGGCGGCACGATATCCGGACCGGCGATGATGGCGCTGGCGGATTACGCCATGTATGTCGGCCTGATGGGGGCGATCGGCCCGGTGGCGCTGGCGGTGACGACGAACCTGAACATCAATTTCCTGCACAAACCGGCGGAACGGGACCTGCTCTGCGACGCCCGCCTGATCAAGCTGGGCAAGCGCCTGGCGGTCGGCGACATGTCGATCCACCCGGAAGGGGACGCGCGCATGTGCGCGCACGTGACCGCGACCTATTCCATCCCGCCTTTGTGATCGGTTGGAGGCGGGTGCTTGAACGACCGTTCACATCGCCGCCGTATCAAACATGACGGTATCCTTGTATCCCCAAAAAGGCTTAGGTAACGTCGTTATTTGGGGCAGGTCGGCAACGCAGACCTGGAGAATAAAAATGCGCAGAGTACTATTATCGTTGGCATCGGTGCTGGCGATGTATGTGGCTGCCGGTTCAGCTTCGGCCGCACCGGTGTCGTTCAACCCGACCGTCGACGGCGATGTTCAGACCTTTGGCGGTTTGGATATCGATACGGCCGACGCGACGCTGGCCTTCACCCAGTCCGGCGGGTTGGAACGCAAGATAGTCCTTGAATTCGACCTGTCGTCGATTCCTGACACGGCGGTCATCAACAGCGTCAACCTGACGATGAATTTGACGTCGCCGATCATCGGGCCCTTCCTGCCGGCCGTTTATGATGTCTTCGCTTATAACGGCGACGGCGCGGTCACGGAGAGCGACTTCAACGCATCAAGCACGCAGGTTGTCGATTCGACGATCGACAATCCGGAAAACAGCGGCCTGGTGATTTCACGGAATTTCTCGACCCTCTTGCCGGTCATGGCGGCACTTGCGGGCGACTTGCTGACCGTGCGGCTTGAAACCGACAGTTTCGCCAGTGGTTTCTTCGCCAGCATCGATAGCAGCAATGAACTGTTGTTCCCGGTGCTGACGGTCGATTTCACCGTTTCCCAGGTTCCTGTCCCGGCAGCACTTCCCTTGGCCATGACCGGTCTCGCCGCTCTCGGCTTTGCCGGCTGGCGTCGCCGAAGGTCACAGTAACCGATCCGCCGGCCTGTCTTTCGATAGGGCGTCCGCCGAAGGGGTGGGCGCCCTTTTTCCTGTGCGGACATCAGGCCGGTGTTTCTTCCGATTGACCGGGGTCGATGGGATTGTACGATACGGACAAGGTTCGTCGGTCATCCTTTCCACCAAGGAATTTCGTCATGCAGTGTGTCGATCAGGAATTGTCGCAGCGGTTTCGTGAAGACGGGGTCGTCGTCGTTCGCAACGCCTTTTCGCCGCATTGGATAGAAGTGTTGACCCGCGGGTTGGACCGGAACATCGCGGACCCCGGTAAGTATCGCCGCGAATACACGCCTGAGGGGGCCTCGGGCCATTTCTTCGGCGATTACTGCAATTGGTCGCGCATCCCGGAATACGAGGACTTCGCCCGCAATTCGCCGGCCGCCGATATCGCCGGCGCGCTGATGGGGTCGAAGAAGGTGAACCTGTTCCACGAACATGTCGTGGTGAAGGAGCCGGGCACCAAGGAACGCACGCCCTGGCACCACGATCAGCCGTATTATTGCGTCAACGGTGACGACAATGTCAGCCTATGGGTTCCCCTCGACCCGGTGCCGAAGGAACGGGGCGTGGAATTCATCAAAGGGTCGCACCGATGGAACCGCTGGTTCACGCCGACCAAATTCACCGGGGTGGATTATAGCCGGGAAGATGAAGGGTTTGAACCGATCCCTGATTTCGAGGCCGAGCGCGACAAGCACGAAATAGCCTCCTTCGGCCTGGAAGTGGGCGATTGCGTCGCGTTTCATTTCCGCACCGTCCACGGCGCGCCGGGCAATTCCGCCGCCGATACACGCCGCCGCGCCGTGTCCTTCCGCTGGACCGGCGACGACGCCCGCTTCACGATCCGCAAGGGCGAAATGTCGCCGCCGTTCCTGGACTTTGCGGAATGCACGCTGTCCCCGGGCGACGTCATGGACAGCGCTCTGTTCCCGGTCATGCGCGGATAGGGCGGTTCCAGCCTAACCCAACTTAAGCCGGCCTATCGCCTTCGATGGTGATGCGCCACATATGCCGACGGTGGCCGTGATAGTCGTTCATGGCGTTGTGCAGCGTGCAGCGATTGTCCCAGACGGTCAGTGTGTCCGGGCGCCAGGCGATACGGCACTGGAATTCGGGTTTGATCTGATGCTGGTACAGGAAGTTCAGCACCGGTTCGCTCTCTTCCGCCGTCATGCCTTCGAACCGGACGCTATGGCCGATATGGGCGTAGAGCGAGGGGCGGCCGGTCAGCGGGTGGGTGCGCACCAGGGGGTGGACGGCTTCGTAGACGGGGCGCGCATCCTGCTTGGCGCCGATCCGGCCGATCTGCTCCACCCGTGTTGCCGCCGCGGCGGGTTTGTCGGACCGGTTCACGACCCTGAGCCCGCGAAGCCATTGCTGCAGGGCGGGAGAGAGGGTCTCAAAAGCCAGATACATATTGGCGAACAGCGTGTCGCCGCCGAAGGGGGGGACGTCCCGGGCATAGAGTAGCGAGCCCATGGGCGGCTTTTCCAGATAGCTGGTATCGGTATGCCACAGGCCGCCGAAATTGATCTTCTCGTTCGGTTCCTTGACGACTTCGGTGATTTCCGGGTGTCCCTCCAGGCTCTTCAGGAAGGGATAGGCGCCGATTGGACCGAAACGGCGGGCCAACGCGACCATGGCCTCGGCGGTCAGGTTCTGATCGCGGAAGACGAGGACCTGATGTTTGAGAAAAGCGTCGTGAACACCTTCCCACTGGGTGTTGGAGAGCGGTTCCGCCAGGTCCAACCCCTTGATTTCGGCCCCGATCGCGGGCGTCAGCCGGGTGATTTCTATTTTTCCCATGTTTTCAGACCCTCCCGAGTGCGGTAAAATAATACCGCAACTGTAACTTACTGTTTTTGCGCGCCTTTTTTTCGCGAAAAGGCTTGACCTTCATTCGGTGGGGCCGTACAAACCGCGCGCTCTCAATAAAGAAGCAAGATTGGGTAGGACGGACCGTTTAGCCGGTTGGCAAAGACGGTCAGCCTAGCAGGTGTTTCCACCCCCTTGGAACGAATTTGAGAACAGAATTCGGCCGTTTCCGGCAACCGACTGATGACGGACCGGACGGCTTTAACTTTTGACCCAAAGCGGATCGATAAGGCGAGTTTGATATGAAGACCTATTCGATGAAGCCGGCGGAAGTCGACAAGAAGTGGTTCGTTGTCGATGCCGACGGTATGGTGCTGGGGCGCATGGCCTCCGAGATCGCGAAGATCCTGCGTGGCAAGCACAAGCCCGGCTATACGCCGCATGTCGATTGCGGCGACAACGTCATTGTCATCAACGCGGAGAAGGTGAGACTCACCGGCCGCAAGCTGACGGACAAGCGTTTCTACTGGCACACCGGCTATCCGGGCGGCATCAAGAGCCGCACCGCCGGTGAGATCCTGACCGGAAAGAATCCGGAGCGGGTCGTTCAGAAAGCGGTCGAGCGGATGGTTCCGCGCGGTCCCCTGGGCCGTCAGCAGATGAGCAATCTGCGCGTCTATGCCGGCACCGAGCATCCGCATGAAGCTCAGCAGCCCGCAGTCCTCGACCTCGCTTCCCGCAACAGCAAGAACGTCCGGAGAGCTTAATCATGGCCGACGAAAACCAGACCGTGAATGACCTGTCCCAGCTTGGCGAAGCCCTTCAGGGTGCCGGCGGGACGTCCCCGGTTGCCGCGGCCGCTGTATCCAGCGCCCCGGTCGAACCGCAGATCGACGAACACGGCCGTGCCTATGCCACCGGCAAGCGGAAGAACGCGATTGCTCGCGTTTGGATCAAGCCGGGTTCCGGCCGGATCTCCGTGAACGGCAAGGAAATTACCGCTTATTTTGGTCGTCCGGTGCTGCAGATGTTGATCCGCCAGCCCTTCGACCGGGCCGAACGGTCAAACCAGTACGACGTGATGTGCACGGTTACCGGCGGCGGCCTCAGCGGCCAAGCCGGCGCGGTGCGCCACGGCATCTCTAAGGCCTTGGTCTACTTCGAACCGAACTTGCGTCCGATTTTGAAGTCGGGCGGGTTCCTGACCCGTGACAGCCGTGTCGTCGAACGTAAGAAATACGGCCGCGCGAAAGCCCGCCGGAGCTTCCAGTTCTCGAAGCGTTAAGCGCTCGCGAACAAGCGACTACGGGAAAGGCCCTGCCGTTTGGCGGGGCCTTTTTCATTTCAAGATGCGTGAAACGACAACGATCGCCTGTTTATCAAGTGGTTAAAGGGCACAATCGACTTGCACCTGAAACCCGGCTGAACTACCAATTCATATCTTATTCAGATGCGAGCTTTTAGCCGGATTGCCAAAAGCTAACGTGGCCCGGCGGCAAAGCTATCACGAACAACAAATCGCCGGGGACCGTCATGAGCTTGTACACGGAATATCTGGAAGAAATCGAGAGCCGCAAAGCTCAAGACCTGCACGCCAAGCCCATTGAGGATGGCGCTCTCCTGGAAGAGATAATCTCGCACATCCTGGATGCCGGCTCCGAGCATAGGGACGATTGCGTCAACTTCCTGATTTACAACACGGTTCCCGGCACGACGAGCGCTGCGGGCGTGAAAGCGAAATTCCTGAAACAGGTCATTCTCGGGAAAACGGCCGTCAAGGAAATCACCCCGGCTTTCGCCCTGGAACTGTTGTCGCACATGCGGGGCGGGTCCTCGGTCGAAGTCTTGATTGATCTGGCCTTGGGCAATGATCCGACGATCGCGAAGGACGCGGCCGAAGTCCTGAAAACGCAGGTTTATCTGTACGAAGCGGATACGGACCGCCTCAAGGAAGCCTATGAAGCGGGGAATGACGTCGCCAAAGACATCCTCCAGAGCTACGCAAAAGCCGAATTCTTCACGAAACTTCCCCCCGTCGACGACGAGATCGAGGTTGTCACCTATATCGCCGCCGAAGGGGATATTTCGACCGACTTGTTGTCACCGGGAAACCAGGCGCATTCCCGGGCTGACCGGGAACTGCACGGCAAGTGCATGATTTCTGAAGCGGGGCAGGCGGAAATCCGGGCGCTGCAGGAGCAACACCCGGACAAGCGCGTGATGCTGATCGCCGAGAAAGGGACGATGGGCGTCGGGTCCTCCCGTATGTCGGGGGTGAACAACGTCGCTCTTTGGACCGGAAAACCGGCCAGCCCTTACATCCCCTTTGTGAACTATGCGCCGATCGTCGCGGGGACGAACGGTATTTCGCCCATTTTCCTGACGACGGTGGGCGTTACCGGCGGCATTGGCATCGACCTCAAGAACTGGGTCAAGAAACTCGACCAGGACGGCAACCCGATCCTGAACAACGACGGAAACCCGGTGCTGGAACAGAAGTATTCGGTCGAAACGGGAACCGTCCTGAAAATCGATACGAAGAACAAGAAGCTTCTGGATGCTGAAGGAAAAGAAGAGCTTGCGAGCATTTCTTCATCTTTCACACCGCAAAAAGTGGAGTTCATGAAGGCCGGCGGATCCTATGCGATCGTCTTCGGCAAGAAGCTGCAGACCCTTGCCGCCGAAACGCTTGGTGTGGAGGCCACGCCCGTCTTCGCCCCCTCCAAGGAGGTTACCGCGAAGGGACAAGGCCTCACTGCGGTCGAGAAGATATTCAACAACAATGCCCTCGGCGTCAGCGAAGGGACCGTCCTCCATGCGGGCTCCGACGTCAGGGTGAAGGTGAACATCGTCGGCTCCCAGGATACCACCGGACCGATGACGGTTCAGGAATTGGAAGCCATGGCCGCGATGGTGATTTCGCCCTCCGTGGACGGGGCCTACCAGTCCGGGTGCCATACGGCATCGGTCTGGGACAAGAAAGCCCAGGCGAACACGCCGAAACTCATGGCGTTCATGAACAAGTTCGGCCTTATCACGGCCCGGGACCCGAAGGGCGTCTATCATGCGATGACCGACGTCATCCACAAGGTCCTGAACGACATCACGGTCGATGATTGGGCGATCATCATCGGCGGTGACTCGCATACGCGCATGTCCAAGGGCGTCGCCTTCGGCGCCGATTCCGGAACGGTGGCCCTCGCGCTCGCGACGGGCGAAGCGACGATGCCGATACCGGAATCCGTGAAAGTCACCTTCAAGGGGCAAATGGGCGAGCATATGGACTTCCGCGACGTCGTCCATGCGACCCAGGCGCAAATGCTGCAGAAGTTCGGCGACAACGTTTTCCAAGGGCGGATCATCGAAGTCCATCTTGGAACCTTGCTGGCCGATCAGGCCTTCACCTTTACGGACTGGACCGCCGAAATGAAGGCGAAAGCGTCCATCTGTATTTCCAACGATGAGACCCTGATCGAATCCCTGGAAATATCGAAGAGCCGCATTCAAGTCATGATCGACAAGGGCATGGATAACGACGCCCAAATGTTGAAGGGTTTGATCGCAAAGGCTGACAAGCGCATCGCGGAAATCAAGTCGGGCGAAAAGCCGGCTCTGAAGCCCGACGACAATGCCAAATACTTCGCGGAAGTCGTCGTCGATCTGGATAAAATCGACGAACCCATGATCGCCGACCCGGATGTCGAGAATATCGACGCCTCCAAACGCTACACGCATGACACGATCCGGCCGATTTCCTATTACGGCGCGACCAAGAAGGTCGATCTCGGCTTTGTCGGGTCGTGCATGGTTCACAAGGGTGATCTGAACATTATCGCTCAGATGTTCCGGAACCTGGAGAATGAGAACGGCAAGATTGAGTTCAAGGCTCCCCTGGTTGTCGCGCCGCCGACCTACAACATTGTCGATGAGCTGAAGGCGGAAGGCGATTGGAGCATTCTGCAGAAATATGCCGGTTTCGAGTTCGACGATACCGCGCCGAAGAGCAACGCCCGCACCAAGTACGAAAACATCCTGTATCTGGAGCGGCCCGGCTGCAATTTGTGCATGGGCAACCAGGAAAAGGCGGAGAAGGGCGATACGGTCATGGCGACCTCCACCCGTTTGTTCCAAGGCCGCGTTGTTGAGGACTCCGACGAGAAGAAGGGCGAATCCCTGCTGGCTTCGACACCGGTCGTCGTTCTTTCGACGATCCTGGGGCGGACGCCGAGCATCGATGAGTACAAGTCGGCCGTGAAGGGGATCAACCTGACGAAGTTCGCGCCGCCACGCGCATAGGGGCGATCCTGACGACGCTTCACGACTAGGGTTCGGGTTCTGCCGCGAAGCGTGGCGCCGGTTAGAACGGTCGCGGTACGACAAGCGCGGAAACAAGCCAAAACGGAAAAGGCCCTGCCGCCCGGCGGGGCCTTTTTTGGTTTCATCGCACCGCCGTTTCCGAATCCAGGCGCTGCCGCAGGTCATCCGGCAGGTGAAGGGCGTCGGCCAAGCGCTCCAGATACCGGTGCTCCTCCGGCGTATCGATGTCCACGGCGAGTGCCGAGGCCGCGTAGATTTCCGCCGCCTGTTCCGGGCTCTCCGAAAGGCGTGCAATCGCGATCGGATCGCTCGGCGCATTCAACTGGTCGACCAGGAACCGTTGTTCTTCCTGCCCGATCCGAAGTTCCCGTATGTGTTCCTCGATGCGGGTGCGTTCTTCGCCGTCGATATGGCCATCCGACTTGGCGGCGCTGATCATCGCACGCACGAGCAATAGCCGGATGTCTCCGCCCGACGCCGTTTCGCGCTGGTCGGCTAGATCGAAGATGCTGCCGGCGGGCGGTGTGTTGCTTCCAGGATGTTGCTGGTAACCTGCTGATCGTGAGGCATGTGTTTGTGCCTGGATATCTGCATGGCCCTTCGCATGGGCGGTCGCGGTAGCGTTGGCTTGTGCGTCCTTGTGGTCGCGCCATGCTTTGTAGGCGAGGCCACCGACAGCCGCCATGCCCCCGTATGCGAGGGCCTTGCCGCCCATTTTGCGCGCCTTCTTGTTGCTCAACAGAAGCGCGGCCAGACCGCCTGCGGCCGCGCCGCCAAGAAGGCCCGAGGGCATTCCGCCGGACCGGGCGCCTTGGACGGCTTTGTCGATCCCGGCACCCGCGGAGCCCAGTAAGTTGTCCAGAATCGAGTTCACATTCATGGTTATGGTTTCCTCCTGTGTTCGCACTCGGCGCGCTTTGAACGCCAGCGCCGGATCAGTCTCAAATATGAACGAACGCTCGGATTTCCAGACAGCGATTGTCGGCGCGGTGAGCAAAGAGTTGATCTCCTGTGAAGACGCGTAGCACCGGTGTGATGCTGTGGGGGGGGCCGCATCGCGTATCCTACCGCCTATGGCGCTTGCAGTTGCAGCATCATATCGGGTGGGCTCAATCGCGGGGAATTCAACCTTCTGGTGGCGGGGTTGGGCCGTTGGAAGAGGAAGAGGAACGAATACCGTCGGGCACCTGAACCGCGAAAACCTAGGCTCGTCGAGCGTTGGATTTGTTTCCGTGCCAAGATCCGGCAGAACTTGCTGGACTTTACAATTTCTAAACAAATATCTAGGCACATTAGGTTTTTCGGATGTGTTGCATCCTGAGAACCCGTTTGGTCTATGAATGAAAATGCTTTGCGTGCCTTATGACTGAAATCCGCCAAATCGTGTATATGAGCACGGCGTCGCCGAAGTTTAGTCCTTCGGAAATCAATCGAATTCTCCATCTGTCCCGGGCCCGGAACAAAAGCCGGAACGTCACCGGGTTGCTGGTCTATGGCGATGGCAACGTGATTCAGGCAATTGAAGGGCCATCGGATCAAGTGGGCGCGTTGTTCGGTTCGATTTCAAAAGACGCTCGCCACAAGGACATAATCAAGGTCGTCGATATTACGGCGGAGAAGCGTGATTTTCCCAACTGGCAAATGGCCTTCGCACGCGCGCCGGACAAGGAAAGTGTCAAGGAATGCGTCGATCTGCTCTCTTCCAAGCAGCAACTGGTTCAGGATTTGTCCGGATTGGGGATCGTGGGGTCCATCCTGCGCGGCTTTGTCGAGAGGATCGTTGTCGGATAGCCGGCTAAAAGATGACAAGGCGGGCCTTTTCTCATCCGCTTCCCGCGCCATATCTTGCAGTGAACCGATATGTATACGGGAGTAGGGCATGCAGAATATTGCAGCGCGTATGGCCGTCGCCGTTTTCATCCTGATCCAAGCGGGCAGTGTCGCCTTCGCCCATCATGGTTGGTCCTGGACGACCGGCGGTAATATCGAATTGACCGGCATCATCAAGTCCGCCCAACTCGGCAACCCGCACGGCGTGCTGACCGTGGATGCGGACGGTGAGATCTGGACGGTCGAGGTCGGCCAACCCTGGCGCAACGAACGGGCGGGTTTGACGCCGGAGGCCCTTGCTCCGGGCGTCGAATTGACCATCGTCGGTGAGCCGTCCGCCAATATCGAGGACAAGCTGATGAAGGCCGAGCGGATCTATATCCAGGGCCGGGAACACGTCCTCTATCCAAATCGCAGCTGAGCGGACAGGCGACGGTGGAGGGGGTCCTCGCCGCGTTGCAGGCTCTTCCGCCGATTGAAGCCCTGCGCTTCTCTCGCTGGAGCTATGCTGCGGTCAATACCGGTCATGTGCTGGGCATCGCCCTGCTGGTCGGCGCTGCGATTCCGCTTTCGCTCAGGCTCATCGGTTTATGGCCCGCGGTGCCCCGGGCCGGGGTGGTGCGCCTGTTGGCCGCGACGGCCGGGGCGGGACTGGTTTTGGCGGTGCTGACTGGCGCGGTGCTTTTTGCGACCCGTGCCACGGAATATGCCGGCCACCCGTTGTTTCCCCTCAAGATGGGGCTTGTCTTGATCGGGGCGGCCTCGGCACTCCATATCCATTGGCGCTATGGCTGGGACCTGGACACCGCACCAAGACACGAACTCCGCCGTGCGGGTATGATTTCCTGCCTTGCCTGGCTCGCCGTGCTTGTCCTGGGGCGTCTGCTGGCGTTTGTCGACGGGGGCTGATAGCCGGGAAAATCGGCGTCCTATCGGAATACAATTCGCATCGGCACCGGCGCGGCAGCTTAATGCGGACGGCTTGGGAGGAGTGCGGTTTTCGCCTTGGCGATGGAAACGCGTCGAATTGTTAGCATGCGGCGCAAAAGTTTGGTGTCGCTTTCATCACTCCACATAATTATGAAAAATTATTTATTAACAAAATATTATAGTTCATTTCTAATGTCATTAATGAGTAATTGAGTGTGTTTCTCACTGTCGTTTGGCCGGTTGCCGGGATGAGGTATCCACGGATTTCTCTTGCTTTATTTCACAGAAGGCCTATATCAGGATCACGTTTCGAAGTCGCTGCAGAACTCATGCTACCCGCTCACGCGGTCGATCACGTTTCCTCTCCGACAATTCAAGCGTTTCAAGGGTCCGCCGCATTAGGCGGCGGAACGAAAACTAGTTGTCGTGAAAGGAAAAAATCATGACCAAAGGCACCGTTAAGTGGTTCAACCCGACCAAGGGTTTCGGCTTCATTGAACCGGAAGATGGTTCGAAGGACGCCTTCGTCCACATCAGCGCCCTGGAGCGTTCCGGTATCACCAATCTCGCCGAAGGCCAGCGCGTTCAGTTCGAACTCGTCGCCGGTCGCGATGGCAAGATGGCAGCCGAAAATCTGCAGATCGCCGACTAATCAGTCGATGATTTTGGGAACGGGCGGCCTGTGGCCGCCCGTTTTCCAATTTAAGGCCGCCATTTGTGAGCGGCCCAGTAATCCGTACATAAAAAGAAGAAAATTATGAGTATCGAATCCAATTTCCTGATCAAGTTTGGGCTTCATCATTTCGTGTCGCATTCCTGCGGCGCCGATGGCAGCCATTTCGTCGTCGACGGAAGCGAAGGCCAGACAATGATCTCTCACGCGAAATACATCATCGAAGAGATGTATGGCGCGCCGTCGGTTGTTTCCGTGCGTTAATCGCATCGGCAGTACCGGAAGACATCCTTCCGGTCCCGACAAACGTGGCCCAACGTTGGCCTTAAGCAACAAATAAAAGCCAAGCTTTGGAGTGCCTTGTTTCCCGATCCGCAAGCGGCGTAAGCCGCAGGATAGGGGCAAGGCACGGTCACGCGTGCGCGCGCCTCACAGTGCCCGTTATTCGCAAATTCGCATGCTGATGCCTTCCGACGGATGAAATCCGGCAACCGCTATCCCATTCCATTCGAAGTTCCACTAGTTGGGGCAACGTATGCTGCTATAGTTCTTCCGCCGAAGTCGCGCCCCCCCAGCATCGGATTCAGTCAATGAACATAGCATTCAAACTTCCAACCTTGATTGCGGTCTGCGCCACAGCGTGTTCGGTCGCCGTCGGAATCGGGGCCTACAAACAATCTGCCGATGCCCTTGAAAAGGTGACGGCCGCCAAGCTCGTTTCAATCAGTGAATCGCGTTCAGCGGCTTTTTCCACCTATCTCAAAGGCGTGGAAGAAGACGTGGAACTGATTGCCCGCAGCCCGGTTCTGCGCGACGCGTTGAAAGAGCTGACCCGATCCTTCGCAGGGCTGGGTATTTCAAGCGATCGGTCCGAAGTGCTGTTGAAGACCGTTTACCGGCACGACAACCCCGACGGCGATGTCGAAAACCCTCAGGATCTGCTGGAAAACGTCGCGGCCTATAAGCAGACCCATGACCGGTTTCATCCTTGGCTGAAACTGCTTCACGAATTGAAAGGCTATTACGATGTCTTCCTGATCAGCCCGCAGGGAGATGTGATCTACACCTCGTCCAAACACGATGAATTCGGGACCAACCTGATCACCGGCCGGTGGAAGGACACGCCGCTGGCGAAGACGATCTCCGGCGCGCTCGCCACGCCGCCGAATGTCAAAGCGCAGTTCACCGACTTCCAGGCCTATGCCCCGATCGGCGGCGCGCCCGCAAGTTTTCTGTCGGAACCGGTCTTCGACCGTGGAAAATTCGTCGGGGTGATCGCCCTGCAGATGCCGATCGTCCGCCTGAACCAAATCATGCAGGTGACCGCCGGAATGGGGGAGACGGGGGAGGCATATGTTGTCGGCGCCGACCGATTGATGCGGACCGACTCCCGCTTCGACGAAGACTCCTCAATCCTCAAAGTCTCGGTCAATACGACCCCCTCGGAACGCGCGCTTGCTGGGGAAAGCGGTGTCATGTTCGCCTATGACTATAGCGGACAGGACGTGTTGTCCGCCTTTTCACCCTTCACCTTCAGGGGCGCTCGCTGGGCTATTCTTTCGGAGATAAGCGCGGATGAGGTCATGGCGCCGGTAATTCAACTGCGGAACATGACCCTGGCGATCGTGGTTGTCACCGCGGTCCTTGTCGTCGCGATCGGTGTTTTCGCCGCCCGGTCCGTGACCGAACCGCTGTCGCGCCTGCGCAACGCATTTGGGGAGTTCGGCAGAACGCACCGCGTCGACGGCCCCATTCCGGGCACGGGAAGATCGGATGAGTTGGGCGATATCGCCCGGTCGTTTTCCGATGTCGCCAAGCAAGTCGCCTGGTTCATCCACGCGCAACGGACCGAGTCCGAACGCCTGGACGGCATGGTCCGGGAGCGCACCCGCGACCTGGTGCGGACCCAGGAGAAGCTGGAACGTCTGGTCGACCGGGGTATCGCGCTCAGCGGCGAACATTCCGAAGCCCGTTTGTTCGACGCCATCCTGGACAGCGCTAAGGGCTTGGCCCAGGCCGACGGCGGCACCCTGTATTTGTTGAAGGACGACGCCCTGCATTTCGAGAACATGAAGAACGACACGCTCGGTATCGCCCGTGGCGGCGTCACCGGATCGCCGATCGAACAAGCGCCGGTTGCCTTATGGGACCCGGAAACCGGGGAACCGAACTATGCCAATGTCGCAAGCCATTGCGCGTTGATCGGCGAGACCGTCCTGATCGACGATGCGTATGAAGACGAGCGTTTCGATTTTTCCGGCACACGGAAGGTCGACGCGCAAAACGCCTACCGGTCCCAGTCTTTCCTGACCGTTCCGTTGAAGCCGCGCGGCAAGAATGTCATCGGCGTGATCCAGCTGATCAACGCCAAGAACCCGGAAACGGGGGAGACCGTGCCCTTCGACACCGAAGTCGTCGGATTCGTCGAGGCCTTGGCCGCGCAGGCGGCGATCGCGCTGGACAATAACAGCCTGATCGAAGCGCAAAAGCAGCTGCTGGACAGCTTCATCGAATTGATGGCGTCCGCCATCGATGCGAAATCGCCCTATACCGGCGCGCATTGCCGGCGTGTTCCCGAAATCGCCATGATGCTGGCACGGTCGGCGGATGCCGAACGGGAAGGGCCATTGGCCGCGTTCGAGTTCGAGAATGAAGATGAATGGCGTGAATTTCGGATCGCGGCTTGGTTGCACGATTGCGGCAAGGTGACGACGCCGGAATACGTCGTCGACAAGGCGACCAAGCTGGAAACGATCTATAACCGGATTCATGAGGTCCGAACCCGCTTTGAAGTGCTGTTGCGCGACAACGAGATCGCGTTCCTGAAATCCGCCCTGGACGGGCAGTCGCCGGACCGGGAGGCTTTCGAAAGGGAAAACGCACGGTTGATGGAGGATTTCGCTTTCGTGGCGGAGTGCAACATCGGCGGCGAGTTCATGGATGACGAAAAGATGGAGCGCATCCGCCGGATCGGCCGGCGCGAATGGACCCGCCACCTCAGCGATCGGCTGGGCCTGTCTATCGCCGAACAGAAGCGGGTAGAGGATATCCCGGAGCCGGCTTTGCCGGTGGTGGAGAAACTGTTGGACGACAAGCCGGAGCATATTGTCCATCGCGACGATCCGAACGTGTTCGGCGATAACCGCTTCGGGTTCGACATGGCGGTTCCGGAGCATCGCTTCGACCATGGGGAGGTCTACAATCTGTGCATCTCCCGGGGCACGCTGACGACGGAAGAACGCTTCATCATCAACGATCACATCGTCCAGACGATCGCCATGTTGGGCAGTTTGCCGTATCCGGACCATCTGAAGCGCATCCCGGAATATGCCGGCAATCACCATGAAACGATGATCGGCACGGGCTATCCGCGGAAGCTGAAGAAGGAGGATATGTCCATCCCCGCGCGGATCATGGCGATCGCGGATATCTTCGAAGCGCTGACCGCCGCGGACCGGCCCTACAAACCGCCGAAAACGCTGTCGGAATCGATCCGCATCATGTCCTTCATGAAGAAGGACCAGCATATCGACCCGGACCTGTTCGACCTGTTTCTTCGCGATGGGGTCTACAAGACCTATGCGGAACGCTTCCTGCAGCCGGAACAGATCGACGACGTCGACATCGCCGCCTATCTGGGAACGGGGATCACCGTGGCGGGTTGATCCCCGGCAGCGTCAGGCGAGCGCCGCCTTATGCGCGGCGACGAAATCCGCCATGCTGTTATAGACCATGTCGACTTTGGGCATGTCGCCGGGATTCATCGTCGCCCCGAAACCTTCCTTGTCGTGGCGGCGGTAAATCCAGCAATTTGCCAGGCCGAACCGGTTCGCCGGACCGTGATCGTGGAACATGCTTTCGGCGGTGTGCAGGATGTCCTGCTTCTCAATGCCCAGGCGCTGCAGGTTTTCCAGCATGTAGTCGAAATTTCGGGGGGCGGGCTTGTAGGACCCGACATCCTCCGCCGTGTACACCATGTGGAACGGGTTCCCCAACTTCTTGTTGCTATGCGCGAAGCTGGCATTGTCGACATTGGACAGCACGACGAGCTTGTAATGATCCTTCAGGTAGGCGAGGGCGTCCGCGCTGTCCTCGAAGGCCGGCCAATTCTTCACCGAGGCGCCATAGGCGAGGCACTCCTCCCAATCGGCCTGAACCTGCCATTCCTCCGCAAGCCGTTTGTAAACGGTCGCGAGCAGTTGGGAATATGTCTTCGACGGCGTCCATTTCTGGGCCGTCGATTCATGGAAGGCATGGGCCTCAAGGATTGCGTCCCGCGTCAGACCGCCGACCTTGTCCGTCAGCGGCTTCAAACCGTTCACCATGCCGGATTCCCAATCGATCAGCGTGCCGTAGACGTCGAATGTCAGTGCCTTGTAGTCGGTCAGGGGCATGTCGGGTTCCTCTTAGGGCCGGGGGGACGGGCACGGGAGACGTGCCGGAAAGATTCGCGTTAGCGGTACCGTTTCGTGGATGGGCTTACTGTCCCGCTTGATAAGTACCGGGTCAATGCCGAAGCTGGCCGGGTTGGCGTGTCGATGAACAGGGAGTGGATCATGGCCCGGCCGAGCAGGTTCTGGGACTGGATAGCGGATCGCTACGCCAAGCGGCCGGTTTCCGACCAAACGTCGTATCGGCGCAAGCTGGAGACCACCCGGGAATACTTAACGCCGGATGCGGACATGCTGGAGATCGGCTGTGGCACGGGAACCACCGCGTTGTCGCATGCGCCTTTCGTCAAACATATCCGCGCGACCGACTTTTCCGCCAAGATGATCGACATCGCGCGGACCAAGGCGGCCGCTGAGGGCATCGGCAACGTGAGTTTCGAACAGCTGTCCATCGTGGATACGGCGGCGCCGGACGGCTCCCTCGACGTGGTCATGGCGCACAGCATCTTTCATCTTCTGCCTGATTGGGAGGCCGTTATCGCCAAGGTTTACGGTATGTTGAAGCCGGGCGGCGTTCTCGTCTCCAGCACGACTTGCCTGGACGACGGTATGGGGTTTCTGCGCTATATCACGCCGGTCGCCGCCTTCTTCGGCCTGTTGCCTGTACTGGTCTTCTTCAGCCGCAAGGATCTGCTCGCGTCAATCGTGAAGGCAGGCTTCACGATTGAACAGGACTGGCAGCCCGGCAAGGGCAAGGCCGTTTTCGTGGTGGCCCGGAAGCCTGAATAAGACGTCTCGCCGGTCCTTAGGGCCGCGCGCACACACCGTCCATGGTCAGCAAGGGACCGTAGAGATCCGTGCGGCGGTCGCGGTAGACGCCCCAGCCTTGGCGCAGGCTGCGAACCGCGTCCAGGTCGAATTCCGCGGTCAGCACCGTTTCCGTCTCCCGGTCCGCGTCGCACACGATTTCGCCCGTCGGCCCGGCGATGAAGGACGTGCCGTAGAAATCCAGATGCGTGCCTTTCCGGCCGTGTTCCCGGCCGATCCGGTTGGAGGCGATGACCGGCAGGATATTCGCCCCCGCATGGCCTTGCATGACCCGCCGCCAATGGGCGGCGGAATCCCATTCCGGAACCTGGAGCTCGGACCCGATCGCCGTCGGGTAGAGGATCATTTCCGCCCCCATCAGCGCCATGGCGCGCGCCGCTTCCGGGAACCACTGGTCCCAGCAGATGCCGACCCCGATCCTGCCGGCCTTTGTGTCCCAGACCTTGAAACCGGTATCGCCGGGCGAAAAATAGTACTTTTCCTGATAGCCCGACCCGTGCGGGATATGGCTTTTCCGGTATATTCCCAGAACCGTCCCATCCGCATCAACGATGGCGACGGAATTGAACCGCGCATTGTTCACCTGTTCATAGAAACTGACCGGGATGACCACATTCAATTCGGCGGCCAGTTTTCGGAAATGCTCGATCGTCGGATGACCGTTCGCCGGTTTCGCCCTGGCATAGTGTTCGGGCAATTCGTCCTGGCAGAAGTAGAGGCCTTCGAACAGTTCCTGGAGCAGAACGATATGGGCGCCCTCCGCGGCCGCTTTACGGACCATCGCGTCGGCCCGCGCGACATTCTCTTCAACCACATCCGTACAGGCCATCTGTGTGGCCGCGACTTTGACTTTCATCGTTCACTCCATTGGTAAAACCGGCGACAATGCCAGCAGATCATGCCCGGCCGAATGCGGCAAATGCCTTGAATGGTCTTGGGAGTTTCGGCGGTTGATCCAGTCTTGCAAAATGTTGCGTACACAAACATTAATGCCGTCAGGTATGCGAAGCAGCCACGGCACCAAGAATGGGAACGGGGGAATCAAGGGTGAGGACACAGGTCGCGATCATCGGCGGAGGGCCGTCCGGTCTGCTGCTTTCCCAACTGCTTCATCGCAAAGGCATCGACAGCGTCGTGCTGGAGCGGCAGACGCGTGACCACGTGCTGAGCCGCATTCGCGCCGGCTTGCTGGAACGCGGTTTTGTCTCCCTGATGCGGGAAGCCGGCGTTGCGGACCGGATGGACCGGGAAAGCTTCGTCCATGACGGCACGGTCATTGCCTATGACAACGAATCCTTCGGCATCAATTTCAAGAAGCTGACCGACACAACCGTCATCGTCTATGGCCAGACTGAGGTAACACGCGACCTCTACGCCGCGCGGGAGGCAATGGACGGCAAGATCGTCTTCCAGGTCCAGGACGTGCGGATCAACGATGCCGATACCGACAAGCCCTACGTGACCTATCGCTCGGTGGAGGGGGAGCAGCGGCTGGACTGCGACTTCGTGGCG
This sequence comes from uncultured Flavobacteriaceae bacterium, assembly GCA_964350445.1. Taxonomy (GTDB): domain Bacteria; phylum Pseudomonadota; class Alphaproteobacteria; order UBA8366; family Aestuariispiraceae; genus Hwanghaeella. The sequence continues at coordinate 41,788 of CAYGKA010000040.1, forward strand.
GGGTGTGACGGTTTTCACGGCGTCAGCCGCCAGACCATTCCACTCGATCTGCGCAAAGAATACGAGAAGGTCTATCCCTTCGGCTGGCTCGGCGTACTGTCCGAAACGCCGCCGGTGCATGAAGAGTTGATCTATTCCAACTCGAACCGCGGCTTTGCGCTTTGCTCCATGCGGAATGCCAAGCTCAGTCGGTATTACATCCAGTGTTCCATGTCCGACCATGCGGAGGACTGGACGGATCAGGCGTTCTGGGACGAATTGAAACGCCGCATTCCGGACGAAGCCGCAGAAAAGTTGGTCACCGGGCCGTCGATCGAGAAGTCGATCGCGCCGTTGCGGTCCTTTGTCGCCGAGCCGATGCGGTGGGGGCGATTGTTCCTGTGCGGGGACGCGGCGCATATCGTGCCGCCGACGGGGGCCAAGGGTCTGAATACGGCGGCATCGGACATCCATTACCTTTATCACGGCCTGCTTCAGTATTACGAGGAAGGGGACGCGGAAGGGATCGACCGGTATTCCGAAAAGGCGCTGGCCCGCGTTTGGAAGTCGGAACGGTTCAGTTGGTGGATGACCAACCTGCTGCACCGCTATCCGGACCAGAGCGAATTCGACCTGCGCATTCAGCGCGCCGAGCTGGAGTTCCTGCGCTCGAACCATGCCGCCCAAAAGGTCATGGCGGAGAACTATGTCGGTTTGCCCTACTGACCCGCTGCGAAGCCGCGCGATTTTTCAGTGAATGTTTGATCCTCGTCAACGCAATCGATAATGAGAGGCATTATCGATAACGCAACGTGCTGTCCGCCGCTTGCCTGTCGGCGGACAGGGCGTTCGCTTTCTACAATTTGCTGCCGTCGAAGGGAAGGTTATGAGAAGGACCCTCAGACTAGGCCTCGGGATCGCGCTTTTGACGATCCTCGCCGGGGCGGCGGCCGTGTCGCAGGCCCAGTCGCAGGCCCAGTCGCAGGACCGTCTAGTCTTCGACAGCAAGGCGGCGCTCGGCCGTTCGCTTTTCTTCGACACCAATCTGTCTTTGAACCGGACCCAGGCCTGCGCGACCTGCCACGATCCCGACCTTGCCTTCACCGACCCGCGGGAGACGGAGGCGGGGCGCGCCGTTTCCCTAGGCGACGACGGTGTATCGCTCGGCGATCGGAACACACCGACCGCCGCCTATGCGGGGTTCTCGCCGGGTTTTCACAAGAATGCGGAAGGTTTCTACATCGGTGGCCAGTTCCTGGATGGGCGGGAGGCGGATTTGAAGAGCCAGGCGGGCGGCCCGCCGCTGAACCCGCTTGAGATGGCCATGCCGGACAAGGCGGCGGTCGTCGCCCGGTTGGCTGAAAACCTTGCCTATGTGGCGAGTTTTGAGGCGCTCTACGGCGCGGGTGTCCTGGACGACGCCGACGACGCCTATGCCGCCATGGCGGAAAGCATCGCCGCTTTTGAAGAGACGGCCTTTTTCGCGCCTTTCGATTCCAAATATGACCGTTTCCTGAAAGGCGAGGCGAAGCTGACCGCGCAGGAAGAATTGGGCCGGGTGCTGTTCTTCTCGCAGCAGTTCACCAACTGCAACAAGTGCCATCAGCTTCAGACATCGCAGATCTCCCCGAGGGAGACGTTCACGAACTATCGCTACCACAATATCGGCATCCCGGTGAATGCGGCGGCCCGGGCGGTGAATGGCAAACCGGCGGGGTTCGTCGACCGGGGCCTGTTGGACAATCCTGCCGTGGACGACCCGGCGGAAGCGGGTAAGGTCAAGGTGCCGACCCTGCGCAACGTGGCGGTCACCGGCCCCTATATGCATAACGGCGTGTTCGAGGATCTGCGGACGACGGTCGTGTTTTACAACAAGTACAATACCAAGAAGGCGTCGGGTCAGATCAACCCTGAGACCGGCAAACCCTGGGACCCGCCGGAGGTCGACGGCACCTTGTCCCTGACGGAGCTGGAACACGGCCCGGCCTTGGACAGCAAGCGTATCGACGCCCTTGTGGCTTTCCTGAAGACCCTGACCGACAAGCGTTACGAACATCTATTGGAAGAGTAGGGCGGAGGACCGGGGATAAAGAAAAAGGCCCGCCGTGTGGCGGGCCTTCTCGTTTCATGTCCGAAAACGGATTAGATCGCTTCAAGCGTCTTGCGGATGCAGCCGACGATTTCGTCGATATGACTTTTCTCCGCGATCAGGCTGGGGGCGACGATGGCGGTGTCGCCGGTCCATTTGACGTGGCAGCCGTTGTGGAACAGCTCTTTCTGAAGGTTGTTGCCGCGGATGCCGGGCTTGCCCTCGATCGGATGCAGCTCGACCCCGGCCATCAGACCGATGCCGCGCAGATCCTTGACGATGGAAAGGTCCTTCAGCGACCAGATCGCGTC
>CAYGKA010000041.1:0-8729 GCA_964350445.1 uncultured Flavobacteriaceae bacterium
CCCCAGCGACGACGGCCTTTACGCCAGTTTCGCGGAGGTTATCGAGCGCGTCGGCGACCGTCGCCTGCAGCTCTACCTCTATCATTTCCCGCAGATGGCGGGCGTCGGCATTCCGATGGCCGTGATCGAACGCCTTTTGAAGGCCTATCCGCAGACCGTGGCCGGCCTGAAGGACAGTTCCGGCGACTGGTCCAATACCGAAGCGGTGATCAAAAACTTCCCCAGCCTGCACACTTTCCCCAGTTCCGAATCGCGCGCCGTGGATGCGTTGAAGATCGGCGGGGCGGGCTGCATCAGCGCCAGCGCCAACATCAATGTGCGCGCCATCCGCGCCCTGATCGACGTTTGGGACAAGCCGGAAGCCGACGCGCTGAACGCCAAGGTTTCCAAGATCCGCGGCATCATGGAAGGCTACCCGATCATCGCCGCGGTGAAAGCGGTGCTGGCCGAATTCAGCGGCGATGCGGACTGGGACCGGGTTTCCCCGCCGCTGGTCACCTTGCCGGCAGACAAGAAGGCGGCCCTGATCGCGGCGCTGAAGGCCGAGGATTTCGCGCTCACCTTGCCGGTATCCAAAGCCGCCTGAGGGGTAAAACGCATTTGACCCGTCGTTTTTGACGAGGAATGCGCTCGCCTTCCAAGGCTGAATCCGGCTAAGTCGGGCGATGCGCTTCTTCAACACTTTCGCCGAGTCCTTTGGCTCACGATCCGACAGGGCGCCGCCGGAGCAGGACTTGGCGGTGCGCGACGGGGATTGCTTCATTCCCGTGGAGATCCGCCGCAATCCCAAGGCGCGGCGGATGACCCTGCGGTTGGATTCGCATAACGACCAGGCGATCCTCACCGTTCCCGCAAGAACGGCGATGCGGCGCATGCGCGCCTTCCTGGACGAACATCAAGACTGGCTGGTGGAGACCTATACCGCCCTGCCGCCGCGCATCCCGTTTTGCCATGGCGTGGCGGTTCCGTTACGGGACGGTTCCGTAACGATTTCGCACGATCCCACCCATCGCGGCAAATGCCGGGTCGAAGGGGCAGTCCTGCTGGTCGGCGGCGACGAACCGCATATTCCGCGCCGCATCCGCGATTATCTGAAGGGCGAGGCGCGCCGCGAGATCAGCGAGCAGGTCCGCATCCTGACCGCCCGCGCGGACCTGAAGGCAGGGCGCATCACCGTGCGCGACCAGGTCAGCCGGTGGGGAAGCTGCGCCGCCAACGGCAACCTGTCCTTCAATTGGCGGCTGATCTGCGCGAAACCCGAGATTCTAGACTATGTCGTCGCGCATGAGGTCGCCCATCTGCGTCACATGAACCATTCCCCCGCCTTCTGGGCCTTGACCGAGGAACTCTCGCCCGGGTCGCGCAGGGCCCGCGCCTGGCTGCGCCAGCACGGCGCGGCCCTGCACCGGATCGGCTAGGCCGGTGGCCGCCAAGCCGTCCTCCCTGCACCTGACCGGCAAGGCGTTGATCGCCTTGTTGACCACGCTGGTGGCGTTGGGGCCGATGACGATTTCCTTCTATGTTCCGTCGATGCCGTCGATCGCGGAAAGCCTGCAAGCGCCGATCGGCGCGGTCCAGGCGACGATGACGACCTACCTGATCGGCTTCGCGCTGGCGCAGTTGGTCTATGGCCCGCTTTCCGACCGGTTCGGACGCCGCCCGATTTTGACGGTGGGCTTGCTGGTCTATCTGGCGGCCAGCGTGCTCTGCGCCTTCGCCACGAGTATCGAGCAATTGCAGTTCACGCGTTTCCTGCAGGGATTCGGCGCCTGCGTCGGCCCGATCCTGGGCCGCGCCATCGTGCGCGACCTGTTCGAAAGCGCCGCCCTGGCGCGGGCCTTCGCGATCATCGGGGCGGCCGTGGCTGTCGGGCCCGCCGTGGCGCCGATGTTGGGCGGCCTGGTCCAGGAGGCCTTCGGCTGGCAGGCGAATTTCCTGGCGGTGGCAATACTGGGCGCTGCGGTGCTGATGCTGGTTCTGATCTTCCTGGGCGAAAGCAACCTGAACCTGAACCTGGACGCGGCCCGGCCGCGTGCCGTTCTGCGCAACTACATCTCGCTGGTCACCAACCGGACCTTCATGGGTTACGTGCTGGTCAGTGCGCTGATTTTTTCCGGCGTTTTCGCCTATCACGTCAGTTCCGCCTTTCTGTTCATCGCGGAACTGGGCCTGCGTCCGTCGCAATTCGCGCTCATCGCTCTGGTCACTGTGCCGGGCTATGTTTCCGGCAATTTTCTGAGCGGCCGCCTGCGGATGAAGGGCCTGAAGGGGCGGCAATTGATCGGCTGCGGCATCACTTGCGCGCTTACCGGCGCGGCCATTGTCGGCATTCTGGCCGACGAACTGTCGCTGGCGCGCGTGCTGGGCCCGATGATGCTCTGTTTCTTCGGGTTCGGGATGGTCCTGCCGCAAGGGATCGCCGGCGCGTTGCAGCCTTTCCCGCGAATCGCCGGCAGCGCATCGGCCAGCATGGGCTGCATCCAGATGTTCAGCGGCGCGATCTCCAGCGTTGTCGCCGCCGGCCTGTATCACGGCGACGGGGCGCACGCGCTCGGCTGGGTGCTGCTGGCGGTCACCATGATGGCCGGTTTGATCTTCTTCATCATGGTTCCGGTCGAAGCGGACCCGGATGAACCGCACCACTGACAGCCGGTTCGCGAGAAAAGGTTAACAATTTTTAATAAAATTTTCTGAGTGTGCGGCCGATCACAGCCGCCTGGCCGACTCCTCCCTATCGTAAGCATCACAGAGGAAGGAGATTGGTCATGCAAACGAGGGGTATGCAGGTCATGGACGACCAGGAAATGGGCGTCCTCGGTACGGTCCGAAATCTTTTGATCGGCGCTTTGGCGGGTGTGTTCACAGGTGTCCTGGCGTTTTGTTCCGAAGCCGTGTTCGGCTATGCCGACATCCTCGCCACCCTGTTTTAAGCCACTTCTTTTTCGGGGCCCTGTCGTCGGGCGAACACGTAAAGCAAGGATCTGTTTGGAAGGTGTTGCACCGCTGAGACCGCCTTTCCGGTAACGGTTGGGATGGTCGCCTGCGGGAAAGGGGAGCCGCCTAAGGAACCTCGGCGACACTTGGTTTCGTCTTGTCGGATAGTTGGGCTCAGGCCCTGACGGCAATGCGTTAACTTAGATGGCGGTTCCTCCCGTTCGGTAGGGAGACACCAAACCCAAAGGCGGAGAAGCCGTCTCAGCGGTGCAACACCATCCAAACAGGCACACGCGCCGTATAACCTGAACAGACCTCCCCTGGTCGCTCCGTCCGGATAGGCATTCGGTACAAGCCGGAACACCCTAATCGGACGGAGAACTCATTTGGCGACGGGTCATCCCGTGGCCGCGTCGCGCAGGACGTGACTGTGATCGGCGGCGTACAGCCGGCTGTCCTCGAATTCAGACTGCTCCAGCACCCGGCCCACCAGGATCAACGCGGTCCGGGTGATGCCCGATTTCTTCACCTTGTCCCGGATATCCGCCAGCGTCCCGCGCAGGATCATCTGATCCGGCCAGGTGATGCGATACGCGATCACGACCGGGCAGTCCGCGCCGTAGAGCGGCGTCAGTTCCCGCACCACCTTGGCCAGGTTGTTGATAGAAAGATGGATCGCCAGAGTCGCGCCGCTTTTGCCCAGCGTCGTCAGGTCCTCGCCCTCCGGCATGGCCGAGGCCCGGACCGCGGTGCGGGTCAGGATCACCGACTGTGCGATGCCCGGCAGGGTGAATTCGGTCTTCAATTCGGCCGCCGCGGCGGCATAGGCGGAAACGCCCGGCGTGATGTCGAAGTCGATCCCCATCGCCTCCAACCGGCGGATCTGTTCCGCGACCGCGCCATAGAGCGACGGGTCGCCGGAATGCACCCGGGCCACGTCCAGACCCTGTTCGTGCGCGGCGGCTATTTCCGCGATGATCTCATCCAGGTGCATCGGCGCGGTATCGACCACGCGGGCATCCGCCGGCGCTTCGGCCACCACCGCTTCTGGCACCAGCGACCCGGCGTAAAGGCAGACCGGGCAGGATTTGATCAGGTTCAGGCCCCGCACCGTGATCAGGTCGGGCGCGCCGGGCCCAGCGCCGATGAAATGGACCGTCATGACTGTACCCCTTCGGCTTTTCGCGTTTCATTGGTCTGAGTTCCGCCGGTTTTTTGGGCATATCCGCGCGGCGTATAGATCCGCATCCCGTCCGGCAGATCCAGAATGCGGCTTTCCGAATTGCCTATGACGACAAGGGACAGCATGTCCACGTCATCCGGTTCGAAGGCGTCCAACGTGGTGACCGTCACGGTTTCGCCGGGCCGGCCCAGGTTGCGCGCCACGGCGACCGGCGTCATCGCGGGCCGTTCGGCCAGCAGGATTTCCCGCGCCTCGCCCAGCAAGGTGCGGCGGCGCAGGCTTTGCGGATTGTAGAAGGCGACGACGAAATCGCCCGCCGCCGCGGCCTGCAGCCGCCGGCGGATGATGTCGCGCGGGGTCAACAGATCCGACAGCGAGATCAGGCAGAAGTCGTGGCCCATCGGCGCGCCCAAGCGCGCGGCGGCGGCCTGGAAGGCCGAAATGCCGGGCACCACGGTGACGCAAACGCCCCGCAGGGCGCGGTCGGTCGCCGCTTCGATCTGTTCGTAGACCAAGGTGGCCAGGGCATAGATGCCCGGGTCGCCGGAACAGACCAGCGCCACGGTCTTGCCCTCAGCCGCCAGTGTCAGAGCCTTCAAGGCGCGGCCCGTCTCATCGCCGAGCGGCGAGCGGTGCTGTTCCTTTCCGGCGATCAGGTCGCTGACCAGATCCAGGTAAAGGTCGTACCCGACCACGCCGTCCGCCGCGCGCAGGGCCGCGACCGCTTCCGGTGTGCGCCAGGTGGTCTGCCCCGGCCCGATGCCGACGACGAACAACCGGCCGCGGCTTCGGCCGACCGACGTGTTCACCTGGCCGCGCGCCTTCGCAATGGCAACCGTGACCCGGCCCAGGCGGGCTTTCGGCACGATCAGTTCAGCGTCGGCCCCGGCCAGCGCGAGGGCCGCCCCTTCGGCGACGCCGTGGCAGCCGGTTTCCTTGAAGACCAGATCGGATGGATTGGCGAGGCGCGGGGCCTCCGCCTCCAACTCGGCTGCCGTCATGAAACGCGGGTCGCTGTTCAGGAAGGCCGCGGCGGCGAGCACCGCCGGTTCGTCGGCCTTGATGTCGATGGACCCCACCGCGCCGACCGCCAAGGCCGACAGGCCGTTCTCGGTCAGCACGCGGCGCACCGCCTCGACCCCTTCTTCTTCGGGCACGCCGCGTTCCGCGCCGATACCCACCGCCAGGACCGGCGGATGCAGGACCAGCGCTTCGGTGCCCATCGAGACCGCCCGTTCGGTCACCAGAACGCTCTGCGCGCCGGTAGCCGCGAATCGGTCCGGATCGAGCCAAGCGGCGTCGCCCGCTTCCACCGTCAGGCCGACCGGTTCCCCCGCCAGCAAGGCAGCGGTGACCGGTTTCACCCGGTGCGGATTTTCCAACACCCAGCCCGGCGGCGGGGCGTCGAGCGGCGGGCCGGACCGCAAATCGCCGGCCGTGGTGATGGCGGCATGGCCGCCCAGCGTGTCGGCAATCTGCCGCGCCAGCGCGTTCGCCCCGTGATGCCCGCCCAGCAGGGGCACGGCGCTGGACCCGTCCTCGGCCACCGCGACCACCGCCGGTTCGCTATGTTTGTCGGTCAGATGCGGGGCCAGGAACCGGATCAGGATTCCGGCGGCGCAAAACCCGATGACCGGCGTGCCCTGCAGAAAGAGATCGCGGAGCAGCGCCCCGGTATCGTCGAAACCCCGGTCCGCGTCGCTCACACGCGCGGTTCGCCCGTACAGAACGGCGCCGGGCAGGGAGGGCCGCAGGCGGCGTGCCGTCCGCGCGCCTTCTTCCGTCAAAGCGATCAGCGCGGTCATGACCGGCCCCCCGCGACGGCGGTCAACGGCGTTCGCGTTCCGTCCTCAGGCTTGCGCCAGGCGTCGCCGCGGCGGTGCGCCAGGATCATCGAGAAATAGGGGACGGCGGCGGCAGGCGCGTCGCGCAGGGGAAGGATCATCTGTTTTTCCATGGTGGCGTGCTGGATATAGAGCGCGCTGTCGGCCATGCCCTCGGCGTCCAGCAGGCGCAGCACCTTGTCGAAATGCCGGCCGACCTTGATGAAGGCGACCGCATCGGCCGCTTTCAGCCGCCGGGAAAGATCTTCCTCCGGCAGCGGGGCCGGCAGGACGGTCAGCACGTCGTTGCGCGAGGCGAGCGGCGCGCCGGTCATCGCCGCCGAGGCGGTGAGGCTGGAAACGCCGGGAATCACCTCGACCCGGTGGCGTTCGGTCATCCGCGCAAACAGATACATGAAGCTGCCGTAGAAGAAGGGATCACCCTCGCACAGCACGGCGACATCCCGTCCGGCGGTGAGATGTTCCGAAATCTGCTCGGCGGCGGCGTCGTAGACCTGTTCCGCCGGGAACCGCGCCTCGACCATCGGCATGCGGATCGGAATTTCGATCGCGCCTTCAGGCAGATGCGGGGCCGCAATCCGGCGGGCCAGCGACTCGCCTTCCAGCGGCGCGGGCCAGGCGACGACCGGCACCCGCTGCAGCAGCTTCATCGCCTTCACGGTGATCAGGTCCGGGTCGCCCGGACCCACCCCGACGCCGTAGAGCACCCCTTCGGTCATGATCCATTCCCTTTCCGAGAATAAGGCTTGCGAACGGCCAGCTGCGTCACCGGCATCAAAGGACGCCAGCCGTGATAGGGACCCACCGCGTCCAACCGCGACACGGCGATACGGACCATTTCGCCGCCGACACGATCCCGGAATTGGGCAAGCCGGGTTTCGCTTTCCAGCGTCACCGCATTGGCGACGAGACTGCCGCCGGGGGCCAGCGCCTCCCAGCAGAATTCCAACACGCCGTCATTGCTGCCGCCGCCGCCGACGAAGACCGCGTCAGGCGTGGCCAGGTCCATCAGCGCGTCGGGCGCGCGCCCGGCGACAAGGCGCAGATCGGGCACGCCCAGCACGGTTGCGTTTCGCGCCGCCCGGTCGCGGCGCTCCGCATCCGGCTCGATCCCGATGGCACGTCCGCCCGCCCGCATCCATTCGATGGCGACGGACCCGTTGCCGGTGCCGACATCCCAGAGCAGCGCGCCCGGACGGGGGCCGAGCGCGGCCAGGGTCGCGGCCCTTACTTCACGTTTTGTCAGCTGTCCGTCGTGCAAAAATGACTCGTCCGGCAACCCCGGCACGGCGGAAAGCGGCAGAGTGTCCGCCCCGGCGACACAGTCGACCGCGACGGTGTTCAGGTCCCGGACCCGCCTATCGCCCCATTCTTCCGCGATTTCAGTCGTTTGGCTCTCATCCGCCGCGCCCATGTGTTCGAAGACGGTGATCCCGGACGGGCCGTAGCCCCGTTCCGTCATCAACCGGGCCAAACCGGCGGGCGTCGTGCCGTCTTCCGACAGAATCAACAGTTTCGCCCCCGGTTGCAGATGCCGGGAGACTAGGTCCAGCGGCCGTCCGTGGACCGTGAGGCGCACGACCGTTTCCAGCGGCCAGCCAAGCCGTGCGGCGGCCAGCGTGAAAGCACCCGGTGCGGGAATCACCGTCAGCGCCTCCTGCCCGAATTCCCGGCCCAGCGTGACGCCGATGCCGTAGCTCATCGGATCCCCGGTCGCCAGAACGCAGACACGCTTTCCTTCCAGCTCCCGGATATCGGCGATGGTGTCGCGCAGCGGCGACCGCCAGGTCATTCGCTGGGCGGAATGAGTTTCGGGAAGCATGGCGAGGTGGCGTTCGCCGCCGATCACCACCTCCGCCCCGTCGATCAGGGTCCGCACGGCGGGCGGCAGGACATCCAATCCGTCCTCACCCAGCCCGACGACCGAAATCCATGGCGTGGACGTCATCGCGCTTCTTCCTTTCCGGCCAGAACCGCCAGCCCGTTGACCGCCGCGGCGGCGAGCGCGCTACCGCCGTCCCGTCCGGGCAGGGTGATATAGGGAATGCCGAGCCCCGCCTGCATCAGCGCGTCCTTCGATTCCGCGGCACCGACGAAGCCAACGGGGAAGGCGAGGATCGCCGCCGGGCGCGGCCAGCCGTCATGCAGACGTTCCAGCAGATGGAAAAGCGCGGTCGGCGCATTGCCGATGGCGACGATCGCGCCGTCCAGGTCGTCCCTCCAAAGCTCGACTGCCGCGGCCGAGCGGGTGGTGCCGAGGCTTTCCGCGAGGCCGGGGACAGGGGCGTCGTTCAACCGACAGAGGACCGGATTGCCGGCGGGCAGCAGGGCGCAGGTGACGCCGCGCGCGACCATCTCCGCATCCGCCAGGATCGGCGCGCCGGCCAGCAGGGCATCGCGGCCCGCTTCCGCCACCGGTCCGTCCCAGCGCAGATGTTCGGCGATTTCCGGCCGGGCGCAGGCATGCACTAGCCGCTCGGCCACCGGATGCAGCGGGGCCGGAAAGCGAGACAGATCGACTGCCGCACGGACCTGGGCAAAGGAACTGGCGTAGATCGCCTTGGGATCCCGGATGTAGTCGTAGCGCCGCCCAGACACGGCCCTGTCTGTTGCCTCTGCCATGGCGCGTCAGCCGCCCTTCTTGTCGGCCTGCATCGATTTCGGGCCCAGCGGGTGATCCGCGTGCGGATAGGGATGATGATGGTGGTCGTGCCCGTGTCCATGATCGTGCCCATGGTCATGGCCGTGCCCATGGTCGTGCCCATGGT
>CAYGKA010000041.1:8829-43636 GCA_964350445.1 uncultured Flavobacteriaceae bacterium
TGGTCGTGATCATTGTGGTCGTGGTCATGCCCGTGGTCGTGGTGGCCATGATCGTGGCCGTGATCGTCTTCCGCCGCGCCGGTGCCGATGCCTTCCACGTGATGGTGATGGCTTTCCTGGGCAAGACCGACTTCCGCTTCGAACCCCAGAACCTGCGCCCGGTATTTGCACATCTGGCAGTTCATCGTGTTGGTGCCTTCCAGAATTTCCCACAGGCGTTCCTCGAACGTGTCGAAGACCTTCTCGTGGTCGTTCAAGTATGGCGCCTTGATGAATTCGATATCGGGATGCCGCGCGGCGACCTTGTCGGCATAGCTGTAGATTCGGTCGATCAGGATGCCGGTGAACAGGAAGTAGGGGAACACGACGATCCGCTTGTAGCCAAGCTTCACCGCGTGTTCGAGGCCGGGCTCCACCAGCGGGAACGTGACGCCGGAATAGCAGGTTTCCGCCCAGCCGAAGCCCATGCCTTCCCACAGCATGCGCGTCACCTTGGCGACGTTCGAATTGGCGTCGGGGTCCGATGCGCCGCGGCCCACGACCATCAGCAATGTTTCGTGCCGGGGAACATCGCCGCCCGGCCCTTTCGCAGCTTGGACCAGCGCCTGCTCGACGCGGTCGCCCGCCGCCTGCAGCATTTTCAGATCGACCGCCAGCTCGCGCCCGTAATCGATCTTCATGCCGGGATTCTGCGCCGCATAGGTATTGAGGACGGAGGGAATATCGTTCTTCGCATGGCCCGCCGCGAACAGCATGCCGGGCACGGCCAACACCCGGGTCACGCCCTGATCGCGCAATTTGTCGAGCCCGTCGCGGATGATCGGCGTCGCGAATTCCAGGAAACCGTATTCGACCGGATGATGCGGGAAGCGCGCCTTCATATTGGCGGCGACCTGTTCGAATTCGCGCACGGCATCGACGCTGCGGCTGCCATGGCCGCAGATCATGATGCCGAGCTTCTCGCCCGCTTGTTCCGGAAAACGATGGGAGTCCGGATGCGAATCAAAGGGGGCCGCGTCATCGCGGCCGGTCGTCGTCTCAGACATATTTGCCCCTGTCCTGTCTGCGGGTGCTCATACCCTACTCACGTCCCGGACGAACTTGCCCCCGCCCGGTTGGGTTCTCATTGGGGCTAGTCTCTAACAGGCCTCACCCGGCCCGTCAGCCCGATTTGCGACAGGAGATGTTCGGGAAGCGGACTGCCCGGCCAGACGAGGGGTAAAGGAAATCAGGGCCGGGGCGCGTGTTTGTTGAGGATGCGCTGCAAGGTCCGCCGGTGCATTTTCAAACGCCTGGCGGTTTCCGAAACGTTGCGGCCGCATTGTTCGTAAACGCGCTGGATATGCTCCCAGCGCACGCGGTCGGCGGACATCGGGTCTTCCGGCGGCGGCGGCAGGGGTTCTTCCGCCGTGTTCAGCAACGCCTTGACGATCTGGTCCGCATCCGCCGGTTTCGGCAAGTAGTCGACCGCGCCGGCCTTGATCGCGGTCACCGCGTTGGCGATGTTGCCATAGCCGGTCAGCATGACGATGCGGGCTTCAGGCCGGGCTTCCGCCAGGGCTTCGACGACGCGCATGCCGTTGCCGTCCTCCAGGCGCAGATCGACCAGCGCATAGGCCGGCGGCTTGTCCGCCACCATGGTCAGGGCTTCTTCGACGCCTTCCGCGTCGCGAACCAGGAAACCGTATTGTTCCATCGCGCGGACAAGGCGCGTCCTGAGCGGGCGGTCGTCATCCACGATCAGCAACGTCTTTTCCACATTGTCCGGTGCGGCGGGGGCCATCATCGTTTCCTGCATCATGTCACTCGGTTGTTGTGCCTTCATCCAAGACGGTCCGCGGCCAGATCACGTCCACGCGGGCACCGCCCTTCCTCCTGTTGCTATACGCCGTTCCGGCGCCGATCCGATCAAGCAACGTCTGCGCGATGAAAATGCCGAGGCCCATATGCCCGGACTTTCCCGCCCTTGTCGAGAGATAGGGCTCACCCAGAGAATCCAGTATCGAGACCGGAAATCCCGGCCCGTCATCGAGGATGCTGAGGCGCACCTCATCATCCGACCAATACAGCGACAATTGCACCGTGGTCTTGGCGAACTGCCCGGCATTCTGCACGAAATTCCCGATTCCCTGGAGGAATTCGGGGCTTCGCATGACCACCGGCTCCGCCCCTGACGAAGCGTCGTCGACGGTCAGCTTGAACGTCACGCCATCGGGTAGATGGTCACGCGCGGCTTCTTCGGCAAGGTTTGTGAGCGGCAGGCTGTCGAACGGCTGGCCGCCTTCGCGTTCCGGCGTGCGGGAAAGCGAGGTGAGGATATCGCGGCACCGGTCGGCCTGGCTTTTCAGAAGATCCACGTCCTCACGCAAGGGACTGTCGGCCGGCACCCCGCGTTCCAGGTCGGCGGAAACCAGCGCGATCGTGTTGAGGGGTGACCCCAGTTCATGGGCCGCCGCCGCCGCCAGGGTACCCAGCGCCGACATGTGTCTTTCCCGGGCCAGCGCCGCTTCGGCCTCCGCCAAGGCGGCGTCGCGGCCGCGCGATTCGTCGGCGACCGACCAGACATACCCGGCAGTGAACAGGATCAGGACCGCGAGCGAGGCCCACAGCCCGACCACATAGGTCTGCGGCAGGGCGGAGAAGGTTCCCTGCCAGGGCAAGGGCAGAAAATAGAAGGCGAGGAAGGTCGTGCAGAACAGCGACATCACCGTCAACGCGACCGTCGTCCGGCGCGAGAGGATCGTCGCCGCCACCGTCACCGGCACCGCGATCAACACAGCGAACGGGTTGGTCAGCCCGCCGGTAAGGTAGATCAGGGCGGAGACCTGCAGAAGGTCGAAACCCAGAAAAAGGGCCGCGTGATAATCGGTCAGGCGCACGGTCCGGCCGCTGCGGGCGAAGAGCCATAGATTGGAGAAGGCGAGCGCGCCGATCACGGTCAGGCAGGCGGCCACCGGCAGCGGGAATTCCAGGGCGCCGGCGACGATCCAAACCGTCGCGATCTGGCCGATCACCGCGACCCAGCGGATGAGCGCCAGGGTCCGGCCCTGGACGCCGGGAAGGCGCCGGGCCCGGCTTGCATGGCGGGCGAGTGCGCGCGGCCTCATGGGTTTCGGCATCCGGGCCTTGCCCGCTGCGGTTTCTTGGGTCGGGTCCATGGCGCCAAATCACCAGTGTCTTGATGACCGTGCAAGTAAATTGCGGGTCGCCTTCCCGCGATTTGCCCTATATCCCAGATGGCAACAAAGTGCGTAACCCAAATCGGACCCTCCATGGATCAAACCGCCCCCATAGGCAGCCCGGAACCCGAAGCGACCGGCACGGTCGAGACGGCGCCCGCCGCCGTGACCGTTTCGCATTTGACGAAACGGTTCGACAGCGTTGTCGCGGCCGACGATATCAGCTTCACCGTTCCGCGCGGCGCGACCGTCGCCCTGCTGGGCGGTAATGGAGCCGGCAAGACGACGACGCTGTCCATGCTGCTGGGCCTGTTGCTGCCGACATCGGGGACGGTCCATATCTTCGGGCATGACATCGCGACCGAGCGGCGGGAGATCGTTCACCGGATCAACTTCACGTCGCCCTATGTGGATCTGCCGATGCGCCTGACGGTGCGGGAGAACCTGACCGTCTATGCCCGCCTTTACGGGCTGCGGGACGTCAAGGGCAGGATCGCCCAACTGGCCGAGGACCTTGACCTGGGGGACTATCTGAAGCGCCCGATCAAGAAACTCAGCGCCGGGCAGAAGACCCGCGTCGGGCTGGCCAAGGCGATGTTGAACTGGCCGGAATTGCTGCTGCTGGATGAACCGACGGCCAGCCTGGACCCGGATACGGGCGATTGGGTGCGGACCTATCTGGAGCGCTATCAGGCCGAAACCGGCGCCGCCATCCTGCTGGCCAGCCATAATATGGCCGAGGTGGAGCGCCTGGCCGGCGATGTCCTGATGATGAAGACGGGCCGGATCGTCGATACCGGGCCGCCGCGCGCCCTGATCGAACGCTATGGCCGGAAAAACCTGGAAGAGGTCTTCCTGGACATTGCCCGCGGCACGGGAAACGGAGGGGCCGGAAATGGCGTTTGACCCGGCCATCGACAGGCCCAAGCCCAGCGCCTTCAGCCCACGCCGCATCGGCGCCCTGGTGCTGCGGTATGTCTACATCCTGCGCGGGTCCTGGCCGCGCATCATCGAGCTGGCCTATTGGCCTTTGGTGCAGTTGGTGATCTGGGGATTCCTGTCCAATTTCCTGCGCGAGCAAACGTCCTGGGTCGCCCAGGCCGGGGGCGTCTTGGTGTCCGCCGTGCTGCTGTGGGACATCTTCTTCCGCGGGCAGATCGGGTTTTCCGTCTCGTTCATGGAGGAGATGTATTCCCGCAACCTGGCCAACCTGTTCGTGACACCGCTGCGCCCGGTCGAATTCGTCGCGGCACTGATTTCCATCAGCCTGCTGCGGGTGACCGTCGGCGCGCTGCCCGCCGCCCTGTTGGCGATGCCGATGTTCGACGTGTCGATCTTCGATCTGGGCCTGCCGCTGTTCGCCTTCTTCGCCAATCTGATGGTGATGTCCTGGGCGCTGGGGCTGTTCACCATATCGCTGCTGCTGCGCGCCGGGCTGGGGGCGGAGAACTTCGCCTGGTTCATCATTTTCCTGCTGGCGCCGGTCGCCTGCGTCTATTACCCGGTCACGACGCTGCCCGAATGGTTGCAATGGATCGCCTGGTCCATGCCCATGGTCTATGTCTTCGAAGGCATGCGGCACGTGCTGTTCGAGGGGACGTTCCGGGCCGACCTGTTCTTCGGCGCCTGCGCCCTCAACCTGGTCTATTTCGGTGCCGGAACGGCCACGTTCCTGTGGTCCTTCCGGGTCGCGCGGGACAAGGGCCAGCTGCTGCAGATCGGCGAATAATCGGCCGGTTTCCTAGGCCCCGCTGACGCCCGCTTCCGCGAAGGTGGCCATGCCGGCATGACAGGCGGCCGCCGATTTGACGATGCCGAGCGCGACCGCCGCGCCGGAGCCTTCACCGAGGCGCATGTTCAGGGTCAGCAAGGGTTCCTTGCCCAATTTCTCCAGCAGCGTCGCATGCGCCGGTTCGGCGGAGAGATGGCCGACCACGCAATGGTCGAGCGCGCCCGGCAGCATTTTTTCCAGGATCGCGGCAGCGGCGGTGCAGGTATAGCCGTCCAGGATTACCGGCACGCGGCCGACTCGGGCGGCGATCACCGCGCCGACGATGGCGGCCAATTCGAACCCGCCGACGCAGCGCAGCACTTCGAACGGATCGGTCATCGCGGGTTTGTTCACCGCGACAGCTTGTTGCACGGCGGCGATCTTGGCCGACAGCGCGTCGCCCTGGACCCCGGTGCCGGGACCGACCCAATCGCGGGCCTCCCCGCCGAACAGCGCATGGCAGACCGCCGCCGCGGCTGTCGTATTGCCGATGCCCATTTCGCCGAGGCAGATGATGTTCACGCCTTCCTCGACCGCCATCATGCCGTAGGCCAGCGCGGTGGCGCATTCCGTGTCGCTCATCGCCGGGCCTTCGGTGAAGTCCTTGGTCGGGTGCTCCAGCGCCATTTCATAGACCCGTAATTCCGCGTCATGGACCAGGCACAGCTGGTTCACCGCCGCACCGCCATGCTGGAAATTCGCCACCATCTGTTGCGTGACGTCCACCGGAAAGGCGGAAACCGGTTTCGCCTTGGCAACGCCGTGATTGGCGGCGAAGACGGCGACGCGCGGGCGGTCGACGCGCGGCGGGGCCTTGCCCTGCCAGGCGGCCAGCCATTCAGCCAGTTCCTCGAGCTTGCCCAGCGCGCCGGGCGGCTTGGTCAGCTGGCCGTCGCGTTCCCGCGCCGCCTGGACCGCCTTTTCGTCGGGTCCGGGGAAAACTTTCAACAGGTCCCTGATTTCCTGGAGGGTGGCTTGCGGCTGGGCGTCGGACATATCGAACTCCGGGTCGGATCGGGATTTTTGTGGCAAAGCCAGCGAAAGACAGGGCGGGTGCGGGTTGGCAGCCGCCCCGGAAGCGCTTAGAGCATGCCAACATGACGGACAAGCCCGAAGAGACAAGCCCCAAGGACTCCGGTGCCGAGCGCGGTTTCGCGCCGATTGCCGATATCCGCGCGGCCCTTACCTTTTTGACGCGTCTGCCCGTCGGCGGGCCGCATCGGGGATTGTCCGCCTGCGCCTGGGCCTTCCCCATCGCGGGTCTGGCCGTCGGCCTGTTCGGCGGCGCGGTCTTCTGGCTGTCCGGCTGGGCCGGGCTTTCCCCCTGGATCGCCGCCTTCCTGACGCTGGCGGCGACGGCGCTGATCACCGGGGCGCTGCACGAGGACGGATTGGCCGACGCGGCCGACGGCCTCGGCGCCGGCGGTGCGATCGAGCGCAAATTGGAAATCATGCGCGACAGCCGCATCGGCGGTTACGGCGCGCTTGCCTTGATTCTGGCGACGGGGCTGAAGGCGTCCGCCCTCGCGTCTTTCGCACCCGGCCTGGCCGGGGCGGCGGCGATTGCCGCCATCCATATATTGTCCCGCGCGGTCCTGCCGGCGGCGATGGCCGTGCTGCGGCCCGCCTCGGCCAGCGGCGTCGCGGCCAGCGTCGGACGGCCCGGACCGGGCGCCGCCTGTGTCGCGGCGGTTCTGGGGGCGGGGGCGGTCCTTGTCCTGCTCGGCCCCTGCGCGGGCATCGCCGCGATACTCGGCGCGGCCGTGGCGGGATCGGTCGTCTGCCTGTTCCTGGCGCGGGCGCTGGGCGGCTACAACGGCGATGCGATCGGGCTGCTTGAACAGCTTTGCGAAATCGCCATCATGCTGGCGCTGCTGATCGCAGCGGCGACTTTCAACATTTCCATAGAATCTGGGCAATCGGGAGCGGCATCTTGGCTGACATCGTAGAAACACGCTGGTGGTGGGTACGGCACGCCCCCGTGACGGCCAATAACGGCCGCATCTATGGGCAGGCGGACATGCCCTGCGATACCGATGACGAAGCCGCTTTCGCCGGACTGGCCAAGCTTCTGCCGGAGGACCCGGTGTTGATCACGTCCAACCTGCTGCGCACGCATCAGACCGCGGACGCCATTCGCGCCGCCGGTCTGGCACTGCCCGACCGGATTGAGATCGAGGCCCTGAAGGAACAGAGCTTCGGCGATTGGCAAGGTCTGACCTATGCGGAATTCGGCTTCGACGGGAAGATCGGCAGCGGCGCGCGGTATTGGCTGGCACCGGCCTATGAGCGCGCGCCGAACGGAGAGAGCTTCACCGACCTGATCGCGCGGGTCATCCCGGCCATCCTGGACGTGACGGAACAGCATGCCGGGCGGGATATCGTCGCCGTCACCCATGGCGGCACGATTCGCGCGGCTTTGTGCTATGCCCTGAACCTGGACCCGGAAAGCGCCTTGCGGTTTTCCACCGCCAACCTGTCGGTCACGCGGCTGGATTGCGTGGATACCGATGAGGGACGCCATTGGCGTGTCGGCTTTTCGAACCGGGACCCCCGGGAGATGCATCCCGACCGGTCCCAGCAACGGCAGTAGAACCGATGGCGGGGGAGGTCACATTCGTCCTGGGGGGCGCGCGGTCGGGCAAGACCCGCCACGGCCTTTCCCTATGCGAGGCCTATCACGCCGATCGCGGCATGGACCCGGTCTATGTGGCGACGGCCCAGGCCTTCGACGGCGAAATGGAAGACCGGATCGCCGCCCACAAGCAAGAGCGCGGGGCGGCGTGGCGGACGGTTGAGGCGCCGACGGCGCTTGCCGAGGCAATTCGTCGCGAATCCGGTTCCGGTGCTTGCCTTCTGGTCGATTGCCTTACTTTATGGCTCACCAACCTGATGCTGGGGGATGCCGAGGCGGATCTCGACGCCGCCAGGCAAGAATTGGTCGCCGCATTGGGTGAGGCCACGGGTCCCGTCGTGGTCATTAGCAACGAAGTGGGGCTGGGCATCGTGCCCGAAAACGCCCTGGCGCGCCGTTTCAGGGATGAGGCGGGGCGAACCAACCAAACAATCGCAGCCGCGGCGGACCGTGTCGTCCTGGTCGCCGCCGGTTTGCCCCTTACGCTCAAAGGAGCGTAACACAGGCCCCTGGAAGGGGGCCGGCGAAAGGTGAAAAGTCATGGCGCGCAGAATACCCGCAACGATCATTTCCGGCTTCCTGGGCGCAGGGAAGACGACGTTGATCCGCCACGTGATCGAAAACGCGAAGGGCAAGCGTCTCGCTTTCCTGATCAACGAATTCGGCGATCTCGGCATCGACCGGGACATGCTGCTGGGCTGCGGCCTGGAAGGCTGCACCGACGACGATATCATGGAACTGGCCAATGGCTGCATCTGCTGCACGGTGGCCGACGACTTCCTGCCGACCATGGAAAAGCTGTTGGACCGGCCTGACAAACCCGATCATATCGTGATCGAAACATCGGGTCTGGCGCTGCCGAAACCCTTGGTCAAAGCCTTCAACTGGCCTGAAATCAAGGCGCAGGTGACGGTCGACGGGGTCATCACCGTGATCGATTCCAGGGCGCTGGCCGACGGCCGCTTCGCCGATGACGAGGACGCAGTTCAACAACAGCGGGAAGCCGACGATGCGCTGGACCACGACAATCCGCTGGAAGAAGTGTTCGAAGATCAATTGGACTGCGCCGATATCGTCGTCCTGAACAAGATGGATCTTTTGAGCGACGCGGAAGCCGACGCGGTGGAAGCGGATCTGAAGACCCGCCTGCGCCCCGGCGTTCATCTGGTCCGCGCGCGTCAATCCGGCGTCGATCCCGCGGTTCTGATGGGTCTGGAGAAAGCGGCCGAGGACGATCTGGACGCACGCCGGTCCCACCATGACGGCGAGGACGACCACGACCACGACGATTTCCACAGTTTCATCCTGTCGCTGGGCCCGGTTGAGGACCCGACGGCGCTGGAAATGATGCTGAAATCCCTGGTCGAACAATACGACATTCTGCGCATCAAAGGCTTCCTGAACCGGCCCGGCTTGCCGCGCCGGGAAGTGCTGCAGGCCGCCGGTCCGCGTCTGCAGCGCTATTTCGACCGGCCCTGGGCCAAAGGTGAGGTACGCAGGTCCGAATTGGTCGTCATCGGCCTGCATACGATTGACGAAACGGCCATTCGAGGGCATTTATCTGATTGGAGTATCCCGGCAGCGGCGGAGTAAAACGCCGCGCAGACGCCAGAAATCGGCGGAAACCGGGGGAAGATAACACGTTTGGACAGGAACAGAAGTTCCCGATAAAAGCGAGGCCATCATGTCGGTATCAAGTGTTTCCTCATCACGGGCGGAGATTCCGCTGTCGGCGGCGCAGCGCACGGCGCTGAACACGCTGAAAGAGGTCGGGGGCGCGGTGGCGGCCACGACACAGAGTTTGGCAACGAGCACCAGCGGGCCCGGCCAAATCGTTAATATCGTCACCTGACGACTTTTCGGTTCCACGCTTTTTTTATTGAAATCAAAGCGTTGATCTGATTCGCTAAAAAGCAACCTCTTTAGGGTTTGTTAATATTTGCGGGTTAGAGTGAAGAAATGAGCGATATTTCCAGCCTTTCAGGAGCCTCGCAGGCTTCCTTCCTCCGAGCGTCGGCCGTGTCCAGCTCGTCGGCGCCCGCCGTACAGGGCGGCGCCAACGATACGTCGGCACGCCGCCTCGAAACGCAGTCGCAGCGCCAGCAGGAAGCCGTCACGACGGGCACCCAGACGAACACCGCCCCCGCCGGCGGTGACCGTGGACAGGTCGTCGACATCTACGCCTGACCCCTTCCGGATTTCTTCATAACCGAACCATCTCCGGAACGCGGCGCTTCGCCGCGCACCTAACCGTACCCGCTTGCCTTGAAATGGCCGCGGGCCGGTGTCACATCGGTGTCATAAGAATCGGTCCTGCTTGCAGGGAAACACGAACAGCGCGACAGTCTGGGGACCATGGCCTTGAGACAGAACGGCACCGACCCGACGGCCCTAGCTTCGTTCCCACTCCGATCATCGGAGGGCAGAGGTCTCGTTCGTGCCATTCTCGGCCCCACCAATACCGGCAAGACCTTCCTCGCGATGGATCGAATGCTGGGCTATCCGACCGGCATGATCGGCTTTCCCCTGCGCCTTCTGGCGCGGGAGAACTATGACAACGTCGTGCGGGAAAAGGGGCCGGGCGCCGTCGCCCTGGTGACCGGGGAAGAAAAGATCATCCCGTCCAATCCGCGCTGGTGGATCTGCACCGTGGAATCCATGCCGCTGGAAAAGAGCGTGGAATTCCTGGCCATCGACGAAATCCAGCTTTGCGCCGATCCCGACCGCGGCCATGTCTTCACCGACCGGCTGCTGTTTGCGCGCGGGCGGGCGGAAACGATGTTCATGGGGTCCGATACCGCCGCCGGATTGATCCGGCAGTTGGTGCCCGATGTCATGATCGAAAGCCGGCCGCGCTTCTCCACCTTGCAGCATACCGGCCAGACCAAGCTGACCCGCCTGCCCCGGCGCAGCGCCATCGTCGCCTTTTCCGTCAACGAGGTTTACGGCATCGCCGAGCTGGTGCGGCGGCAGCGCGGCGGCACGGCGGTCGTGCTGGGCGCGTTGAGCCCGCGGACGCGGAACGCCCAGGTCGCCATGTATCAGGCGGGCGAGGTCGACTACCTGGTCGCCACAGACGCCATCGGCATGGGCCTGAACATGGATGTGAACCATGTCGCCTTCGCGCGGATGCGCAAATTCGACGGCCATCGGCTGCGCATGCTGGACGCCCCGGAAGTGGGGCAGATCGCCGGGCGCGCCGGGCGCTACATGAACGACGGCACCTTCGGCGTCACCAACAACCAGCCGCAGCTGGATGACGAGATCGTCGCCGCGGTGGAAGCGCATCAGTATCAGCCGCTGACGCGCCTTTACTGGCGCAACAAGAATCTCGACTTCCGGTCCGCCAAATCGCTGCTGAAAAGCCTGTATCACGAACCGCCCCATCCGCAGTTGATCCGCGTCCGCGACGGCGAGGACCAGGTCGCGCTGGCGGCGTTGATCCGCGACGAGCAGGTGGTCGACCGCGCCGCGACGCGCGACAAGGTCCAACTGCTGTGGGATGTCTGCCAGATCCCCGATTTCCGGCAGGTGACGCCCGATCATCACGCCGAATTGCTGGGTCAGGTCTTTTTGAAGCTGACCGACGGGGAAGGGCTGCTCGGCAATGACTGGCTGGACGCGCAGTTCAGCCGCCTGGACCGGGTCGACGGCGATATCGACACCATCACCACCCGGATCGCCCATATCCGCACCATGGCCTATATCGCCCATCGCGGGTCCTGGCTGCGCGACGCGGCGGGCTGGCAGGCCCGCGCGCGGGAGATCGAGGACCGCCTGTCAGACGCGCTGCACGAACGGCTGATCCACCGTTTCGTCGACAAGCGCGCCTCGGTCCTGACGCGCAAGGACAGCGATACGTCGGATTTGCTGGCCGGCGTGCGCCAGAACGGCGAGGTCGTCGTGGAAGGCCATGTCATCGGCCATATCGAAGGGTTCCGCTTTGTGCCCCATGAAGCCGCCGATGCGCGCGAGGCACAGGTCCTGATGGCCGCCGCTGAGCGCGTGCTGCGCGACCATGCGGTGGCCTATGTCCAGGACTTCGAAACAGCCGACGACCAGACCTTGGCGCTGGACGTGACCCGGACGATCATCTGGAACGGCAAGCCGGTGGCGCGGCTGGGCAAGGGCCCGACGCCGTGGCAGCCGACCGTGGCCGTCTATGCCGGTTTCGTGCAGGATACCGGCCTGCAGCGGCGGATCGAGGCGCGGATCAACGCCTGGCTCGCCAGTCATATCGCCCGCCGGCTGGGCCCGTTGTTCAAACTGGGGGAGGCCGGGTTCTCAGGCGCCGCCAAAGGATTGTGCTTCCATCTGCTGGAGGGGCTGGGCAGTTGCCGGACCAGCGCCGCCGCGCCGCAGATCAAGCAGCTGTCGCCGCAGGACAGGAAGGAAATGGCGCGCCACGATGTGCGCTTCGGGACCGATTCGATTTTCCTGAACGGCTTGCTGAAACCGGGACCGCTGCGCACGCGCACGGCGCTGTGGTCCGCCTGGGCCGGGAAACAGCCGCCCGCGTCGGCCACCGGCAAACCGGTCAGCGTGCCGACCGATTGCGACCGCGCGGCCGGCATGTC
The DNA here is from genome assembly GCA_964350445.1 of uncultured Flavobacteriaceae bacterium. Taxonomy (GTDB): domain Bacteria; phylum Pseudomonadota; class Alphaproteobacteria; order UBA8366; family Aestuariispiraceae; genus Hwanghaeella. The sequence goes on from CAYGKA010000041.1 coordinate 20,992, forward strand.
GGAAGCCGACTGGGCGATGCTGGGATACCGTCACGCCGGCCCGTCCGCCTTGCGCCTCGACCGGTTCGAACGGGTGATGGCGGAAATCCGCAAACGCGCCCGGGACGGCGGCATCAAGCCCGACGAGACGCTCGCCAAGGCCTGTGACTGCAGCGAGGAGAGCCTGCCCGACCTGCTGCGCGCGCTGGGCTGCAGCCCGGTCCGGGGCGAAGAGGGCGGCTTGTTCCGTATTCGAAACAACAAGGCGAGCGCCGCGCGCGGACCGAAAGCCCAAGCCCGGAAAGCCGGCGCCCCGGCACGGGCGAAACAAGCCAAGGGCGCCAAGCCGAAACCTGTCAACGGACCCGGAAAGCAGCCCGGAAGACAACCCGGGAAAACGGCGAAACGGCCGGATCCGAACTCACCCTTCGCCGCACTTCAGGGACTATTCGCAACGCCATGACCGACACCCCCCTCGCGAAGCAGCGTATCGACAAGTGGCTCTGGCATGCCCGGTTCTTCAAGACGCGAACGCTCGCGGCCAAGGTGGTGGAAGGCGGCCATTGCCGGGTGAACCGGGAAAGGGTTCGGAAACCGGGGCACGGCATCAAACAGGGCGATGTGTTGACCTTCGCCCAGGGCCGCGACATACGGGTGATCGAGGTCGGCGGGTTGGCCGACCGCCGCGGCCCGGCGCCGGAAGCGCAGTTGCTGTACAAGGATCTGGACCCGCCGGTCGCGCGGCAGGCAGATCCCGAGCAGCGGGACCAAGCCGAAGGGGCGGTCCCTCAGCGCGACAAGGGCGCCGGCAGGCCGACCAAGCGGGACCGCCGGCAAATGGAAAAAGTTCAAGGTTTATAGCGTACGGGTGATTTCTTGATTGAGCGTTTGAAGAGCTTCCTGTTCGACAGGGAGAAAACCGCCGAGGCCGGGCCGAAGCCCCGCGAAGAACTGCATGTCGCCGCGGCGGCCCTGTTGCTGGAGGCGGCGCAGCTGGACGGGTCGCTCGACCCGGTCGAACGCGACCGCATCGTCCATATCGTTCAGAAGCGGTTCGACCTTTCCGCCGCCGATACGGCCGACATCGTCGAACATGCGGAGACGAAAGCCCGCGAGGCCAACGATATTTACGGTTATCTGCGGGTTCTGCTGTCGCATTTCGAACACGACCAGCAGGTCGAACTGGTGGAGATGCTGTGGGACGTGATCTGCATCGACGGCGTCATCCACGACCATGAGGCCAACCTGGTCCGCCGTGTGACCGGCATGACGGGCGTCAGCGACCGCGAATCCGGCGCCGCTAAACGCCGGGCGATGGAACGTCACGGATTGGCGTGACCTTCGGCGCCTCCTTTACCGTCAACAGAACCGCGCCGCCGACGATGAACATGACGACGACGACGGACAATCCGGCGCGTTGGCTGTCGAAGATGTCGGTGACAATGCCATAGAGCGCGGGGCCGAAGACCGCCACGGCCTTGCCGGTCAGGGAATAGAGGCCGAAGAATTCCGTTTCCTTGCCGTCCACGGCCAGCCGCGCCATCAGCGACCGGCTGGCGGCTTGAGCGGGTCCGATGAAAATGCCGAGGCCCAGCGCCAATCCGATGAACCATTTGAAATCGTCGACCAGAATCACCGGCAGGCTGAACAGTATCAATCCGGCCAGGGACACCAGAACGGTGAGGCGCGATCCCATGCCGTCATCCATCCAGGCGAAACCCGCCGCACCCAGGCCCGCCGTCACGTTCAGGCCGATGGCGAAAATCAGGATCTGCCCGGTATCCATGTCATGGACGCCCGCCGCATAGAGCCCGCCGACCGCAAAGAGCGTGCTCAACCCGTCCCGGTAGATCGCGCTGGCGATCAGGAATCGCACGATTTGTCCCTGATGGCGCAAATCCGCCAGGGTCGCCTTCAGGGTCTTCAGTCCTTTCGGCACCGCCTCGGCCAGGGTGACGCCGGTGGCGGGCCGGTCCCGCGCGAATAACAGCATCGGCAAGCTGAAGATAATCAGCCAAACCCCGGTCAAGGGACCGACGATGCGAAGGTGCTGGGCGCTCTCCCGGTCAAGCGCGACAAGCGGCTGCACCGTATCGCCCAGACCGACGAAAACGAAAAGCGTCATCGCCAGAGCACTCAAGCCGCCGACATAACCAATGCCCCAACCCCAGCCGGACACACGCCCCAGCATGTGCGGCGGCGCATTGGGCGTCAGCAAGGCGTTATAGAAGACCTGTCCCAGATCGAGGCAGGCGCTGGCGATCACGACGATGACAAGGGCATATAGAACATAGGCGGGATCCGGCTCGGCGAACCATAACAGACAGGCGCCCACGGCCGTCACCCCGGTGAGGACGGCGAGCCAGCGTTTCAGGCCCCCCGCATAATCGGCAATCGCGCCCAGGACCGGGCTGCCCAGGGCGACGATGAGGCCCGAGACCGACATCGCATAGGCCCAAACCTTCGCGCCCTCGTTCGCATCGCCATAGATACCCTTGGTGAAATAGACGGCGAAAATGAAGGTGCCGATAATGCTCCAATATGCGGAATTCGCCCAATCATACAGGCACCACCCGACCATCGCGCGCTTTGTGATCCGCATAGTCTAATCCGACCTCGTTTCGCCCTTCGCCCAAGCGCATTCCAGATTCAATCACGTCATGGAAATGATTTCGAACCGTGGCAGGATGCGTTAGAGCATGATGATCTAACACGGGACCAATCGAGAGGGAGTGTCAAATGCTGGTGACGACCACGGAATCCGTCGAAGGGCGGAAAATCAGCGAATATCTGGGCATCTGCAGCGGCGAGGCGATCGTCGGCGCGAATATCTTCAAGGACATGTTCGCTTCCATCCGCGACGTCGTCGGCGGCCGCTCCGGAACCTATGAGAAGATCCTGCACGACGCCAAGAACATGGCGATCACCGAAATGGCCGAACAGGCCGACAAATGGGGCGCGCATGCCATTGTCGGCGTCGATATCGACTACGAGGTCCTGGGCAAGGAAAACGGCATGCTGATGGTCGTCGCCAACGGCACGGCGGTGAAATTCGAAGCGTAAATGCCGCCGGGTGCGGGGCGCGGCAGGGCGGGCCAGCCGGCCCTACCAGAGGATCTGTCTTGCCGTCACGATCGGGCCGTGGCCGGCCTGTTGCAGCAGGACGACCCAGCCGCCCGCCTCGGCGAATTTCTCGACCGGTATTTCCTGGGTGATTTCCTCGCCCATCCATTGCCGGACCAGCAACGCGTCACGCACGACGTTGCGGTTCACCAGGGTCTTGCCGCGGTTCTCGCCACGCTCGACCTTGGTGCGGTGTTCCTTGTCATAGGTGATCAGGTAGAGGTCGTAGATCCGGCCGTGCGGGTCGCCGCTGACGCTGACGGTCACCGCGCCCTCCCCTGTCTTCTCGACGGAGAGCCTGGGCATTTCCGCTTCGCGCTTTTCGTCCTGCCGGTCGCGGATCGCCAATTCGACCTTCATCTGGTCCGAGCCGACCACATGCTGGGCCCCGTCGATCACGATCTGCGGGGTATAGACATAGCGGCTGTGCAGCGCCCGCATGTACTGTTTCTGGCGGTCCGTATAGCTCTTCTTCGCGAAGGGGTCGGGCCAGCCGATATAGTCCCAATAGTCGACATGGAATTCGAGCGCGATGACGTCCGACCGTTCCGCCAGTTCGTTCAGATAGGCTTCGGCAGGCGGACAGGAGCTGCAGCCCTGGCTGGTGAACAGTTCCGCCACCACGACCGGGCGATCACCGGCGCGGGCGGGAACGAGGGCCGAGGCCGCGAACAGGACGGCGGCGAACATGGCCAGAAAGGCGAGCGTGAGAGAATATCGCAGTGTCATGGACCCAAGATAGGATGGGGGTTTGCGCACGGACCAATCACTTCGGGGTGAGACTGCCGCGTGTCCGATCAAAACGAAAGCCCCCCAAGGTTCGAAACTGCCTCTAAACCGGCTCGAAACCGCTTGGAAACCGTTAAAAAGCCGGGTGCGGACGAGGCCGCAAAATCAGCCTCACCGCTTGCCGCCGCTCTGTTTCGCTATGGTTTCGCGGTGCGCCGCGACGAATTTTTCGATCGCGCGCCGGAAATAGGGTTGGCGCTCGGCGAAGGCCGCGGTCAGCCCCAGCGTATCGATCCGCATGACTTTGCCGTGACCGGGAAATTCGTCCTGGGTCCCGTCCTTGCGCGGCAGCAGGAACTGAAATTCGAAACGCTGGCCCTCGATCAGGCCGCCATTGTAGTCGACGACGCGGAAATGATGCTCGTCCATGTCGTCGACGGCGAAGACGCGATGATCGATGCGGATATAGGTATCGACCGGATGGATGCGTCCCAGCCGCCGCCGGTTCACGAAATCCGACCGTTTCTTCTTCAACCAATCGAACATGGTGTGCCTCCCCGACCAATATACCACGCTGCGTCGCGCGAAATAGCCAGGGCGAAAGGGCGGATCAGAAAAAGGACGGCCCGGTGCGAGCCGCCCCGACTTCTTGATCCTATGACCCGCCTAGGCCGCCTTGGCGATGTTCCGCAGCACGTATTGCAGGATGCCGCCGTTGCGGTAGTACTCGACCTCGTCCTCGGTATCGATCCGGCACAGCGCGGTGATCGTTTCCGACGTTCCGTCGGCGCGGTGGATGGTGACCGTGACGTCCTGGCGCGGGCTGATATCGCCCGCGATGCCGGTGATGTCGAAGATCTCCGACCCGTCCAGCTTCAGGGTCTGGCGGGTTTGCCCGTCCTTGAACTGCAGGGGCAGGACGCCCATGCCGACCAGGTTGGACCGGTGGATGCGCTCGAAACTTTCCACGATGACCGCCTTCACACCAAGCAGCACGGTGCCCTTGGCCGCCCAGTCGCGGCTGGACCCGGTGCCGTATTCCTTGCCGCCGATGACGATAAGCGGCGTGCCTTCGGTGATATATTTCATCGCCGCGTCGAAGACCGGCATCTGTTCGCCCGACGGCATGTATTTGGTGAAGCCGCCTTCGACGCCGGGCACCATTTCGTTCTTGATGCGGATATTGGCGAAGGTGCCGCGCATCATCACTTCATGATTGCCCCGGCGCGAACCGTAGGAATTGAAGTCAGCCGGGCGCACCTGATGTTCCATCAGGTACTGGCCCGCCGGGGTGTCGGGTTTGAACGACCCGGCGGGTGAAATGTGATCCGTGGTCACGCTGTCGCCCATGATCAGCAGCGGCCGGGCGCCGGCGACGTCCTCGATGGCGTCAGGCTCCGGCGCCATGTTCTCGAAATAGGGCGGGTGCTGAACATAGGTGGACCCGGCGTTCCATTCGAAGGTCTCGCCTTCCGTGACCTGAATTTCCTGCCATTCCTGCGGCCCTTCGAAGACATTGCCGTAGCGGCCGCGGAACATTTCCGCCGTCAGCGACGCGCCGACAAGATCCGCGATCTCACGCGTGGTCGGCCAGATGTCCTTCAGGTAGACCGGGTTGCCGTCCTTGTCCTCGCCCAACGGGTCCTTCAACAGGTCGCGCGTCATGTTGCCGGCCAGCGCATAGGCGACCACGAGCGGCGGGGACGCGAGGTAGTTGCCGCGGGTCTGCGGGTTTACCCGGCCTTCGAAATTCCGGTTCCCGGACAGGACCGACGTGACCAACAGATCGCCCTCGTCCACCGCCTTGGAAATCTTCTCCGGCAGCGGGCCGGAATTGCCGATGCAGGTGGTGCATCCATAGCCGACCAGATCGAAGCCCAGCGCGTTGAGATCCTCCTGCAGCCCGGCTTTCTCCAGATAATCCGTGACGACCTGAGATCCGGGGGCAAGCGAGGTCTTGACCCAGGGCTTCACCATCAGCCCCTTTTCCCGCGCCTTGCGGGCGACCAGACCGGCGGCGACCAGCACCGACGGGTTGGAGGTGTTGGTGCAGCTGGTGATCGCCGCGATGACCACGTCGCCGTGGCTCAGCTTGTAGTCCTCGCCTTCGACCGGAACCTGCATGTTCCAGCCGGTGTTTGCCGCCTGGGCGGGGCCGCCTTCACTGGCCAGCCGGGATTCCGCTTCGGTCTTCGGTTCGCCGAGATAGTCGGCCAACAATTTGTCGAATTCGTCCGCCGCGTTGGACAGCGCCACGCGGTCCTGCGGGCGCTTCGGCCCCGCCAGCGAGGGCTCGACCGTCGACAGGTCCAATTCCAGCGTCTCTGTGAAGACCGGCTCGGCTTGGCCTTTCTCGCGCCACATGCCCTGCGCCTTGGCATAGGCCTCGACCAATTTGACGCGGTGCTCGTCGCGGCCGGTGAACCGCAGATAGTTGAGCGTTTCATCGTCGACCGGGAAGATGCCGCAGGTCGCGCCGTATTCCGGAGCCATGTTGGAAATGGTTGCCTGGTCGGCCAGCGTCAGGTGATCCAACCCGTCGCCATAGAATTCGACGAATTTGCCGACCACGCCCTTGGCGCGCAGCAATTGCGTGACGGTCAGCACCAGATCGGTCGCCGTCGTGCCTTCCTTCAGCGCGCCGGTCATCTTGAAGCCGACGACTTCCGGGATCAGCATGGAGACGGGCTGGCCCAGCATGGCCGCTTCCGCCTCGATCCCGCCGACGCCCCAGCCCAACACACCCAGACCGTTGATCATGGTGGTGTGGCTGTCGGTGCCGACCAATGTGTCGGGATAGGCGATGGTGCGGCCGCTGCCCCCGTCATTCCCTATGCCCACTTCGTCGGACGCCCAGACCGTCTGGGCCAGATATTCCAGATTCACCTGATGGCAGATGCCGGTGCCGGGCGGCACGACGCGGAAATTGTCGAACGCGGTCTGGCCCCAGCGCAGGAATTCGTACCGTTCGCCGTTGCGCTGGAATTCAAGATCGACATTTTTCTTGAAGGAATCCGGGCCGCCGAAGAAATCGACCATGACCGAGTGGTCGATGACCAGGTCCACCGGGCTCAACGGATTGATCTTCTGCGGGTCGCCGCCCATCGCGACCATCGCGGCGCGCATCGCGGCCAGGTCGACCACGGCGGGGACACCGGTGAAATCCTGCATCAGCACGCGGGCGGGACGATAGGCGATTTCGCGGTCGGACTTCTTGTCCTTCAGCCATTGGGCCAGCGCCTTGATGTCATCCACATCGACGGAGCGGCCGTCCTCGAAGCGCAGCAGGTTTTCCAGCAGGACCTTCAACGAATAGGGCAGGCGGCTGACATCGCCCAGCGTCTCCTGCGCCGCTTCGATGGAAAAATAATCGTATTCCTTTCCGTCGACGGTCAGCGTGCGCCGTGTCTTCAGACTGTCTTGGCCCGTCATGGTCATCGTGACTGTACTCCTTGTGTATGCCCCTGCCTTCATCTCAAGGCACCGCGCGTCGCCCTGCCGGCTGAGGCTTTACCGGTTCTTTGCCGCCGCGGCCCCATTGTTCTGCGCGCTATACAATCAACGCGCAGGGGACCCCTTGGGTAGCGAGCCCCCGGGAAAACACCGCCGTCATCCAGGCGCGGATAGGTCAACCGCGACGCGCGCGAGCGGCTCATCAACCTGTTAAGAACTAGATAAGCATCAATCCGCGGTTCGCCACCACCGGTTCGGAGCGCGTCGCCCCCCGTGAGAAGTAATTCCAGGGCGGTCCGGGCGCGGTCCCGCGATACCCACTGTCGCACCCTACCATTTTACCGCCTACAGCCCGAAATGGATAGGGGAGGCAGGGTCAGGCCGGATCGATCCACTTTTCCCACGCTTCCCAGCTTTCCGGTGGGTAGTAGCGGTGGGGGCCGGTTGTTTGGACGGCGTTGATGTTTTCCGCCGCCCCCAGCCGTTCATAGAAAGGGCGCGCGGCGTCGATGACGTCGGCGACGCCGGCGCCGGGGAAGATGTGGTCGGCCTTGCCGCTGAGCCCGACGAAGGGGCGGGGCGCGATGAGGGCGGCGATGTCTTCGGCTTCCAGCCAATTGATCAGGCCCGGAATGACCAATTCGCCGCCATCGGTTCGGCGGCCGCCGACCGTGTCGCGGAACCGCCCTATGGAGCCGGAACAGAGCACGCCCGTGATGCGTTCATCCAACGCGGCGGCGAGGAAGGCGTTGGACCCGCCGGACGAATGGCCGAACAGGTTGAGGCGCGCGGGGTCGATCGTGACCGGCAGCGCGTCGGTGGTCAGCAGCCAGTCGATGACGGCGGAGACGTCCCAGCATTTCTCCCCCAGCACGGTGCGGCCGAGGAGGAGGGCGTGGTTCGCAGCGTCGGTCAGGCGGTGCGGTGAGCGGGGTTTCAGCACCCGTTCCTCACGCTCCCCGAACCCCAACTGCTCAATGGCGACGGCGAGGTAGCCTTTTTCGGCCGCCTGCAGCGCCATATCCGCGCCGAGGCCGAGGCGCTGATAGTCGATGGGTAGTTTCGGTTCCCCCCAGGCGACATGCGCGCCCGACGTCGAGCCCGCGAGATGCAGGTAGACCGGCGCAGGACCGCGCAGATCGCCCCTCCACAACAGATGCACGCCGATATCGGTTTCCGGACGGACGCGCAGATAGAAGGCGCGCCGCCGGATGCGCGGGACGGTTTCGACCCAATCCATCGCCCGGGTCACCGTGACCGGCGGCCTTGTGAAGGGCCAGCCCATCAGGTCGGCGAGTTTGGACCGTGCCTCCCGCTGCCAGGCGCGGGGCTCCCAGTCCGGATGCCGGGCGAAGGCAAGGCGCTGTTCGGCGCGGGCGATGTCGTGGAGATGGCCCGGATAGGGCGACAGGCTGGTGCCGGAGGGCAGCGGCAGATAGGGGTCGGTTTCCTTCCCCATCAACCGGTTCCAACGCCGCTTGGCCGCCGCCAGATAGACGCGGGGGGTGTTCCGGACCGCCATCCTGTGCGTTTCCGCGCTTTTTTCAGGTAACCGCGGCGCGCTGCTTGAACGCGGATGCGTCCCAGGCGCCGGAGTCGAGCACGTCGCGCAGGGTGGCGACCGCGTCCCAGACATCGGTGTAGGCGATGTAAAGCGGGGCGAAACCGAAACGCATGATGTCCGGGTCGCGGAAATCGCCGATCACCTTGCGGGCGATCAAGGCCTGCATGATCGGATAACCGTTCTGACTGCGGAACGAAACCTGGCTGCCACGCGCCTCATCCGCCCGCGGGGAGGCGAGTTCCAACCCGTGGCCGCCGCATTCCTGTTCAACCAATGTGATAAAAAGAGCGGTCAACTGCCTGCTTTTCAGCAGCAGATCGTCCATCGCGACCTCGCCGAAAAGGCTGAGCGCCTCGTCCAGCGCGGACATCGACAGAACCGGCGGCGTGCCCACCGTATGGCGGGCGATGCCGTTGGCCGGGGCGTAGGAACGGGTGAAGGCGAAGGGGTTTGCATGGCCGAGCCAACCGCTGAGCGCCGGCTGGATCGTGCCCTGGTGCCGGTCGGCGACAAACAGGAAGGCCGGCGCGCCCGGCCCGCCATTGAGGTATTTATAGCCGCAGCCGACCGCGAAATCCGCCTTGGCCGCGTTCAGACCGACCGGGAAGGCGCCGGCGGAATGGGCGAGGTCCCACAGCATCAGCGCACCCGCGTCCTGGACCTGTTTGGTCACCGCCGTCATGTCCAGCTTGCGGCCGGTGCGGTAGTCGACCTGGGTAATCATGACCACCGCGACATCGTCATCCAGGAAATCCGCCAGGTTTTCCGCCTTGTCCATCAGACGCAGGCTGTATTCGCCGCCCAGCAGGGAAACGAGCCCTTCGGCCATGTAAAGATCCGTCGGGAAATTCCCGGCTTCCGACAGGATCACCTTGCGGCCCGGCCGCATCTTCAAACCCGCCGACAAGAGCTTAAAAATATTGATCGATGTGGAATCGGCGGCGAGGACTTCATGGGCTTCCGCCCCGATCATCGGCGCCAGCTTCGCCCCGATGCGCGCGGCCAGATCCATCCAATGGTTCTTGTTCCAACTGGTGATGAGGTCCTGGCCCCATTCCCTTGAAACAACGTCGGAAATCCGCTCCCGAACGCTGTTCAGCAACGGGCCGAGGGAATTTCCGTCGAGATAGATCAACCCGTCCGGTATATCGAAACGCTGCCGAAACGTTTTCAACGGATCGGCGGCGTCGCGTGCCGCCAGGTCCTCACGCGTGATGCTAGGCATGAAAGGTTAGGCCCCTGAAAAAGAAGAGTTCCACTAATTGACCAGGTTGCGCAGCTCCCGCCCGACTACGGCCAGCATGGCTAGGTCCAGCTGCGGCAATTGTTCCAGTTCACCCAACAGCATGTCCACCCTTTCGACCGATTCCGCCCGCTTGGCCGACCAGGCCTGGATCGCCGCCTCGTCCGCCTTGCCGTTGGCCAGGACGCGGGCGGTGATTTCCGACTGCAGACCCCACAGGTCGTCCACCATCGCGCCGAGCGCCAGACGGTACCATTGGGTATCGGCCGGTATCCGGTTCGCGGCCGAGCGCAGCCAGTCGAGCCCGAACCGCGTGCCGATCCTGGAATAGACGATGGCCGTGTCCAGCACCGGCAGGTTCGGCGGCCCGGCCAGCCGCACCACGTCGCAGGAACTGGAGAGCACCTTCAATTGTCCGACGGCGGCAGCCAGGTCGTCCGGCACGCCGTCCGACTTGAAGCGCCCGGCGCGTTCCCGCATCGCCGCCAGCGCGACGTCGCCCAGGATGACCGGCAGGTTGGACCCCAGCTCCCGCACGCCGCTGCGATAGGTTTCGATATTCTTGCGGATATCCAGCGGATGCACCTCGTTGCGCAGGAACCATTCGGTCATGCGCTCCACCGTGCGGCTGGTTTCGTGCAGCATGGCGGTCTGCGCCGCGCTCGAGGCGATGTTGTCCAATGCCTCGATCCGCTGCCACAAGCCCCGCAGGTCGAAGACGTCGCGCACGATGGTATAGGCCCGGGCGATTTCCGGCGCCGCCAGGCCCGTTCGCGTCTTCATTTCAGTGATGAAGCCCGGACCGGTGCGGTTCAGCATCGAATTGGTGACCGAGGTCGCGATGATTTCCCGGCGCAGGCGATGGCCCTGCACGCTGTCCGCATAACGCTCGTTCAAGGTCGGCGGGAAATAGCGCACCAGGTCTTCCGACAGCAATGCGTCGTCCGGCAGGTCGGATTCCAGCAGTTCCTGATAGGCGACGTTCTTGGTATAGGCCAGCAGCACCGAGAGTTCCGGCCGGGTCAGGCCCTTGCGCGCCTGCAGCCGATCGGCGATTTCCTCGTCATCCGGCAGGAATTCGAGGTCCCGGACCAGATGCCCGGCGCGTTCCAGCGACCGCATGGTGCGTTGATGCCGGTCGAGCGACTGCGCCGCGCGGCTGGCGGTCACGCTGAGCGACTGGGTCTGTTGATAATTGTCCCGCAGGACCAGACTCGCCACGTCGTCGGTCATTTCCTCCAGCAGCTTGTTGCGCTGCTTTTCGGTCATATCGCCGCGCGCGACCACGTCCCCCAGCAGGATCTTGATATTCACTTCATGGTCGGAACAGTCGACGCCGGCGGAATTGTCGATGGCGTCGGTGTTGCAGCACCCGCCGTTCTGCGCGAATTCGATGCGGCCGCGCTGGGTGATGCCCAGATTGGCCCCTTCGCCGAGCACCTTGCAGTTCAGATCCTCGCCGTTGACGCGGACCGCGTCATTGGCGCGGTCGCCGGCATCGGCATTGCTCTCCTCGCTGGATTTCACATAGGTCCCGATCCCGCCGAACCAGAGCAGGTCGACCTTCGCCTTCAACAATGCGTTGATCAGCTTGGTGGGCGGCACGGCGTCATCGGTCAGGCCGGTGAGCTGCTTGATTTCGGGCGTCAGCCCGATCGATTTCACCGAGCGTTCGAAAATACCGCCGCCCTTTGAGATCAGCGAGGTGTCGTAGTCGCCCCAGCCCTTCACCGCGTCAAACAGGCGCTTGCGTTCCTTGAAGGTCTTGGCCGCATCCGGTTCCGGATCGATGAAGATATGCAGATGGTTGAAGGCGGCGACCAGCCGGATGTGTTCGGACAGAATCATGCCGTTGCCGAACACGTCGCCGGCCATGTCGCCGACGCCGACCACGGTAAAGTCCTGGGTTTGCGTGTTGTGGCCCATTTCGCGGAAATGGCGCTTCACCGATTCCCAGCCGCCGCGGGCGGTGATGCCCATTTTCTTGTGGTCATAGCCCGCCGAACCGCCGGACGCGAAGGCGTCGCCCAGCCAGAATCCGTAGTCGATGCTGACCGCGTTGGCGAAGTCGGAGAAGGTCGCCGTGCCTTTGTCGGCGGCGACCACCAGATAGGGATCGTGCGGGTCCTTGGCGACAACCCGGTCAGGCTCGATGACGCCGTCGGCCGACAGGTTGTCGGTGATGTCCAGCATGCCGGAAATGAACAGCCGGTAGCAGGCCACGCCTTCTTCCTGATAGGCCTTGCGGTCGCTCATCGGCGGCGGGCGCTTCAGGACGAAACCGCCCTTCGACCCGACGGGAACGATGACCGCGTTCTTGACCTGCTGCGCCTTGACCAGGCCCAGCACCTCGGTCCGGAAATCCTCCCGCCGGTCGGACCAGCGCAGACCGCCGCGGGCAACCAACCCGAAGCGCAGATGCACCGCCTCGAACCGCGAGGAATAAACGAAGATTTCCCGCAACGGGGCGGGGGCCGGCAGTTCCTGAATGCTGCGCGCGTCGAATTTCAGCGACACGTAGCTCTTCGGCTCGCCATCCGGTCCCAGCTGATAGAAGTTCGTGCGCAGGGTGGATTGGATGAGATTCAGAAAGCGCCGGACGATCCGGTCCTCGTCCAGGTTTTCGACCTTGTCCAGGCGTTCCTTGATATCCTCGATACAGGCCTTTTCCGCGGCGTCCCGGACGCCCGCGTCCTGGGCCCCTTTCAGGTCGGGATTGAAGCGGATGTTGAACAGATCGGCCAGACGCCGGGTGATCCCGGCATTCTTGGCGAGCGTCTGTTCCATATAATCCTGACTGAACGGGATGGAGGCCTGGCGCAGGTATTTCGAATAGGCCCGCAGCACCACCACGTCGCGCCAGCCGAGACCGGCGGAGAGCACGAGCCGGTTGAAACCGTCATTCTCGACCTCGCCGCGCCAAATGCGGACGAAGCATTCGTGGAAAGCCTCGCGAATCGCGGTGTGGTCGACCGCCTCCCCATCAGACGTTTCGATACCGAAATCATGAATGAAGACATGGGGTCCATCCGGCCCGTCAGCGCGAATCTCCAGGTCGAAGGGCGCTTCCTCCATCACCTTGACGCCCATGTTCTCCATCATCGGCATGACGGTGGAAAGGACCACCGGCTGGTCGACGTGATAGAGCTTGAACCGCAGCTGATGCGGATCCGCTTCCAACGGGTGATACAGGTTCACGCGGATTTCGCGGTCTTCCATCGCCTCTTCGATCTGGGTGATGTCGAAGATCGCGGTCTGTGCGTTGAACCGTTCGCGGTAAGCGGACGGAAAACCGGATCCGTATTTCCGGTGGAGGGCGATGCCGCGCTCCTCCCCCCAGCTTTCGATCAGCGCCTGGCGCAGCTTGTCGCCCCAGGTCCGCCCCGCGTCGATCAGCCGGGCCTCGATTTCCTTTTCGTCGTAAGCCGGAATTTCGCCGGGCGTCGTTCTGATGATGAAATGAACCCGGGTCAGGACCTCGTCGGTCATATAGGTGTAGTGGGCGGCGACCGAGCCGTTGAGGTTCCGGGACAGGATGTCGCCCAATCTTTCGCGCAGGACCGAGGAGAACCGGTCGCGCGGCACATAGACAAGGGCGGAGATATAGCGCTGGAACGGGTCGCGGCGCAGGAAGAGCGAGATGCGCTGCCGTTCCTGCAGATAGTTGATGCCGAGCGTGATTTCCGCCAGCCGTTCGACGTCGATCTGGAACAGCTCGTCGCGCGGATAGCTCTCCAGGATATGCATGATCGCCTTGCCGCTATGGCTGGACGGTTCGAAACCGGCGAGCTTGAAGACTTCCGCCACCTTGGAGCGCAGCAGCGGAATGTCGCGCGGCGTCTGGTTATAGGCGACGCTGGTCAGCAGACCGACGAACAGATATTCGCCGATCGGTTTTCCCTTGGCGTCGAATTTCCGGATCGCGACCGTGTCGAGATGGACCCGGCGATGCACGGTCGAGCGGTGATTACCCTTGGTGATGCGGATCAGCTCCGGCCGGTACAGTTCGTCCTGCACCGCTTGCGGCATTTTGCCCAATTCGCGCAGGGCGTCGAACACCGAGCGCTCGATGTCGCGCAGAATCCCAAGGCCGCTTTCCGGCAAAACCTCAAGCCGCGCCGATTTGCCCGATCCCGTATAGTCGACTTCCCGGAACCCCATGAAGGTGTAGTGGTCGTCATGGAGCCATTGCAGGAATTCGGTGGCCTCCTTCACGACCGCCTTGTCCAGGTGTTTCGGCGGTTCCTTCTTCAGACCGGCGATGATTTCGATCGTCTTGGCCCGCATCGCGCGCCAATCCTGCACGCAGTGGCGCACATCGTCGAAAACGGCCCGAAGGCCGTCCTCAATGGATTTCAGCGCGGCGGCGGAGCTTTGCTCGTCCACCTCGATATGCATGAAGCTTTCGTCCGCCAGGCCTTCCGGGCGTGTGGCGTGCAGGGGGAAATCGACGGCCTTGCCCTTGTCGTCGCGCTCGACACCGAAGACCGGGTGGATGATCAGATGCGCGGTGATGTTCTGGCGCGCCATTTCGATACTGACCGAGTCGACCAGGAACGGCATGTCGTCATTGACGATTTCGATGACCGTATGGGTCGAATGCCAACCGTGCTTTTCGAAGCGCGGATTATAGACCCTGACCTTCACCTCGCCCGGCTTGCGGTCCTGGCCGAAGGTCCACAGCGACAGCGCGGCGCCGTACAGATCTTCGGGTTCCTGCCCATGCATGTCTTCCGGCGGCACGTGGCGGTAATAGTGATCGACGAAATTGCGCGCGCAGACGGCCTTGTCGCCGGTCATGCGCTGCTCGATCAATTGGTGGATCTTCTCAAGCAGTTCCTGTTTGAGAACTTCCATCCGCTGCGACATGGGTTTTCTCCCTACCCGTTGGACCCTGCCACGGTCGAGGAGACAGGGCCGTTTGTCTTCGTTTTTATAGTATTAGCAGTAACACTAGCCGTATTCAGTCAAAGCACAAAGTCTTCCCTAACACCCGAACCGTGTAGAAATCCTTACAGCGGGAGTATTCGGCGCCGGTCCGGCACGATGCGGAAAGGCGGGGCGGCTGTTGGGCCCGGCGGTTCGGCGGCGGCCCGCGGAAGCGCTGTCACACCGCCGGCGACGTCTTGCTGTCGGGCCGGATCAAGAACATCGTGGCCGCGGCCACCGCGACCATCCCGGACGAGGCCAGCAGGCAGGCTTCCAGCCCGGCCAGCTGATAGATCAACCCGGACAGCAAAGTCCCCGCGAACCGGCCGATTGCATTCGCCATGTAATAGAAACCCACATTCAGGGCCACTTTGTCGTGGTCCGAGAAGGCGACGATCAAATAGGAATGGAGTGAGGAGTTGACGGCGAAGACGGCGCCGAAAACGAACAGCCCGCCGATCAGCACCCCGGTGCCGGGAAGACCCGGCTGGCCCAAGCCCCAGACGATCAACGCCGGCAGCAGCGCCAAGCCCAAACCCCACCACCGCGCGGCGGCGGTCGCGCCCGAGGCCCCGCCCGCGCCACGCCCGGAAAATCGCGGCGCGGCGGCCTGGACGATGCCATAGCCCACGACCCAGGCGGCCATGAAGGCGCCCACCGCGTCGAAGGACCATCCCAGCTGCTCGTACAGAAAGATCGGCACGCCGACGACGAACCAGACGTCCCGGCTGGCGAACAGGAAAACCCGCGCGACGGAAAGAAGGTTGATCGCCTTGGTCTTGGCGAACAGGTCGCGCCGCGCGATCGCCGTCTTCGCCTTGCCCAGATCCGCCCGCACATAGCCCAGCGCGATCGCCAGCACGACGGCGAGGCAAGCCGCCATCAGCCACAGGGCCGGTTGGAAACCCAGCGCTTCCAGCAGGAATCCGCCGAGGAAGAAGCCCACCCCCTTCAACGCGTTTTTCGACCCGGTCAGCAGTGCCACCCAATGGAACAGCATCGACTGCCCGCCGGCGCTCTTCGCGGCGGCGTCTTCCTTGACGACGAGCTTCACCGCGCTTTTCGAACTCATCTTGGTGAGGTCCTTGGCGATGCCGCTCAAGGCCTGGGCGGCCATCACATAAGCGACCGAGACCGGAAGCGCCCAGGCCGGGTTCACCAGCGACAGCATGACAAGCGCGGCGACCTGGATCGCAAGCCCCGCATAAAGCGTGATGCGCAGCCCGTAGCGCGCGCCGATCCAGCCGCCGAGGAAATTGGTGACGATGCCCATCGCCTCGTAAAGCAGGAACAGAAAGGCGAGGTCGATGGGTGAGAAGCCGAGCCGGTGAAAATGCAGCAGAACCAACATGCGCAACGCGCCGTCGGTCAGGGTGAACCCCCAATAGGCGGCGGTCACGGCGGCGTAGTTGCGGGTCTCTGTCATATCGGGTCTGCCGTTATTCCTAACAGCGGGCGGTCACCCGCGGCGTTCCGCCACCATGGCGGCGATGTCGATCATTCGATTCACATAACCCCATTCATTGTCGTACCAGGCGAAAACCTTCAATTGCCTGCCGTCGACGACCATGGTCGCGGGGCCGTCCACGATACTCGACCGGGGATCGTTCAAGAAATCGGCCGAAACAAGCGGTCTGTGTTCGAAACCCAAGATACCCTTGAGCGGTCCGTCCGCCGCCGCCTTGAACAGGGCATTCACGTCCTCCACCGTCGTTTCGCGGGCCAGTTCGAAGACGCAATCGGTCAGGCTGGCATTCAGCAGCGGCACCCGCACCGCGTGGCCGTTCAACTTGCCGGTCAGTTCGGGATAGATCTGCGTGATCGCGGTCGCGGACCCGGTCGTCGTCGGGATCAGCGAGTTCAAGGCCGACCGCGCCCGCCGCAGGTCCTTGTGCGGTGCGTCGACCAAGACCTGGGTGTTGGTGACATCATGGATCGTCGTGATGGCGCCGTGTTCGATTCCAAGCGCCTCGTGCACGACCTTCACGACCGGGGCGAGGCAATTGGTGGTGCAGGACGCCGCGGTCAGAAGACGGTGCTGCGCCGGGTCGTACAAATCATGGTTCACGCCATAGACCAGGTTCAGCGCGCCGTCGGTCTTCACCGGCGCGGCGACAACCACGGTTCCCACGCCACCGTCCAAATAGGGCCGCAGCAATTCGGTCGTGCGGAATTTGCCGGAACATTCCAGCACAAGATCGACGCCCGCGCCGGCCCAGTCCACCGCGCCCGGGGCGGAGGCTTCGGAAAAGGTAATCCCCTCTCCGTCGATGACCATCGTGCCGTTGTCCACCGCGGGCCGGCGGTCCCAGCGTCCGTGCACCGAATCGAATTCCAGCAGATGGGCGGCGCAATCGATGCCGCCCTTGGGCTCGTTCACATGCACGAAGTGCAGGCCGTCGCGCGCCCACCCGGCGCGCAACGCCAGACGCCCCATCCGCCCGAAACCGTTTATCCCTATCCGCATGGTCTTGTCCGCATGGTCTTGGCTGCCTCCGTCAAATTCGGACTTTCCGCCTTAAGGGCGGATAGTCATACGCCGCACCGCCGTCAACGGCGCCCAAGTGCTGTCATAAAAACTTCTTACGGCGCCTGCATGTTTGAATTGCCCGCGAAGCCTGGGCATACTGCCGGACAAGCCAAAAAAGCCAACAAAATCAGGGTAGGTCTCATGCGTGTTCTTGTGGTCGGTGGCGGATCCGCCGGATGGATTACCGCTGCCTATTTGAATGCATCGCTGAACACGCCGACGCAGCAAAACGCCCTGATCGGGCTGATCGAATCGGAAACCATCGGGCGGATCGGCGTCGGCGAGGCGACGATCCCGACGATAAAGCGCACCTTGGCGCGGATCGGCATGCGCGAGGTCGATTTCATGCGCGCCACCGACGCGACCTTCAAGCAGGCGATCCGCTTCGATAACTGGGCCGAGGAGAAACACAGCTACTACCACCCGTTCGACCGGCTGACGGCGCTGAATTTCGACTATCGCGGCCTGCGCTGGCTGGGCAGCAACCGGTCCGTCAAATATGCCGACACGGTCACCCCGCAAACGAAGTTCTGCGAGGAAGGCCTGGGCCCGAAGAACGGGTCCTATCCGGACTACCAGGGCGCCATCGCCTATGCCTATCACCTGGATGCCGAGCGCTTCGCCGACGCGCTGCGCGACTTTTCAAAACCGCGCGGCGTGCAACACATGATCGACGACGTGGTCGAGGTGGAGCAGAAGGAAAACGGTGATATCGCCGCCATCAAGACCAAGAGCGGCCAGCGCTACGAGGCGGACCTGTTCATCGATTGCACCGGTTTCGCGCGCGTCCTGATCGGCAAGACGCTGGGCGTCGAATTCGAGAGCGTTTCCGACTGGCTGCTCTGCGACCGCGCGGTGGCCATGCGGGTTCCCTATGACGTGAAGCCGGTGAAGAACGTTCGGCCTTATACGACGTCGACCGCGGTGGGGTCGGGCTGGATCTGGGATATCGGCCTGCGCGACCGGCGCGGGACCGGCTATGTCTATTCCAGCGATTTCCTGTCCGACGACGACGCGGAAGCGGAACTGCGCGCGTTCGAGGGGCCGCATTGCAAGGACCTGCCGGCGCGGCGGCTGCGTTTCGCGACGGGCAAGATCAAGACGCCCTGGGTCAAGAACTGCATCGCCATCGGGCTTTCCGCCGGTTTCCTGGAGCCGCTGGAATCCACCGGCATCTTCTTCGCCGAGGAAGGCGTCGATTATCTCGCCGAACTGTTCCCGCGGCTGGGCGAAATGGACAAGGCGCGGGAGATGTACAACCACCGCATGGGCCAGCGCTATGAGGAAGCCATCGACTTCATAAACCTGCACTATGTGCTGTCGAAGCGGCGGGACACGGCGTTCTGGCGCGAGGCATCGGCGGATCACCGCATGACGCCGAGGGTAAAGGAATACCTGGCGCGCTGGGAACAGAAGCCGCCGAGCCGTCTGGATTTCGTCGATCAGATCCAGCTGTTCTCGCATATCAATTACGAGTTCATTCTCTACGGCATGGACTGGACGCCGGAAAAACTCCATAGCCCGCCGCCGCAAGTCGGCGCGCCGGACGTCTCGCGGATCGCCAAGATCGCGGTCGACATGCGCAAGAACATGAAGCCGCACAATGTGCTGCTGAAGGAAATCGCCGCCGCGAAACGCTGACGGGTCGCCGCGTCAGAACAGGTCCGGGCGCAGCACTTCCACATCGGACAGGGTAACGATACCCATCTGCCGGTCGAGGACCGCGCGCACCGCCCGCAGCACGTCGGGCACGCGCTCGGCATCGATCACGACAAGCACCTGCACCATGCGCCCGGCGTCGGAAGAGAGCGAATCCCGGCTCCATGTCCCGCTCGCACCGCGCCCGGCAAGCGCCGGCAGGACCGTATAGCCCGGAACCTGCAAGTCATCCAGAATGCCCAAGAGCCGTTTCATGAAAGGCGCTTCGATGATGATCGACAGGCGTTTCTTGGGAAAGGTCGTGACATTTTCCATGGTCTAGATCCTAGGACAGCCAACCCGCCAGGGTAATGTAAAACGGGATGCCGATGGTCAGATTGAAGGGGAAGGTCACCGCAAGCGACAGGGTCAGGTAGAGGGACGGTTTCGCTTCAGGCAGCGCAAGGCGCATCGCCGCCGGCACCGCGATATAGGACGCGCTGGCCGACAGCACGGCCAACAGCGCGGTTCCGCCGGGACCGAGGCCGATCAAACTGCCCATGAGGGCGCCCAGAAGCCCGCCGATCGGCGGCATGTACAGGCCGAAGGCCAGCAGCGCCGGAGTCAGCACCTTGCGGACCTGCCAAAGCTCACGCCCGGCGACCAGGCCCATGTCGAGCAGGAAAAGACACAGGACGCCCTTGAAGGGGTCGACGATGAACGGAGAGATGTCGTCGTATCCGCGCTCGCCCGTCGCCATCCCGATCACGAAGGCGCCGACAAGCAGCAGGACGGATCCGTTCAGCAGGACCTCGCGCCAGGACGCGTTGCCCGTCGATGCTTCCTCGCCCGCGCCGCCCCGCCTCGCCAGGAACAGCGCGCTGGCGATCGCCGGCACTTCCATCGCCGCCGCGGCCGCGACCATGATTCCCGGGAAGGCCAGTCCGGCCGCTTCCACGACCGCCGTCGCCGCGATGAAGGTGACGATGGAGATGGATCCGTAATGGGCGGATATCGCCGCCGCGTCGATCCGCGACAATCCGGTCGTCAGCCGCAACAGAGCAAAGGCGAGAAGCGGAATCGTAAAACTCAGCACGACCGCGCCGCCGACCAGCAGAACCAAGTCCCAGCCCAGTCCATGCTCGCTCGCCGCGACGCCGCCCTTAAATCCGATCGCCAGCATGAGGTACAGGGAAAGCCCCTTGGCGATGGCTTCGGGAATGGAAAGGTCAGACCGCAGCAGCGCCCCGGCCAAACCCAGGCCAAAGAACAGGACGGGCGGCGATATCAGGTTCTGTACAGCCAAAGAAAAGTCCAAGACCCTCTCCCCCTTCGATTCATCAACCTGCGAAGAACCGCTTTAAAAGTCTTCAAACCTATACAAACTGATGCAATCAATTATATTCCACCATCATTGTTGTCAAACATCGGTATTCAACGTTGAAGGCGCGATCCAGCGCGGGGTAGAATGGGGTATGTTGTCATCTCCGCTATTGACCGTTCACGAAGTGGCCGAGTTGCTGAAGGTCAAGGAAATCACGATCCGCGCCTGGATTCGTGACAATGATCTGCGTGCGGTGAAGTTCGGGCGTGAATACAGGATCGCGAAGAAGGACCTGGAGTCCTTCCTCAACGCCCACGCCAACAAGCCGGCGGATTGGACATAGCCGGCCGGTAAGGGTCGAAACGATGCGGCGGAAATTCTAGCCGAAGCGCGGCAAACCCTGGGCGCCCAGATAGACGGATTGCAGGGTCGTCGTCGCACAGATGAACAGCCGGTTCCGCTTGATGCCGCCGAATTCGACGTTGGAGACGACTTCGCCGGTCAGGATCTTCCCGATCAGCTCCCCGCCCGCCGTATAGCAGTGGACGCCGTCCCCGGCGGAGGTCCAGATATTCGCGTCCGTATCCAACCGGAACCCGTCGAACAGACCGCAGGTGCAATCGGCGAAGACTTCGCCGCCCGACAGCGACCCGTCAACGGCCACCTTGAAGGTGCGGATATGGCGCGGGCCGTTCTCCACATGGGTGGCGCCGGTATCGGCGATATAGAGCAGGCTTTCATCCGGTGAGAAGGCGAGGCCGTTCGGTTTGACGAAATCGTCGGCAACGATTTTCAGATCGCCGGTCGCCGGGTCGAATCGGAAGACGTAGGACCCGCCCAATTCCGATTCCGCGTAATCGCCCTCGTATTCGCCGTCGATGCCATAAGTCGGGTCCGTGAACCAGATCGTGCCGTCGGATTTCACGACCACGTCGTTCGGGGAATTCAGCCGTTTGCCCTGGTAATTGTCGACCAGAACCGTGGTCGTCCCGTCCAACTCCACGCGGCTGACGCAGCGGCCCTGATGTTCGCAGGAAACCAGCCGCCCCTGGCGGTCGACCGTATGGCCGTTCTGGTTCCGGCTGGGCGATTGGAAGACGGAAACGGACCCGTCCGTTTCGTCATAGCGCATCAGGCGGTTGTTCGGAATGTCGGACCAGATCAGATACCGACCGGCCGGGAAGTAGGCCGGGCCTTCGGCCCAGCGCGTGCCGGTATAGAGCACTTCCTTGTGCACATTGCCCATGGCGTATTTGGTGAAGCGTTTGTCGAGCACTTCGAACGTGTCGGTAATCACGTCAGGTCCCCCATTCCTAAAAAGCTGAAAAATGGTCCGCACCGGTCATTGCGTCACCTTCTGGCCGCGTCCGTAGACCAGCAGCATCAGGATGATGACGCAGCCATAGATCACCTGACGGCCCGCTTCCGGCAGCTGCATGATCGACAGGACGGAATTCAGCAGCACCACCAACACGACGCCGACCACCGTTCCCAGATACCGGCCCCGGCCGCCCAGGATATGCGTGCCGCCGATGACGACGGCCGCGATGGCAGGCAGCAGATAGGCGTCGCCCATGCCCTGATATGCCTTTGTCGAATAGCCGGCGAGCAAGGTTCCCGCCAGGCCCGACGCCATGCCGCAGAGCGCGAAGGCGGCGACGATCACCCGCTTTGTCGGAATGCCGGCAAGATAGGCGGCCGCTTCCCGGTTGCCGATCATGTAGATCGACTTGCCGACGGCCGACCGGCCGAGCAGCAGGGTCATGCCGATGGAGACCGCCGCCCAGACGAGGATCGCGACGGGAATGCCCAATACCTTCCCGACCGCCAGCCATTGCATCAGATCGGTCGCCGCCGTTTGCGGGGCGAAACCGCCGGTATGGGCGACCATCAAGCCGCGCATCACGGCATTCACCCCAAGCGTGAAGATCATCGAGGGAATCCGCAGATAGGCGACGCCGAACCCGTTGACGATGCCGACGATCAATCCGACGCCCAAGCCCACCGGTATCGCCGCCGGGCCCCCCACGGCGGTCGCCATCATCGCCGCCGCCGCGACTGTCCACGGCACCGACAGATCGATATGGCCGAGCAGGATGACCAGCATCATGCCCGCCGCGACGAGGCCGAGGA
>CAYGKA010000042.1:0-42928 GCA_964350445.1 uncultured Flavobacteriaceae bacterium
CTGGGATACGCCGCGCAGTTCCTTCTTCAGTTCCAGCAGATCCTCGAAATCATGGTGATCGACGCCGAGCACCACGTCCGAATACATCTGGATGAAACGGCGGTAGCTGTCATAGGCGAAACGGGCATCGCCGCTTGCCCGGGCCAGGCCCTCGACCGTCAGATCGTTGAGGCCCAGGTTCAGAACCGTATCCATCATGCCGGGCATGGATACCCGCGCGCCGGATCGGACCGACACCAGAAGGGGATTTTCCGGATCGCCCAGGACCGTACCGACGATGGTTTCCACCGCCTTCAATCCATCGACAACTTCCGCAGCAAGTTCCGGCGGGTAGGTTTCACCATGCTGATAGTAGTAGGTGCAAACTTCGGTCGTGATCGTGAAACCTGGAGGAACCGGCAGCCCGATGCTGGACATTTCCGCGAGGTTCGCGCCCTTGCCGCCCAACAGGTTGCGCATCTCCGTACGCCCTTCGGCGATGCCGTTGCCGAAGCTGTAGACCCACTTGGTCATCGATCTATACCCTTTCCCGATCCACGCCACGCCCGCCGATTTCGGCGGGACCTATTTATCGCCCTCAATTTGCCCAAAATCCGCAACCAGGCCCATCGTGGCCCGGATGCGGGACAAAAGTTTCAGCCGGTTGACGCGCAATGCCGCGTCATCGGCGTTCACCGTCACCTTGTCGAAAAACGCATCCACCGGCCCGCGCAATCCCGCCAAAGCAGCCATCGCGCCGGCGAAATCTTCCGCCTCGCGGGCGGCATTCGCATCTTCGGCCGCATCGCCCAGTGCGGAGGCCAGCGCTTTTTCTTCATCGAGAACGAAGACGGACAGGTCCGGCTCCCCGTCGAACGAGGTGCCGTCCTTCTTCTCCTCGATCCGCAGGATGTTCGCGGCGCGCCGATAAGCGACGAGCAAATTCGACCCGTCTTCAGAATCAAGGAATGACTTCAGCGCCTCGACACGAGCGACCAGACGCACCAGATCGTCTTCGTCACCGAGCGAGAAGAGAGCTGTGATCAGATCGTGGCCGACGCCTTCCTCACGCAGATGAACCTTCAGCCGGTCGGCGAAGAAAGCGAGCAGGTCGAGGGCTGTTTCGGTCGCCTTTTCAACAGACAGGTCGACCAGCTTCTGTTCCGCAAACAGGCCGAATTGTTCCGCGAAGACATGACCCAGAGGCAGGCGCAGCCCATTTTCCAGCACCAGCCGGATCACGCCGAGCGCCGCGCGGCGCAGCGCGAAGGGGTCTTTCGACCCGGTCGGCTTTTCGTCGATCAGCCAGAAGCCCGCCAGGGTATCGATCTTTTCGGCAAGCGCGACAGCGACCGAGGTCGGCGCGGTCGGGCAGTCGTCCGCCGGACCGGCCGGCGAATAATGCTCGGCAATCGCGTTCGCGACCAGGTCTTCCTCGTCCTGATCCAACGCGTAGTACCGGCCCATGACCCCCTGCAGTTCCGGGAACTCACCGACCATTTCCGTCACAAGGTCAGCCTTGGCCAGTTGCGCGGCGCGGCGCGCCAGCATGCCGTCGCCGCCCGGGACGTGGTCCGCCAGGGCTTCGGCCAAAGCCGCGATCCGGTCCACGCGGTCGGCGACACTGCCGAGCTTGGCGTGGAAGATGATCTTGGCGAGGTCGTCGAGCCGTTCTTCCAACGGTGTCGAACGATCCTGGTCCCAGAAGAACTTGGCGTCCGACAGGCGCGCGCGCAGAACCCGTTCGTTCCCGTCGATAATGGCCGCCCCGCCGTCGCCGGCGGCCATGTTCGCCACCACTGCAAAACGCGGCGCCATGACGCCGTCGGCGGTCTCCAGCGCGAAATATTTCTGATGCGTCCGCATAGAGGTGGTCAACACCTCCGGCGGGACCTCCATGAAGGCTTCGTCGATCTTGCCGATCAGAACGACCGGCCACTCGACCAAGCCGGCAACCTCGTCCAGCAGCGCCGGATCGGGTTTCAGTAGCAACCCGCCTGCGGCCGCCTTCTTGTCCAACTGTTCCTGGATGATCGCCTTGCGTTCCTGGTGATCGAGGATGACATGCCGGTCGCGCAGCTTGGCGCGGTAGTCGGCGAAATTCTCCACCGTAAAGGCCCCGGCGCCCAGGAAGCGATGGCCATGGGTCTCGTTTCCGAACACCCGTGCGCCCGGATTGAGGTCTATTTCCCCCGCCAGCGCGGTGCCGTTGAAAACGGCCAAAACGGAATGTAACGGGCGGACCCATCGAAACCCGCAATCAGCGAAACGCATGCTTTTCGGCCAGGAAAGCTGACGAACAGATTCTTTTATGATGTCCGATAGCACGTCCGCCGCTGGGCGGCCCTTGCGTTCGATCACCGCGAAATAGACTGCGCCCTTCGGCGTGTCGCGCTGTTCGCATTCGTCGATGGAGGAAAGACCGACGCTTTTCAGGAATCCGTCGACTGCCTGCGGCGGTGCACCGACCTTGGGGCCCTTGCGCTCTTCCGACAGGTCCGGCTGGCTCAGCGGCAGACCGTCCACCACGACGGTCAAGCGGCGCGGTGTCGAATAGGCGGCAGAATAAGAAAATTCCAGATTGGCGGCCTTCAGCCCGTCGGCGATCAGCCGCTTCAGGTCGTCGGCCGCGCGCACCTGCATGCGGGCTGGGATTTCTTCCGAAAACAGTTCGATAAGCAGTTCGGCCATTAAAGGTGCCCCCTGCTTTTCAGGAAGGCTTCGGCGCTGGCCTTGGCCAAGTTCCTGACGCGGCCGATATAAGCTTGACGCTCGGTCACGGAAATCACTCCGCGGGCGTCCAAAAGGTTGAACAGATGGCTCGCCTTCAAGCACTGGTCATAGGCGGGAAGCGCGACGCCACCCTCGATCAGCGCGCCGCATTCCTTTTCCGCATCCTCGAAATGACGCAGGATCATCGCCGTATCCGCCAATTCGAAATTATATTTGGAATATTCAACTTCCGCCTGATGGTAGACCTCGCGATAGGTCATGTCGGCGCTGAATTGAAGGTCATAGATGTTCTCCACGCCCTGCACATACATCGCCAGACGTTCCAGCCCGTAGGTCAATTCGGTGGAAACCGGATTGCAGTCGATGCCGCCGACCTGCTGGAAATAAGTGAACTGGCTGACTTCCATGCCGTCGCACCAGACTTCCCAGCCCAGGCCCCAGGCGCCCAGTGTCGGGCTTTCCCAGTCGTCCTCGACGAAACGGATGTCATGGTTCGCGGGATCGATCCCGATTTCCCGCAGGCTTCCCAGATACAGTTCCTGGCTGTCTTCCGGCGACGGTTTCAGGATCACCTGATACTGATAATAATGCTGCAACCGGTTCGGGTTCTCGCCGTAACGCCCGTCCGTCGGGCGACGGGACGGCTGAACATAGGCGGCCTTCCAGGGCTCGGGGCCCAGGCTGCGCAGGGTCGTCGCCCAATGAAAGGTCCCGGCCCCGACTTCCATGTCATAGGGCTGCAGGATCACGCAGCCTTGCGCCGACCAATATCGGTGCAGGGCGAGGATCATATCCTGGAAAGTACTCACGACATTGCGCCTGTGTTGACCAAACCCACCCCCGGCCGGCTGAACGGGATTTTGGCTGCCCTTGAATTCTGGGCATTAGAACCGGCAAAGTGCGGCGCAACATAACGGCGGGTGCGGCGGGAATCAACGCGCGCGTGCCCCTGCGGCACCAGTATGGTCCTCATGATACATTCGCCGATGAAAACAGCGGTATCCCGGGCCGGACGGTGCGCCGTTTCCGGGCACGGCAAGACGGTTTTGCCAGGGCAGACCGAGTAGGATAAGAAATCCCCAACCGGGACCGAGGCTGAGACGTGAGCCCCGGAAGTGAGGACAAAACGATGTTTCCGACGAAAAGACTGCGCCGCCTTCGCCGCACGCCGGCCCTTCGCGCGATGATGAGCGAGACCCAGGTGAGCCTGGACGACCTGATCTACCCGATCTTCGTCGAGGAGGAACTGGACGCGCCCGTGCCGATCGAGAGCATGCCCGGCATCTCCCGCATTCCCGAATCGGGCCTGGCCGGGGAAGTCAAACGGGTCGCCGCACTCGGTATTCGCGCGATCCTGCTGTTCGGCGTCTCCCGGCACAAGGACGATACGGGGTCCGATTCCATGAAGGATGACGGTTTGGTCGGCCGCATGGTCCGCACCGCCAAGGAAGCGGCGCCGGATGTCATGGTCATCGCCGACGTCTGTTTCTGCGAGTTCACCGACCACGGTCATTGCGGCGTCATCCATGACGGCGACGTCGACAACGATGCGACGCTGGACAATCTGGTCGAACAGACGCTGGTCGCCGCGCGCGCCGGCGTGGACATGATTGCGCCGAGCGGCATGATGGACGGCACCATCGTCACTCTGCGCGACGCGCTGGACGGCGAAGGGTTCAGCAATATCCCGATCATGGCCTATTCGACGAAATTCGCCTCCGCCTTCTATGGCCCGTTCCGGGAAGCGGCCGGCACGACCCTGAAAGGCGATCGCAAGACTTATCAGATGCAGCCGGGCAACCGGCGCGAGGGATTGCTGGAGTCGCTTGAGGACGAAGCCGAAGGCGCCGATATCCTGATGGTGAAACCGGGCATGCCCTATCTGGACATCCTCGCCGATATCCGACGCGAGACGCTACTGCCTCTCTGCGTCTATCAGGTCAGCGGCGAGTACTCGATGATCAAGTTTGCGGCCCAGGCGGGCGCCCTGGATGAAGAGGCGGTGATGCTCGAAAGCCTGACCGCCTTCAAGCGCGCGGGCGCCGACCTTATCATTACATATTTTGCGCCAAAGTTCGCAGAGCTTCAAAAATAACGTTTTTTCAATAAGATAATATTTTTTTGATTTTCCCTGTTGACGCCGAAACGGGAAAGGACATATCTATTCGCATCGCGCCGATTTGAGGCTCAGCTTGCGGGGCGCGTTATAAATACCAGCTAAAGCGTGCGGGTCGGAAGCCCGCTGTTCGTTAGCGGGCTTTTTTTATTGCCCGCCTCTCCGAACAGCTCTCCTACGACACCGATGCGGAACGGAGCCTCGTTATCGATGGCGCCGTGTCGCGCCGGGAAACGAAGGAGAGTTTGTTATGTCCAATACGTTCACGGTTCTTTCCCGAAGATTTGTTATATCCGCATTGGCGGGCAGCGCACTGCTTGCGGCAAGTGCGGTCGGGACGGCAGTAAAGGCCGATCAGCCCAAGACCATCGGCATCGACTATGCCTACTACAACCCCGTCGCCCTGTTGCTGAAAGACAAGGGCTGGTTCGAGGAAGAGTTCAAGAAGGACGGCATCGAGGTCCGGTGGGTCCTCTCACTGGGCTCCAACAAGGCGCTCGAATATCTGCGCGGCAAGTCCATTGATTTTGGGTCGACGGCGGGTGCGGCGTCCGTCATCGGGCGGGCGGGCGGCCTGCCGATCAAGGCGGTCTACGCCTATTCCAAGCCGGAATGGACCGCGCTGGTCACACAGCCCGGCTCCGGCATCACCAAGATCGAGGACCTGAAGGGCAAACGCGTCGCGGTCACCCGCGGCACGGACCCGCATATCTTCCTGCTGCGCGCATTGGATTCGGTTGGTTTGACGGAGAAGGACATCAAACCGGTCCTGCTCCAGCATCCGGACGGCTACCGCGCCTTGGCAAAGGGCCAGGTCGACGCCTGGGCGGGGCTGGATCCGCACATGGCCAAGGGTGAACTCGAAGGGGGCGCAACGCTGTTCTACCGCAACGCCGACCTGAACACCTACGGCATCCTGAATGTCCGGGAAGAATTCGCCGACAAGTATCCCGAACTGGTGAAGCGGGTTCTGGCGGTCTACGAGCGTGGACGGCAATACGCTATCGCGCATCCCGAAGAACTGGCAGACGCGTTGATCGCCGCGGCCAAGATCGACCGCAGCGTCGCCGTGAAGCAGTTGACGGAACGGACCGACATCACCAATCCCGTTGTCGGCCCGGCCCATCGGGAAACCTTCCTCGCCGCCGGGGACATCCTGCAGAAGATCGGTGTGATCAAGGAAGGCGTCTCCGTCGCACAGGTCGTCGATGAGTTGATCGACAGCAGTTACATCCAGTCCCTTACCGGCAATTGATGAACGGGCCCGAGGAAACGATGACCGATATCTCGATCAAATCCGATAACGGGCCCACGAAACGAGGGGCGGCGGAACCATCCGCCGCCCGTCCGTTTGCCAGGTCCAACCTGCCGCTTGGCCTTTTGGGGCCGATCGTCATATTGGCCCTTTGGCAAGGTTTGGGCGAAGCCGGCGTATTCGACCCCAATTTGGTGCCGACGCCCGCAGCGGTGTGGGCTGAATTTCACAGCCTTGCCGTATCCGGGGACCTCGCCGTCCATGTTTTCGTCACGGTCGAACGCCTGTTCTACGGTTTCATCGCAGGCACGATCGCGGCGACCGGGTTCGGGGCCCTGACGGGGTACTCGCCCCTTGCCCGGCGACTGCTGGACCCGACGATCCAGGCATTGAAAGCCGTGCCGTCCCTCGCCTGGGTGCCGCTCTTCATTCTGTGGTTCGGCATTTTCGAGGAGTCGAAAATCTCCCTCATCGCCATTGGCGCCTTTTTCCCGATCTATCTTAACCTGATGACCGGTATCCAGGGCGTCGACCGGAAACTGGCCGAAGTTGGCCGTCTTTATGGGTTGAGCCGTTTCGCACTCGTCCGCCGGATTCTGATCCCGGCGACTCTGCCGGCCTATTTCACCGGTTTGCGCGGGGGCCTTGCGCTGGCCTGGATGTTCGTCGTCGCCGCCGAGTTGATGGGGGCCAGCGAAGGACTGGGCTTCCTGATGATCGACGGACAGATGACCGGCCGCCCGGAAGTGATTGTCGGCGCGCTGATCCTTTTCGCGATCGCCGGAAAACTTAGTGACCTTCTTCTGGTCAAGATCACGAACCGCCTGTTGTCCTGGCAGGACACTGTCGGCACCACTGAAGGCCACATCGGGGGCAAGACCAATGCTTGAAATATCCGCTGTCTCCAAATCCTTTCCGGATGCCGCCGGCACCGTAAAACCGGCGCTCGACCCCGTGACCCTGTCTGTTGGAGAGCATGAGATCGTCTCGCTGGTCGGAACCTCGGGCTGCGGCAAGTCGACCTTGCTGCGCATCCTATCCGGCCTGGATCATCCGACGGCTGGCCGCGTCACCCTGTCGGGTCAGGTGCACGACCGCCCCACGGAAGACATCGCGATGGTTTTTCAGGAACCACGCGTGATGCCTTGGCTGACCGTGACGCAGAATATCCGTCTCGTCCTGCACGACCTGCCCAAGGCGGAACAAGACGCGCGGATCGCAGACGTGCTGGAGAAGGTGCATCTGACCGAAGCGCGGGACGCCTACCCAAAACAGCTCTCCGGCGGCATGGCGCAGCGCGTCGGCATCGCCCGGGCGCTTGCGCGCCGGCCCAGCATCCTGCTGCTGGACGAACCATTCGGGGCCTTGGACAGTTTTACGCGGCAGAAGCTGCAGGACCACCTGCTCTCGCTCTGGGCGGATGACCGGTTCACGATGATCTTCGTCACCCATGACGTTGAGGAGGCGATCATCCTGTCCGACCGCGTCGTCATCCTGAAGGGCCAGCCCGGCAGCGTGGACAAAATCGTCGAGGTCGACCTACCGCAACCGCGACACCGGTCGGATCCGGCCATCGCGCCGTTGAAGCAGGAAATCGTCGCCGCGCTCGATCTTTCCTGACGGCGCCGGCGCGACGCGCCTTCGGGCTAGGCCGCCGGAACGAGCATCCATATGGCGAGCAGCGGACCGTCACCCGCCCGCATCGCGTGCACGATGCCCGGCGGGTTGTGGAACAAACCGCCGATTCCCGGGCGGCACCATTCCGTCGCGGCGTTGCGAAAGGCACCGTCGGACAGCACGAGGTATAGTTCCTCCGGCGGGTGGGTATGGTCCGGGTACCGCACATCCGGCGCCAGCAGGGTCGCACCGACATAGACGTCCTCATGCTCGGCCATTCCACCGGGGCCGACGATCAACGCATTCCCATGCCCGTCGGGGAAATTCGCGCTGCCGGTTCCCGATCCGTCATCTCGGCAAAACCAGGACAGATACGGTTCGATCGACTTCAATCCTTCGGTCACACCCTTGAGACGGGCGTCGGACATGCTTGGCACCGTCGCCGTATCGAACCAGGAATGGACGGGAACCTGGACGCCGCTTTGATCTTCCCGGACAGATGCGGCTGCACAGGCCTTGCGCGATTCTGAAAACACGCGCCGCGCCGCGCCACCGTTCAAGGCCGGCTCCACAGCGGCAAAAAGGTGATCGAGGAAATCGCGCAGGCGGTTATCAAGCATTGCCGTATTCATGGCGTCCCCCTACCGGGCAGGGCGGGTCAGTATGGACAATCCTTGCGCCCGCAATTGGACCCGCCGACCGGAACATAAGCCGCGCAGACGGGGCATTTTTCCGTATCTTCGATCGCATTGTCGGTGCGGCCGGTTTTCTGACGCATCGATTTGCGCAAACGTTCGCCCATCGTGCGTTCGCCGGTCCGGCGTGCGCCCTCATCGATCCGCTGCATCCGCGAGAAATACTTGAACCCTTGCCAGACAATGACGACAAGCGCGACGAGGACGAGCAGTTTTCCGAGCGAAAATCCTAGCATGTTGAATCCCTAAGCGGCGTCGGCCCGATGGTCAATCGCCCTAAAGCCCCAGGCGCGCCCACCACGAACGACGTTCCGCCGACTGGAACAGAGCATCCGGCAAGGCACTTGCGAGGTCCGATCCGAACCCCTCCGGGCCATGCAATCCCAGACGGCGCTGAATCCAACTCTTGCGGGGTGTCATGACCGGCAGCTTCACGTTCTCACCGAACTTTTCCCGGCAGATCGTGCGAATTTCACCCAGTCCGTCGACCAGGCCCAGTTCCAGCGCCTGGCGGCCGGTCCAGAACTCGCCGCTGAAAAGTTTCTTGTCCGTTGCTTTCAAGCGATCGCCGCGACGTTCCTTCACCCATCCGGTAAATTGATCGTGGATGTCCTTCTGAAGCGTCAGCAGCCGTTTGATGTCGTCCTTGTTCTCCGGCTGGAAGGGGTCCAACTGGGATTTCGAGTCACCCGCAGTATAGACGCGGCGCTCGATCCCCGCCTTCTCCAACAGCGCGGGGAACCCGAACCCGGCCGAGATGACGCCGATGGAGCCGACCACGGAGGCATCGGCGGCATAGATTTCATCCGCCGCGCAGGCCAGCCAATAGCCGCCGGACGCGGCCGCGTCCTCGCAGAAGGCTATGATTTTCTGATCCTTTTCTGCCGCCAACAAGCGGATACGCTTGGCGATCAGATCCGATTGTACCGGCGACCCACCCGGCGAATTAACGATCAGCGCGACGGCCACGGCCTTCCTTTCCTCGAAAGCCTTGTCGATCGGTTCGGCCAGGTCCGCCAGGGTCAGCCCGCCTTTCTGGAATCGTCCCGCGTCACCGACGACCCCCGTCAAACGAATGACCGGAACGACTGGGGCCATTTCCATCCGATCGGCAAGCTTTTGTCCGATGAACGGGATTTTCCGGATAAACGGATATGGCTTTTCGGCTTTGCCTTTCCGGCCGCCGGCGGATTTTCCGCCGTCGGATTGCTGCGTCTCAGTCATGCCGCCCCCAATGCCTTCGCTGTGGTCCAACCCAGGGTTTTACCCTTCTTCAGGCGGACGGCAAGCCTCCGCCAGAATCCATTCCCGGAACTTCTGGACCGGAGTCCGCATGGGAACGCCCGTCCGCGTCACCAGATAATAGTCCAAAGGCACCTCGTCTCCCGGCCCCAAAGGCAGGACGAGACGGCCGGCTTTCAAATCCTCTTCCATAAGCGATACAACACCGAGGAAGACGCCCTGCCCCTCAATGGCGGCCTGGTGGCCAAGATGCTTGATGGTGAAAAAGGAGCGGCTGTCCAAGTGGACGTCATCCATTCCCATGGCGCGCAGCCACTCGCTCCATTCATCCGGGTCGCTGTCGTCAATCAGTTGGTGGTTCAACAGGTCGCTCGGTTTTTCCAGCGGCGGCGCTTTCGCAAGATAGGCCGGCGAACATACCGGGGCGAGTGTACCACCGATGATCCGTTCCGCGGTCAATCCAGGCCATTTACCGGAACCGTATCGCACGCCCACATCCACATCCTCGCGGGCAAGGTCCACCAATTCCGTTTCAGGAGAGATGCGAACCGCAACGTCCGGATACTGCGACCGGAACCGGTTGAGGCGCGGCACCATCCAACGCGACGCGAAGGTCGGCGTCGTCGTGACGTTGACCGGGCCGCTATCGTTGATGGACTTGATCTGCCGGGTGGCATCCAGAATGCCTTCGAACGCATTCAAGAGCGCCGCGGCATACATCGCACCGCATTCCGTCAGCGCGACCGACCGCCCGACCCGTTTCATCAGCTTAACACCCAGCCATTCCTCAAGGGCGCGGATCTGCTGGCTGACAGCGGCATGAGTGACATTCAGCTCGGCCGCAGCCTGGCTGACGCTCAGATGCCTGGCCGTTGCCTCGAAGGCGCGGATGGCGGTCAATGACGGGAGTTTCGCGTGCATGGCTATAATGTAAGATTAACTTACATATTTGCAATAATTCCTGACTGGAAAAACTTTCTCCGAAGGCGCAACTAATTGTTAACAAATCGGGCGTAGAAACCGTCCCCACGGACAACAGCCCGATACCAACTTTGCCGTTTTGGAGATTTGAAATGAAGACCTTTGGTTTCGACTACCTGATGGTTGCCACTTTGGCCGATACCCGCATGGACAATGAGCGTCAGGCCCAGTATTTCCGCGAACTTCGCCGTGAAGCCGAGTTGCAGGAGCGGAGCCGTCACGCCTGGAAGGCGCGCCGCGAAGCCGTTCGTTCGATGCTGGCTTCGGTCGTCAAGCGGTTGCCGCATGCCGGCAATGGCGGTCAGGTCGCTACGGCGTCTTGAGGCCCGGCCATTTAAGGCCGTCTGGAATTTGAAGTATTGTAATTACAGCTATCCGGTCGGGACTTTTTTTGAAATTTAATTATCCGACCGACGGTCTATAGGGCCGTGTTATTTCAAAAGCGCATTTTACAGTGCGAGGGAAGATTGAACGGCCGGTTGCGGAAGGGGGACACCCCATCGGCGCTGGCCGTTTCCGTTTGCGGTCTCAATGCAGTTCAAAATCCGGGTCAGCGTCCAGCCACACCGGACAAATCAGCCCAAGACCACCTGGATGCCTGTGATTTCGATCGCCGGATCAATCGCCTTCACGTTCACGACCACGCCATCAACGGGCGGCGAACTGCCGAACGAAACATCCAGGCTGTTGCCGCTGGATTGCTGCAAAAGGTTCGTCCCCGAATTGTCCGTGTTTCCAACCTGATTGACCGTAATCTGCAGCAGACCCGCATTGATATCCGCCAAGGCGTCGCCATTCACGAAGGTACCGGTGAACTCGATGGAAACCCGGGGGATCGGTGTATTCGCCTCGGTATTGGCGATGAATTCGTAGCGTTCCAGGCCGTCTCGGATGAACCGTTCTACGCCGGATGCCGAGGTTGAAATGGCCGTCGTGACCAATTCACCGCGCGTGCCGCTGCCGGAATTGACTCCGACAATGCTGAGATAGTCGAGGTTTTCGAACTCGTCCGCGGTGTATTGCAGGCTTTGGAAGTCCGCTAAGGAAAGCTCATGGACCTGCCCGCCGGCGAGTTCCGACCCGTTCAGGAAAAGACGTCCCGTGGGGTCCACCAAATCATTGTCTTCGCCCCGGCGGACACTGCCGCTGAGGCGGACCAACACCGTGTCCGGCGTCGACGTCGAATTGCCAATGACAAGGTCGTTGACGTTCAGGGTCGCATCGCCGGCGATGGAGACGCGGCTGCTCAACAGTTGAGTCAGCCCCGCATCGACGGTGAGGCCCGATGTTTCGGTCGGAAACAACTCATTCAATTTCGGCCTGTTCGACGAACTGGCGAAGGGCGTGCGCGGCCCTTCGGAGCTGATACCGAACCGGGCCTGAAGGTCCCGCAGGACTTTTTCCGGCGAGCGGCGGAGAAATTCGTTTTCCGGTTTGTCGCGGAACCGCAGCCTGTTTTGCACGCTTCGGGCATCGACCCGCGCGGGTTCTTCCTTCAGGCGATCAAAAATACGCTGCTCCAGCAGAATGTTCTGCTGGTCAATCACATTTGCGATCGGTTGGAACAGGAAATCCGCCGTCGACGAGGAGAAACCCGGAATGACGGTTTGCTCATTTCTGCCAATCTGCGAGAAACCCGTAGGATTCTGCAGGCGGTTCAAAGACGCGGCAAGAACGACATTGTTTTGGTTACGCGAAACGGATTCAACCATTTCCTCAGCCTTTCTGGCTCCATCTCAGCCATGCCAATCAGGCATGCAAACTCCGTTCCACATTCCTTCTGGAGGGCACACGGATTTCGAGAACCAGATATCTAGCACAAAAACGGCTCATGGGAAAGCATTCCCGCCGCGCAGGATGGCCTCTGCCTGCGGGGTATAGGACTGTCCTTCGCCATGCAGGATCAGACCGGGCAGCACGGCGGAACCGCCGCGAACGCCCTTCCGCGCCCGCACGATGATACGCTTGGCGGCGACCCCGGCACGCGGCCACAGCGGCAGGACTTCCACCTCGCCCGCTTTGCCGTGCAGTGCCGCCAATATCGAATCCAGCCGGTCGGCCCTGTGAATGATAGTGAATCCGCCCTTGTGGCCCAGTGCCCCCAGGGCATAGGTGATCCACTGGGCAAGGTTTGCCGCACTCTCGACATTGGACCGCGATTTGTCCTCGCTCGGGGATTTGTCCGCAGCCAGCGCGTCCAAGTAGGGCGGGTTGGTGAAGACTTGATCGAACGGCCCAATCCCGCGCCCGATCCCATCGGTTCCGCCGATATCCGCCTGAACAACCTCCATTCGGCCCGTGAACCCGTTCAACTCTGCATTAGACCTGGCAAGCGCCGCGGCGCCTGGGTCTACCTCGATGCCGACGCCCTGGGCGCCCGCCACCCGATGAAGGTAACATATCAAGGCCGCGCCGGTGCCCGTGCCGAGGTCGAGCACCCGGCCGCCGGGACGAACGCCGGGCACGGCCGCCGCGAGGAGGACGGGATCGATTGCCGCGCGGTATCCATCGCGCTTCTGGCGCAGGCGGACCGCTCCGTTCAGCAGCGCGTCTTCGGTTATGTCCAAGCCGCTGTCATCCACAACCGCGAACCCCCGTCATTGAACCCGCCTGTTTATCCGGTCACCAATGCTCGCCGGCACCGTCGAGAACGCGGACGGCCCTGTCGTAATCCTCTTCGCTGACCATCAAACGCCTTGGAAACGCGCCAATCGACCCTTCCACTGCGCTGACATAGCCGTCCATCATCAAGGGCTCTATATCCGCATCCCGCAACAAGGCGGTCAGAAAGGACAGCCGGACCGGATCGGTACTCCGCAACAATTCCCGCATGCACATCCTCTCAAGAGCCGTCGATGACACCAACCGCAGACGTCATTTCGAGGCGCCGGCCCGCCGGCCGCACTCTGCATGATCAGGATACCGTGAATCGACAGGAAAACCGTCTATATTCAATCAACTGCGGCGTTGTGCGGCTTGACCCGCCTTGCCCCCTGTCTATGTTGCGCACTATCGGCTGTAAAGCAGCCGGTTAAGTAGGTCGGGCCCTTTGGACGGGTCCGCGAAGGAATATGCCGCCTGATCCGGTCGGCAGGAGGGGACATGGGGCTCGTCGTTGACATCAACAAGGACCGCGAAGGGGGGCGGAAGCCGTCCATCGACGCCTTGCAACGCCTTGTCGGCGAAGATCTGCAGAAGGTCAATCAGCATATCCTGACCAATATGCAGAGCCCCGTCGCGTTGATCCCCCAGTTGGCGAGCCATCTGATCGCTGCCGGCGGCAAGCGCCTGCGCCCGATGCTGACCCTGGCCGCGGCCAATCTGTGCGGCTATACGGGCACGCGCCATATCGGGCTGTCCGCCTGCGTCGAATTCATTCACACGGCGACCTTGTTGCATGACGACGTGGTCGACGAATCCGAATTGCGGCGCGGCCAGGAAAGCGCCAACGCGGTTTGGGGCAATCAGGCCTCTGTCCTGGTCGGCGATTTCCTGTTCTCACGAGCGTTCCAGTTGATGGTCGCTGATGGATCTTTGCAGGTCCTCAAGATTCTTTCCGACGCGTCCGCGATCATCGCCGAAGGCGAAGTCCTTCAGTTGATGACCGCGAACGATCCGCAAGCGTCCGAAGAAGCCTATCTGGAAGTGATCCGGTCCAAAACAGCGACCTTGTTCGCCGCCGCCAGCCGCGTTGGCGCCGTCGTCGCGGACCGCCCGAAAATTCAGGAAGAAGCGCTGGAATCCTTCGGCATGAACCTGGGCATCGCCTTTCAGCTGATCGACGATGTCCTCGATTATTCCGCCAAACAGGCGCAGCTGGGTAAGACCGTCGGCGACGATTTCCGCGAAGGGAAAGTCACCCTGCCGGTCATTCTGGCCTGGCGCCGCGGGTCCGAGGACGAGCGCGATTTCTGGCGCCGGACGGTCGAACGCCTAGACCAGACGGAAGACGATCTGGGAACCGCCATCGGCCTGATGACGAAACACCGGTCGTTGAACGACACGGTCGAGCGCGCCCGCCACTATGCTTCGATCGCCAAGGATTCGCTGGGCATCTTCCCGGATGGCGACATGAAAGCGGCGATGCTCGACGTCGTCGATTTCTGCGTCGAACGCGCTTACTAAACCCGTTCGACCGTTCCAGGTGCAGCAATGCCGACCCCTCATATCCGCCGTGCGCTGACCGCGGACGCAGACGCGCTGGCGCCGCTATACAGGGAATTCTATGCGGAAGACGCAATCGTCGTTCCGCATGACACCGTCCGAAAAAACCTGACAGCGATGCTGGAAGACAACCGCGCCGCGATTTGGCTTGTGGAGGAGCAGGGCGCAATAGCCGCCTTCGCCGCCGCGACGTTGACCCTTGGGGTCGAGTTCGGATGGGCGGCTGAAATCGAGGATCTATTCGTCCGGCCCAATCATAGAGGCGATGGCCTCGCAAAGGCGCTCCTCCAGACGGCGGTCGATTGGGCGATGGAAAGCGGCGCGACCGAAGTCATTCTTGTCATCACGCCGGAGGCGGAAGCGGATCAAGGCCTGATTGGCTTCTACGGGAAACTCGGCTTCCGCAAATCCGACCGCATCATCATGTATAAGAGCGGCAGCCAATAGCTGCGCGCTCCCCCGCCGTCAGGGGATCAAGGCTTCCATGAAAGGTGGCAGGGCGAAGGCCGCCTGGTGGACGGCCGGGTTGTAATACTGCGTCGATACCTTGGATCCAGCGAAACGTTCGGACAGTTCCGCGCCGGTTGCGGCACCGCTCAGGTCCGTATTCTTGCTGGCCCAGGTCAAGGCCATCTGTCCGCCGATATAGGTCGGCGTCACGGTCAAATAGGTGCCGGTCTTTGGGAACAGCCTGCCCAGCAGTTCAAGCGTATCCGTGAATTCCTTCGGCTGATAGATCGGCACACCGGTTTGGAAGACGGCAATGCCGCGATCGCTCAACGCGTCTCTCAGTCTGCCGTAAAAGGTTTCCCCGAACAGCACTTCCGCGGGCCCGACCGGATCGGGGCGGTCCGCGATGATCAGGTCGTATCGGCCTTTCGCCACGGGCGAGGCAAGAAAATCGAAGGCATCCACCGCATGTATATTGAGGCGCGGATCATCGAAGGCGCCATTATGCACCTTGGGAAGATGCTGCTTGGACAAGTCAATCACCCGGCCGTCGATGTCGACCAGGTCGACCGATTTCACGCCCGCATGTTTCAATATCTCTTCGGCAACAGCACCATCGCCGCCACCAACGATCATGGCGTGTTCGATGCCGTCGAGTGCAAAGATCGACGGATGGGCAAGCATTTCCGAATAGGTGAACTCATCCAGTTCGGTCAACTGGATAATACCGTCCAGAACCAGGACCCGGCCATGCATGACGCTGTCGAAGATCAACAGGTCCTGGAAGGCTGTTTTCTCCTCAACCACTATGCCGGTCGCGCCGAACTGCTGCGCATATCCTTCGTAGAGGGTTTCGGAAACGATCCTGGTCCCAGACATGGTCATCGTTAAGCGGCCTCGCTCACCTTGTCCTGCGCGATGACGGAATCCGACCCGGCTTCCCAGAACGGACGGCCCACCACTTCGACATAGAGGTCGGAATGGAAGCCGTTGAACCGGGTGCGGTAGGCGTTCGAATATGCCCCCATCTTGCCGATCTCCAGCCAGTCGCCGGTTTTAACGTCATCGGGAATATAGAACGGGCCCGGGCAGGAATCGATACTGTCACAGGTCGGCCCGAACATTTGGAACCCGGCGGCATCGCCTTCGACGATATCAGACGCACCGAAACCGTCCGGGCGCAGTGCCTGGATCGGGAACACGGGGCCGAGGTATTTCAGTTCGGACAGACCACCGAAAACGCCGTCATTCAGGAACAGGTCGTGCCGGCGGCGAAGATCGATGCGCACCAGCATGGACTGGCCGACGCCGACAAGACCGCGGCCCGGTTCGCAGCGCAGCGCGACCTCTCCGTCGAACGAGAGGTCGGCAACCGCCGCACTGATTTCATCGACATAGGTCTGGAAGTCG
The DNA here is from genome assembly GCA_964350445.1 of uncultured Flavobacteriaceae bacterium. GTDB lineage: Bacteria > Pseudomonadota > Alphaproteobacteria > UBA8366 > Aestuariispiraceae > Hwanghaeella. The sequence continues at coordinate 16,643 of CAYGKA010000042.1, forward strand.
CCTTCGTTGCCGGTGTAGATCGCCGGAAACCCACCACCGACATCAAGAACATCCAACGGAACGTTCGCAAAGGCCTGAACGCGACGGCAGATTTCCAAAGCTTGGCGAAAAGCTTGCGGGTTCGTGCAATAGGAACCGACGTGGAAAGTAAGGCCGGTGCGGAAGCCGCGGCGGTGAACTTCCGCCAGAAGCTGTGCCGCTTCCTCGATCGGCGCACCGAATTTTCCGGTCAGATCCATTGCCGACTGACCCCGGGGCATTTCCACACGGACGACCAGCGTGGTGTCGCTCGTGTCATTTGCGCCGACAGCCGTGACGATCTTTTCCAACTCGTCGATATGATCGAGCGCGAAAGCCTTCACACCGTGAATACGATAAGCGGCCGCGATCGCGTGCGCAGGCTTCACGGGATGCATGAAATGGCATTCGGCATCCGGGAACATCCCGCGGATCAGCTCGATTTCCGTCAGCGAGGCGGTGTCGAAATGCCGTACGCCGCCTTCATACAAGGCGCGAAGGACCATCGGATGATCATTGCATTTGACGGCATAGAGCACATCGCCCGGAAAAGCGGCTACGGCCGTCGCGGCTGTTTCAGCCAGGACGTCGGAATAGATAAGATGCACCGGAACTTCCGGGGAAAACTCGGAGACAAAAGAGTATACGTCGCGATGGGTTTCGCGCATTTTTCGACCCTCCCAATTAAGACCGATTAAGGTCAACCGGGGAATCGAGCCTCTGCGCGCTCAACCGAACTCACCCGCGGCACTACCCGCAGTCGCAAGCCCACGTTGGCTCTCATCCGTAGCACCGCTCATATCGGGTTAAACGGGTTTCGTGTCCAGTGAAAATTTGAAGAAAAATATGTCCTGGAATCAGAACCGCCATGCAATTGGCGCATAGCCTGAAACACGCAAGGGAATCGAGAGGTAAACCGCACATTCTGAGAGAGGGCGTGCCGAAATGGTCAGCGCCCCTATTTCGAACGGCGGCGCCCGTCGCCGGCGCGGCACATCAGCCGCGAAACACCGCTGGCTATATGCATGAATGACCTTGAACCGAGATGCGCTGAACCGATGAACAGTCTCTTCACAGGACACAGAGAAAATCCTATATTGATCCGCATAGGTGCATGAACGTGCGCGGCAATGGGCCAGCGGCGTTTCGCTGCGCCCTTCCCTGGAGAACCTCGATGAACCTCGCCTTAGGTGTGGGTTTTTTGACGGCGACCGTACTGCTCTATTCATGGACTTACGGCACCTACCGCACTACCAATCCAATCCCTGAATCAACGGCCGTGAATGAATTCATGGTTGTCTCCCTGTCTGTCATCATGACCGGTCTGTTTGCGCTGACCTGTGCCTTCGTAATTGCCGCAGCTCTTCAATTCGATGCCACAGTCGCCGAACTCGACGCAGTATACGGCACCGTCGTCGCCGTCTGCGCGGCACTGTGCTGGTTTCTGCCGAGCCGCATTATCGCCTATGCGCGATCCGGCCAGAAAACCCCTGGCGGCACGTCGCCGAAAGGAAAGGTGTCTACATTTCCCGCGAGCGGCAGCGGGGGCAAAAAGGATGCATCCGCGCCCGATAGACGCCGAAAAGCCGCATAATGCGTGACACATGAAGGGTGCAGTCGAAATGGCTGCACCCTCATGCGCCGGTTCTCGCTAGGGTGCCGCTACCCTTTGGGCACGCGCCTCGCGGCCTTTTCGATGCTCTTGGCGTCGATGGCGAAGTGGTTGTAGAGGTCTCTAGGCGTGCCGGTCTGGCCGAAGTTATCGACGCCGAGAGGGGCAACGGAATGGCCGCGAACCGCGCCCAGCCAAGCAAGCGCCGCCGGGTGCCCGTCGATCACGGTACAGAACCGCGCATTCCCCGCGAGCGGTTCAAGCAAATCCTCGACATGCGCCATCTCGCCGCCGTCGGTCCCTTGAACCCGCGCCCGTTCGACGCGCTGCCAATCGTTGTAGAGACGTGCGGCCGATGTGACGGCTAACAGCCCGGCTCCCGGGAAACGGTCGGCCAGGGCGGCATGAGCTTCAATCGCCTGCGGCGCGACCGCGCCGGTATAGACGATGGCCAGGCCGGTATCCGGGTCCGGCTTCTTCATCCAATACCCGCCAAGGGTAATTTGGCGCTTCGTGTCCTCGTCCAGCTCTCGCTTAGGTTGGTCAACCGGGCGCGTCGACAGACGCAAATAGATGGCGCCGCCATCTTCGTCCTGCATGTAGTTAAAGCCGAACCGCATGATCTCGGCCAACTCGTCCGCGAAGGACGGCTCAAAACCGAGCAGGCCGGGCTGGCCCATCCCGATCAGCGGGGTTGAGATCGACTGGTGTGCACCCCCTTCAGGCGCCAGCGTCACGCCGCTGGGCGTCGCAACCAACATGAACCGCGCGCCCATGTAGCAGGCGTAGTTCAAGGAATCGAGGCCGCGGGAAATGAATGGGTCATACAGCGTGCCGATCGGCAGCAGCCGCCCGCCGAACAAGCTTTCCGACAGGCCGAGTGCGGCGAGGTTCAGGAAAAGGTCGTTCTCGGCAATGCCCAGTTCAATATGCTGTCCCTTGGCGGATCGCGTCCATTTCTGCGCGGACGGCACCTTGCGTTCCCGGAAGGTATCCTCCTTCTCGTTGCGTCCGAATAAGCCGCGCTGATTCACCCAAGGCCCCAGATTGGTAGAGACCGTCACATCCGGCGAGGTGGTGACGATCCGGTCCGCCAGCATACCGCCTTCGCGGGCGATTTCGTTGAGAATGCGGCCGAAGGCTTCCTGGGTCGAGGTGCGCTCCTGCCGCGACATCGAAAGTGCGGCCGGCACCGGGATGCGCTGATCCGACAAGCGGTACGTCTTGCGCCGCGAATAGGGCGCGCGCGCCATTTGGGATTTGAGTTCCGCTTCCGGTACAGAAACGCCTTCGAATTTTTCCCATTCATGGCCTTCGCGGACATTCTGCGCCTTGCGGAAGGCATCCATCTGGTCAGGCGTCATCAGGCCGGCATGGTTGTCCTTGTGGCCCATCAGCGGCAAGCCGTAACCCTTGATCGTATAGAAGATGAAACAGGTCGGGCGGTCGTCCTTCACCTGATCGAAGGCGTGCAATACCGCTTCCATGCTGTGGCCACCCAAGTTGCTCATCACGGCGTGCAACTCATCGTCGGAATAGCCGTTCAGCAGGTCGTGCAGATCGCCGATATCCGGTTCGTCCGCGCGGATATCCTCAAGGATCTGCCGTCGCCAGGCCGGGCCGCCCTGGAAGGCGAGCGCCGAGTAGACGTCGTTCGGGCATTCGTTGATGAATTTCTTCAACAACCTTCCGCCCGGTTTCTTGAACGCATCCATTTGCAGGCGGCCGTATTTGACCGTGATGACGTTCCAGCCGACCGATCGGAACATGCGGCCGATCACCCGGAACAGATGCTCGTTGACCACACCATCCAGGCTTTGCCGGTTATAGTCGATGACCCACCAGCAGTTCCGGATGTCGTGCTTCCACGTATCCATCAGGCATTCATAGATATTGCCTTCGTCGAGTTCGGCGTCGCCGACGATGGCGATCATCCGGCCGGGGTCGCGCTCCTGAGGCGTGATCCCCTTCATGCGCAGGTAATCCTGGGTCAGCGCCGCAAAGTTGGTCACCGCCGCGCCCAGGCCAACGGAGCCGGTGGAGAAATCGACCGTATCGTTGTCCTTGGTTCGGGACGGATAGGATTGCGCCCCGCCAAAGCCGCGGAAGGCTTCGAGCTTCTCCTGCGTCTGATTGCCGAGCAGGTATTGGATAGCATGCATCACCGGGCTGCCATGCGGCTTCACGGCAATGCGGTCGTGTTCGTTCATGACGTGGAAATAAAGCGCCGTCAGGATGGTGTTGATGGACGCACAGGACGATTGATGCCCGCCGACCTTCACGCCGTCCGGATTCGGCCGTAGGTGGTTGGCGTTATGGATCGTCCAGGTGCTGAGCCACCGGACGCGGCGTTCGAGTTCCTCGAGCACGCGGATATCGTCGTCTGTGTAACTGGGCGTCGCGCTCGTGCCCGCGTCGATAATGGATCCGTCAGCCGCCATTGTCTCTTCCCATCCAAAATCACACTGTTAGCCCGGGCGTTTCCCCGGCCGATCCGGCCTTAATATAGCCTTCCGGTCGGGTTTTCCCCACTGGGGATGGAATAACAGTCATGCCTGCTGTTCGAAATAGCGCAATCGCCGGCAAGGCGGTTCTCTTCAACGCCGCGTAATCCGTGTTCAAAACCCGGCGCGCATGGTCTACCGTTCGGCCATGCGATTGTTTTCCCATGCCGACCGGCCGGTTCACCTGGGCCGATATCCGATGGAGCGCCTGCCCCGCCACCCGGCGGGCGGCAGCGCTGTCGCCCCTGTGCCGAAGCAGGTGTGCGCCCCATCCGGATCTGCCGGTGCGCTTCCCCACGTCTTCGGGCCCTATGTGGATCTGTACCGCCAGAATCGAGACGGTCCTATAGCCGCCGCGACAGCGCCCATTCCAAAAGACCCGCAGATTCGCACGGACAATCTAAAGGCCGGGTGCTTTTTTCTGGACGCCGCCGGGGCCGGAACCTGCCGGATACCCGTTGGCGCCCGGCAAGCTGGCCTGCCCGACGCGCACGACCATGCCCTCGTCATCCTGGTCGCGCATGGACAGATGCCCGACCCGAACGAAGCCGCCTTTCCGTGGCTGGACGGGGCCGCCGATGCGGTCGCGGACCTGCGCGCGGCGGAAATCGCCGTGTGTCTTGCCGGGTACCTGCGGAACATGGGGTATGCCGCGCGGGCGCATTTCTCCTTCCCCGATTGTGCGGAGGTGGATATCGCGGCGCTCAGCCAGCAATGCGGGTTGACGGAAGCATCGAACGGAAAGGCGGCCCATCCCTTCATCGGGACCGGCTTCCGGCTCGCCGCCGTCACAACGGATTTTACGATCACGGACGAAACCCCGCTGGCGGCTCGGGGTGCGGTGGCGGCGATCAAGGCGAAAGGTCCATCCTGGTGGCTGGGATTGGGCGGCACGGCGACGCCGTTCGATACCGCCGGCAGCCGCGCGCTGCATCTTGGGCCCTTTCCGATGGAAAAGATCCGCCGGGTCGACCGCCCCACGACCATGGTGAACGAAGCCAAGATCAAACGCGTCGCGAAGCGGGCGGAGTTCTTTCAACGCGCCCTGATGGGGGATTTAGGGGAAAAGGCGCAGCGGGAACGCAACCGCTTCGCGGTGAAGAACCCCTATGCCTTTGCCATGGTGCCCCTGATCCGGGGCATGGTCCCCTTCCAGCACGGGGAGAGCGCGGACGCGCCCCGCCCGGGCACGGAGGATGCCGACCGAAACGCCCGTGCCGTCAAAGGCCTCGCCTATCACCTCGGCGTCGATATGGTGGGGATCTGCGAGGCGAAGGATTACGCTTGGTACACCCACGACGCCGACGGCAAGCCGGTACCCATCCGGCACAAATACGCCGTCGTCATGCTGATCGACCAAGGTTTCGAAACCATGGAAGGGTCGAGCGGCGACGACTGGATATCGGGCGCGCAATCCATGCGGTCCTATATGCGCGGCGCCCAAATCGCCGGCGTCATGGCCGCCCATCTGCGCAGACTGGGCCATGACGCACGGTCGCAGACCAATGCGGATTCCGAGGTGCTGCACATCCCGCTGATCCTATGGGCGGGGTTGGGAGAGTTGAGCCGGATCGGTGAACTGGTTCTGAACCCCTTTGTCGGGCCCCGTTTCAAATCCGTCGTGCTCACCACCGACATGCCGCTCACTGTGGACAAGCCGGTCGATTTCGGCCTGCTGGATTTCTGCGAGAAATGCACGAAATGCGCCCGTGAATGCCCCTGTTCCGCGATCCCGTTGGGCCCGCGCATCGAATATAACGGATATGAAATCTGGAAACCGGATGTGGAGCGCTGCACACGGTACCGCGTCACCAACCCGAAAGGATCGGCCTGCGGGCGCTGCATGAAGACCTGTCCCTTCAACACCGAAGGGCTGTTGTCCCATCGCGCCGGGCTTTGGGCCGCCATCAACCTGCCGGCCAGCCGAAAGACCATTGCCGTTTGGGACGACAAATTCGGCAACGGGTCGATCAACAAGGCAAAGAAGTGGTGGTTCGACCTTGAGCAGGTGGACGGCGTCGCCGTCGCGCCCCGCGCCGGCGCGAACGAACGGCAATTGGATTTGGACGGCAACACCGATCCCGCCGGGCAGAAAATCGCGCTCTATCCGCCGGAAGAACATCCGCCGGGCGATGCGCGCGATCCCCGTCCGATAGACAGGAAACAGGCCTTGGAGAGAGGGGCCGCCGCAACCCCCATCAAGCCGGGCGGCGGGAAGCCGGGCTGATATGCGCCGCCTGGGCACCGCACTGTTGATCGTCCTTGTGGTCCTCGCCGGGGCAATGGGTTTGGCCTGGCTCAACCGCATCCCTTTGACGGAATGGGTGATCGACACCTACCAGCCGGAAACGTCGCTCGGCCCCGTCTCCGTCCGGATCAGCGACCTCACCCTGTCGTCGATAACCGTTTCGGAATTCCGCGCCCGCTACCGTGGACCGCTAACGGCGCAGGACGTCACCGTGGAATTCGGGTTCGGGAAAGACTGGCAGTTCGCCTTGCCGTCGATCCGGATCGGGTCGCTGAACGCCGCCCTCTCCTTCGCGGATTGGGTCGATTTGATCGACACGCTTGCGCCCGGCCCGGCGGAGAAGGGTGAAGACGATTTGCCGAAACTTCCCCTTTCGATCGGCGAGATGGTGGTGGAGACCATCGACCTCTACGTCGAAACGCCGAAGGGTTATGCCCTGCTGAACGGCGCCATAGCCTTCCGGGGCGGCACGGATCTGTCGCAAGAAAACGCGCTGACGCGGTTGGCGGAAGGGTTGGAAGGCGACCTGCTGCTGAGCGCGGGCGCGGTCGGGTTCCCGGTCCAGGGTGGCGCGAAGGGCGGCGGCTTCCTCGTCCTCGCAGCCTCCTTCGCCGAGCAAACGGCCAAGATCGAAGCCGTTACGCCCTTGCGGATCGATCTGGAAATCGCCGAACCTTTGGCGGCGCTCCCTGAACTGCCCCCCGGCATCTATCGCGCCGATATCGGCACGGACGAAGCACCCTTCCGGCTAACAGCCGGATACGGTGCCGATACTTCTCTGTCCCTGCGGACCCTTTCTTTCGAACCCTTCCCCTTCACCTTGGATACACCCTTCGGGACCGCGGAGGCCCACACAACGACCGCCCCCCTTTCGGTAGCGGAAGCGCAAGCCGATCCCGCGGCCCTGCCCGTCAAGATGACGGGCTTACTGAACCTGTCGGGCGTACCCCTGCCTGGCATGGTGAAAGCGGATATTCATGGCGGTTTTGAATTCGACAAAGGCAAACGGACAACCGTCAAATTCGATAAAGGGTTCCAGGCGTCCGTGACGCTGTCCGAAAGCCCTTATCTCATCGATCTTCCCGGCGCCGTTCTGGATATGATCGGAGATACCGTGACCGTGACGGCCAAGAACACACTGGCGATCGAAATCGTAACGGACGGAGACGGCAATCGCTTCACCGGAACCGGCGGGCTGGTCACGGAAAGCGGCGGGTTGAGCGCCTCCCTCCCGTCCGATTTCGAAATATTCCTCCAGCCGGCAGGCGAGTTTCTTGCAGAGACGAAGGCTCTGACCATCGCCTTGGCGCCGGGACACGGGCCGGTTTCCGGGCGGGCCTCATTCAATGACCTGACCGCCGCCCAGGGCAGCAACGGATCAGCGCGCGCGAGCGCCCGCTTTCAAATACAAACCGACCGATTGACTACAGAGGGGGCACTGTCCGCCACACGGACCGCCGATGGGACAAAAGTTACCATCACAGATGCCGGCGCCGACGTTCCGGGGCCCGGCCTGACAGCACCTGCCTTCGACGCGACTTTTAGGATCGACGACGACGGCATCGATCTGTCGGCGGCGGTCCAAGAAGTCCGGTTGGGCGATCTTCGGGTGCTGAAACGTCCCTTGGTTCTGTTGGGCAATGCGAAACCGGATGCAAACGGGGACGTCGATTTCAATCTTTCCGGTTCGATCGACGACGTCGTCGCCGTGCATGCCAAGGGCCACTATATAGGTGGGGACCTGGTCATGAGTTTCGGGTCGGGGGACATCCCGCTCGGCCCCGGGGGCGCGGACTTGAGCGAATTGACCGACTTGGTCGACCTCGGCAGGTCCGACCCGAACGGTTCGATTCGCATCGATGGCGAATTGACCTATCAGAACGGCGCCGTCAGCGGCTATGCCGACCTGCAGATCGCCGAGATCGGCTCGGTCCTGACGGACGGCATCGCTGTTTCGGTCCTCGGCACCATCACGTTCGACCTGTCGAGACCGCCAGCCACCTTAAGCCCGGCCACCCTGACGGGCTCGCTCTCGTCCGACATTCTTGGCACCATTCCGTTCAAGGAAACCTTCTCCCTGCGCGAGACGGGGGAGATGGAAGTCCAGTCACTGGAAGCGCAGTTCCTGGGCGGAACCGTCACAATTCGGGAAGGCCTAGCCAATGCAGCGGCCGGGTCCATGACAGGTCGCGCCCATGCCGCCGCTATCGACTTGGACGCCTTGGCCGATTTGCTCAACATCGAGGGGCTGGAAGGCACGGGAAGCCTGACGGGGGACTTGGCTTTCCGTGTGTCGGAGGAAGCCGTCGTCGTCGAGCGTGGCGAGTTGAAGGCCGAAAACCCAGGTGTCTTGCGCTACCGCGGCGAGGCCTTGCGGGCAGCGGCCCAAGGCAACGAGAACCTGGCGCTGCTGGTCCAGGCCCTGGAAAACTTCCATTACGAGGTCCTGACCCTTGGCATCGACATCCCCGAATTCGGCGAAGGCATCGTCACGCTTCATCTGGAGGGCAATAACCCGGACGTGCTGGAAGGATATCCCTTCGACGTCACGATAAACCTGGAAAGCGAATATGGGCGGCTAATCAAGACCTTCCTGACGATCTACAACGAAATGGACGTCATTCTGCAAAAGGCCTTGCGCTGACCGCCGTACGCACCCGCTGGACATTCGCCTTAATTTCGCCGTCTTTACCTGTTCCTATCCTGCGGTTCCGGCTAAGCTTCCGCTTGACCGGATTGATGGACCTGCCAAGGACGGCGATATGACAGCCTATCGGCTACTGATGATTGGGATTGCGGCCCCCTTGCTGATTGCAGGGTGCACGCCGACCGTGAAGGTCGAAGCCCCTAAAGAGCCGATCACCATCAATCTCAACGTGAAGCTGGACGCGGAAGTCCGTGTGAAACTGGAGGAGAAGGCACAGGAAGATGTTGCAAACAATCCGCTCTTCTAACCCAACACCTGCCGTGTTTTTGGTTTTGCGCGCCCTGGCGATCCTCTGCACGGTCTTCTTCGCCGGCAGCCACGCAGCCATGGCGGATCCGCTGGACGGCCCACGCGCGGAGGGGATCGTCGGCGAACGCTATGACGGCTATGCCCAAGTTCGCACCGACAACGCGCCGGCGGATGTGGTCGGGCTCGTCCGCTCGATCAATCGGCAACGGCAGGACTACTACAAGAAACTCGCTGCCAGCGAGAATGTAAGTCCGTCCGAAGTCGGCAAGCTTTACGCCAACAAGATCTACCAATCAGCGCCGCGCGGATATTGGTTCCTGACCCAATCAGGGCAGTGGCAGCGCAAATTCTAGAACCCGCCCAACCGGTCCAGATTCCCGCCCTGCGGCGATAAAGGCCGCACGGGCCGGGCTCCTATTCCCGGAATGGCACTTGTCCCATATAGGATGGCGCGTCATATCTAAGGGAAGCCTTGGCCGTCCTTTCCTGGTCCCTTCGGGCCGTGTTTTTTGTGCGATTTTGGCAGCCGCCAATTCCTGCCCTAGAAACACACCATCGGCACGGTCATCGGCACGCGAATGGATCAAGAAAACGGTGACCAGACGATGACAAAAAGCCTGCCCAAGACTGTCGACGACACGCTCTCCCTTCTGGGCGACGGCAACTACGTTGCCGACCGCAGCTTGGCGACGGCGCTGTTTCTGTCCCTCGAACTGAAGCGGCCGCTTTTTCTCGAAGGCGAAGCCGGCGTCGGGAAGACGGAAATCGCGAAAGTGTTGAGCAGCACGCTGGGCCGGGACCTGATCCGCCTGCAATGCTACGAGGGTCTGGACGTTTCGTCGGCCGTCTACGAATGGAACTATGCCCGCCAGATGCTGGAAATCCGCATGGCGGAAGCATCCGGCGGCACCGACCGGCAGACGTTGGAATCGGAACTTTTCTCGGAACGGTTCCTGACCAAACGGCCGATCCTGCGCGCGCTGGAACCTCATGCAGGCGGCCCGCCGGTCCTGCTGATCGACGAATTGGACCGAACGGACGAGCCTTTCGAGGCTTTCCTGCTGGAAGTGTTGTCCGACTATCAGGTCACCGTGCCTGAAATGGGGACGGTGAAGGCCGAAACACCGCCGCTGGTCATCATCACCTCCAACCGGACGCGCGAAATCCACGACGCCATCAAGCGCCGCTGCTTCTACTACTGGGTCGACTACCCGAATGCGGAGCGCGAGTTCGAGATCCTGCGGGTGAAGGCGCCGACCGCGTCCGAAGACCTGTCGCGGCAGATCGTCGCCTTCGTCCAAAAGATCCGCAGCCTGGACCTGTTCAAGCTGCCGGGCGTCGCCGAGACCATCGACTGGGCTCATGCGCTGACCCAGCTGGACCGCCTGACGCTGGACCCGCAGACCATCAATGACACGCTGGGCACCCTGCTTAAGTATCAGGACGATATCGCCAAGATCCAGGGGTCGGAAGCGGCCCGCATCCTGGACGAGGTCAAGGCGGAAATGAACCAGAAGGAAACCGCATGACGGCGGGCCCCAGCGAAGACGATCTGGAGGCGGTGAACCAGCTCGTCGCCCCCAACTTTTTCCTGGGCGAAGCCGATGGCGGCCGCCTGGCCGACAATATAATGCATTTCGCCCGCGTGCTGCGGAAGGCCGGCCTGCCCGTCGGCCCTGGCAAGGTGCTTGAGGCGGTCAAGGCCGTCTCCGCCGTCGGCGTCGCTTCCCGCAAGGACTTCTATTGGACGCTGCACGCGGTTTTCGTGAACCGGCGTGACCAGCGCGACGTTTTCGATCAGGCCTTTCACTTCTTCTGGCGGAATCCCAACCTGCTGGAAAAAATGATGGGCATGCTGCTCCCGACCACGAAACTGGACGAAGGCGCCGCCCCGCCAAAGGACGAAATGTCCCGCCGTGTCGCCGATGCCCTGTCCCGTGACAAGCCGGGCGACGAAGAGGACGAAGCCGGCGAGCCGGACGAAGAGTTGCTCGAGATGGACGCGACGCTCACCTTCTCCCGCGATGAGATATTGAGCGAGAAGGACTTCGAGAAAATGTCTTCGGCGGAATTGGCCGAAGCCCGGGAAGCGATCCGGAAATTGACCTTGCCGCTCCGCCAGATTCCGAACCGCCGGTTTCAGCCGCATCCGATGGGCCGGCGCGTCGATATGCGCGCGACACTTCGCGAAGCCGCGCGTTTCGGCGGCGATCTCGCCAACATCAAACGCCGGAAGCGCACGCGCCGGCCACCGCCGCTGGTCGTGCTGTGCGACATCTCCGGCTCCATGGACCGGTATGCGCGCATGCTGCTGCATTTCATGCATGCGCTGACCAACGACCGGGACCGGGTTCATACTTTCCTGTTCGGCACGCGGCTGACCAATGTCACGCGCTATCTGCGCTACAAGGATCCCGACGCCGCTGTCGATACGATTTCAGAGGCGGTGGAGGATTGGTCCGGCGGCACCCGCATCGGCCACGCGCTGCACGAGTTCAACAAGAACTGGTCGCGCCGTGTTCTGGGCCAGGGCGCCGTCGTCATCCTGATCACCGACGGCTTGGACCGCGAAGGGGCCGACGGCGTCGCGGAGGAAATGGAGCGTCTTCACAAATCGTGCCGGCGTTTGATTTGGCTGAACCCGCTTCTTAGATATGACGCCTATGCGCCGAAGGCCGCGGGGGCGCGCGCGATGATGCCGCATGTGGACGAATTCCGTGCCGTGCACAGCCTGAACAGCTTGGGCGAATTGGCCTTGGCGCTCGGCAAGGACGCATCCTTGAGCCGTCGGGAAATGGCGCGCTGGCGCGCCGCTGCCGCTTGATCGACCCGGCCCCAGGGCCGGCACTTGGAGGGAGCCCTGTCATGACCACCCAACCACCGCAGGACAACGCGCAGGACGATGTGCTGGCGCAGGCGGAAGCCTGGCTGGATGCCGGCGACAAAGTCGCTTTGGCGACGGTCGTCCGGACTTGGGGGTCTTCCCCCCGCCCGATCGGCAGTCAATTGGCGATCAACGCCGACGGCCGGTTTTCGGGCTCCGTCTCGGGCGGCTGCATCGAAGGCGCGGTCATCACCGAAGCCTTGGAGGCAATGGAAGACGGTAAGCCGCGCACGCTGGAATTCGGCGTTTCCGATGCGATGGCCTGGGAAGTCGGTCTGGCCTGCGGCGGTGAAATCGAAGTCTTCGTCGAAAGAATGGATGCCTAGAGTATGAAACGCATCGTCTTGAGAGAACTGCGCCAGGCGCGGGACAACCGCGAACCGGCAACGCTTGTGACCGACCTGGGGTCGGGCGCGCAGACGCTGGTCGTCGGTGAGGCCTTTTATGGCGCCCCCCTGCCCGCCCTGACGGAACTGGTGCAGGCGATCGAACAGGTCATGGCGCAGGACAAGGGCCGTACCTTGGAGTCCGAAGGGCGGCGGGTTTTCGTCCAACCTTTCAACCCGCCGCAGCGGATGATGATCGTCGGCGCGGTTCATATCTCCCAAGCACTCGCCCCGATGGCGAAGATCGCCGGTTACGACGTGACGGTGATAGACCCGCGCACCGCCTGGGCGACGCAGGAGCGGTTTCCCGGCGTGGTGCTTGACCAGCGGTGGCCGGACGAAGTGATGGAAGAAACGCCGCCGGATCGCGGCACCGCCGTCGTGACCCTGACTCACGACCCCAAGATCGACGATCCCGCCCTGGAAGCCGCCTTGCGCAGCGATGCCTTTTATATCGGCGCCCTGGGCGGCAAAAAAACCAATGCCAAGCGGGAGGAGCGTTTGAAGGAAGCCGGTCTGAGCGCGCAACAGATCGGCCGCCTGCACGCCCCGGTAGGCCTGGATCTGGGCGCCGTTTCACCGGCGGAAATCGCGGTTGCAACCCTTGCCCAGGCGACACTCGCCCTGCGCGGACCGCGCCGGAAAGGCTGAACGGAACCGGCCATGCAGTTCGGCGAAACCCCCATCGACGACGCCCTGGGCAGCATCCTCGTCCACTCGACGCGGGCCGGGTCGAAACGCCTGAAGAAAGGGCGCGTTCTGACAGAACCGGACCTGGATGCCTTGCGGGAAGCAGGGGTCTCAACGGTAATCGCGGCGACACTGGATTCCGGCGACGTTCATGAAGACCTGGCCGCACTTCGCGTCGCCAAGGCGGCGGCCGGTCCCGGGCAAAGCATCAGCGCGCCCTTCACAGGGCGGGTCAACCTGATCGCGGATGCGGCCGGGGTCGCGCGGATCGACGTTGCCGCCGTCGACGCTCTGAACCTGCTGGATGAAGCAATCACCATCGCGACCGTGCCGCCCTATACCGTCGTCCAGCCCGGCCAGATGGTCGCGACGATCAAGGTCATACCCTTCGCCGCACCGGAGGACCTCGTCTCCCGCTGCGAAGAAATCGCGCGCAAGGCCCGCCCCATGATTGCGGTTCCGCCGTTTGTATCCAAACGCGCGGTCTTTATTCAGACGCGATTGAAGGACACCAAGGAAAGCATCCTCGACAAGACGACCGGCGTCATGACCGCACGGCTGGAAAAGGTCGGCGCGCTTCTGGCGGCGGAAATCCGAGTACCGCATGATACTGCGGATTTGGCTCAGGCGATTTCGAACCTGCACGACATGGAACGTCCGGACTTGATCTTCATCGCCGGGGCATCGGCGATCACCGACCGCCGGGACGTGATCCCCACAGCGATCGAGCAGGCGGGTGGCACGGTCGACCATTTCGGCATGCCGGTCGACCCCGGCAACTTGCTGCTGTTCGGCACCTTGCACGGCATACCCGTGGTCGGCATGCCCGGCTGTGCGCGATCCCCCAAGTTGAACGGCTTCGACTGGGTGTTGGAGCGTCTGGCCGCCGACATTCCGGTCACCCGGGTCGATATCATGAAAATGGGCGCGGGCGGCCTGTTGAAGGAAATCGAAACACGACCGCAGCCCCGTTCCGGTCCCGGCGTGGGCCAGGCAGGGGTGCAACGCGCGCCGCGCATCGCAGCCATTCTACTGGCCGCCGGGCGCTCGACGCGCATGGGCGCCCACAACAAACTGCTGGCCGAACTGGACGGCATTCCCATGGTGCGTCACGTGGCGCAGCGCCTCATCGCATCGAAAGCCAGCGGCGTCAGCGTCGTGCTCGGGCACGAGGCGGATCGGGTCCGAGAGGCTTTGGAAGGGATCGACCTGACCTTCGTCCACAATCCGGACTATGCCGACGGTCTTTCCACATCCGTCAAAGCCGGGCTGGTGGCCCTGCCCGAGAATTGCGACGGCTTCATCATCTGCCTGGGCGACATGCCGACCGTTCGCACAGAGGATATCGATAGACTTGTCGCCGCCTTTAACCCGTTGGAGGGCCGCGCGATCTGCATGCCCGTTCATCAGGGAAAGCGCGGCAACCCCGTATTGTTCGCCCGCCGTTTCGCCGATGAGATGAGTGCGTTGGAAGGCGATACCGGCGCGCGCCGTTTGATCGGAGCGCATGAGGACGAGGTCTGCGAAGTCGAGACCGAAGGCGGTGTACTGCTGGATATCGACACACCGGACGCCCTGGCCCGCGCTAAGGGCGGCTGACCGGCGGCGTGTCGGACAGGAAGTCCAGAACCACCCTGCCCATTCCGAAATCGTAGAGATTGGTGTGATGCGCGTCGTCAACCAGGACCAGGCGCTTGGGTTCCACCGCCGCAGCGAACAGGCGTTCCGCGAACCGGACGGGAATGACCCGGTCCTGCCTGCCATGGACGATCAGAAGCGGGGCCTGAATATCCGCGACGACCGCCGTGGAGTCGTAGTGGTCCCGCAGCAGTAGACGAACCGGAACATACCAATAGATCGACGCCGCGACATCGGCGATGGAGGAATACGGCGCTTCAAGGACGACCGCCCGGTACCGTCTTTCCGTCGCCAGTTTGACGACGATCCCGGTCCCGAGGGACTCGCCGTAGAGCACAATCCGACGGTCGTCGATCCCTTGATTGCGCAAAAAGGACAAGGCCGTGCGGCCGTCTTCCGTAACACCCTCTTCGCTGGGGGAACCGCCCGCGCCGGCATTGTAGCGGTAGGTGACCAGCAAGACGCCATAGCCGGCATCGAGATAAGGCCGCACCTTGTCTGCCCGGTCCCCGAGATGACCCGCATTGCCATGAAGATAGAGCAGGACCGGCGCGTCCGGCGTCGATGGCGGCTTCCACCAGGCGAGTAAGGGGAACCCGTCCGACGTCTGCAGGCGTTCCGCCAGCATGTCCGGCGCACCGAAGGTCTGCGGCGTCGCGATCGTTTGATCGGGATGGTACATCAGATTTCGCTGGAAGGCGTAAAGTGCGCCGACCAACATCAGATAACCCGCCACGAAAGATGCCAGAACATAGACCATGGAAGTCATTAGCGCGCTGCGCTGGTTTGCGAAAGCGTGCTTGGGCCGGTTTTCGGCAAGAAGTTCCCCCTGGCCGGGATTGCAGTTGAACGCGGCGGGGATACAAAGTCTAATCGCATGATGCTCGCCTCGAACCGACGGACTTTCCTGAAATCGGCTCTCGCCGGCGTTGGCGCGGCTTGCGGCGCCACGTTTCTACCCCGTTCGGCGGGGGCGTTGCAGGTTGTCGACCTGCAGTTGATCCTGGCCATCGATTGCTCCTACAGCGTGGACGAACGGGAATACAATCTGCAGATCGGCGCAATCGGCGACGCCTTCCTTCAGCCCGAAATTCAGCAGGCCATCGGCGAAGGGCCCAGCGGGTCGATCGCCCTGGCGCTGCTGCAGTGGTCCAGCGAATACAGCCAGATCAAGGCTCTTCCCTGGACCCGCGTGACGCAGGCGAATGCCGCTGCGGTCGGCGGCCGGATCGCCAGCCTGCCAAGGCTGACCGCCGACGGCGCCACCTCGATGGCGGCGGCGGTCTACACCTCGATAGACTATTTCAATCAATCGGAATTCCAGGCCGCCCGCCGCACCATCGATATTTCCGCGGACGGACGGAACAACAACGGGCCGTACATGCCGCAGGCAAGGGACATCGCCGCGATGAACGGTATCACGATCAACGGGTTAGCGATCCTCTTGGAGGATCCTACATTGGACTACTATTTCCGGAATAAAGTCATCGGCGGGCCGGGCGCCTTCGTCGAGAAGGCGACCGATTACGACGATTTTCGGCGCGCCATCCGTCGCAAGCTGCTGCGCGAAATTCACTATGTGCCGGTGGCAATGCTAGAACATAACGGCGATCACTATTTTCGCTGAGGCAGTTTCACACGGCTCTTAGGCGCTTTTACTTTGGCCCGCCGGTGTAATACTTCCGGTTGTTTCCGCCAAATTTTGTTGATGTTGGCGCGTCTTTTTGCTTTTGTTGGCCTTGGATGGGGTGTGAAGCCGCAGGGTTTGTGCGCATGCGTCCTTTGACGCTTCAGGCGACTTCAGCCGGGCGAACGAGATGGATTTAAAGGGTATTTGGACAAATGACCGACCTGTCCCGTGAGGAGCTTCGCGCTCATTTGTCGGCCGTGGAAGCGCAGGTTCGCGCCGCTCTTCGGATCATCGCCGCCGAATCCAAATCCGTTCAGCAAGCGCATGGCGCGCTGCGGGCCGATCTTTCCGCCGCGCTCATCCGTCTTCAAGCCGAAATGAACGAAGGGCAGGGCGAGATACAGACCAAGCTGGACCGGAGCCTTGCCGAAATAAACGCCCTGCACCGGAATAGAAAACTGACGACGGCCATTCTGGCGGCCCTGGTTTTGGTCTTCGGTGTCACGGTCGGCGTTCTGGCGGGGGGAAGTTGGTTCTTCCTGCAGCAGTCTTCCGGGAATGCGACCGCCATGACGGCGCCGAGCTCGTCGCAGGAAGACGGCGGCGATTCCGACCAGGGTTTCATCGTCAACACCCAGTAGGACCGGCTTTTCGCCCCTAGCCCTTTTCTGGTTTGCAATAGACGCCGCGTTGCTTGAAGGCCGCGCAAAGTTTCTTGGCGTCCTCCGCATTCGTCAGCGGTCCGGCGTAAAGCCGATGAAAAATGCCTTTCGAGCCCAGGTCCACGCGTTTGACCGTCGGGGCCATGCCCGAAAGCAAATTCGCGAAGCCGGCTTTCAACGTGACCCATCCCGCATCGGCGTTTTTCGCATCCTTGTAAGAAGCCAGATGGACAAGATAAGTGCCGCCGGCCGTCGCGGCAGCAACCTGTTGCGACGCTTGCTGGCTGGCTTGCTGAGCGGGTGCGGCAGCAGCCTTCGCCCCGTCCTGCTTCGGCGCGACGACCGTTTCCTCCGCCGACAGGCTCATCGGGCCGGCGGCCGGCGCACCACCCTGGGCACCGTTCTTCAAATCCGCCATCGCGTCCGAGACCTGGACGGGTAGCGGCTGAACCCCGGCATAGGGTTCGTCCGGCGGGGGCGGCGCGGCGGGATCGGTCTGTTTGAAGCCCGGTTGGTAGTCTTCGCCACCCGACGAAACGATGCGGGTACCGTCCTGCAGATAGGCGACCCGTTCGAAGGAGAGCAAATCGCGCCGGATGACGCCGCTGCCCTTCGTATTGGCCGCATCCAGGCGCACGTAGTTTCCGACGCGCGGCGCGTAATAGAACGTCACCTCGTCCGGCCGTTGCCGCCCGCACGGGATTTCATAGGTGTTATAGGTACCCGCCGGCCCGACCACTTGCGTTTCCGCCGTGATCTCGCAGACCCATTGGAATTCCCAGGCGTAGGGCGGCTTGTCGGTACTGACGGTGGACTTGAAAGTCATCCTGCGGCCGACCTGCAAGGGAAACAGTTCGCCGTTCACATCGCTGATCAATCGGCGGCCGCTGCCCCGGCTCTCGCTGCTCCAGGCCAGGGCCGGCATCAGCGGATTGTGGCTGGTCGCCTGAGTCTCACCGCTATCGGCGACCCAATCTACCTCTTCGCCGCGGACCGCGACGACCCGCCAGGTCACGTCAGGATTGTCGAAATGAAACCAGTCACCGACCTGAAACCGCGGTGCGGCTTGCGCCAGCAGCCGTTCCTCCGCCGTGAAACCGACCGGCGTTTCGACCGCGGGTTTGCTGGAAAACAGACCACCCCCGTCCTGACCGCTCTGTGCGCAGCCGGCCAAAAGCAGGACGGCGGCCGAAACAGCCGCCAAACGGGCTCGAAACGCCCGCCGGAGCCCGGTCTTGTCCCTATTCTGAGCTGCAGACTGTCTTTCACGCATAGAGTAACCGTAAGCGAGTCGCGGTTTTTCGCCAGTCAAAATCGATAAAATACTACCGTCAGCAAAGTATCCGCCGGAACTTACGGCAACATCGGCAGTAATTTTCGCAAGACGAGGGGGAAAGTTGCCGCTACACTGCCGCCATGGTCGACGCGACTTTGGCACGTCAGGATGCATCCGACGGCACCGGCAACGGTGGCCTGTTTTCGCGTGCGCGCACTCTTTTCGGCGGCTCATCCAAGAAAAAGAAGAAGAAAAAATCGCGCGGCCCCTGGTGGAAACTCAGCCGTGTGACCCTTTTGGGGCTCGCCGTGCTGACCGCGACAGTTGCCTTGCGCGTTATTGATCCGGAAGTTGTCGAAGCACTGCGTTTAAAAACCTTCGACGCCTTCAACCGTATTAAACCGCGGGTACCTCCGGCACAGAGTCCAGTCGTTATCATCGATATCGATGAGCGTTCCTTGAATGAAGTGGGGCAATGGCCCTGGACCCGAACGCAGATCGGCGACCTGATCGCAGCCACGCGGGATTATGGCATGGCGATGATCGGCTTCGATGCCGTCTTCCCCGAAGTCGACAAGACGAGTTCGACTGCGTTGGTCAAGACAATGCGGGCGGACCAGGCGCTGTTGGACGAGATCGCCAAACTGCCGTCCAATGAAGAATACATGGCGAACATCATGCGCACGATGCGGACCGTCGTCGGGCAGGCAGGCACAAAGAACGTGCCTTTGACAGAGCCGCCCGAGGTGGCGATGCAAAGCTCGGTGAAGGCTTATCTGAAGGACCGCACCGTCCAGAACTTCGAACCTCAACGCGACGGCGTTCCGTTGTCGGATGAAGAGTTCGCCAGAAGCTTCATGCTGAACTTTACGGAGTTGAAGTCGAACGTTCCTGAAATCGAGGCCGCGGCCATGGGCCGGGCGTTCTTCTCCGTCGATGAAGAGTTCGACGGTTTGGTGCGGCGCGTCCCCATCATGAAAATCGTTCAAGACGTCGTAAAACCGACCTTGGCCCTGGAAATGCTGCGCGTCGCCTATGGCGGCAATTCGATTCTGACTCGCATCGGTCCCGGCGGGATCAAGGACGTCGTTCTGCAGGTGCCGGGCACAAAGGGCTTTGTCATACCGACCGACGAGAAGGGCCGGGTCTGGGTTTATTATGCTGCCGCAGACCAGTTCAATACCGAGGACAATAGAGGCCGCCTCTATGTTTCCGCCGCGGATGTGCTCAACAAACGTGTCCCGGTGGAACGGCTGCAAGGCAGGTTGGCCTTGGTCGGCACCTCCGCCGTCGGTCTTCTCGATATCCGGGCAACACCGATCGAACCCCGTTTGCCGGGGGTCGAGGTTCACGCGAATCTCATCGAAACCATCATTCAGGGGACCGTGCTGAAACATCCGGTGGAGATGTATACCACGGAAATCCTGGTCTTTGTCATCGCCGGCCTGCTTCTGATCGTGACCGTGCCGCGCCTAGGGCCGTTCGTGTCATTGGGCATTGTCTTCTTCGTTTGCGGCGGACTGGTCTATGCCAGCTGGTATTTGTTCGACGAACAATTGACCTTCCTGGACCCGGCCTATCCCAGCGCATCTATATTCCTGCTCTACGCGGTCCTCGCCTTCTCCAACTACGCGCGCGACGCGCAGGAGAAGAAGCAGGTCCGCGGCGCCTTCGCGCAATACCTGTCGCCCGACCTGGTCGAGCAACTGGCGGAAAACCCCGATCAGCTGGTGCTGGGCGGCGAAACCAAGAAGATGACGCTGCTGTTCTGCGACGTGCGCGGATTCACCTCGATCTCGGAACTGTACAAGACGGATCCACAAGGCCTGACCGTGTTGATCAACCGACTGCTGACGCCGCTGACTGACTCCATCCTGAAAAAGGGTGGGACGATCGACAAGTATATGGGCGATTGCATCATGGCCTTCTGGAACGCGCCGCTGGACGTGCCGGAACAGGAGAAGGATGCCTGTGAGGCGGCGCTGGACATGTTCGACCAGCTGGAGGCCCTCAACACCGTCCGCAAGCGGGAAGCCGAAGAGTCAGGCATGAAATACCTGCCGCTCAACATCGGGATCGGGATCAATACCGGCGATGTCGTGGTCGGCAATATGGGATCGGAGCAGCGCTTCGATTATTCCGTCCTGGGCGACGCCGTGAACCTCGCCGCCCGCCTCGAAGGCCAGTCTAAGAGCTATGGCGTCAAGACGGTGATCGGCGACACGACCAATCAAGAAGCCAAGGAAAACTTCGCTACCCTGGAACTGGACTTGATCGCGGTGAAAGGAAAATCCGAAGCCGTCCGCATTTTCACCCTGTTGGGTCGGAAAGACATGCGGGAGAGCGAGGAATTCAAATCCTTGCGCCAGTATCACGAAGACTTCTTGAAAGCTTACCGGTCGCAGGAATGGGACCATGCGGAAGAAATCGCCGAAACCTGTAAAGGCCGCCTGAACGGGTTGATGGACGAATTCTACCCGATCTATTGCGAGCGCATCGCCGAATTCCGCGAAAACCCGCCGCCGGCGGATTGGGATGGCGTCTACGTCGCTACCTCGAAGTAGGCACGCCTCCCTCGCCAGCACGTCTTGGCATATCCCCGCGAGTCCTGAAAACTCCCTCCATTCACGCCGATGGCGGGCGATTGTCGAAATGGGAGAATGCAATGGGCGACAGCGATTTTCAGATGATCAAGGTCGAGACGCCGTCCGACCATGTACTTCTCGTGACGCTGAACCGGCCGGAGATCGCCAACGCCTTCAACACCCGGATGGCCGAGGAGCTACTGGATGTGTGGACCGGCCTTGCCGCCGCGCCCGAGACGCGCTGCGTGGTACTGACCGGGGCCGGCGACCGGGCCTTTTGCGCAGGCGCCGACCTGAAGGAACGCAACGGCATGTCGCCGGACGACTGGCACAAACAGCACGACCTGTTCGAGCGCATGGCCTATGCCCTGATGGATTGCCCGAACCCGGTGATCGCGGCGGTCAATGGGGCGGCCTATGCCGGCGGGTTTGAATTGGTTCTGGCTTCCGACTTCGCCTATGGCGCGCCGTCTTCCCGCTTCGCCCTCACGGAAGTGACGCTGGGCCTGATTCCCGGCATCGGCGGGACACAGAACCTGCCCCGCGCCATCGGTCTGCGGCGCGCGAAGGAGATCCTCCTCTCTGGCCGTCCCTTCAGTTCGGAACAAGCGCTCGACTGGGGCGTGCTGAACCGGATCTGCGACCGGGAAACGCTGTTGGCGGACGCCATGGCGACGGCCCGCCAGATCGCGGGAAACGCGCCGCTGGCTGTACGCCAAGCCATGGCGGCCATGGATGGCGGGATCGACCAGCCCCTGAAACAGGCGCGCCTTTACGAAATCGAGTGCTACAACACGCTGATCGACACGGAAGACCGGCGCGAAGGCATCGCCGCCTTCAACGAGAAGCGGAAACCGGACTTCAAGGGCCGCTGATCAGCCCCGCCCCGCACTGTCCGACTCCGCACTGTCCGACTCCGCCCTGTCCGGCCCCGTACCGGACAGGGCAGCATCTGTAAGGGCGCCCATCCAGCCGATGCGGTCGCGTAGGGCCGCGCGGCAGGCTGCGTCGAATGCGTCACGCTCGCGCGCCTTCAATCGGCGGTAATGCGCGAAGGCATAGTGCAGCATCAAGGACATCGTCCCGCCATAGCAAGCGCTGGCGGTTCCTGGCGCATCGCCGGTTTGGCGGACCAGGGTGCCGAACCGCGCGATCATCTCCGTGAAATCGGACGGCGCCTCCAGAACCGCCATGGCGGCCGCCCGCCAATCCGAAAGCGCGACCGCATAGTCCGATAACACGGCCTGCCGCTCAGCCGCGGGCAAAGCGGATTCAAGCCCCGGCAGCGAACCGAATATACGGCCGATCAGGGCATTTGGTTCTTCCCCAGCCGGCCCGAAGTCCAAGTCCGCCGGCGGGCACGGGACCGTCCCGTCGATCCGCGCGCCGTCGCTGCAGTTGGAGACGACGATGGCCGGATGCGCGGCGGCGAACGTGCTGAAAAATGCCTTGTTGAACAAGAAAGTCTTGTTGGTGAAGACCGTTTCCCGAAAATTGCCGGGCACGGCAATGTCAAAGCGGTCCATATTGGCGCCCGAGCGCCAATAGGCTTCATCCCGTCCCGCCCCCGCCCAGGCATAGAAGGAGGCATCGGAATGATGCTTTTCCGTGTCCGACGCGCCCATATCAACGCCGAACAGATAGACCTCACGCGCGCCCGCCCAAACAGCCGCGCGCAAAGCCAAATTCGTCACCGTCGGCCCGGCATGGTTCCACGGCCCAATTTCCCCACCGAACAGCAATGTCGGGGTCAGTCCCTCCCGGAAAAATGCGGCAACATGCTGGAAATGTGAGGGCACGCGCGGGTCCACCGTGAGCGGGCACAGCAACGGAATGTCGGCAATGTCGAAACGGTCAGCGACACCGGCGATGATGGTCTCGATATCCGCCACATTCTCCACCTCGCAATGGAGGTCGGGTTTCAGCCCATGCCCCAGCAGCGCGCTTAGCGCGGTGCCGCCGCTGATCAACAGGACACGGTCGCGCAGCCGCCGGATGTGTTCGATGGATTTGTCCAGCGACGGCCCGCTTCCGACGACAATCGCCGGGAGCGGCTGCGGCGCCATGTCCCGCGGCGGCGCGATTTTGACCCCCTGCTGTTCCATCACCGCCGCGGCATTGCGCAGCATCAGGCATTCATCCTCCACGAAACCATGGGAACTGCCCAAGGTGGGAAGCATTTCGGCAAATTGGCGATGCGCGTCATCCAATACCGGGCTGGCATAATGACGGATACCGTACGACCCGTCCAAAGTCAGCGCGCAGTGCCGCCGCAAACCCTCGAACACGCGCGCCGCCAGGACGATGGGGCTTGTCTCAAGATAAAGATGCAGGCGCCCGCCCTTGGCCTCCAAAGTCTCGATCACGCCCGCCCAGTCGGTGACCCGAAGACTGAGGGCGACAAATTCGGGGAACTGCTCCGCCAGAAACAGGTCCCGGACGGAAATCGATTTCAGCAATAACGGGATGTGAAGCCCCAGCCCCACGCCGAAACTGATCAGCGCGCCCGACATCGTGCCGGGATCGCCGTTTTCCGGTTCTGGCAGCGGTCCGAAGCGGCCGATCAGCGTTTCATAGAACGGTTTCTCGCCCTTCACCCAATCTGAGTCGAGCGCGGGCGGGTTGATGCTGAGCCGGCCGGGTTTGGCGAGGAACCGGGCGACCTGCCCCGCGGCATAAGCCGCCGCGCCGCCGTCATAAAGCCGCGTATGGCCGAGGTCGATATTGATATCGCCACCGTCTTCTTCGGCCACCAGCCTGGGAAACTCGACGGGCCGCTCTATCTTCAACATTGTCTGGGACGGAAGATGCCGCCTCAGCGCCGCGATATTTCTGGTGTATAATTCGGCTGACATATCTGGAGGCGGCCAATGATTGGAAGACATCCCCTTGTTTTACCGATTCTGGCCTTCGCGGCCATACTGGCCGTCGCCGCGACGGCAACGGGCAGCGCTTCGGCGCAGGAAAAAGTAGACCTGGAACTGGTCATTGCGGCCGACGGATCGGGGTCGATTGACGATGAAGAACTTGCGCTGCAGCGGCGCGGCTATGCCAAGGCCGTGACCGACCCGACATTGCTGAGCCTGATGACCGGCGGCTTGTACGGAAAAACCGCCATTTTGTATGTCGAATGGGGCGCGGCCGATTCCGTCCATACCATCGTCGACTGGACCATCATCGCCGGGAAAGAGGACGCGGAAGGGTTCGCCCGCCGCTTGGAAACAGCGCCGCGGATGGCCTATGGCTATAACGCCATCAGTGCGGCAATCGACTATGCGGTGATCCAGTTCGACACCAATGGCATAGACGGATTGCGGCGGATCATCGATGTCAGCGGCGATGGACCCAACATCAATGCGCGCCCCGTGACGATGGCCCGTGACGACGCCGTCGCCCGCGGTATTACCATCAACGCCCTTGTGGTTAAGACCCGTGGCGGTGGTTTTCGCGGGCCGGGCGGCATGCCTCTGGACGAACATTACCGACAGCACGTGATCGGCGGCATCGGCTCCTTCGTCCGTATCGCCGACAAAGACACGAGCTTCGCCGAAGCGGTGCGGAACAAAATGCTGCTGGAAGTCGCGAGCGGCATTCCGCAAACTGCCCAAGGTTCGGCGGCCGAGAATCGGACAATCATAGATTAGATTCAGACCTATTCTCTTGGGGGGCGATAGAGCGTGATGACCGATAAGACGGATTTGGCCCTGGCTTCGGCCACGGAGTTGGTGCAGCTGTATCGAAGCGGAGAGGCCTCCCCGGTCGAGGCGGTTCAGGCGGCGATCGATCGGTATGAGGCGTTCGAGGGCGCCGTGAACGCCTTCATCCATTTCGATGCGGCAGGTGCGTTGGCCGCCGCCAAAACGTCGGAGGAAAGATGGCGCAAGGGCGACCCTTTGGGCCTTGTCGACGGCGTGCCCGCCACGATCAAGGACCTTGTCCAGATGAAAGGCGTTCCGACCCGGCGCGGATCTCTGACCAGCGACGACACGCCTGCCGGTGAAGACGCCCCGGTCACCGCCCGGCTGCGCGAGCAGGGCGCGGTTTTCCTGGGCAAGACGACGACGCCGGAATTCGGTTGGAAGCCTTTGACGGATTCTCCGCTGACGGGCATCACCCGGAACCCTTGGAACACCAGCCGCACCCCAGGCGGCAGCAGCGGCGGCGCGGCAACGGCCTGCGCGTTGGGCATCGGCGCGCTGCATATCGGAACCGACGGCGGCGGGTCGATCCGCATACCGGCCGCGTTTACCGGCATCTTCGGCATCAAGCAGACTTTTGGCCTGGTTCCCGCCTATCCTCTATCGCCGATGGGGACGGTCGCCCATGTCGGCCCGATGACGCGGACGGTCGCGGACTCGGCCCTCATGCTGAACGTCATCACCCAGCCTGACATCCGCGACTGGTATGCGGTCACCGATGGCGCGGAAGACTATACGGAGACCCTGGACGCGGGGGTTCGGGAAATGCGGATCGCCTTCAGCATGGACCTGGGCTACGCCAAGGTCGCGCCGGATGTGCAGGCAAAGGTCCGCGCGGCAGTGAAGGTTTTCGAGGACCTCGGCGCCACGGTGGAGGAAATTGACCCCGGATTCGCTTGTCCGGACGTGACCTTCAATACCCATTGGTATGCCGGTGCGGCCTCCATCGCCCGAGGATTTTCCGACAAGCAAATGGCGATGATCGATCCCGGCCTGCGGGAGGTCATGTATACCGGCCGGTCCTTTCCGCTGTTTCAATACATGGACGTCACCAAGCAGCGCGAGGACCTTGCCTATCACATGGCGAAATTCCATGAGACCTATGACCTGTTGCTAACCCCGATGATGCCCGTCACCGCGGTCTCAGTGGACAACACCCTGCCGGATCCGGCGATGTCGAGCTGGTTGGATTGGACGCCGTTCAGCTATCCCTTCAACCTGACACAGCAGCCCGCAGCGACGGTTCCTTGCGGTTTCGGCGACGACGGATTGCCGGTGGGGTTGCAGATCGTGGGACCGAAATTCGCCGACACTCTGGTCCTGACCGCGGCCAAGGCCTATGAGAATGTTTGCCCCTTCCCAATGCCGGAGGCCCCGAACGTCACGCATGCGGCCTAACGGGTCCCCTTATTGGGATTGAACGGGTTTCATTACGAATTTACCACCGCAGGAATGTGAACCGAAAGGATTGTAGATCTTGCCGGACAGTTCGCCATTGG
>CAYGKA010000043.1:0-42070 GCA_964350445.1 uncultured Flavobacteriaceae bacterium
GAGAAGTCGATCTTCTTCGCCTTCTCGTCATATTCGAACATCGGGAAATCGACGATCCAGCAGAATTCGAACCGGTTCTCGTCGATCAGGTTCAACTGCTTGCCGATTTCCGTCCGTGCCGCACCGGCGAAGTCGGCCGCCGCCGCTTCGCTGCCGCAGACGAAGAAGACCGCGTCCCCGTCCTGACAGCCGGCGGTTTCCTTGATCTCGGCGATCCGGGCGTCGTCGAGGTTCTTGGCGATCGGGCCGGCCGCGCCGTCTTCCTTGAAGTTGATATAGCCGAGGCCCGCCTGCCCTTGGGACTGGGCCCAGGAATTCAATTTGTCGAACCAACTGCGCGGCTGGGCGGACGCGCCGGGCGCCGGGATGGCGCGAACAACGTTCCCTTCTTCGACAAGGCGGGCAAAAATCTTGAAGTCCGACCCGCGGAAGGCTTCCGACACGTCGGCGATGATGATCGGGTTGCGCAGGTCCGGCTTGTCGCTGCCGTATTTCAGCATCGATTCCTTGTAGGGAATACGCGCGAACGGCAGGGCAGAGACGGAGCGGCCGTCGGCGAATTCCTCGAACACACCGTGCAGGACCGGTTCGATCGCGGCGAAGACGTCTTCCTGGGTGACGAAGGCCATCTCGAAATCGAGCTGATAGAATTCACCCGGCGAGCGGTCGGCGCGGGCGTCCTCGTCCCGGAAGCAGGGGGCGATTTGGAAATAGCGGTCGAAGCCGGCGATCATGATCAACTGCTTGAACTGCTGCGGCGCCTGCGGCAGCGCATAGAACTGACCCGGATGCAGCCGGCTGGGCACCAGGAAGTCGCGCGCGCCTTCCGGGCTGGAGGCCGTCAGGATCGGTGTCTGGAATTCCGTGAAGCCTTGGCCGATCATGCGCTGGCGGATCGACGAAACGACCCGGCTGCGCAGCATGATGTTGCGGTACATGTCTTCCCGGCGCAGGTCCAGGAAGCGGTATTTCAGGCGGATGTCTTCCGGATAGTTAGCATCCTGGTTCACCGGCATCGGCAGTTGATCGGCGCGCGACAGCACCTCGATGGAACGGATCACCACCTCGACCGCGCCGGTCGGCAGATTCGGGTTCACCGTCTCATCCGTCCGCTTGACGATTTCGCCGGTCACGGAAATCACGGATTCGTTCGACAGGCGTTCGACCGTTTCGAAAAGGTCCTCGGAACTGTCGATCACGCATTGCGTCAAACCGGTATGGTCGCGCAAGTCCACGAACAGCAGATTCCCATGATCGCGCTTGCGATGGACCCATCCCGCCAGGCGAACGGTCTGGCCGGCATCGTTCAGTCGAATCTGGCCGCAGGTATGGGTGCGGTAGGCGTGCATGATACGTGCTCCGGAAAAAATGATTGGCCGGGCCTGACTTAACCGCCCGAAGACAAGGCCGCGATTGGCCATTTTCACGGCCTTATGTCAAGGGTTCGGGGCGAATTTGACCGAATAGCGGCCCCTGAACCACAGGAGAGGCTCGACCCATCGGCTTGCACCATTATAGTGAGTTCCGCATCTGCTGCGCGGCGTCGCCGACGGGAATGGCCTGCCGTGTGGTATGTGGTGCCTATGTCATTCACTGTTCCATCATCCTAAGCGCAAGTGAGCCGTTGACCGCATGACCGTTGTCCCCATCACCACCACCGACGCCCTGGCAGCTTTCTGCGAAAGCCAAGCGGGCAGTTCCTACATCACGGTCGATACGGAATTCGTGCGGGAATCCACCTACTACCCCCAGCTTTGCCTGGTTCAGGTCGCCGGCGACACGGACGCCGCGGCCATCGACACCGTGGCCGAGGGGTTGGACCTTGAACCGCTTTTCGCCCTGCTGCGAAAAGAGGATCTTCTGAAGGTCTTCCACGCCGCGCGTCAGGACCTGGAGATCTTTTACACCTTGATGGGGGCCGTTCCCGCGCCGGTTTTCGACACCCAAGTCGCGGCCATGGTTCTCGGCTTCGGGGATCAGGTCGGCTACGAGGTGCTGGTCAACAAGATCCTCGATTTGTCGGTCGACAAAAGCTCGCGGTTCACCGACTGGGCGCGGCGCCCGCTGACGGAACGGCAGATCGATTACGCCATGGCGGATGTCGATCACCTGCGGCCGATCTATGAGGAACTGCGCCGCCGCCTTGACGAAAACGGGCGCGCCCATTGGCTGACGGAAGAGATGCGGGTTCTGACGGCGGAAGACACCTACCGGAACGATCCCGAGGAAGCCTGGCGACGACTGAAGGCGCGGGGCTTGAAGCCGCGGCCCCTTGCCGTGCTTCAGAAAGTCGCCGCGTGGCGCGAACGGGAAGCCCAACGCCGGAACACGCCGCGCAACCGTGTGATCCGTGACGACACGTTGCTGGATATCGCCGGTTCGATGCCGAAAACGGCGGACGATCTGCGCCGTATCCGCGGATTGGGCAAGAACGTACCCGAAGGACGCATGGGCCCCGAGATACTTGCCGCCGTTCAGGAAGCCATCGACATTCCGCGCGAAGACCTGCCGAAGGTGAAACGGCGCGAACAGCCGCCGGTCGGTGTCGGCCCTATCATGGAACTGCTGAAGGTGCTGTTGAAATCGACATGCGACCGGGAAGGCATCGCAACGCGCCTGATCGCCACCGCGGACGATCTGGAGAAGCTCGCGATGGACGATGAAGCCGAGATCCAAGCCATGAGCGGATGGCGCCGCGAACTGTTCGGGGAAGATGCGCTGAGTTTGAAGCATGGACGCCTCGCCCTGACGGTTGGTCGGAATTCCGTGAAGGTGTTGCCCGTAAGCGATGTCTAGAATCGCGCGGGGGGAGGAGACTGGGTCGTGAGAACGCTTTTCGCCGTTGTGGGACTTGTCATCATCGGAGCGCTGGGAACGGTCGGGTTCCTGTTTGCCCAAGAAGGCAAGAACGGCAGCCTGGGACTCGTTCTCTCGCAAATCCGCGCCACCGTCGGCCAAGCCATCCCGGCTCTCGCCCCGGCCGAGGATGTGAAGCCCGCGCAGCCCCCCGCTGAAAAAGCGATACCCGCCGTCAAAGACAACACGGTCGCGACCGACCAGGAGACCGGCCCGCTGAGTTTCGGCATGCCCGCGCGGTGCCGCGTGGGCCGCACCTGTCTTGTGCAGCATTTCGTCGACGCCGAACCCGGCCCGGAAGCGTTGGACTACAAATGCGGCACATTGACGACCCCAGAGAACCAGGGAACGCATTTCCGCCTGCCCGGCCCAAAGGAAATGCTGAGGGGCGTTCCGGTTGTCGCCGCCGCGGCGGGGGAAGTCCTCCGCGTGCGGGACGGCCTGCCGGATGTTGCCGTGACGCTGATCGGACGGGAAGCTTTGGGCAGTTCAGGATACGGCAATGTCGTTCTGCTGAAGCACCGCGACGGATATCTCTCCGCCTATGGCCATCTGAAACGCGGCAGCATAACGGTCGCCAAGGGGCAACAAGTGCGCGCCGGGCAAGTGCTGGGCGAAATCGGCCTCTCCGGCGCCACCGATTTCGCGCATCTCCATTTCGAGGTCCGCCGCGACGGAAAGGTGATCGATCCGTTCACGGGGCTGGAGGCGGAATCCGGCTGCGGCAAGACAGGGGAACCGTTGTGGAATCCTGCGGCGTTCCAACAATTGACCTATTATCCCTCCGCCATCCTAAGGATCGGATTCGCCAGTATCGACCTGAACCAGGCAGCCCTCGAATACGGACTTCTGGCCGGCGATGGCGGGATCAGCGCAAAAAGCTCGCAACTCGTCTTCCATGTCTATGCTGCCGGTCTGCGGGCGGGAGACAAGGCGCGGTTCGAAATTCACGATCCTTCGGGCGCGCTGTTGACGGATACGGAGGAAACGGTGCTGGAGGACAGTCCCACGGCCATTTTCCGGACCGGTCCACCCGATCTGGGGGCCAGTCTGCAGCCCGGTACCTATCGCGGAACCTTCACCTTGATGCGGAGCGAGAACGGGTTTGCGAAACCCGCATTGACGGCGGCTGCGGTCGTTGAGGTCAAGTAGGGCCGAACGTCAGGGACGAAACGTGTCTTCTAGGCGGAGACATATCTGATTGAGGACGGGCAATTCATCGCCTTTGCCAAAGTGCTCAAACGCCGTTCCACGACCTCACCAAACAGGGCTTCCCCGTCCTGGTCCTTCACTTCCAGGACAAGACCTTCGTCGATTCGCCGCAAGACGAACCGTTCCAGAACGTCTGATACGCCGCCTGACAAGGTATAGGCCAGCCGGATGCCCAGCCCGATTGCGCGCGCCCGCGACATCCGGTCCTCGTCCAGCAACATCTTGACCGTCCCCATCGCGTCGACGTCGTCGGACGGCTGCGAGTGCCGGGACGCCACGGCCAGCGCCATGAAGGCCCGTTCGTCATGCTCCGTTCCAACGAAGGGCAGACGCATCACGCGCATCAAGGCGTGTTCCGCGCGGTAATCCGGATGCTCGCCCCGGCCGATATCCGCCATGAGACATGCCGCATGACGCATCCGCGCTTCGGCGGCAGAAGAGTCGGGGAATGCCGGCGCGAGCCAATCGTTCAACGTATCGCCCGTCACCGCGTTGGCATAGCGCGGCAAGGCCGTGCGGCGGCATGCGGACAGCAACGGGTCTTCCCGCTGTTGTTCCGGCGTCAGGCGCGCGAACAGGCTGCCTTCCCGCAAACCATAGGCCGAGAGCATGACGCGGTCCGGTTTGACCTGCAGCATGATCCGATGCAGCAGCATGCCCGCGAAGGCCAGGGTGTCGACGCGCCGTTTGCTGATCCCCTTGACCTTGCTGAGGGTATCGACCGACAGATGGGACAGGAATTCCAGGAACTCAACGGCCTTCCCATAAGGAATGCTATAGTGATGGATGATGTGCATCGGATAGTTGGTACGGATCATGTGCAGCCTGGCCACCGCGCGCCACGCGCCGCCCACCGCATAAAATGTCCGCCCCTTGCCTTCCGTCAGCCAGGGCACACTCTTCAGCGCCTCATCGACCATGCCGGTCGCCTTTGAGGGGTTGCCCAGTTCCTTCTTTCCGAAACGGATCGGACCCAGCGGCAGGGTCGTCTGCTGGCCGATCGTGGCTTCGCGCACATTCACCAGTTCGACGCTGCCGCCGCCCAAATCACCCAGAATACCGTCCGCGTCAGGCGTGCCCGACAACAGGCCGAGCGCCGAATATTCCGCTTCCTGCTCCCCAGTCAGCACGCGCATGCGCCGTCCGCAGGACGCGGCCACCGCATCCACGAAGGCGGGTCCGTTCGTCGCCTCCCGAACCGCGGCGGTGCCCAACATGTCGATCCATTCCGCGCCCATATGTTCGGCCAGGCCTACAAAGCGGCGGAGCG
Organism: uncultured Flavobacteriaceae bacterium; assembly: GCA_964350445.1. GTDB lineage: Bacteria > Pseudomonadota > Alphaproteobacteria > UBA8366 > Aestuariispiraceae > Hwanghaeella. The sequence continues at coordinate 5,339 of CAYGKA010000043.1, forward strand.
TGGCGATCGATTGAACGACCGCCTCGTCCGGCAGCATGCCCGTCCGGTCCAGGTCACGCCCCAGGCCACAGAGTACTTTTTCGTTGAAGATGGGAAGCGCTGCGCGGTCGGCACTGTCATAGATGACCAGCCGAATGGAATTCGAGCCGATATCGATGACGGCGACGGGCGGTACGGCCGTTCGGAGGAATTCGGCCACGAGGGACCCCTTACTTGCGTCTCGTCGCCAGGGTCTTAGACGCTTTCCTGGTCTTCTTCAATGCTGTCCCGCGCCCGGACAGGCTGGGATTGGTCATAAAGAAATGGTGGCAGTTGAAGCCGGCGCCTTCAGGCTTGTGGCGGATGAAGGCCCCATCAGGCTGCATTTCCCAGCTTTGCGCTTCATCGTTCAGGTTTCCGCGCATGACCTGCTCTAAAATCTGCCGTTTCACGGTGTGATTCAGGATCGGCACCAGGGATTCGACCCGACGGTTCAGGTTCCGCGGCATCAAATCCGCCGAAGAGATGAACACGTCCGCGTCCAGCGACGGCAGACCGTGCCCGGCCCCGAAACAATAGATTCGGCTATGTTCCAGGAAACGGCCGACAATGCTCTTAACGCGGATATTCTCGCTCAAGCCCGGAACGCCGGGCCGCAAACAGCATATACCGCGCGCGATGATTTCAATCTGCACGCCCGCGTCGGAGGCCCGGTAGAGCGCGTCGATGATGTCGGGATCGACGATGCTGTTCGCCTTTAGCCAAATCTGCGCCTTCTCTCCCGCCTTGGCATGGGTGATTTCAGCCTCGATCTTCTCCATCAGGGTAGCGCGCAGGTTGATCGGCGCAATCGCAAGCTTCTCCAAACCCGACGGCGTCGCGTATCCGGTCATGTAATTGAACGTCAGCGCCGCGTCCTGCGCCAGTTCAGGGTTCATCGTGAAGTAGCTGAGGTCGGTATAGATCTTCGCCGTGATCGGATGGTAGTTGCCGGTGCCGAAATGGACATAGGTGCGCAGCCTACGCCCGTCGCGCCGCACCACCATGGAAATCTTCGCATGCGTCTTCAAATCGACGAAACCGTAAACGACCTGGACGCCCGATCGTTCCAAGTCGCGTGCCCAGCGGATATTCGCTTCTTCGTCGAAACGCGCCTTCAATTCCACAAGTGCCGTTACCGATTTCCCGTTCTCGGCCGCTTCCTGCAACGCTTTGACAATCGGAGAGTCGTTCGACGTCCGGTACAGGGTTTGTTTGATCGCGACGACGGCCGGGTCGTGCGCCGCCTGGCGCAGAAACTGGACGACCACGTCAAAACTTTCATACGGGTGATGGACGATGATGTCCTTCGCCCGGATCGCCGCGAAACAGTCGCCGCCATAGTCCCGGATGCGTTCCGGAAAGCGTGCGTTGTAGGGTTCGAACAGCAAATCGCGGCGTTCATCGACGATCATCTGCTTCACGTCGACCAACCCCAACAAGCCGTCCAGGACGAACACATCGTCGGTATCCACGCCATTCTGTTCAATCACGAAGTCCCGGAGGTCTTCCGGCATGTCGGCGCTGATCGTCAGGCGGATGACGGTCCCGCGGCGGCGACGGCGCAACATGCTTTCAAAGGTGCGGACCAGATCCTCCGCCTCTTCATCGATCTCGACATCACTGTCCCGGATAACGCGGAACATGCCTTTTCCCAGCATCTCGAAGCCCGGGAAGAGGCGGTTGAAATACAGCGACAGGACTTCTTCCAGCAAGACGAAGCGGATTGCCCTGCCCGGCAGGCGGATGAAACGATCGAGGTTCGACGGGACCAACAGCAAGCCGTTGATCTGCCGCTCATCCTGCTGACGAAAGAGCTCCAGCGCCAAAACGAGGCCGAGATTGGGGATGAACGGAAATGGGTGCGCAGGGTCGACCGCAAGCGGCGTCAGGGCCGGGAAGATTTGTTCAAGAAACCATCCATCCAGCCAAGTCTTCTCGCGTTGGGTCAATTCGCCGGGCTGAACCAAGGTGATATGCGCATGCTTCATTTGGTCGACCATGTTCGACCAGGAATCCTGCTGCCTCAGCATCAACCCGCGGGCTTCTTCGGAAATCGCGTCCAACTGCTGGCGCGGGGTCATCCCCTCCTGCGACAACGTGGAGACATTGGCGGCGACCTGACCCTTCAAGCCGGCGACGCGAACCATATAGAATTCATCAAGATTGCTTGCGGAAATTGACAGGAAGCGCAGGCGTTCCAGCAACGGATGATTCCGGTTGGACGCTTCTTCCAGGACCCGCTGATTGAAGGAGAGCCAGGACAGTTCGCGATTGAGAAACCGCTCCTTCGACTTGATGGAGACTGTCCCCTGATTCGCCGGTTCGCTGATTTTCACCGCGGGCTTCGCCGTCGCCATGGTTGTACTCCGGTATTTGGGCGGAATCGGATCAACCGCTGCGCGAATTCACGCCGCGTTGCCGGTTCACCCCTGCTAAGCTGTTACAATTTAATGAATTCACGTAGCACAGGCGCTTGGGGCTTGTGAAGTGATCCCTTTGTGACATATCCAGCCGGCAAGGCCGAACGCAGCCATCCAACGCGGACAGGAGCCCCCCATGCTGACCCTGTTTCTTCTTCGCCATGCAAAGTCCAGTTGGACCGATCCGATCCTGGACGACTATGAGCGCCCGTTGAATGCGCGTGGCAAACGTTCCGCCCCCGTCATCGGCCAATATATGGAAGAACACCGCTACGACCCGAAGCTGATCCTCTGCTCGGGTTCCCGCCGCACCCGGGAAACGCTCGGCCTGGTGCTGCCTTATCTGCATGGCGACGCGGATATCCGTGTCGAGGAAGCCTTGTATACCGCCCATGACGGCGAAGCGCTGCTGAACCGCCTCCGGGCGATCGGCGCCGGGCCGGACAAGGTCATGCTGGTCGGCCATAACCCGGCGGTGCAGGATTTGATCTCGATGCTGTGCGAGGAAGGCGATGAAACGGCGCTGTCCCGGCTGCGCCAGAAATACCCGACCGGAGCGTTGTCGGTAATTCAGTTGGACGCGGTCAATTGGCGCGACGCGGGAACCACAACCGGCCAGCTTACAGACTTGGCTTTGCCCCGCGAAATCTTGGCGGAGTAAGTCGGCGGCGCAGGATGCGCCCTTTACTGCCAAAACGGCTTCAGCGCCTTGAAAGCCGCCCATGCCTTGTCCAGCCCGCTCAAGCCCTGCTGCGTCCGCGCCGCGTGCCAACCGGTAATCAATGCCTTCGCGCGGCGGACGTCTTCGCTCTTGCCCAGAGGAAGGGTTTCAACCAACTGCCCCTGGACCAGGGCATCGTTCAGTGCGCCGAGGCAGTCCTGCAACGCGGCGAGCTGCTTGATATATGCGGCCTTTCTCTTGCCGCCGTAGAGGCTTTGGAAGAACGACGCCGCATAGCGCAGCTTCTTGAATTCGATCCTCAGCGGGTGGAGTTCCGCTTCCGGTAAACGGGCAGGATGCTTGCCGCATGACTTCACGACTGATTTGAGGCGCTTGTTCAGGCTGTGCTCCGCAAATTCCAAGAGCGGGGCATCCGCGGCGGCGTGTTTCCCGGAAAGCAGCCAATCCTCCAGCCGCAGCAGGACCGCCGAATAGCGCGACGAGGAAAGTGATTCCATCGCAAGGTCATATCCCTTGGCGCGCGCTTCCTCCGAGACGTCCCGAAGACGGGTGAGGCATGTTTCTTCCGGCATGGCCTCTATCATCGGCGTAACCGTTTCATCCAGGAAGACATCGAAATCCCGCGCCGGGCCGAGCGCCTGCTGCAGCCATTTCAAATCTTCCTTGGCCACGGCCAGCCTGTCCTGGTCCAGGACCGACTTGAACAGCGACAAGGCCGCGCGAATGCGGCGCACGCCGACACGGGCCTGATGCACCCCTTCCGGGTCCGCGCCCAGCATCACGGCCGGGGCGTTGCTCATGACCTGCAGAATGCCGCTTTGCACCGAGGCGGAGAACGCCTCCCAAACCGTCATGTCCGAAGAGAGGTCGGGGTCTTTCGCCTTCACGGGCGTGATCTTGGCGCCGGTGAAAAGCGCATAGCCGCGAGCCGCCTTGCTGTCCCGGTCCAGAACCAGCGGATATTTCTCGATCAGCAATTGCGCGAAACCGACAAGGTTCTCCGCCTCGCCCTCAACCAGTTCCAGTTCGACTTCGGAAATCGGCAGCGATTGATCGCCGGCGACGACCTGGCCCTCGTCCAGCGCTACTTCGATCCGCGTGGCGTTGTAGACGATCTGCCAGGTCGTGCGTTTGATATCCGTGCTGAAGACCGGCGCAAGCCCGTCCGGCTTCGCCTGTTTGCGAAGCCATTTACGCAATGACGCATCGCCGATCAGCGACAGGTCCGGCTCCTCACTCTCGACAAAGGCGTTCCATTCGGTCCGCGACTGCAGCCCGCCTTGCAGACCTTTTGGCGCCTTCAGGGTCTGCTCCAGCGCCCGGCCCATGCGGCGGATGCGCAGCGCGACTTTCCTGTTCCGCAGCGCCAGATCCGGCGTATCGAAATAGGTGCTGACGAGATGGCTCCACCCGGCCTTGGCGGTTTTGTATTCCTGCAACAAGGGCGCACGCCGAAAACGCGCCGCATCGCGCGGCGCCAATCGCAGTTTTATCTCAATTTCCTCGATGGCCATGGCCGGATTTGGTGCATCACCGGGCGCGCCGGTCCAGCGAATTTTATGCCTGCTGCAAAAACTTCATCACAATGACATAATTCTGTAACATTGCATATTGAGTGGCTTCTAATGCGTTAGAATCACTCAAAGAGGACTTGCCTCACCAAGGCGACGGTAACCCCGCGCTTGGCCGCCAACCCGGCCCGGTCCAGGGCCCTGACGGCTTCGTGCACGGCCGCAAAACTGCGTTCGATCCGCGGCAGCATGTACGCGACGACGCCCGGATCAATCGACAAATGCCGGTCCATGAAAAGCTTGATCAGCAGGCCTGCCAGCAGATCGTCGTCCGGCGGATCGATCGCCACTGCTGTCGCCGCTGCCAACCGCGACGTCAAATCCGGCAGCTCGAAAGGCAGACGCGCGGGCGCCACCCGTGCCGTCATGAGCAAATGGCCACCCTTTTCCCGCACCGAGTTCAACAGGTGGAACAATAGTCTTTCGTCCTGGATTTCCTCCAAACCGTCCAGCGCCCACGCAGCGGGCGAGCAATCGAGGACACGATCCAGGTTCTCGACGGAGAGGGTTGCGCGATCCAGAAGGGCGGCGCCGCTCTTTTCCCGCCAAGCCGTCAACAGATGCGTTTTCCCGCTAGCCGCCGGGCCATACACCAGCGCATGGGGCCCGGGCCAATCAGGCCAGCAATCGACAAGGGCCGCCGCCGCCCGGTTACAAGGCGCGATCAGAAAATCTGCTCGGCCCAGCGCCGGCAGGAATTCAAGCGCCAAGGGAAATTGACGGCCGATCATGTTTTCGCCGGGGGCTCCCCGTCCGGCTTATCGCCATCTCCCGGTCGGGGTGCGGGTTCAGGGATATCGGACTCCTCTTCTCCATTCGACACCGGCCCACCCAAAGGCGCTCCGTGCTCGTAAAGGGGACTTTCCAAATACTGGGCGATCATGAACCGCGCCAGGACACCGACGACCGCAGCGACCGGCACGGCGATTAGGATGCCGACAAAACCGAACAGCGTGCCGCCCGCCATCAGGGCGAAGATGATCCACACTTCATGAAGCTTCACCCGGCCACCGACCAGCTTGGGCGTCAGGAAATTGCCCTCGACGACCTGCCCAACGCCGAAGACGGCCGCGACCAGCAGCATCGGCGTGATCGTGTCGAACTGCGCCAATGCGATGCCGAACCCGAGGACAAATCCGATCAGCATCCCGAAATACGGTATGAATGATACCAGCCCGGTAAAGAGCCCGACGATGAACCCGAAATCCAACCCGACGATCGAGAGGCCGATGCCGTATAGGAGCCCCAGTATCAGGCACACGCTCGCCTGTCCTCGGGCGAATCCGGCCAGGATCTCATCCACCTCCGACGCCAGACCGCGCAGCGTTTTCGCCTGCGCGCGCGGCAGCCAGTGATCGAGCTTCTCGACGATCCTGTCCCAGTCGCGCAGCAGGTAGAAGGAAATGATCGGCGTAATGACGATCAGCGAAATAATGTTCGCCACCGCCCCCAGGCCGCCGAGTACATCGCCGATGCCGGACGCGACCCACTTCAGGGCTGTCCCGGCATATTGCGTCGCGGATTTGCCGAGGTCCTTGACCTCTTCCTGGTTCAAGCGGTCGGCGACAATGTCGAGCAACGGCCTGAGCTTTGTTTCCATCGCCGAAACATAGTTCGGCACGCGCGCCACGAGATCGGCGACCTGCTGATAGATCAGCGGCGAAACGGTCACCAAAACCAAGGTCACTACGACGAAGAAAACCGCTGTCACCGTGCCCGTCGCCATCGTCCGCGACAGGCCCTTCCTTTCCAGCCAATCGCAGACGGGATCCAGGAAATACGCGACCGCCATTGCGGCCACAAAAGGCAGAAGGATCGGCCGCAGCAGATAGAGAGCGGCCATCGCCGCCACCAGGCCGATGACCCAGAACCAGGATTTCTGTTGTGTCGTCATAGGGTGCGCGCCTTTCCTAAGGCGTCTGCGTCAAACGCCAGCGGCCGTCGAGCGGGTCTTGGGCGAGGGAGAGTTTCTGCTGTGAGAGCGCGAGCTGCAGACGGGCGAGATCGCCGATATAGCGGATGTCGACCTCCGCCTCCGTCGTCGATATACGGCCTACCATCGCGTCCCGAACGGTTGCGACCCGGGAAAGACGAGCCCGCACGGAGAGCCAGTCGCGAAGACCGGAAACCGGAACGAAAACCTGCAGCGACTGCGTCCCTTCCCCAAACCGGATCAGATTCGCCTGTTTCCATTGGGCCAGCAGGGCGTGGGAAATACGTTCGGCAGCGGTCTGGTGAAACGCCACCGGTTCGGTCCCGGCGGCGGCATTGAATGTCTGTTCGTAACTGGTCCCATCCCAGCCGGGGCCGAATGCGGAAACCCTGACATCCAGGGTTGTACCGCCGCCGGAAACTTGGGCCGGGCGGGCAACGGCGACCAGCACGCCGCCTGCATTGTACTTGGCGGCGATACGGGCCAGTCCTTCCGGCTCTCCCGCCAGGGCCTGACGGACGCCGATCGCCGCCACGTCGGATAGGTCGCCGAGCGGAACAACGATCGGAAGCAGCCCGGGCGGCAAACTGGCCGCCGCCCATCCGCTCAACCACACATTCCCCTCATCCCAGAGAAGCGCGCCGTCGGCGACCTGCAATACCGGCACGACCACCATCGGCCTGCTTTCGGTTTCCGAATAGGGAATCGACGCGCCCGACAACAGGTCGCGAACCGCGGCCGGCTGGAACCGGTAGGTGACGTCGGCAAGATACCGGCCGCCGCCGATTTTCTCATTGGCGAAGGATATGTCGCGGATGTAATTGTTGATCCGGTCAGCGCCGATTTCCGGCAGTCGCTGCCAGTCTTGTTCCAGCGTCAATCGCTGCAGCAACAGCCCCAAGGCCCGAATGCTGCCCTTGGCGACGGCCTGTTCCTTGGCCTTGACTTCGTCGGCGGCGGTTTCGTTGACGGCAAGGCCGTTGACCGCGAAGACGTCGGCTTGCTGCGCGAAGGCAGGCGTTTGCAGCACGCCGACAGCAAAAGCGAGAAGCCAAGCCCAAAAGATCAGCGACGGCATAATTATACCGTCGCCTGTCCGGCGGGAAATACGATGGCGTTTGATTGCAAAGCGCATGTCTATGAGTATGGTGCCGCACGATTTCGGAAACGCCTTTATAGAGATAAGGACGGGAGGCTGCCATAGCAACCGACGACTCGCACAACGCCGGCGACCAACCGGCCCGCAACGGCCTGACCTACAAGGATGCAGGTGTCGATATAGACGCGGGGAACGCCCTGGTCGAAGCGATCAAGCCCTTGACCAAGAGCACGGCGCGGCCGGGCGCTGACGGCGAGCTTGGCGGTTTCGGCGGGCTTTTCGATCTTCGGGCCGCCGGTTTCACCGACCCTGTCCTGGTCGCCGCAACCGACGGCGTGGGCACCAAGCTGAAAGTCGCCATCGATTCCGGGAACCACGACGGCGTCGGCATCGACTTGGTCGCCATGTGTGTCAACGACCTGATCGTCCAGGGGGCAGAGCCGCTTTTCTTCCTGGACTATTTTGCGACCGGCAAGCTGTCCGTCGAGGTCGGCAAGGCCGTTGTCACCGGCATAGCCGAAGGATGCCGCCAGGCCGGATGCGCGCTGATCGGGGGCGAAACGGCGGAAATGCCGGGCATGTACGGCGACGGCGATTACGATCTGGCTGGATTTTCGGTCGGCGCGGCGGAACGCGGTGCGATGCTGGACGGAACTCAAATCCGCGAAGGCGACATGATCCTGGGTCTGGCCTCCAGCGGCGTGCACTCCAACGGCTACTCCATGGTCCGCAAGGTCGTCGAAATCAGCGGCCTGGACTGGGCCGATCCCGCCCCGTTCGAACCGGGCAAGACATTGGGCGAGGCGCTGCTTGCGCCAACCAAGATATACGTCAAACCGGTGCTGGACGTTCACAAGGCCGGCGGACTGCACGGCCTGGTCCATGTGACCGGCGGCGGGTTCTATGAAAACCTGCCCCGCGTCATGCCGGACGGCTTGGCCTGCCTGCTTAACCGCGATGCATGGCCGGACCTGCCCGTTTTCGATTGGATCGCCAAAACCGGCGGGGTTTCCGCGCCCGAGATGCACCGCACGTTCAACTGCGGTATCGGCATGGTCCTGTTTGTCGACCCCGACCGCACGGCGTCGATCACGGCACAGCTGACCGATGCGGGAGAAGAGGTGTTCGCCATCGGCAGCGTGGTTACGCATGACAGTATCGGCAAGGACGTTTCCATCCGAGGCGTCGACGCGTGACCGACGGCCAGAAGCGGGTCGCCGTCTTCGTTTCCGGCGGTGGGTCAAACTTGCAGGCACTGATCGACGAATGCGCCAAACCGGACGCACCGGCCCGCATTGTTCTTGTTTTGTCGAACAACGCAGACGCTTTCGGCCTGCAGCGCGCGGCCCAGGTCGGCATCGCGACCGCCGTCGTGAATCACCGCGACTTTCCCGACCGGCCCAGTTTCGAAAAGGCTATTTCAAACACCCTCGCCGCCCAGGATGTGGATATCATCTGCCTCGCCGGCTTCATGCGGGTTCTGACCCCCGATTTCGTCGAGGACTGGCGCGACAGGATGCTCAATATCCACCCGTCGCTTCTGCCGGACTACAAAGGCCTGCACACCCATGAAAGAGCGCTGGCGGACGGCAGAACGGAGCACGGCTGCACGGTCCACCTCGTCCGCCCGGCCTTGGACGACGGCCCATTGCTGATACAGGCGACGGTGCCCATTCTACCGGAAGACGACCCGGATCGGCTAGCGGCCCGCGTCTTGGTGCAGGAACACCGCATCTATCCCGCCGCTCTGCGCCTCTTGGCCTCCGGCGCCGTCACCGTCGATGGCGAACAAGCCGTGATCAACGGCCGCCCCGGACCGCTGGTCTGGACCGCTGCCGACTGAATCCGTCAATTCAGCGCATGGAACTGCTTGAGAGCGCGTGAAAAATCCCTAAAATCGTCGATGCTAACGGCCGGTCTTCGGCGGCAGACAAATTCGGGGGATACCGATGGAAGAAATGGAATTCAAGAAGGCTCCGCAAGCGAACCTGCAGACCTGGGCGGGTGTGGGCCGGATGATCACGCTCTCAAGCATCGCGATCATCATCGTGCTGGCAATCATGGCCGCAACACTGGTTTGAAAACCAGTTGGGCAGGCTTGAGTCCCATGTTCGCCACGCACTGAAACACCGCTTCTTTCTGCGTGGCCTTTTTTTTGGATGGCTGCCAAGCGACGTGCCGCGCCTGCGAACGGAGGCGTTGAAAATGACCATCAAAAACCGAATCGTCTTCACCCGGCCGGGACATTGGCCGGGTTTTGCCGTTGCCATGACGGTCCTTGCCATGGCCTTTGCCACGCTCGTCACCGCGCCGGGCGGCGCCCGTGCAGAAACCCTGCTGGAGCGCGGCGCCTATCTGATGAACAGCGTCGCGGTCTGTGGGAACTGCCATACGCCGAAAGGGCCCGAAGGCGACATTCCGGGCAGAGAACTGGCCGGGATGGAGAACATGTATGTCGTCCCGGAAATGACGGCGCACGCCCCCAACATCACGCCCGATGCCGAAACCGGAATCGGCGGCTGGACCGACGAACAGCTGATCAAGGCAATCCGCGAAGGCATCCGGCCCGACGGCACGGTCATCGGACCGCCGATGCCCGTCGCGCGGTACCGCGATCTGTCCGACCGGGACGTTCAGTCCCTGGTGGCCTATATCCGCTCGGTCGCGCCAGTTCGCAACGAGGTGCCGAAATCAATCTATCACGTCCCGCTGCCACCAAGCTATGGACCGCCGGTGGCCTCCATACCGGAACCGCCGAAGGCAGATATTCTAGCCTATGGCGCTTATCTGGCCGGGCCGGTGGCGCACTGCACCGAATGCCACTCGCCTATGGGGCCGCAAGAGCCTGACCTGGAAAACAGCTTGGGGGCCGGCGGCATGGAAATCCCGGGCCCCTGGGGTGTGAGCGTATCGGCCAACATCACGCCGACCGGTCTGGCCGACAGAACGGATGAAGAAATCAAGCAGATGATTGTGGCCGGGACGAGGCCGGATGGCAGCCGCATGATGCCGCCGATGCCCTATACCGCCTATGCGACCATGTCCGCACAGGATTTGGACGCGATCGTCGCCTATCTGCGGACCCTGCCGCCGAAATAGGACCGCTCCACGCGGCGGCCTTGAATAGAAAAAGGCGGGACCTGGTTGAGGTCCCGCCTTTTCTTTGTCGTCTTATCGTCCGGCTGGAACGTTAGCCGACGATTTCGGTGCCCGCGAAGAAATAAGCAATTTCCTGGGCCGCGGTTTCCGGTGCGTCGGAACCGTGGACGGAATTCGCTTCGACGGATTCACCGTAAAGCTTGCGGACAGTGCCTTCGTCGGCATTGGCCGGGTTGGTGGCGCCCATGACTTCACGATTCTTGGTGACGGCGTTTTCGCCTTCCAGAACCTGAACCACGACCGGGCCGGAGGTCATGAAAGCACAAAGTTCGCCGTAGAAGGCGCGTTCCTTGTGGACTTCGTAGAAGGTCTCCGCCTGTTCCGTCGTCAGACGCATCCGCTTCTGCGCAACAATACGCAGACCGGCATCTTCGAACATGGCGTTGATCTTGCCGGTCAGGTTCCGGCGCGTGGCGTCCGGCTTAATAATGGAAAGTGTCCGTTCAACTGACATTTTATGCCTCTTAGTCTCTCTCGTGTCTCAACGTTTCTTTTCGCCTTTCCTTCTCAAACCCACCGCGGCACCGTAAATCCAAGGCACCAATCTCTAGCCATTGTCAGGCTGGAGCGCGCCTTCTGATCGGTCTTTCTCTTGGCGGGTTCGGGAGAGGCTCTTCGTCGCGTGATCGTCGCTACCGCCGTCCCAAATGGCGGCGATGGCGGGCTTATAGCCCCGTGCGCGCCACACCGCAAGTGCACTGCATATCGACCGCAACGCCCTGTGCGCCGGATCGGAGCGCTCTCTTGTCCGCATCAGGGGTTTTGCGCGCCGCCGCGGGAAATGCTATGCGCCGCTAACCAGCCAAGGCGCAGGCAAAATTTCAGAACGTAGATCCATACATGCTGACCATCACCGACATCTCTTATCGTCTCGGCGGGCGAACCCTGTTCGAAAAGGCCAGCGCCCAGATCGGCGACCGGCAGAAGGTTGGCCTTGTCGGCCGAAACGGAACGGGTAAATCGACCCTGCTGCGTATGCTGCGCGGCGAACTGACGCCGGACGAAGGGGAAATCACCGTTGCCGCCCGGCGGCGCGTGGGCTCGGTGGCGCAGGAAGTTCCCAGTGGCGACCGGTCTCTGCTCGACATCGTCCTGGAAGCGGATGTGGAGCGCACCGCCCTGCTGGAAGAAGAAAAGACGGCGATCGAACCGCACCGGATCGCCGATATTCACACCCGCCTGGCCGATATCGGGGCCCATTCCGCCCCAGCCCGAGCCGCGATCATCCTGTCGGGCCTGGGCTTCGACGAAGAAGCCCAGCAGCAGCCGATCGACAACTTCTCCGGCGGCTGGAAAATGCGCGTGGCACTGGCCGCCGCGTTGTTTTCCGAACCCGACTTCCTGTTGCTCGACGAACCGACCAACCATCTGGATCTGGAAGCTGCCCTCTGGCTCGAGGACTATTTGTCGACCTATCCCCGCGGCCTCGTCCTGGTCAGCCACGACCGCGGCCTGCTGAACCGCATACCGGAAATGATCCTGCATCTGGATAACGGAAGACTGACCCGTTATTCCGGCGGGTACGACCGTTTCGAGAGAACGCGCGCGGAACATCAGGCCCGCCAAGCCGCGCTCTATTCTAAACAGCAGGACCAGCGCCGACACATCCAGGCTTTCGTCGACCGGTTCCGCGCCAAGGCGACCAAGGCCCGGCAGGCGCAAAGCCGGTTGAAGATGCTGCAACGCATGGAGCCCATCGCCGCGGTGGTCGAGGACCGGTCGATCACCTTCAATTTGCCGAAGCCCGATCCGCTGTCGCCGCCGCTTATCGTTCTGGAGAACGCGACGATCGGCTATGATCTGGAAAAACCGATCTTGCACGACCTGGACCTGCGGATCGACATGGATGACCGTATCGCGCTTCTGGGCGCGAACGGCAACGGGAAGACCACACTGCTTCGCCTGTTGGCGCGGCGGCTGAAGGTCTTGGACGGAACCTATAGGGCCTCGTCGAAACTGGAAGTCGGTTATTTCGCGCAGAACCAGTTGGATGAACTGACACCCGGCAAGACCCCGCTGCAATACTTGCAGAACCTGGAGCCGATGGCGACGGAACAAAGCCTGAGGGCGCATCTGGGTGCCTTCGCTTTCGACCAGGACAAGGCCGACGTTCAGATCGCAAATCTTTCCGGCGGTGAGAAGGCGCGACTTGCCCTTTCCGTCATCTGCCGGAAGAAGCCCCACGTCCTACTGCTGGACGAACCGACCAACCACTTGGACATCGACGCCCGCCAAGCCTTGGTCCATGCGCTCGCCGAATACGAAGGGGCCGTCATTCTGGTCAGCCACGATCCGCACCTGGTAAACGCCTGCGCTGACCGGCTATGGCTTGTCGCCGAGGGCAGTTGTGCGCCCTTTGACGGCGATCTCGACGACTACCGGCAACTGTTGTTCGAGCAACGCCGTCGTGAAAAACGCCAGAAGCGTCAGGAAGCGGGCCTTGGTCCCGTCGATGGGGTCTCCACCAAGAAAGACGACCGACGCGCCCGGGCCGACGCCCGCGCGGTGCTGGCCCCGTTGCGAAAACAATTGGCGGTGTTGGAGAAAACGCTGGAGAAGCGGTCTCGGGAACGGGACGTGCTGCACGACAAGCTGGCCGCACCCGAGACTTACGACCTGCCGGCCGGCGATTTGGCCAAGTTGCAGAAACAGTTGAGCACGATCGAAGAGGAAATCTCCGACGCGGAACTGGCCTGGCTGGAAATCTCCGAAGAACTGGAGACCGCCTCGGGCTAACCGCGCCGGCCGTCACCCCCTCCGGCCTTGAATCGCACTTTGGATCGACAGACTGGGCTTATTCGGGCGCTGCGGGTTCGCAGGTAAAGAACTGAAGCCCAGCGGCGCCGCCCCCTACCGGTATCGACATGGTGACGGCTTGGCCGCCGCTGAATTGCATGACGACATTGCCGGCCTCGCCGAAAAGTATTGTCGATATTTCCCGCCGGCGGTCTACCGTCCTGGCCGTGATCGGGATATAGCTCTTACCCAAGCTGTCATCCATGACGACCATGTTCTCGTCGAAATCGAAGATCAGTGTCTGAAGTTTTCGCGGCTCCTGAACACGGCATTGCTTCTCGTAACGCCCGCCGCAAGCGGCTTCGAAAGCCTCCTGATTGCACTGCCAGCGCTTCGCTTCCTTCCACATCGGCTGTGCAAGGGCCTCCGCCGCCAAGAACGGCATCACGGCCAACAACGACGACGCAGCCAACACGGCGGCTTTCTTAATGGTTTTTGCCCCGATCGGGAAAAGCACGGTTTCAGCTCCCTCGCTGTAGTTGGGTCCATCTCATGTCGGCATGGATTACCGGAGATAAATTAACATCGCCCTAGCACGGGCCGAATCACGGTGCTGTATCAAATCATGCGCCGACAGTTCCAGCGGTTTCCTGTTTCTTGTCCCAACCGCCACGCTCGTTCTGCTGCCAATAGGTCAGCGGATAACCCGTCTCCTTGAAGGTTGTCCACTGTTTACGTGCCCGGGCCACCGCGTCGTCGTCGCGCCCGTCGAACAGCACGCATACCGTTTCGAACAGCCCGCTATTCGCCGTATCCGCACCGTCGGTGAGGAAAAGGACCTGCGCCCCGTTCGGATTTTCGTCCGCCACCGTCAGCCAGATCGGCTGCAGGCCGGGTCTGCCGTCCTGATTGCTGCCATGCGGCAGGAAGGCGCCGTCGTCGAACGTCCAAAGGTGCTGGTTCAGAGCCTCCACCCGCTCTTCGGAACGCGCCATAACGACCGCCCGCCATCCGCGGCCGAGACTCCGCCCGAGCAAGTCCGGCAGGGCCTGCTCGAGCGACTTCTTCGTCAGATGATAAAAGCGGATATCCGGCACGGCGTGCGACAGGCGCTTGATCGTCTCGGCGCCCTACCCTTCGTAATTGTCCGACACGAAACGATCGAGCAATCTGACCCCAAAGCCCGTCGCACCTTTCGGAACCGTCGGCGCATCCTTGCTGGACCAAGTCACACCGGCGATATCGAGATGCGCCCACGGAACCTTGTTCACAAACCGCTGCAGGAACTGGGCGGCCGTGATGGAACCGGCCGCACGGCCGCCGATATTCTTCATATCCGCACCGTCGGTCTTCAACTGGTTGTCGTAAGCCTCCGCCAGGGGAAGACGCCAGACCTTCTCCCCCGTCGCTTCGCCGGCGGCGCTCAACTTGGCCGAGATACCGTCGTCGTTCGAGAAGAAGCCCGCATAATCATGCCCAAGTGCAATGATCATCGCCCCCGTCAGGGTGGCCAGATCGACCATCAGACGCGGCTTGTACTTGTCCTGCGTGTACCAAAGCGCATCGGCGAGGACCAATCGGCCCTCCGCATCCGTGTTATGGATTTCGATGGTCTGACCGGACATCGAGGTAACGATGTCACCCGGCCGTTGGGCCGCGCCGTCCGGCATGTTCTCGACCAGCCCTAAGACGCCGATGGCGTTGACCTTAGCCTTGCGCAGGGCCAGCGCTTTCATCAGGCCGGTAACGACGCCGGCGCCGCCCATATCCCATTTCATCTCTTCCATGCCGGGACCCGGTTTCAGGGAAATACCGCCGGTATCGAAGGTGACGCCTTTGCCGACAAAAGCAACCGGACGCCGGTTCGCGGCCCCGCCGTTCCAATGCATCACGACCATCCGGCTTTCCCGGGCCGATCCCTTGCCGACACCCAGCAGCGAATGCATGCCGAGCTTTTCCATCTTCTTTTCGTTCAGGATTTCGACATCGATACCGATCTGCGCCAGTTTCGCCGCTTCCTCCGCGAAACTTTCCGGATACAGGATATTCGGCGGTTCGGAGACGAGATCGCGCGTCAGGGTGACCCCGTCGGCCACCGCTTCAAGCGGCTTGAACGCCTTGCGCGCCGCGGTCGTGCCGTTCACGACAACGGTGACCTTCTTCAATGTCGGCTTCTGATCCGCCGTTTCTTTCGTGCGGTACCGATCGAAACGGTAGCTGCGCATCAGCATGCCCGCGGCCACGTTCGCCGCTGCGTCCGGCAGGACATCGGCGCCGGCATCGACATGGACCACAACCTCCTTGTCGCCCGATCCGTTCAGGGCCGGCACGAGGTTGCCGCCGAGGCTTTGGAATTCGAGGTCGGTCAGGCCTTTGCCTAGGCCCACCAGCACGATCCGATCGACCAGGATATTCGCCGGCGCCGCGATTTGCAGGGATTGCCCGGTCTTGCCGGTAAATTTGCTGGCCTTCATCGCACGCGATAGGGCGCCACCAGTTTCCTTTTCCAGTTCCTGAGCGGACGGTGTCAGCTTTTTACCTTCTTCTACCCCGACGACGACAGCGCCGGATTTTGGTGAGGCATTTTCCGCGAAACTGATTTTCATAACCATTTCCCTGTCTGTTTGTTTCATCCCCGCAGCAGCCAAGCGGCCGGCGGGTCAATCGAATTTCGAAGGCGGCCCTTGGCGAGCGGCACGACAGCGATAGTAGCGCAGCAAGGCGATTTGGAAAGCCGCCCGGTTGTGGAATCGCCACCGTAGCAAACCCTGGGCAACCCCTGCGGTCATGGCGTTATGAGGCGATATACCGGATCCGTAGAACGGCCCGCCGCCACCCCATCCCCGATCAAACGCGCGATCCGGGACGCGGTATCTGTGCCGAAGTGCAGCATGTCCCAATAATTTCCGTCTTCCAGCGTGATGTCGGACCGAAAGCGGAAATCGAAGACATAGGAATTGCCGAACTCTTCACCGATCTCCGCAATGCGGCGCATGCATTCGTCCCATGACGCTTCCGTATTCGATCCGGGCGGCGCGATCGTAATCGCGTGGATCGGGGCCCCGAGGAAAATCTTTCGGGTCGACGAGGGCAAAGCGGCGATCATGTCGCGCATGAGCGCCATATCCGGGAATTCGAGACTTTGCCGGAACGCCGCATAATTATCGGCCGGCGGGGTCATGGGAGGCGCCAATTGCCTTTGTCCATCGGCGTAGAGTCCTCGCCGGACCTTCTCAAGATCGTATTCCGAATTGGGGGGCAGGAAATTTCCGTATCCGTTGCGCTGATATCGCGGGTCCCTGAGCCCCATCAACTGACCGATCAACCGACCGGCATCCTCGATCGCCGCCAAATTGATCAGATGGAGTGCATCGTTCCAGCGGTTGCCGTCATACAGCCAAGGCGGGAATGGCCGAAATGTAAGCTTCGGCGATCCGTTCTGTTCGCACCAGACGCCATCAATTCCTATGATGACCGTCTTCACATCTTCATGTGACCGCGCGAAGAGCTTGAGGATTTCAGACTGCTCGAACGGCATCGCGCTGTTCATCGACAGGTTTGCAAATCGCCCGCCCAGTGCCGCTTCGAGTTCCGTGGGTTTGAGAAGACGCACCACGGAGGTTCCGACCACGACACTGTCGAATTCGGGGTTCATCGCCACCGCCGGGTAGGCAAATCGCTGGTTCGAAGCCGCCGGTCCACGATCCAAGGGCGGCGAAAAGGGTAAGGTGTCATACGGGTCAATGACGAGCAGACTGCCGAAGAGCAGCAGGAAACCGCATAGGAACACGATAACGGCGCGTCGCATGACCGCGCCCCAGTCTTTCTCTTGCAGCATTCCAAAAAGAATCTTCATTCAATCAGATCTCATGGCCCCGTCAGAACTGGAAATAAATGAACTCCTGGTTTGCCCCGCCGCCCAGACGGAATACCAGGAAAACAGCGAACAGCGCAGCCGCCGTGGCCAGTCCCCGTAACGGCCGCAATTTTACGAAGGCCACGGTTTGGCTCGTCGGTCCGACCGCGGCAACCAGCGCCCCAGTAAGAAGCCAGGCCGTCGTCGACAGATCGATCTTTGCAACCGGATCAATGGCTTCCAGCAGCACGACTTGCGAAACGTCGGATAGGCCGAGCATCGCCGTCCAGAGCTTCAGCGCCCCGTTCATCGACTCGGCGCGAAACATTATCCAGGCCCAGAACACGAAGATCATGGTCAGGGCCCATCCAAGCCCACGCCCGACAGATATCCCCGTCTTACCCCACAAATGGTTCACGACAAGGCCAAGACCGTGCAGCGCGCCCCAGATGACGAAAGTCCACGCGGCGCCGTGCCACAATCCCCCGAGCAGCATTGTCGCCGCCAACGCCATGGCCTGCCTAAGGCGGCCGGCTCTGTTTCCCCCCATCGGCACATAAAGATAGTCGCGAAGGAAGCGCGACAGCGTCATATGCCATCGGCGCCAAAAATCGACCAGCGAGGACGCGCGGTAGGGCGCGTTGAAATTCTCAGGCAGCGTGATGCCGGCCATCATCGCCAAGCCGATGGCCATGTCCGAATAGGCCGAGAAATCAAAATAGATTTGAAGGCCGAATGCGCCCGCTCCCGCCCAAGCCTCTAGAAAGCCGACGGTTTTAGCGCCTTCGACCAAGGAAAAAATCGGATCGGCATAACTGGCGAAGACATCGGCCAGCAGAACTTTCTTGGATATTCCGATCAGCAGCAGTGCGGCGCCGCGCGCGAACCTTTCCGAAACCCCATCCCGTTTGGGATAGGCATCGAATTGGTGGATCAGCTCGTCATGCCGGACGATCGGGCCGGCAATCAACTGCGGAAAGTAGGATACGTAAAGCGCATAATCCGCCAATCCGTAGACCGGCGCCTTACCGCGCTTCAAATCCGCCAGATAAGAAATTTGCTGGAACGTGAAAAAGCTGATGCCGAGTGGCAGGACAATGCCCCAAGGGTCGTGCGGCTGTCCGAACACCGCGGCAACCGTGTTGCCCACGAAGTCCGCATACTTGAAGACACCCAGAACCGCCAGATTCAGGGCGATCCCCAATGGGGCTGCGAACCGTTGCAAACCAGCATGGCCCGGCCCGCCATAGGCGAAGGCCGCCAAGCCCCAGTTTCCCAGGATCGAGAACACCAGAAGCGGCAAAAGGCGAATATCCCAATAGGCGTAGAAGGCCAACGACACGACGATCATCCACGAGACGCGCCACTCCTTCCGCCCGGCCGCCAGATACCATCCGGCCAAGGCCACGGGAAAAAACAGGAGCAGAAATTCCTGGGAATGAAAGAGCATGTCAGAGTGACCGTTTCGACCGTGCCTTGGCCGGCATTGGTAATCGCTGGATTTCCCAACGATACCGTAGCGGCGTTTCGCCGCGATCACATAGCGTGATCCGGCGGCCAACCCAAGCCCCAAGCCGCGCCCACGCCCGGCCTCGCCTGCGCCGCCGGGATGGGGACCGGTGCGGCAAAACGCGGAATTTGACGTGCATCGGCAAGGTTCGTTTGGTAGACCCCTACAAATAAAGAAAACTTCATGGATGCCCCAGCGGATACCATTGTGGATGCCCCCACGGGACGCGCCCACAGGATAACCGGGGCCTCAGGCGGCGGATGAATTCGATAACGCGGCACATGACTGGGCAGATCCTTACGGTTGCCATCGTGGCAAGCGTGATTCTGTGTGCGGCCGTCGTCCTTCAGCAAACCGTCCGGTTTATCGACCTGATCGTGAATCGCGGCCTTCCCGCAGGCGATTTGGCGTATCTATCCGTCCTGATCACGCCGCGTGTCCTGGCGGTCGTATTGCCGGTGGCCGTTTTCGGGGCGACGATCTTCACCTACCACCGCATGCAGGCGGGAAGTGAACTGGTCATTCTGCGGTCCGCCGGCATGAATTCATTCCGGTTGGCGAAACCCGGACTGATCGCCGCGCTGATCTGTACCGGCTTCAGCTATTTTTTCTCTCTCTATCTGATGCCCGTATCCTCGCAGGAATTGCGCTCCTACATCTCGACTGCACGATCGGAAATCGGTTCAGTGCTCATCAAGGAGGGCCAATTCAACGCCATCCGGGATAACCTGACCGTCTATGCACGGCAGCGGGCCGAGAACGGCGACCTGATCGGGTTGGTCATCCACAGCCAGCAATCGAACGGCGACCAGGTGACGGTGATTGCCGAGCGCGGCGCGGTCGTCGATTCTCCCACGGGTGCCAGGATCCTGCTAGCCAACGGCAGGCAGCAAACCCTGTCCCAGAACCAACTGCACGACATCGAGTTCGAGGAATACGTCTTCGACCTTGTCGAGGAGGAACAAGGGACATCCGAGCTATGGCAGGAGCCGCGGGAGAGATTCTTGCCCGAACTGCTGTTCCCATCCAATTCCCCCGGAGATCAAGCCTATCGCGGCAAGCTGATCGCGGAGGGTCACAACCGTCTAGTTCAACCGCTGCTCGCCATTGCGTATGTAGCGGCCGGTCTGGTCATTTTCCTGAAAACGGAATTCTCCCGGCAGTCGAGTGTGAAACCGATCCTCGCCGCGATCGCGATCATGGTCGGCCTGTTGGTCATGAACCTCGGTCTGTCGTCGTCGGCCAGCAAATACCCATCACTGATACCGGTCATGTATGCGATGGTTTTCCTGCCATCGGCGGTCGCGCTCTATCTGCTGCTCCGCCCTCAGCAGTATAAGCGCCGCAATGCGCCTCCCGAAACGCAGGAGGCCTGACCCCATGCTGTTCCAGACAGTCATCTCGCGTTATTTCGCCCGTCAGTATCTGGCCTGGCTGTTCGGTGTCTTCGCGGTCTTCGTCTTCCTGATCGGTATTTTCGACATCGTAGAACTGCTGCGCCGGTCGTCGGGAAAACAGGACGTCACGCTCGGCATTGTCCTCCAGATGTCGGCGTTGAAAATGCCGCTGCTGATCCAGGACCTCGCCCCGTTCATCGTCCTGATCAGCGCCATGCTGGCCTTTTGGCGCATGGCGAAAGCCAACGAACTTGTCATCGGCCGCGCCGCCGGCCTTTCGCCCTGGCAGATCATCGGCCCGGTGATCAGCATCGCCCTGATAGCCGGGGTGGTGCAGATTTGTTTATTCAATCCTCTGGCGGCGCGTTTGAATGCGCAGTTCGAACGAATCGAAACAGAGTACCTGCGGCGTCAGGACAGCCAATTGGCTCTGGCGGCCAGCGGGTTCTGGTTACGCCAAACGGGAGAGGATGAGGTAGTCGTGCTGCATGGCGGCGAAGTATCCGGCGACGAGTTGGAAATTTCCGGTATTCTGGTCCTGACGATGGACCGCGCCGGCGCGTTCCGGACACGGATCGACGCGGACACCGCCTATTTGCGGCCCGGCGCGTGGGAAATCCAGAACGCCTGGGTGCAGGAGGCCGACGGCCGCCGCAGCTTCACGCCGATCTACAATTTGCCGACTGATATGACCGTGGAAAAGATCCGCGAAAGTTTTGCCTCTGCCGATACGATCTCGTTCTGGGATCTGCCCGGTTTCATCGACACCTTGCGCGCCTCAGGCTTCAGTGCCGTCGAACATCGTTTGCGTCTGCACAGTCTGCTGTCCACACCGTTGCTGTTCTGCGCCATGGTCCTGGCCGCGGCAATTTTCTCGCTTCGGGCAAACCGCCGCTCAGGTGCGGCGTACATGATTGTCGGAGGCATCTCTATCGGCTTCGTCTTCTTCTTCGTGACCCGGATCGTGAACGCGATCGGTCTGTCGACCGAAATACCGGTTTTCCTGGCCGCATGGAGCCCGGCCGTCGCCATGGCCCTGTTCGGTCTGGCCACCCTGTTGCATCTTGAAGACGGGTAGCAGTCAACAATGTCGGCAAGGTTCCGTTTTTTCATTTCGACTATCGCCGGCTACGCCGCCGCCATGCTTTTGGTATGGTGCGTGGCGACCGTTGCGCCCGGCAACTCCGGCGCGTGGGCGCAAGACCTAGGCGGGGGACCCGTTCTTTTCACGGCGGACGAGCTGACGAACGACCAGGAACTTGGAATCGTCAACGCCCGCGGGAACGTCGAAATCCTGCAAGGAGAGAGGGTCTTGCTGGCCGACATGGTCAGCTTGAATCAGAAGACACGGACCGTCACCGCCAGCGGCAACATCAAACTGCTGGAACCTACCGGTGAGGTTATTTTCGCCGACTTTGTCGAACTGACCAACGAAATGAAAGATGGCGTGATCAAGCACATCCGCCTCCTTCTGTCGGACAATGCCAGGCTGGTCGCGAACGGCGCCCGCAGGTCCGGCGGCAACACGACCGAGTTGGCAAAGGCGGTCTATTCCCCTTGTTCCGTATGTGAGGACAACCCGGAAAAATCGCCGCTTTGGCAAATCAAGGCACGGCGGGTGATCCATGATCAGCAGGCGCGCCGCATAGAATACCGTGACGCAACGCTGGAGATGTGGGGCCTTCCCGTAGCCTATACGCCGTATTTCGAGCACCCCGATCCTACCGTCGAACGCGAGACCGGATTCCTCTTTCCCGAATTCGGCGCCAATTCAAATGTCGGCGCTTTCTTCCGCGCCCCCTTCTTCTGGGCCATCGCGGAAGACAAGGATGCGACCATCGATCCGGTCTTCACAAGTGACGAGGGGATCGTCTATTCCGGCGAATACCGACAGCGCTTCATCTCGGGCGAGTTCAACATTTCCGCCAGTTCGGCGATTGCGGACCGCGAAGTCGGCGACCCCCAAGTCATCGACGTCCGGAGGAACCAGTTCCGCGGCCATGTCTTCACAGACGCCCAATTCGATATCGACGATCAGTGGCGCACCGGTTTCGACATTAAGCGGTCCACCGACCAGACTTATCTGCGACGGTTCGATTTCTTCGGCCCGACCGAGTCCACGCTTGAGAGCAACGCCTATATCGAAGGGTTCAACCAACGCAACTACATGGCGGCGAACGGCTATCTGTTCCAAGATACGAGATTGGGCCAGCGCCCCGATTCTCCGGTCGTCTTTCCTCTTCTGGAATATAATGGGCTGGGCGATACCGACAATTTCGGCGGGCGCTGGTCGTTGGATGGAAACTTCCGCTACCTCTACCAGGAAGACAAATCGGAGAACCAGCGTCTGTCGGTGGATATCGGCTACGAGGTTCCCTTCACATCGCCGATCGGTTTCGTCACGACGGTCGAAACGAATTTGCGGATGGATGCCTACAACACTGACCACTTCGTGGCGACCGACGGTGCAGGCCGCCGGACGGAGGATGGGTTCAGCGGCAGGATCAGACCCGAGTTGAAGATCGATTGGCGGTACCCGTTCGTCCGGCCGGACAGCACGGGGCAAACCGTGATTGAGCCGGTCGTTGCCCTGCTCGCCTCCCCGAACGGCGGAAACCCGGCGGGCATTTCCAACGACGACAGCGTCGTTGTTGAAATCGACGAGACGAACCTGTTGGATCAGAACCGGACACCGGGCCTCGACCGGGTCGAAGGCGGCGTCCGGCTGGCTTACGGCATGCGTGTGGCGCGCTTCTTCGAAACCGGCGGTTCGATGTCGGCCTTTATCGGGCAAAGCCATAAATTCACGACAGACAACGATCTGGAAGCGGAAACCGGGCTTGAAAACGGCACATCGGATATCGTCGGGCGTATCGATATTCGTCCCAGCCGATACATCGACACATTCTATCGTTTCCGGATCGACGAAGATAACGGCGAAGTGAATAGAAGCGAAATCGGTTCGACGGTCGGAAGCAGCGCCTTGCAATTCGGGGTCAACTATACATTCCTACGGGAAGGTACGGTGGAGGATGTCGCGCAGCTTGACGAATTGGCGCTGAGCATGCGGGCGCAATGGGACGACAATTGGAGTCTCGGCCTCTTCACCCGGCAGGACCTGATCGGGGATATCGATCCCCTGGAACACAGTGCCGTGCTGACCTATGAAGATGAATGTTTTAGATTTGATGCTCGCTTGCGGCGGACATTTACAAGTTCCGCGGACGTAGACGAGGTCGATGAGTTTGTGATGCGCCTGACCTTCAAGACCATTGGCGGCGTGGAAACGGATCTGTTCTGATGCCAAGTATTCGACGATTGCCGAAAGCCCTCGGACTAGCGGCTACGCTACTCGCCCTGACAGCGGCCCCCCATGCGTGGGGTCCGAATGCGTGGGCGCAACAGAATGTCATGCGGATTGCGGCAATCGTGAATGAAGACCTCATCTCGGCATACGA
The DNA here is from genome assembly GCA_964350445.1 of uncultured Flavobacteriaceae bacterium. Taxonomy (GTDB): domain Bacteria; phylum Pseudomonadota; class Alphaproteobacteria; order UBA8366; family Aestuariispiraceae; genus Hwanghaeella. Next base: position 29,181 of record CAYGKA010000043.1, read on the forward strand.
TCTGGAGAGCCGCGTCCGCTGGGTGGTTCTGACCACCGGCATCAAACCGGATAACCAGAACCAGCGGCGGATCATTCAGCAAGTCCTGCGCGAAATGATCGACGAGCGGTTACGCCTGCAAGAAGCCGAACGGTTGGGAATCCGGGTCACGGATAGAGAGATCGACGAGGAAATCGACACCCTCGCGGCGCGGAACAAATTGACCGCGGAGCAGTTCACCGACCAGGTGACCCGAAGCGGTGTGGACATGGCTGCCGTCAGGGCGTTGATCAACGCCTCTCTCGCCTGGACCAAGGTTACGCGTCGGCAATTGCGACGCCAGATCGAGGTGACCGATGAAGAAGTCGATGAAACCCTCGACCGCCTCCGCGCCACGCTGAACGAACCGCAGAAGCGCCTGTATGAGATATTCCTGAGCGTAAACTCGCCGGATCAGGAAGGCGACACCCTTCAAACAGCCGAGCGCATCGTACAGCAGGCCCGTGAAGGGGCGGAATTCCCCGGTCTGGCCCGCGCCTTCTCCCAAAGCAATTCGGCATCGGAAGGCGGCGACGTGGGCTGGGTTGCCGTTTCGCAACTGCCGCCCGACCTTCAGGAAGACGTCCGAAACCTGTCGAAAGGCCAGGTCAGCGACCCGATCAAAACGTTCTCCGGCTTCTACATTCTGTATATTGCCGATGAGCGCCAGCGGAGTATCTCCGTCGCGGATTCCAAGCTCGATATCTATCAAATCGCCCTGGCTCTTCCCAACAACAGCACGGACGAGCAGACGTCCTCCACCTTGGATCTTTTGCAACAAGTCAGGCCGTCAATCACGTCCTGCGAAGACGCCGAAGCCGTCGCCTCGCAGATTGAAGGAGCCCAAGGAGTCGCGGCAAAAGATATCCGATTGGGCGATATGGCAGAGAATCTTCAAACCGCCCTTGCGGACCTGCAGCCGGGCGAGTCCTCTGCGCCTGTGGCGACACAGCGCGCGGCTCTTCTACTGACCGTATGTTCCCGCGACGACACCGGCGGCGCCTTGCCGAGCCGAAATCAAGTCATCGACAAGATCGGGTCGGATCGGATGGATCTGCTGCAGCGCCGATACATGCGCGACCTGCGCCGGGAAGCCTTCATCGACGTTAGGCTCTAGGAGCGGTTCCCGTGCCGGCCACCGCCTTCATCCGCCTTACAGAGCGCCCGAATGGCGCCGTGACTTATGGAGAACCGTGTTGAACGACGCGGTTCAATTGCTGCCCCCTTTGCGGGACGTGATCGCCGAACATGGCTTGGCGGCGCGCAAGGGTTTGGGACAGCACTTCCTGATGGACCTGAACCTGACCTTGAAAATCGCCCGTGCCGCTGGGGATTTGTCCGTGGGGACGGTCGTGGAGGTCGGTCCCGGCCCCGGCGGGCTGACCCGGGCGATACTGATGGCAGGCGCGGACCGCTTGATCGCCATTGAGAAAGATGGGCGCTGCATGGCCGCCTTGGCGCCCCTTCTGGACGCGGCCGGCGGGCGTATGACGCTGCTGAACGAGGACGCGCTGAAGATCGACTACTCAACGATCGGCGCGGCCCCGGTAAAAGTAATCTCGAACCTGCCTTATAATGTCGGAACGCCGCTCCTGGTGGGCTGGCTGGAAAAGGCCGAAGCCATCGCCTCAATGACGCTCATGTTCCAGAAGGAAGTGGCGGAGCGGATTACGGCCACACCCGGAACGGAGCATTACGGCAGACTTTCCGTCCTCTGCAATTGGCGCTGCCGCACGGACTACCTGTTCACCCTGCCCGCCCGCGCCTTCACACCGCCCCCGAAGGTCGACTCCGCGGTCGTGCAGCTGATCCCCTATGACAAGCCGCCCTTTCCCGGGCGGATGGACCTGCTTCAACGGGTGACAGCCGCCGCCTTCGGACAACGGCGCAAGACCCTGCGGCGCTCGCTGAAGCAATTGGAGGTATCTGTGGACGCGCTGCTCGAACGGTCCGGGATCGACGGGTCTCTCCGCGCCGAAACGATCGATATCGAAGGGTTCGGGCGCCTGACGGCGGCCTACGAAGCGCTGATTTAGGAAACCGGCATTCGCGGCGCGTTCAACGGCCGGCACGCAACCCTTTCACGAACTCACCCAACCCAATCTGACGGCGGCGGCGCAGCCGTTCAGACTGCAGGATCGCGCGTACCTGTTCGACGCTCTTGTCGATGTCGTAGTTGACGATCACCCAGTCATATTCCGGATAGTGGCTCATCTCGTCGGCGGCCTTGTCCATGCGCCGGGCAACCACGTCGGGCGGATCCTGCGCGCGCGTATGCAGGCGGCGCTCCAATTCCGCCGTCGACGGCGGCAGAATGAAGATCCGGACCATGTCGTCTTCAGCCTGCTCGGCCAACTGCTGCGTGCCTTGCCAATCGATATCGAACATGACATCGCGGCCCTGCCCCAGCGCGTCCATTACCGGGCCCTTCGGTGTGCCGTAATAGTGGTCGAAGACCTTGGCGAATTCGAGCAATTCATCCCGGTTCGCCATCAGATCGAATTCGGTCTTGTCAACGAAATGGTAGTCTCGGCCGGCAACCTCACCAGGGCGTTTTGGCCGCGTCGTCACGGATACGGACATGGAAATGTCCGGATCGCTCTCCAGGATGGCGCGCGAGATCGTCGACTTTCCGGCGCCCGACGGCGAAGACAGCACAAGCATCAAGCCACGGCGCTCAATCTGGAACGGCTTGGCGCCTTTGGACATGTTGCTTTCTCCCGCCTTCGAAGCGTCTAATCTCGTCACGCCGATATAGGCGATTCAGGCCCCATTCGACAATCCGCCCCGGTTCTGTTCAGCCCACTATTCCAGATTGGCGGCCTGTTCCCGCATCTGGTCGATGGCCGCTTTCATGGCAAGGCCTATATTCGTCAATACGGTGTCCGAAGACTTGCTGCACAGCGTGTTGGCCTCCCGATTGAATTCCTGGGTCAGAAAGTCGAGCTTCCGCCCGACCGGGCCACCGGCGGCAAGCAGCGTACGCGCCTGCTCCACATGCGCCGACAGCCGGTCGAGTTCTTCGCGGATGTCCGCCTTCGTCGCCAGCAGTGCCGCTTCCTGTTCCAACCGGTCGCGGTTCAGATCACGGCCATCGCCGAGCAGAGTGTCAATTTGTGCCAGCAGACGATCCCGTATCGCCGGAAGGCGGGTCGCGTCCAAGGCGTTCGCCTGCGCAACGAGATCCGCGATTTCATCGACCCTGGCGGATAAATGCCTTTCGGTTTCGATCCCTTCCGTGCGGCGGGCCTCCGCCATGGCGGCTATCGCACCGTCCAGTGTTTGCAAGACCGCCTTGCAGCGATCCTCGTCTTCCGCCGCGGCATTGCGATCCTCACCGCTATCCACCACGCCGCGGACGGCCAGCAACCGGTCCAAAAGAGGTTCTTGGCCCCTTTCGCGGCATAGCGTTTCCAACTCGGCCAGAAGCGTGTGATTGACCGTGGCGGAGGAAACTTCGCCAAGAGCGCGGACATCCAGTGATGCCGTCAACGAGCCGCGCTTGAACGCTGTGCTGAGCCGCTTCCTGATTTCCGGGTCGAGCCTCTCGAACCCCATGCCGACGCGCAACCGCATGTCCAGGCCGCGCCCGTTCACGCTGCGCAACTCCCATGCCCAGCGGTATCGGTCATCCGCGCCTTCTGCGCGTCCGAACCCCGTCATGCTCGCTACCTGCATTCCACGCTTGGCCATCCCGTCTTCCACTTCACTCTTTTTCGCAGCTTGCCATCTTCGTACAGTTAGCCGACGCGACGGGTGGGCAAAAGGCAAACTTCACCGGCACAGCGCGTGAAAGGTCCGGAATGGCGAAAGATTTCAGCAGCATCTTGATCACGGGGGCCTCCAGCGGCCTCGGCGAAGCCCTGGCGATCGCGGCGGCAGCGCCCGGCACGCATCTCTGGCTCACCGGCAGGAATGCGTCCCGCCTCGACACCGTGGCCGAGGCATGCCGCGAAAAGGGCGCCGATGTGAGAGCGGCGGTTCTGGACGTCACCGATCAACCGGCGATGAACCAATTCGTCGATAACGCGGATGGTGAACGCCCGCTGGATCTCGTGATCGCCAATGCGGGCATATCCGGCGGCACAGGCGGGGGCGGAGAAAGCGACGTCCAGGCGCGCGAAATATTCGACATCAACCTGTCCGGCGTGCTGAACACGATCCATCCGGCAATCGACCGCATGCGGCCGCGCCGGCACGGGCAAATAGCGGTCATGTCTTCCCTGGCCGCGCTGCGGGGATTTCCCGGTGCGCCGGCTTACAGTGCCTCCAAGGCATCGGTGAAGGTTTATGCCGAGGCACTGCGCGGCGCGCTGGCGGGCGACGGCATCGGGGTCACCGCGATCTGCCCTGGCTTCGTCAAATCCCGCATGACCGCAGTCAACGATTTCCCCATGCCGTTCCTGATGGACACGGACAAGGCGGCGGACATCATTCTGCGCGGGTTGCGCCAAGACCGAACGGTCATCGCTTTTCCCTGGCCAATGTATTGGGCCGTCAGCTTCCTCTCCCTGCTGCCCCCTTCATTGGCCGTGCGCCTGCTCCGCCAGCTGCCCGCGAAGAGCTGACCTTCGGCTCAGTTATCGGTGTAAAGATACCTACGGGTGATTGGGACGGCATCTATCTTCTTCGACACTTGTATTTGGAAGACCGACAGGGACTGAACCATGAATGCCATTTCGCAGGAAATCAGGTAAAGTTCCCACATCCTGCAAAACTTTTCGTCGTAAATATCTTTGACCTTTTCCCTGTTCCGCTGAAACCGGTCATTCCACATCGACAATGTCTTCGCATAATGCAGACGCAGGTTCTCGAAATCGGCCAACCACAATCTGCTGCCTTCCAAGGCGCGCCCAATCTGCGAAAGGCTAGGTAAATAAGCGCCCGGAAAGATGTATTTTCGTACCCATGGGCTGATCGGCTCAGGCGGGCCCATATGACCAATCGTATGGATTAGTCCGACGCCATCTTCGTTCAACAGCGACCGAACTTTCCTGAAATACTCGTCGAAGTGGAACTGTCCGACATGTTCAAACATCCCGACTGAAACGATCCGGTCGAACTCTCCTTCCACCTGACGGTAGTCCTGCAGGTGATACTTCGCCTTGTCGCTCATGCCTTCTTTTTGGGCCCACTTGTTTGACCAGGCGTGCTGTTCTTCGGATAGAGTTACGCCATAAACATCGGCACCGTAGTTCTTGGCCAGAAACAAACCCAGCCCCCCCCATCCACTGCCGATATCGAGAACCCGCATCCCCGGTTCTACCAGCAGCTTCCTGGCGATGTGATGCATCTTCTTTTCCTGCGCCTGTTCCAGAGTTTCATTTCCTTCGAAATAAGCACAAGAATACTGGCGATTTTCATCCAAGAACTGATCGTACAGCTCTCCCGACAGGTCGTAATGATGCGCAACATTCGACTTTGAGCGGTGCACCGGATTGTAATGCTGCCAACCGGCTACGATCGAGTGAACGAACCGTCCGAAATTCGCGAGTCTGCCCTCATCATGCACCATCGCACTCTGGCCCATGATGAAGAGGAAGTCCCGCAACGTGCCTTCCTCTATCACCATATCGCCGTTCACATAGGATTCGCCGATGGATACATGTGCGCTGGTCAACAAGGTCATCGTACTTGGCGCCCGCATGAAACGGACTGCCACAGGATCAATGCCTGTGATCGCTCCACGATCGAAAATGCGCCTTTCACCGTCCGGGAAGGTAACGGTCAATTTGCCAATTTGTACGTATGTGTCGAAGAGACGTTTTAACACTGCTCGTCCTCACTTCCTGGAAGGCTGGCGGGGACTTCAGTTACGTTCAGATGGGCACAGCCAATGCGCGGCACATGGCCTATACCGGCTGATCAAGCGAATACTCGCGGTATCGGGTTGGAACGGAAATCGAACCGGTCTTGGATTTAGAACCGGTGTTTCCTTGCCGTCATTCTGTTTCCCGATCCGGGAGTATGATTTACCCCCAAAATTACCCTCCAACTTTTGTATATATTTTGATTGTCTCTGAAAATCCATCCCTGGATAGCAAAGCTCAATCGATGCCGAGGCGGATTTCCATAGAGAAATGAGGGGGAACGGAACTTTATTCATTGAAAGCAGATAGTTGGTGCCGTTTAGGGTTTGCTTTTCTGCCGCAGCCGCCGCCATTTGGCGACATTGCGATTGTGCTCGGCAAGGGTATTCGCAAAAGCGTGCCCGCCGGTGCCGTCCGCCACGAAATACAGCGCCTTGGTAGCCTGGGGGTTCAGCACGGCGGCAATCGCGTCGCGCCCAGGATTGCAGATCGGTCCCGGCGGCAGAGCGTCGATCACATATGTGTTGAACGGCGTCGGTTGACGCAGATCCGCCTTGGTCAGGGACCGGCCCAAAGCGCGTTTTCCTTCCGTCAAACCATAAGAAACCGTTGGGTCGGACTGCAACCGCATCCCACGGCGCAGCCGGTTGACGAAGACGCCGGCAACCTTCCCCCTCTCCGACGCCACACCAGTTTCCTTCTCGACGATGGAAGCGAGCGTGATCGCCTCTTCCCAGGAGGAGATGGGCAGGTCGTCGGCGCGGTTTGGCCACAGCTCCGCCCGCAGGTCTGCGAGCGCTTGCGTCATCCGCTCCTGAATCATCACGCGGGTCGCCCCGTGGGTGAATTGATAAGTTTCGGGCAGCAGGGTTCCTTCCGCGGGCAAAGATTGGACGGGCCCGGCCAAACGCTCTTCCGCCTGCAGCAGATCGACAATCTCGACGCTGGTCAGCCCTTCCGGGATGGTCACCGTGTGGTGGACCACATCGTGGCGCTCGAGCATGTCGATGATTTGAAGCGCAGAGACCTGCGCCGGGAACCGGTATTCGCCGGCGGTAAGTCTGGTGTGCCGCGGATCCAGCCGAGCACCGATCGCGAAGACCCGCGCGTCCCGGACAAGCCCGTGATCCGCCAACCGACGGGCAATGGCCCTCAGGCTGCTGCCGGGTTCGATAACCAACGTGACCGGCTCGAAGTTTTGCGCCGGCGCATGGAATGTCTTGTATCCCCATGCGAAAACGCCGCCGGCTGTCAGCACGACGGCGATCACAAGTATGATCAGGACTTTCAGGAGGTTCCGCATCGCTCCCACAGGGGCCTGGGCGTCGGCAATCCGCTTATGGCGCCGGCCCGAAAATCAACGAGGCATTGGTCCCGCCAAACCCGAAGGAATTGGACAGCGCATAGTTGACCTTGCGCTCCTGCGCCGTCTTTGGAACCAGGTTCATGTCGCACCCATCGGACGGGTTTTCCAAGTTCAGCGTCGGCGGTACGATCCCTGTTTCGATCGCCTTGATCGAGAAGATCGCTTCCACCGCACCGGCTGCGCCGAGCAGGTGCCCGATCGCCGATTTGGTCGAGGACATCGCAACATTCTTTGAGTGATCGCCCAACAGGCGCTTCACCGAGCCGTGCTCGATTTCGTCGCCCAACGGCGTGGACGTGCCATGGGCGTTGACGTAGTCGATCTGCTCGACGTTGATCTTCGACGTCCGCAACGCGCCCTTCATGGCTCGGAAGCCGCCGTTTCCGTCTTCTGCCGGGGCGGTGAGGTGGTAGGCGTCGCCGCTGAGGCCGTAACCGAGAACTTCGGCGTAGATCTTCGCGCCGCGCTTCTTGGCGTGCTCCAGTTCCTCCAAGACCACGATGCCGGCACCTTCGCCCATGACGAAGCCGTCGCGGTCTTTGTCCCAGGGCCGCGAGGCCGCCGTCGGATCGTCATTGAAGTTGGTCGACAACGCCCGGGAGGCCGAGAAACCGGCGATTCCCATCCGGCACACGGCCGCTTCGGTACCGCCCGCGACCATCACGTCCGCATCGCCCCACATGATCAGCCGCGCGGCATCGCCGACGGCATGCGACCCGGTCGCACAGGCCGTAACCACCGCATGGTTCGGACCGCGAAAACCGTGGATGATGGAAACGAAACCCGACGCGAGGTTGATCAGGTTTGCCGGGATGAAAAAGGGCGACAACCGTCTCGGACCCCGATCCTGAACGATCACGGTCCCTTCGGAAATCCCCTGCAGCCCGCCGATGCCGGACCCGATCATGACACCCGTCGCGTTCAGGTCCTCTTCTTCGGTAGGCTCCCAACCGGAATCCTTCACCGCCAATGCCGTCGCTGCGATGGCATAGGTGATGAACGTGTCCATCTTCTTCTGCTCTTTACGTTCGACGAAATCGTCGATGTTAAAGCGCCCTTCGGATGTTTCCCCGATCGGAACGACACCGGCAATCTTCGCCGGAAGGTCGGACACATCGAAGGACTGGATGGACTGAATGCCGGATTGACCGGCTATCAGTTTTTCCCACACGTGATCGACACCGCACCCCAACGGGGTCACAGCGCCAAGGCCGGTAACGACTACTCGTCTCATGCTTAAGCGCTCCGCCTGCGCAGCAGCGATACCAGGCGTGTCCTGCACGCCCGCACGCGGCCTTTAACCGGCGTTCTCTTCGATGAATTTGATCGCGTCTTTAACGGTCAGGATCTTTTCCGCCGCATCGTCCGGAATTTCGACGCCGAATTCTTCTTCGAACGCCATCACAAGCTCGACGGTGTCCAAGCTATCGGCGCCAAGATCGTCAATGAAGCTGGCATTGTCTTCGACTTTGGATTCGTCGACGCCAAGATGCTCGACGACAATTTTCTTCACGCGCTCAGCAACATCGCTCATTTCGTATTATCCTTCGTGCTGCGCCCCAATTGAGAGGCGGTCTAACTCATTCAACCCTCGGAGCACCTCGCCCGCGTCGATCGCCGCGACAAGACCCCGTTCCAATGCCTCCCACTGGCCACCTGCAAAAAAGCAAATGAAATGCCCGGAAGCGCGGTAGGTGGGGCCCCTGCCCCGAAACGGCGCGTTTGGTAACACAGTTGCCAGGACCGCGCCAGCCCCGCCTAACAGACCCTGCTAGACCACGATTCGCAAGGTGTTCCCAACGATTGTGGCCCTGTCGTCGGCCCCATGTAGGGTGCGTCGCCGACAGGTGCAACGCTTAGATTGCAATCGTCAGATCATCGCCATCCCGCCATTGACGTGCAGCGTCTGGCCCGTGACGTAGGATGCTTCCTCAGACGCGAGATAGACCACGCCCGCGGCAATATCGGCCGGGACGCCCATCCGCCCCGCAGGGATACCCGCCAGCAACTTTTCCTGCTGCTGGTCGCCCAGCGCATCGGTCATCGCCGTTTCGATGAAACCCGGCGCCAGACAATTCACCGTGATCCCACGACTGGCCACTTCCTGTGCAAGCGACTTCGACATCCCGATCATGCCCGCCTTGGACGCGGCGTAATTGACCTGCCCCGGATTGCCGGTAACGCCGACGATCGAGGTGATGCCGACAATGCGGCCCCAACGGCGTTTCATCATACCGCGCAGCACTGCGCGGGACAGCCGGAAAGCCGCCGTCAAATTCACGTTCAGGACGGTTTCCCAATCTTCGTCCTTTAACCGCATGGCAAGGTTGTCGCGGGTGAGGCCGGCATTGTTTACCAGAATGTCCAGCTGTCCGGTCGCCGCTTCCGCCTGTTTTGCCAACGCGTCCAGGCTTTCACCGTCGCCCAGGTTCGCCGGCACGACGAAGGTGCGATCGCCCAGATCGGCGGCCACCTTTTCCAAAGCCTCGACCCGCGTGCCGCTGAGGACGACCGATGCGCCCTGCCCATGCAACGCCGCCGCGATCGCGCTTCCCAAACCGCCGGACGCACCGGTCACGAGCGCCGTCTTTCCGCTGAGATCGAACATACTCACCTTCCCGCTTTCAAATTTTTCAATTGCACCGCACCCGTAACGCGATTCTGCGGTCGCCGAGGTTCAGAGGCTTTTCAGGAACGCCTCGATATCGGCCGGACCATTCACGGCAACGCCGGTCATTTCCTTGTCGATCCGACGAACCAGGCCGGTCAGGACCTTGCCCGAGCCGACCTCGACGAGTGTATCGATATTCTGCTCTTTCATGAACAGAACACATTCCCGCCAGCGGACCCGGCCGCAAACCTGTTGCACCAGCAGTTCCCGAATACGATCAGGCGCGGTGACGAATTCCGCCGTCACGTTCGCGACCAATGGCAGGGAAGGAGCCTGGATATCGACCCCCGCGAGGGCTTCCGCCATCGCTTCCGCGGCCGGCTGCATCATATCGCAATGGAAAGGGGCGGATACCGGCAAGGACATGGCGCGCTTGGCGCCTTTTTCCTTGGCGATTTCAATCGCCCGGTCGATCGCGGCCTTTGCGCCGCTCAACACGATCTGGCCCGGCGCATTGTCATTCGCCGCGTTACAGACCTCGCCCTGCGCAGCCGCTTCCGCAACGGCCACCGCATCCGCGAGTTCCAACCCAAGGATCGCCGCCATTGCCCCTTCACCGACCGGCACGGCAGCCTGCATCGACTGACCGCGCAGCTTCAAGAGGCGCGCGGCATCGGCAAGGCTGAAGGAACGCGCCGCCGCCAGCGCCGAATATTCGCCCAGGCTGTGCCCCGCGACCAACTCGCCCATCTCGGCAAGTGATTTACCGCTTTCGCTTTCAAGAACCCGGACCGCCGCCAGACTGACCGCCATGAGGGCGGGTTGCGCGTTTTCCGTCAGTGTCAGATCGGATTCCGGCCCATCCTTCATCAGTCGCGACAGGCGCTGCTGCAGCGCTTCATCGACTTCTTCAAAGACTTCTCGGGCGACCGGAAAGGCTTCCGCCAGTTCGACGCCCATACCAATCGCCTGCGATCCCTGTCCGGGAAATACGAATGCCCGCGCCATCTGAGCGCTCCCCGCTGCCATTTATAATTTAAAAGGCCCCCGAGCCTTCCTGCCTCTTTTTACCGGCTCATTCCCGGTTGGCAAGGTGGCCCAGGGGCCCGATTGTTTCGGCCCAAGGGTTACGACGGGGATCAGCTGGACCGGACGCGCTTCAGGAAATTCTCCAACTCGTTCGCCATGTCATCGGCTTTCTTGCCCAATTCCCCGATAGCGCTGGTGATTTGCGACGCTGCCGAGCCCGTATCGTTAGCCGCGCGCTGCACGACCTCGACATTCTGACTGACACCGGCGGCGCTGCCGGAAGCCGCCTGAGCGCTCCTGGCGATTTCGCGGGTGGCATCGTCCTGCTGTTCGACCGCCGAGGCGATTTCCGAGGCGATCGAATGAACTTCGCGAATCGTCTCGCTAATGGAGCGGATCGCGTCCACCGCACTCTTGCTCACCCGTTGCATCGCTTCCACTTGGGTGGCGATTTCCTCCGTCGCCTTGCCTGTCTGGCTGGCCAGGTTCTTCACCTCGCCCGCGACCACCGCGAACCCCTTGCCGGCATCCCCGGCGCGGGCCGCTTCGATCGTCGCGTTCAATGCCAGCAAGTTCGTCTGTTCAGCGATATCGTTGATCACCGTCAGGACGTCGCTGATGCGGTTGCTGGCATCCGCCAATTCACTGACGGTGGCCGACGTATTTTCAGCCGCCTGCACGGCATTGGAGGCAATTTCCGCCGATTGGCCCACGCGGCGGTTCACATCCGCGATCGAAGCCGCCAATTCCTCGGCCGCGGCCGCCATGGCCTGCACCGAACCATTCGCCGCATCCGTCGCGCTGGCCGCAGAACTGGTTTGCGCCTGTGTGTCGCTGGCCAATTCGGACATCTGGGTCGCGGAATGCCCAATTTCACGTGCCGATGTCCGTACCGAGTCAACGGCGGTTCCCAATGCTTTCTGGAAATCGTCCGCCAGGCGCATCATGTTGGCTTTCTTCTCGCGCTCGGCTTCTTCAGCCCTGGCCGCTTCCTGTTCCCGATGCTGCCGGACTTCGATGGCCTGCGCCTTGAAGATTTCGACGGCCGAGGCCATTTCCCCAACTTCGTCGGCACGGCCAACGCCGGGAATTTCTACTTCCAAGTCCTCATTGCTCAAACGCTCCATCGCCGCGCCGATCCGATGCAGCGGTTTGGAGATACTGCGCCCCATGAACAGGGCGATCGCCACACCAAGGACGATGGCGGCCAAACAGGCCGCAATGATCAAGGTGCTGCTGTTGGACCGGGTCCCTTCCAGGCTGTCCGTCATCTGCCGATCCACCTGCGCAAAGGCGGAAAGCGCCGAGTTCAGGTTCTCGGTCATGGTCGCTTCCGCTTGATCGATCTTGTTCAGGACATCACCGGTTCGCGCGGCAAGCGTTTTAAATTCCTCCATATCCCCCGAAATCTTAACCAAAACCTCAGCCGCCGCAGTCCCTTCCGCGGCCTGCTGGGCTTCAGTGGCCAATTCCGCGCCACGTGCCAAAGCGGCATCGATCCGGGCTCCGGCCGTGCGGTCCCCGGCCAGCATGTCGCGCTGTGCGATCCCAGCCAGTCGGATCGCCCCGACCAGTTGGGAAGATGCCAACCGCAAATCCGACATGCGCTGCATGGTGGCCCTGCTTACGTCAGCCAGGGCCTCTGAATCGGCTATCGCCTTGGCATGCCGCTTGCTGAGCGCATCCGTGAAAGCGCCAATCTTCTTGCTGGACTTGCCAAGGCTGTCTTGCGCTTCTGTCGGGTCGGTGGCTGCCGTAAAGGCATTGACCAAGTCTTGAAACGACTTGCGATAAACATTGACCGCTTCCGCAATTTTCTGTGCGATCAGTTCTTCTTCCGACCCCTTCAGCGCCTTTTTCATGCGCAAGGCCGTCAGGAACATGGTTTTCGTTTGATCGTTGGTCGCGTTCAGGTCTTCCTCCGACCAGGAAAGTCGGTACGAGGTTTCCGCTTGCCGGGCTTTGAGGGAAGAATTGACCAAATCCTGGGCAAAAACATTCGCGGCCTGCCGTTCCTTATTAAGGGCAATCGACTTGGCCAGTTCTTCTGCGGCCT
>CAYGKA010000044.1:0-39422 GCA_964350445.1 uncultured Flavobacteriaceae bacterium
GGTCAGATGACGCGCGACCGGAGCCAACCGCTCGCCTGTTCGACCATCAGCACCAGGATGAAGATGGAGACGATGATCATGCAGGCGAGGTCGTAGCTGAAGAAATCCATTGCGACCTTCAATTCGATGCCGATGCCGCCGGCGCCGACCAGGCCGAGGACGACTGAAGACCGGGTCGCCTTTTCCAGGGCGAACAGGCCGGTGGCGATGAAGCTGGGTATGACCTGGGGATAGACGGCGCTGAACAGCAACCCAGTGCGTCCCGCGCCCATCGCGGCGAGGGCCTCCTGCGGGCCGTCGTCTGCTTCTTCCATGGCTTCGGCGAAGAACCGGGCGCAGAAACCGATCGTATCGACCATGATGGCGAGCGTGCCGGCCGCAGGGCCCAGACCGACGGCGATGACGAAGACCAGCGCCCAGATCAAGTCGGGGACGGTGCGGAAGAAGGCGATCAGCCCCCTGAATCCAATGCGCAACAACGGATGGGGCGAATGTTTGGCGCTGGCCATCACCGCCAAGGGCAGGCTGAGGGCGATGCCCAGCACCGTTCCGACGACGGCCATCTGGAAGGTTTCCAGCAGCGAGACAAGGACCGGCGATAGTCGACTTAGATCCGGCGGGAACATCTGGCTGACCAATCGGGCCAGACCGGGGCCGCCGCCGAGTATCTTTTCCCAGGACAATCCCACATGGTTGAAGGACACCACGACAAAAGCGGCGGCGCCGACAGTCAAGGCGAAGGCCAGCGGACTGATTTTCCCAATCCGGTGGGGCGCGCTGTGATCAGGTCTGGTCGTTGCTGTCATAAATCCAATCCAGGTCCTGTTCCCGCAACCGGGCGGTGGGCTTGTCCTCGACGACGAGGCCGGCCTTCAACGCCACGATCCGGTCGCCATAGGCCAGAGCGTGTTTCAAGTGGTGGGAGGTGAAGATCAGGGTAATGCCGCGGTCGCGCATCAGTTTGGCGAAAAGGTCCATCACCTCTTCCGCCGCATTGGGGTCCAGACTGGCGACCGGTTCGTCCGCGATCATGATTTCGGGGCGTTGCATCAAGGCGCGTGCGATCGCCACGCGCTGGGACTGTCCGCCGGAAAGTTGGTCGGCTCTTCTTCCCGCGAACTCGGCTAGCCGGACCTGCTCCAGGCAATACATCGCTTCTTCCCGAAGCGCGGCAGGGGCCAGGGATTGATGACAGGCGCGCAGCGCCCCAACCCTGCCGTGAGCCCCGTGAACGACATTGGACAGAACCGACAGCCGGGTGGACAGGTTGTGCCGCTGAAATACGAACCCGATCCGGCTTCTCAAGCGCCGCAGTCCGTTTCGCTTCAGCGCCGTGACGTTCTCGCCAAGGATGGTGATCGACCCTTCATTCGGTTCGATCAAGCGCGGCAGACATCGGAGCAATGTCGATTTTCCGGCGCCGTTCGACCCCAGAATGGCGACGGATTCGCCATCCGCGATGTCGACGGAAATACCACGCAGGATTGCCGGGTTCTCGGTTCCGCCGTAGCGCTTCACTAGCCTGCTGACCGAGCAAATGGTGCCGGGACGCTTATCAGGCACCTCGGCGATGACGGGTTTGGGCGCGGAGTGGTGCTCCGCGCCCAAATATCCCTCAGCGCTTTGCGCGGCAGTGACCCCCGCGGACACGGCGTTCGGGTTCGGCCCCATGGATCAGTTGCCGACGAAGGAGTTGAACTTGTCCACGCCGATGGTCGAATACATGGACCGGACGTAGTTGTAGTCCTTGTCTTCGATTCTACCCAGGAAATGACCGCCCAGATATTTCTTGTTGTCGTCGCCTTTGACGACTTCCGCCATCAGGTCCTTGCCATGCTCAATGAAGGTTGCGCGGATTTTACCGAACATATCGTCGGATACGTGCTTGCCTGCGATCAGGATGTCGTTGGGCAGGTCGCGGCCGCGCGCGACGACGGTGAAGGCATGGTCCGGGAAAGCTTTCCGGATCTTGTTGAGATGCCCGAAATTCATCCCGACGGCCTGTATGTCGTCGCGGATCATCGCTTCGATGGCGACATTCCGCGAAATGATCTGCGCGGCATAGTCCTTGTTGTAGAGCAGACCCATATCGGCCAGGGCCTGGGCCGGGCCTAGATGCTGACTGGTGGATCCGACCGACCCGAAGGAGACCTTCTTGCCGCGCAGGTCCTCGACGCTCTTGATCGGGCCGTCGGCCATAACGACGATCTGCGCGAAATAGTCCGGGCGCTGCCAGCCGACCACCACCTTGGCGTCAGTGCGATTCTTGAAAACCACGTATTCGGCCGGGCCGGTCAGAACGAAATCGATATGTTCCGAACTCAAAGCCTCGACCGCGGCGGTGCGGCTGTTGACCGGGAAGAATTCGACCTTGTAGCCGGTGAGCGCGCTGAGTTTGTCGCGGAACGGGCCAAATTCGGTCTGCAGGGCTTCCAGGCCCTCGACGTCGGTTACGGCGAAGCGGATCGTCTCGGCTGCGCTGGCGGCGGTGGCTGTCAGCGCGATCGCCGTGGTGGCGAGCACACCGGCGGCGGCGGATAGAAACTGTCGTCTTTTCATTTGGTAGTCCCCCAAAAGGAAGCAGTTGTCTGGCGCCGTCGGGCTTTCCGATTGGCCGCCATTGTTTGCTCAGTGACCGTTGCCTTGCGCATCCGGCCGTCGATGGCGTCGGAGAATGTGACGCGTTCGATGCGATTGCGTGACGTCTCTGTTTCATTCCGGCGAACATCCGGTGAAGCTTCCGTTGCAATGTGTTTAGACGTCTAGTTCCCGGCCCGCTGGGGCTTGTTGCGGCTGCATGGCTCGGGATACAGAAAGCGGCCGGACGAGAAGCCCGCATGCTTTTTTAGGAGACCTTGGAATGACGACGATCGTGAACGGCCGTGTATTAATGCCGGACGGTAATTTCGCCGAAACTTGTATTACGTTGGACGGCGACCGGATTGCCGGCTTGGGCGGTGCTTCCCATGGTCGGGAAATCGATGCGAATGGCCTTTGGGTGCTGCCGGGCATGATCGACATCCATGGCGACGCTTTTGAGCGCCAGATGATGCCGCGGCCGGGCGTGCATGTGGAACATGCGGTCGCCTTCATGGATACCGACCGGCAGTTGGTGTCGAACGGGATCACAACGGCCTTTCACGGCATCACCTATTCATGGGAGCCGGGGCTGCGCGGCGCGGAGCAGTGCCGCAGCGTTCTCGACGCGATCGAAGGCCTGCGCCCATCCTTCGGCTGCGACGCCAGGACTCATTTGCGGTGGGAGACATACAACCTGGACGCGGTCGAGGAAGTGGAAAGCTGGATCGAAGGCGGGCGGATCGATCTGTTGGCTTTCAACGACCATACGCCGGTCATCGTCGAGCGTGTCTTGAGCCCTGAGAAGAAGAAGCTCGGCGAATATACCGGCCGCACCGGCCTGTCCGAGGCCGCGTTTGTCGATCTGGCCCAGCGTGTCGCATCGCACAGGGACGCCGTGCCGGAAGCGATAGCGCGACTGGCCGCCGCGGCGGTGAAGGCAGGCGTAGCGCAACTGTCGCACGACGACACGACCGCCAAGATCCGCAGCTGGTACGATGGGTTGGGCTGCACGGTGGCGGAGTTTCCGATGACCGACGAAGCGGCCGACGAAGCGGTCCGGCTGGGCAATCCCATCGTTCTGGGCGCGCCCAATGTCATGCGGGGCGGCAGTCATAACGGATCGCTGGATGCCGCGGCGAACGTCCAGGCCGGACGATGCGATATTCTGGCCAGCGACTATTACTACCCCAGCATGTTGTCGGCGGCTTTCAGGCTGGAGCGCGACGGCCGCTGTTCCTTCGGTGATGCCTGGTCGAAAGTGAGCCGTAATCCGGCGTTGGCCGGCGGTCTTTCCGACCGCGGTTTGGTGTCGGAAGGCGCGCGCGCAGATCTGGTCGTGGTGGATCCCGATTCACCTGCCGGCCCGCAGGTTTGCATGACGATCGCCGGAGGCAGGGTTGTCTATGACAGCGGTCCTGCGCGGGTTTGAATGTGAATGGAAATTCGCTTCGATTGATTTTGTGAACATTCGTTAAAATATTCGGTCGATTGTGCAACGCCTGTGCACGCCCGCCCCCTATCAGCTGTGACGGTGCGCATACTATACTGCGCGTGTCGTTTCTACTTTGTGTGTCGTCGATTCTTAGATTGTTAAGCCCTACGGGAGGCATCCATGCGTACCGCTCTTAAAACATTTGCCATCGTGGCCACTCTCGGCGCGTCGGCCTTTACTTACAGTGTCGCCAATGCGGCGTCGCTGGTCATCCTAGGACCGCCGGACCTGCAGCGGGAGCTTGATGTGAACAACACCAAGCCCAACATCGCTACGTTCAATCCGGGTCCCAATACATCGTCGATCCTATCTCAGATCGACAATTTCATCGACACGGGCAGCACGGACCGGACCCTAAACAATGAAACCCTTAGCATCTTCAATTCCAGCAGCAACGGCCAAAACCGTGGCTTGGCGATTGACGGCTTGGCGGGTTTGGCGTCGGTTACCATCCAGTTCACCTATTTCGGTTCCGAAGCCGGTTTCTTCAACCTAGCCTTTGAAGATAGCAACGGCGGCATGGACTTGATATTTGATGAGACTGCCGCAATCGGTTCAACGGTACAGCGCACCTTCACCGTAGATCAGTTGGGCGGCGCGCCTGCCTTGCTTCCGTTCGTTTTCCAAACTTCGCAAGGAACAAAGCGCGCGGATAACCGCGGTAATATCGATGGCCAACTGGAGCTTGCCTTTCTGGACATCATCGACCTGAACGCACTGGGCTTCCCGAATGCCTCGACCATCGCCTTCTTCGGTGACGGCGGTGGCGGATTCGACAAGGATCTTGATGATTTGGTCATCGGTATCGGCGTTGCAAGTGTTACTGCAGTTCCGGTCCCGCCGGCTGCCATTCTGCTGCTTAGCGGTCTTTTCGGCCTTGGCGCGCTGAAGCGCCTGCGGCGCGGCGGCATGACGGCCTAATCGCCAGCCATGACGCGGTGGTACGCTGCCGTTGAGTGAGGTTTTTGGGGCGCGCCCGGTCAATTTGGCCGGGCGCGTTTCTTTTCCGCCCAAGCTCAATTGGCGAAAGCAGCCGCGCATGAGGTATGCTGTTTGCTTGATGTTGGCCGGCGTTGGATTGGCCATGGAAAAGGCGGCCCGGAAAAAGGCGGCCCGGAAAAAGGCGGCTGGGAAAAAGGCGGGCAGCGGCGTGAGCGAGGAAGACAATCCACTGAAGGCCTATTTCTTCGGCGAACACGACCGGCCGTTCTACAAGTGGGATCACTATTTCGATATTTATCACCGCCACTTCGCGCGCTTCCGGTCGCGGCCGATACGGTTTCTGGAAATCGGCGTCTACAAGGGCGGGTCGCTCGATATGTGGCGGCATTATTTCCACGCGGATTCCGTGATCGTCGGCGTCGATACAAAAAGCGACTGCGCGCAGTTCGACGGCGGCCAAATCAAGGTCCGGATCGGCAACCAGAAGGACGCCGGCTTCCTGAACGGTGTCGTCGATGAGTTCGGACCGTTCGACATCATCGTCGATGACGGTGGGCATGTGTCGAGCGATCAGATCGCCTCGTTCAGAATCCTCTACCCGCAAATGGCGGAAAACGGCGTTTATCTGGTGGAGGACACCCATACGAATCTGTGGCCGAGCTTTTTGAGAAAAGGCGGCGCCACGACCTTCATGGCCTTTTGTTCGCAGAAGGTGCTGGAACTGATGCAATGGACGGGGCAGGAACACCTCATCGACCGGTTCCACGTGCCGCGTGCGGACCGTTCCGGTACGCTGCCGGTATCGGAATTTTGCCGCACGACGAACTGCATGGCCTTCTACGACAGCGTCGTGGTGTTCGAAAAAGGCATCCGCCCCGAACCCTACACGGTTGAGCGCTGAGAATGGGGCGCGGTGATCGGCGGCGGCTTGCGGATTGGCGAGATTTACGTTAACGTAAACGTCAATTTCGGCATCTTGATACGGCGAATACAGGCACATGTCCCAGACCTATACCATCCGCGAACTGGCGGACGCGTTCGACGTGACGACGCGGACGATCCGGTTTTATGAGGATGAAGGCCTATTGAGCCCTTTGCGGGAAGGCCAGAACCGGATTTTCCGGTCCCGCGACCGGGTTCGCCTCAAGCTGATCCTGCGCGGCAAGCGCCTGGGCTTCACGCTGGCGGAAATCAAGGAAATCGTCGGCATGTACAACGCGCCCCCCGGCGAGGCGGGGCAGTTGGAACTGTTCATCTCGAAATTGAAAGAGCGGCGCGCGGAACTCGAGGACAAGCGCCGCGACATCGAGGAAACGCTCGCCGAGCTCGATGCGCTTGAGGAACAAAGCCGCGTTCGGTTGAAGGAGCTTTCCGGGAAATGACCGACCTTTCGTCTGCAATCGCGCCGGCGCCCGGCCAGCGGACCGTCAGCGGCGCCGCCAAGCCCGGCGTGCTGAGCTATCAGGGGGTCGCCATCCCGCCGGAATGCGATCATATGGGGCATCTGAACATCGCCGCCTATATGGTGAGGTTCAACGAGGGCATCTGGTCCAACTTCGCCAATGTAGGACTGGACCGCACGTTCCTGGACGCGAACGGCAGCGGCATGGCGGCGGTCGAGACGCATACCAAATATCTGCGCGAGGTTTTCGCCGGCGACGTGCTGACCATCCGCAGCCGGATCGTCGAGGTGCGCGACAAGGTGGTGCGCGTGTTGCACGAAATGACGGTGCTGGATCAGGGCCAAGAAGTGCCCGCCGCCACATGCGAATTGGTGGCGGCCTATTTCGACCGCGCGGCGCACAAGGCGCAGCCCTTTCCCGACATAGTGCGCGACAGGCTGTCGGCCCGCTGCACCGTCGAGGCATCGTCATGACCGGCGAAGCCCGTCCCGCTTTCAAGCCGAAGAACCCGGATTTCGAAGCCCGGGTGCGCGGCAGTTTCGACCGCCAACCCTTCATGCATCACTGCCGCATTACCATGCCGGCGGTCGAGCCGGGTTATGTCGAGATGCGGGTGGATTACGACCGGGCGCTGACGCAGCAGCACGGTTTCCTGCATGGTGGTCTGGTCGGCACCGTGGCCGATTGCACGGCGGGTTATGCGGCCTTTTCGCTGATGCGGGCCGAAGACTCGGTGATCACGGTGGAGTATAAGATCAACATGCTCGCCCCGGCGCATGGCCGGACAATGCTTGGCAAGTCACGGGTGATCCGCGCCGGCGGCAGCCTGATGGTATGCCAGTCGGACCTATACGTTCTTCAGGGCGACGCGGAGGGCAACCGCGCGGAAGAGAAGCACTGCGCCACGGCCTTGGTGACGCTGATGGTGCTGAAGAATACGCCGGACGCGCCGCCGGAATGAACCCGAACAGCGTGTTGAACCTGGCGGGACCGGTCCCCGCAGGATTTTTAGACGATTGATAAAGCGGGGCCGGCAAGGCCCTGGAGGAAACGGAGCACATCATGATCGCCAACGATTATCCCAGCCTGAACTTCAACCTCGGTGAGACCGCGGACATGCTGCGGGACGCGGTGCGGTCCTTCGCGGCCGACGAAATCGCGCCCCGCGCGGAAGAGATCGACCGCACCGACCAGTTCCCGATGGACCTGTGGAAGAAGATGGGCGATCTCGGCGTGCTCGGCGTGACCGTCGAGGAGGAATACGGCGGCGCGGCGATGGGTTATCTGGAACATGTCATCGCGATGGAGGAAATCAGCCGCGCGAGTGCCTCGGTCGGATTGAGCTACGGCGCGCATTCGAACCTTTGCGTCAATCAGATCCGCCGCAACGGCACCGAAGATCAGAAGCGCCGCTACCTGCCCAAATTGATTTCAGGCGACCATATCGGGGCGTTGGCGATGTCGGAACCGGGCGCGGGGTCGGATGTCGTTTCCATGAAACTGCGGGCAGACAAGAAGGGCGACCGCTACGTCCTGAACGGTTCGAAAATGTGGATCACCAACGGACCGGACGCGGACACGATGGTGATCTATGCCAAGACGGATCCGGAGGCGGGGTCGCGCGGGATTACCGCCTTCCTGGTCGAGAAGACCTTCAAGGGTTTTTCCGTCGCTCAGAAGCTCGACAAGTTGGGCATGCGCGGAAGTCATACCGGCGAACTGGTCTTTCAGGATTGTGAAGTGCCGGAAGAAAATGTGTTGGGCCAGGTCGGCCGCGGCGTGAACGTGCTGATGTCGGGCCTGGATTATGAGCGGGCGGTGCTGGCCGCCGGTCCGACCGGCATCATGCAAGCATGTATGGATATCGTCGTTCCGTATATGCACGAGCGTAAGCAATTCGGGCAGGCGATCGGCGAATTCCAACTGATGCAGGGCAAGTTGGCGGACATGTACACGACGATGAATGCCTGCAAGTCATACGTCTACATGGTGGCGCAGGCCTGCGACCGTGGCGAGACGACCCGCAAGGACGCGGCCGGCGTCATACTCTATGCCGCCGAAAAGGCCACATGGATGGCGCTGGAGGCGATTCAGACGCTGGGCGGGAATGGCTATATCAACGAGAATCCCACGGGACGCCTGTTGCGTGACGCCAAGCTTTATGAGATCGGTGCGGGCACCAGCGAGATCCGCCGGATGCTGATCGGCCGTGAACTGTTCAACGAGACGGCTTAACCATTCTTTTCAGGAGGTCGGGCGGCGACAACCGCCCCAATCAAAACAATGCGTGTTGTATCGAGTACCCTGTTCGATTTTTTCCAGGACGTGTTCGCCCTACGCGGCCCGTCCGACGCCTCGACCGCCAATTGGCGTGCCGCAAACGATCGCGCCGCCCTTGGCTTCATCGGATCCGGATTTTGCCGCGCCGCGCGGAGTACCGTGAGCGGGCGCGCGGCAAGCGGCCTGTCGCCCCTGGTCTCGATCGCCGTTTCGGTCTGTCCGGTATCCCCGGTGGCGAAACGGATATAGGCGGCGTTTGGACAGGGTTCGGACACTGGGATTGGTGCAATGGCGAGTGGGCGCGAAACGGATATTACGGGCCATTATACGGATGGCGGTTTGTTCGACCGCCTCCGGGCCTCGCTTGCCGCCGACGGCGCAGACCCAGAACGCCCGACGATCGGCGACTTGGCGCCTTACGATCAATTTCATGGCCGCGGCATGGAAGCGACGCGCGAACTGGCCGATTTGTTCGATCCCGGGCCTGAAGGTCATTTGCTGGATATCGGCTGCGGTATCGGCGGTCCCGCGCGTTATTTGGCGGACCGGTTCGGCTGCCGTGTCACCGGCATCGATCTGACGGAAGAATTCGTCGAAATCGCCAAACGGCTCACCGATCTGGTTGGACAGGCGGACCGCGTCTCGTTCGAACTGGGCAACGCACTTGCCATGCCGTTTGCCGATGACGAATTCGACGGTGCGTTTTCGATGAACGTGTCGATGAATATCGAAGACAAGGACGGGCTCTACCGTGAAGCCTGGCGCGTCCTGAGGCCGGGCGCGCCGCTGGTCTTGTCGGAACTTGCGGCCGGGAAGGACGGGCGCGTCGATTATCCCACGCCCTGGGCTGAAACGGCCGAGGCGAGCTTCCTGGTCAGCGTGGACGAGACAATCGAAGGCCTGAAGGCTTCGGGGTTCCTTATCGAGGATGTCCGCGACACGACGGAGGCGACGTTGGAATTCGGCAGGCGGAGCAAGGTGATGCTGGAGCGGGGAGAGAAGCCGCCCCATCGCGGCGTGCATCTGATACACGGACCGAAGATGGCCAGGACCGCCATTGCGAACACGTCGAAAGCCGTGCTCAGCGGCAATCTCATCCCGATCGAGGTGCTCTGCCGTAAGCAGAAGTAAAGCGGCAGAGCACCTCTCGGGATCGGCGCCGGGGGCGACGCCGATAGGGTCACCCCTTACATGTCCCCTGTGTCGTCAAGGTAGGGACAAGGTGCGTTTGGGGCGCCCCAGGGGGCAGGGTTCAAAAATACATTACGAAGCAGGTTACGGATCGGATCAGATGATCGTCCGGCTGATCGTCGCCGGATCGATGATCATCTCGAACTTCGGGTGCCGCCGCAGCTTGGTGATGTGCAGATGCGACAACTGGTGACCCGCCGACAAAAGCAAGGTGCCGTCCGACGCGCAGAGATCCGTTTCCAGGATATCGCCCGGCATCAGGCGCGATGCGTCCAGTTCCAGCACCTCGATCTGATCGGCCGCACGGTTGACCGCCTCGTTGTCCAGGATGTCCTGCACCACCAGTACGACCGCCGGGTCGAAGTCTTCCCCGTCCATCGACAGATGGCGGCACAGTGCCGGGTCGGGCCGCATGTTCGCGCCCATCGGTGTCACGGCGTTCAACACTTTCAGGATCCGGCTGCCCAGCGGAATTTTCTCGCCGGCGATCGGGGTATCAGGATAGCCGGTACCGTCGAAGTTCTTTTCCTGGTAGCGGATCGTGCTGGCGACGCCGCCCATACGCGGCACGCCTTTCAGAAGGTCGTAGGCGACGTCCACATGGCGTTCCACGATCGCCTTTTCGTCCGACGACAGCTTCTGCTTGAGGACAACCTTGTGAATGATGTCGTCGGGAACGCTGATCCAGCCGATCGACGACAGCAGGGTCGCGATCTTGATTTCCCAGTTATTGGTGGCGCCCAGAGCCTCGGCTGCTTTTTCCGCAATGTGACGCAGGCCGCAAACACGCCCGAAGGCGACCGGGTTGGTCACTTCCATGACGTCCAACAGCACTTTGACACTGCCGGCGAGGGTCCGCTCCATCAGGTCCCGCTCCAGGCAGCGTAGGCGATTGCGCTCGACAGCGGCGGTCAAGGTTTCGCGCAACTCGTCGATCGAACACGGCTTGTTCAGAAAACGGAAGACATGGCCTTCGTTCACGGCTTTGACCGCGGTTTCTTGATCGTTGTTGCCGGTGAGCATGATCCTGGTGGGGTCAGGGTACTTTTCGGCGATCGATGACAGAAATTCCACACCGTCCATGCCGGGCATGCGCATATCGGCAACGATGACCGCGTAATGCGTCCCGGTTTTCATCATGTCCAGCCCAGCCGGGCCGCCTTCCGCACAATCGATGTCGAAATCGTTCCGCAACTGGCGGCGTATTCCTGCCAACAGCATCGGGTCGTCGTCCACGAACAGGATTTTTTCCATTGTTTCCTCCTATAGCGGGAAATTGAAAATGTATTGCCGTTCCGCGCCGTGTTCAGGCCGCGCTCGCGGGACGCATTTGCATCCATTCGGTCAGTTCGTCTGCGGGAATGGGTTTCGAGAAGTGGTAGCCCTGCATCTCGTCGTAACCCAGGGAGCGCACGAAATCCGCATGCTCCATGTCTTCGATTCCTTCGGCGACGGTCTTCACGCCAAGCCGTTTCCCCAACTGCTGAACGGTGCGCAGAATGGCGCCGTCGGTCGGGTTGCTGGTGGCGTTGCTGACGAAGCTTCGGTCGACCTTCAGGCAGTCCACGTCCAGCGATTGCAGATAGCTGAACGACGCGAAACCTGTCCCAAAATCGTCGAGCGAGAGACGAACGCCGAGTTTCTTGATGCCGGCAATTGTTGTGATCACCGTGTTGCGTTGGTTGAGCTCAAGCCCTTCGGTTATTTCCAGCTCCAAGCATTTTGGCGCAATGCCGGATTGGTCGATTGCCTGTGAAACGGTGTCGATGAGCCGGGCGTCCTTGAACAGCACCGGTGAGATATTCACTGAAACGGACATCGGTTCGCCGGTACTGTCGCGCCAATTCGTCCACGCCCGGCAGGCCGTGGCCAAGGCCCAATCCGTTATCCAGACGATGTCGCCGGACTTTTCCGCGGCAGGGATGAATTCGGCCGGGGAAACGTTACCGAGGACCGGGCTGTTCCAACGCATCAGGGCCTCGACACTATTGGTCCGTCCGGTGATGGAGCAAACGCGCGGCTGGTAGAGCAAATTGAACTCCACGGCCGGATCCGCGTCCTTCAGGGCATCGGCGATCTTCTTGGCATCCGGCGCATTCGGATCGACTGCCTTCGCGCGGCTTACCATTTCGACGCATTCGTCGAGGATGCTCAACAGGCGGGTGGATTCGATCGGCTTCTTGAGGAAGTGGTAGACGGAAGCGCGGTTGATCGCATCGGTCAGCACATCGGCGTCGATATACCCGGTGAGCATGATGCGCGGAACATGCGGGGCGATCTTCTTCGCTCTTTCCAGGAACTCTATCCCGGACATGCCGTGCATGCGCATGTCACTGATAATGGCGCAGATATCGCTACGGTCTGCGAGTATGGAGAGCGCTGTGTCGCCATTGCCGGCGATCAGCACATCATATTGGCGCCCAGCGATCCGCTTGATCGCATTTAGAATATTGCGTTCGTCGTCTACTACTAGAATTCTTTGCATCGTGGCCGCCCTTTAACTTTCCAATACCGTCGGTATAGGCGGGCCGCCGCGTTCGCCCCATCCGCATTTGGGGGCGATTTCTGTGAAAAAAGCAGAAAGATCTGATGTGTCGTCGGCAGCAGACCGAAAGACCCGTCCCGCGGGGCCGGAACAGGCCATAAAAACTAATTTTCAGTTCGATGTGTGGCCGTGGCTTACGCCGGAGCGTGGCTCTTGACCCAGCCAGGAAGGTCAGCCTTTGGCAGCGGTGCCGAGATATGGAAGCCTTGCATCTGATCGAAGCCGAGTTTCCGGATCAACCGCGCATGTTGCAAATTTTCGACACCTGCCGCGACGGTCTTTATACCCAGGTTCCTGCCCAGGTCGCGGATTGCCTGAAGAATGGACGCGCCGGAAGAACCGGCTATGCGGCCGATCAATTCCTGCCCGCCGCGCAGGCAGTCGGTGTGGTCGGATATGCAGGATGCATGGTCACGCCCCCTGTCTATGGACCCATCGAGAGTACCGTTTATGGTTACGCCGACGCCCAGTTCCCGCAAGGTCGCGGTATTGGCGCAAGCCTTTGGGTTACCGCACAAATTCAACCCATCGGCAATCTCCAGGCGCAACAGATCCGGCGTGATGCCAGAAACCCGAATGGCGTTGGCGGCAAGCGCGATCAATCGCGTGTCCGCGCAGACTTTGGACGAAACGATGACCGAGACCGGGATGGGGTCGCAGCCTTCGTTCATCCAAAACCGTGCGGTGTTGCAGGCATTCTGAAGCGTCCAATCCGTGATCCACAGAATGTCGCCCGTCTTCTCCGCCACCGGAATGAAGTTGGCGGGCGCGACTGCGCCTAGCCCAGGATTGTTCCAGCGCAGTAGAGCGCCCACGCTGCGGGTTCTTGCCGCCTTCGCACAAATACGCGGTTGGTAGACCATACTGAATTCCAGGTCCGGATCCGTCTTGGACAAAGCGGTCTCGATGGTCTTTGCGCCGGTATGCCGGCCATTGCCGTTTGGGGGAAGGGGCGCGCTCCCGCCGACAAGCCTTTCAAGAAGGGTCAGGAGTTGGCCGGCATCAAACGGTTTTTCGATGCTGTGCCAGACCGCGGGGCGTCCCGCCTTGCCCTGTTGGTTTTCCGCGCGGTCCGGATCTACCATCATGACGAGCGCGGCGGTGGAGTCGATTTTCGCGGCCTCAGTCAGAAATTCCGCGCCGGATATGTCGCCGGCCCTGGTATCGCTTACTACGGCGCTGATTTTCTTAAAATCGCGCAACAAAGTGAACGCCGTAAGGGCATTGTCGGTTGTCAGAACGTCGTACCGGCCCAGCACCAATTTTTTGGTTGCGGCAAGGACGGTTCGATTATCCGAAATAATTAATACTTTTTGCATAGCCGGCACCCTAAACGACTTTCCGCTTCGGGTATATTTGTATGGTAAGAGTTGACCTATCCGCATTTGGGGGCAATTTGATAACCCGTTAACAATTATCTTCTAACATGCGCATATGATCGATAGCCCCAAGATTGCATTTGTAGATGACGACGCTGCTGTATTGACCGGTTTGCGCCGCGCTTTGCGGGGCAAACGGGAATCCTGGGAGATGAATTTCTATCAGGATCCGGCCGCCGCCTTCGAGGCGATGTGCGATGATCCGCCGCATGTCGCCGTGGTCGATATACGCATGCCCAAGATGGACGGCATTGAGCTGGCCAAGCGAATTCGTGCCCATATTCCTAAAACCCAGACCATAGTCCTTTCGGGTTCCACGGATTTCGACGTGGCTGTTTCCATGATCAATGATGGGAACATTTTCCGATTTTATGTAAAACCCTGTCCAGCCGACCACTTGTCGGAAGGGATAGAGGCGGCGCTCGCGGGGAGATCAGTGGCAACCGAGAATGACGTTGCCGGGGCGGACAGCATCGGTGCGTCCGCCTTGGACAATCTTCCGTTCGCGGTATTGGTGACGAATGCCGACGGTCGGCTTCTTTTCGCCAACCATCGGGGCGCCGAACTTATTGCGGATCGTGGCGGATTGACGGTCGATGCCAAGGGCGTTCTTCGGACCAAGCGCTCGGACGATACTGAACGGTTGCACAATGCGATGCGAACAGCGCGGGACACGCATGGAACCGTCGGTTTGAAACTCGAGGATGATGAAGGCGAGCCGACCCGGGTAACAATCCTTGCGAATGAAGTCGCTTCGCCGAAGGATGCGCGACTTTACCTCTACATCTCGCGCGATGGCAGCGCACCGAATCCAAAACCCGATCTGATCGCGTCGCTCTTCGGCCTGACCGTGTCTGAATCCCGGCTCGCGGCCGCCATGGCGCAGGGGCTCAGTCTGGATGAATCGGCTGTCGAATGCGGCGTGACCAAGAGCACGGCGCGGACATATTTGAAGAGCATCTTTTCCAAGACGGGGGCAACGCGCCAGGCGGAGTTGGTTCGCCAGATACTGCTCTCCGTGGCGTCCCGCTGACGCGGTTCTCACTTCTTCGAATTGCTCTCTCGAAGTTCCTGCAACGCGTTGTGTACGGCGTCGCGCCAAGCTTCGATCCGATCGATGCAACCGATGGCGGTCAAGTACTCCGCGTCCAAGCCCTTCTTGACCATTTCTTCAGGTTGCATATCCGGCTTGTCCAAGGTTTGAACCAGGAACTGAGCGGCATGAACGCAGGCCAGGACGTCGACAGAACGCGATACGCCGTCGGCCAGTGTGGCGGCGGGGTTATGATGAAAGCAGACCGCTTCAACGATGTCGGTGGGGAAATCCCATAGGCCGACCAAACGCGCGCCCAATTCGGCATGGGATGCGCCGAAGCGGTCTGTCTCCGCCTCTTGAATGGCGCTCTTGCCCTTCTCCACATCATCCATCGTGGCATTGAAAGTTTTGGTATCGTTGACTTGCAGTACCAGGGTCCCGACATGGCAGAGAATGCCGGCCGTAGAGGCCGCCTCCCTGGCCGCGACCGGCAGTTTTTCGATCCGGGCAATTCGCGCCGCTGCGGTGCCGATGGAAAGCGAACGTTCCGCCAACCGCGCGACAACATTCTGCAACTCCGGCTTACGGTCCGCGATCTTGTGGAATTCCGCCAGGGTGGCCAACGCTTTGACCGTTTCCAGCCCCAGCAGTTGTACGGCCTGTTTACAGCTGGAAATCCTGCTTGGCATGGAGAAGCAGGGTGAATTGGAAAGCCTCAGGATCTGCGCCGTCAGGCCCAGATCCGACTCGACGATTTTTCCGACGGAGGTCGCACTGGACGTCGGCGAGTCGATCTCCGCCATCAGTGCGATGAAAGTTTTTGAAGGCGAGGGCAGCGATCGCAAACTGTCGGTCAGATGCCGGATACTCTCCGTATCCAAATTGAATTTCAGGTTCAGCAACCGATGCAGCATGTCGACAAGGTGGTCGGGATCGCAAGGCTTGGGCAGGAATTGGTGGGCGCTGCCGACGGCCCGCAGCAGCATGTCCTGGCTCGCATGGCCCGAGAGGACAATTCGAATGGAATGCGGGTGGCGATAGGCTGCTTCGGCCATGACAGAGGCGCCGTCGACGACAGGCATGCGCATGTCGGAAACGACCGCATCCACCCGGTTCGCTGCCATGAAGTCCAGCGCGGCTTGGCCGCCTTCGAGGAAAACCATATTCCAGATGTCGCGCTTGCTGCGCAAACTTCGGCGCAGACCGTCCAGTACGTGACCTTCATCATCGACGAAGATGATCGTGGGGAGGTCTTCGGACATCTAATTCAACCGGCCAAATGGTTCACACACTTGCCGAATATAGGGGAATACTGAACTAAACAACAGCGGTCTCGGCAGAGTTGTTTTCGGCATCGGAAACATCCTTTTCCGGCGCAGCGTATGGCAGGGTAATGACGAATTCGGTTCCCCCTGTCTCCCTGGGATGGACCTCGATGGTACCGTCGTGCTTATCGCACACGATGTTCCGGCAAATGGTCAAACCCTGACCGGTTCCTTTTCCGGGCGGTTTCGTGGTGAAGAAGGGATCGAAAATTCGGGCTCGGATGTCTTTCGGAATGCCGGGCCCGTTGTCACGGACCGTCAGCACCACGCGGTCGTCTTGGGCCGCGGTTTCAATCTCGATCAGACCCGGCTCCTTCTTCTCCGCGCTTTCGATCGCATCGGCGGCATTGACAATAAGGTTCACCAGCAACTGCGTGATCTGACCGTCATTCGCCACCATCCGGGGCAAGGATTCATCCAGCTTCTCTTCCAATTCCGCGACGTATTTCCATTGATTTCGGGTTACGATCACGGTGTTGCGGATGACATCGTTCAAGTTGATTTGCTGTTTTTCGCTTGCGCCGGGATGGGCGTAGAACTTGACCGCGCCGATGATGTCGCGAATTCGGCCGACGCCTTCAATCGACTGACGCGCCGCCGCCGGCATCTCCTCGCGCAGGTAGTCATAGTCGGCTTTCTTCAGCCTGTTCTGGCCGACGTCCTCCTTGCCGCAGGCCTTCAGGTCCTCGCTCATCCCATCGATGCAGTCGAACAGATCGCGCATGGTGGCGGACAGGAAGTTCAAGTTATCGCCAACGAACTGGGCCGGGGTATTGATCTCATGCGCGACGCCGCCGGCCAGTGTTCCTAGGCTTTCCAGTTTCTGTTTCTGCAACAGGTCGCGTTCAAGTCTGCGGTTCTTTTCCGCAGCATGGAACAGGTCGGTGACGTCGCTCTCGACCAGGATAATCCCGCCGTCGCGCATTGTTCCCTGTGTGGTTTGAATGATGCGGCCGTCCGGCAGTTCGGTCTCCCAGCGTCGGAACTCGCCCGGCCTCGCATGCCGTTCCATGCGGTCCTGCATGGTCTGTGCCTCGGACTGAGAGTGTTGATCGAGCTGGATGAACGTTCCCTCCAGCATGTCTCGCAGGGCGGGTGTGTGCCGGTAATTCGTTCCGGGGCGGGCCTTGTGCCGGTCGAAATCGAACATCGCGCAAAGCGCGCCGTTGACATGAACAATCGTCAGGTCGGGCTCCAGGATGGCGACGCCTTGGGGCATGCTCTCGATGGCGTCGTACAGCCGGGCTTCAGCCAGGGCGCGCCGTTCCTCGGCAAGGGTCCGCGCTTCCTCCAGGCGGTGGGAGTAGTTTTGCAGGAACTCGGACATGATGTTGAAGCTGATCGCGGTCTGGGCCAATTCATCGCGACCTTTGACAACCGTCTTGAAGCCGAAATCCCCACTGGCGACTTGCTCCGCCGCTTTTTGCAACCGGACAAGTTGCGAGGTCAGGATCTGCCCGAGAAGCAGCCCGAAAATGGCGACGAGAACGATCTCCGTCGCGGCGATGCTCAACATCCACTCCCGGGCATCGGCGACGGTTTCCGTCAATCCGCCGATCGACATGCCGATCTCGACCCGGCCAAAGGGACGGCCGGCGACGACGATCGGCGACCAGACGTCCAGCCGCTGATCGTCCGCCGCGTCCGCGACCGTATCGTCCTGCTTGAAGGGAAGGGCCAGCACAGCGTCCGGACCGGCCTGCGAAATGACGGTGCCGTTCTCCAACCGCACACGGGCATAGTCGATGCCGGGGTTCGAGACGGCTTGGCGTACCAATTCATCCAGCGTGGCGATAT
Organism: uncultured Flavobacteriaceae bacterium; assembly: GCA_964350445.1. GTDB lineage: Bacteria > Pseudomonadota > Alphaproteobacteria > UBA8366 > Aestuariispiraceae > Hwanghaeella. The sequence continues at coordinate 17,971 of CAYGKA010000044.1, forward strand.
CCAGGGAAACCGTCGCATCCGCCGTCATGGTGGAGAGCAGCCTGCTGGTGGTCTGGGCTTGTTCGACGATACGGCCCTCGTTCGAGGTTCGGATGTAATTGAGGCTGCTGACCACGAGCACGGCCAACATCAGGAACTCAATCGCCGCGATCCCGATAATGGTTTTTAACCGGAATGACATCTATTGCCCGTCTGATCCACGATTTGCGTGTCGTCCCTGTCCAAATTCAGCGTCCGGACATCGTCCCAATCCGCGTTCTTACCATTTTCAAATCCTAATATGCCAAGCTTTTCGAGAATATCGCCGTCATCCGCGGTCAGCGCCAAAAGTGCGGTCTGCACCGCTTCCGCGAGCGCCGGGTCCAACTTCGGCGCCACGGCGATCGCGTGCGGGGTATAGGGGGCGGTCTCGTAGAAAATTTCCAACTCATCGCGGATCTCCGGTGCCAGGGTGTTCCAGGTCCGGCGCACGCCGCCGCCGGCCTCGTGCAGACCCAGGGCCACCGCGCGGTAGACAGAGTCGTGGGATTTTACATAATCAGGGGTGAAATCGACGTTCAGTTTGCGCAGTTCCGCCCGCGGAATGATGCTCGCCCCGAAGGCTGCCGGGCTGGGGAAGGCGATTTTCGCGCCGTGCAGATCTGCCAATCCCGCTTTCGGGCGGTCCTTCCGGGTCACCATCAAGCCTTGCAGCTTCTTGTCCTTCTGCCGCGCGATCGCCTCGTATCCCGCCGCCTGGTGGAAAACCACGTAGTGATACGGGTTCATATAGGCGATCCCGTAGGCGCCTTTCCCAAGGCAGGCTTCGAAGGTCGGGATGTCCTTCGCGGTCGCGAATTCGATCCGTCGGCCGGTTTTCTCGGAAAGATACTGCGTCAGCGGCACCCAGACCCGCGCCAAACGGCTGGCCGATTGCTGGGGAACGACACCGAAAAGGACCGGATCTTCCGCCGCCACGGCGTTTCCCGCCAGCAGAGGGGCCGCGAGGACGGCCACCGCAAACAATACGCGTTTCATCCGAACAGATCCTTCGGTTTCTTTTCCTGAGTGCCGCCTTGATACCGGAACCACGAAAATCGCCATACCCCCAAACAGGGATGAAACCGGCCTCGGTTTGTATAGCCGGATTTTCCGGCCGTGCCGACGCAGAACCGAAGCGGCCGCCGGTGGCGATAATATGATACACTTTTTTCGTTGAAATCGAAAAAATCATATCATATTATTCAGGCATGGGATGACCAGACTGCCCGCGATGCCACCCCTGCCGAGGGTGCTTTGAAGGGGCGGCTTCAGAACGGGAACGGAACCGCGACATGGCCTATACGATTGCAGAAAAGCCGGAAGAGGCCCGCGCCTTCGCCGCCGAGACCGACAGCAATGAGGATCCGGCCAAGCGTGCCGCTTTCGAGGAAAAAGTCTCCGCCGAAGGCAAGGTGGAGCCGCGCGACTGGATGCCGGAAAAATACCGGAAAACGCTGGTCCGCCAGATTTCCCAGCATGCCCATTCGGAATATGTCGGCATGCTGCCGGAAGGAAATTGGGTGACCCGCGCGCCCAGCCTGCGGCGCAAGGCCATCCTGCTGTCGAAAATACAGGACGAGGCGGGGCATTCCCTCTACCTCTACAGCGCGGTGGAAACGCTGGGCGTTTCCCGCGACGACACGCTGGAGGCGCTGCATGAGGGCCGCGCCAAATACAGCAGCATTTTCAACTACCCGACGCTGACCTGGGCGGATGTGGCGGCGATCGGCTGGCTGGTCGACGGCGCCGCGATCGTCAATCAGGTCTCCCTCCAGCGCTGTTCCTACGGGCCCTATTCCCGGGCGATGGTGCGGATCTGCAAGGAGGAAAGTTTCCATCAGCGCCAGGGGTACGAGGCGATGATGGCGCTGGCCCAGGGCACGTCGGAACAGAAGAAGATGGCGCAGGATTCGCTGAACCGCTGGTGGTGGCCGAGCCTGATGATGTTCGGGCCGAGCGACAAGGACAGCCCGAATTCCGAACAGAGCATGGCCTGGCGGATCAAGCGCGATTCCAACGACGACCTGCGCCAGCGCTTCGTCGATATGACCGTCCCGCAGGCCGATTATCTGGGCCTGAAAATGCCCGACCCGGCCCTGAAATTCAACGAAGAGACCGGGCATTACGATTTCGGTGAGATCGACTGGAACGAGTTCTGGGATGTGGTGAACGGCAACGGCATCTGCAACCGCGAGCGGCTGCAGGACCGGCGCGACGCCTGGGACAAAGGCGCCTGGGTGCGGGACGCGGCGATGGCGCATGCGGACAAGAAGGCCGCCCGTACACTGGCCGCCGCCGCCGAATAACACGGCGCATATTTCAAACGCAACAGGACGCGGCCCAATCGAATCCGGCCGCGCGGATCAGGCAGGAGAACAGTCCATGTCGGCGAACGGCAAATCCAGGGAATGGCCCCTTTGGGAAGTCTTCACCCGCAGCAAGGCGGGCATGCATCACCGCCACGCCGGCAGCCTGCGCGCGCCCGACGCCGAAATGGCGCTGCAGAACGCGCGTGACGTCTATACCCGCCGCGGCGAAGGGGTCAGCATCTGGGTCGTGAAGTCGGTCGATATCACCGCGTCCGACCCGGACGACAAGGGCATGCTGTTCGACCCGTCCGACGACAAGATCTACCGCCACCCCACCTTCTACGACATCCCGGACGAAGTCGGACATATGTGAGGCGGGTCGTTTGCAGAGTCGGAAAGGCTCTTCAACTCATTGAATAAAAAAGAAAACCGGGGCTTGTTATGAACAAGGATCAACATGTCGAATTCCTGCTGAGGCTGGGGGACAACTCCCTGGTGCTCGGCCACCGCCTGTCGGAATGGTGCGGCCATGCGCCGGTGCTGGAAGAAGACATCGCCATGACCAACGTGGCGCTGGACCTGATCGGCCAGGCGCGGATGCTCTATACCCATGCCGGCCAAATAGAGGGCAAGGGCAGGGACGAGGACGCGATCGCCTATCTGCGCGACGTGCTCGATTGGCGGAACTGCCTGCTGGTGGAACAGCCGAACGGCGACTTCGCCGATACGATGGCGCGCCAATTCCTGTTCGATGTTTGGAATTTCGAGGTCTTCTCCGCGCTGACCAAATCCGCCGACGCACAGCTCGCCGCCATCGCCGCCAAGGCGCTGAAGGAAATCTCCTACCACCGCCGGCATTCGGGCGACTGGGTGATCCGCCTGGGCGACGGAACCGACGAAAGCCGGGCGCGCATGATCGCCGCGCTGGACCGGGTCTGGGGCTTCACCGACGAGTTGTTCCAGATGGACGATGTGGACAAGGCGGCGCTTGCTGCCGGCATCGGCGTGGACCTGGAAGCGCTGCGCCCGGCATGGGACTCGCATGTCGGCGCCGTCCTGGCGGAAGCGGGGCTGGAAAAGCCCTCCGTCACCTGGTCGGTCAAGGGCGGCCGGACCAAGGGGCATCACAGCGAGCATCTGGGTTTCATCCTGGCCGAGCTGCAATTCATGCAGCGCGCCTATCCGAACAGCACGTGGTAGGCGAGGACCAGGGCAAGAAAGGCGTCCCGCGATGAGCATTCACCCGATCACCGGCCCGGATTTGGGCGAGCGCGCGGCCTGGGCCGTGCTGCGCGACGTGACGGACCCGGAAATCCCGGTCCTGACGCTGGAGGATCTGGGCGTCATCCGCGCGGTGGACGTGGACCTGGAGCACCACGCGGTTCATGTCACCATCACGCCGACCTATAGCGGCTGTCCGGCCATGCAGACGATGGAGATAGATATCCGCGACCGGCTGCTGCGCGCGGGTTTCACCAAGGTCGATGTGGAAACCGTGCTGTCACCCGCCTGGACGACCGACTGGCTGACGCAGGCGGGGCGCGACAAGCTGCGCGCCTATGGTATCGCGCCGCCAGCCAGGGGGGCCGGGACCGGCAAGGCAGTGCTGATGGGCCACGACCCTGTCGTCGCCTGCCCGCAATGCGGCTCGGAAGACACCAAGCCGATCAGCGAATTCGGCTCAACGGCCTGCAAGGCGCTCTACCGCTGCAACGACTGTTTAGAGCCCTTCGACTATTTCAAATGCATATAGCGGCATAAGGAATCCGTTTCATGTCCAAGTTCCACCGCCTGAAGGTCAGCGACGTCCGCCGCGAGACCGATGACACCGTCTCCATCGCCTTTCAGGTGCCGGACGCGCTGCGCGCCGACTATGCCTTCACGCCGGGTCAGTACCTGACCCTGAAGGCGGACTTGGCGGGCGAGGATGTGCGCCGCACCTATTCCATATGCTCCGCATCGGGGGATGGCGAGTTGCGCGTCGCGGTGAAACGCGTCGACGGCGGGGTATTCTCCGCCTACGCCAACCAGAACATCGCACCCGGCGACGAGATCGAGGTGATGACGCCGGACGGCCGCTTTACCGTGGCGCCGGACCCGGGCGCTGCGAAGACCTATGTCGCCTTTGCGTCGGGCAGCGGCATCACGCCGGTCATGTCGATGATCAAAAGCGTGCTGGCCGCCGAACCCGGCAGCAGCTTCACGCTGTTCTACGGCAACCGCACCACCGGCAGCATCATCTTCCGCGACGCGCTGGAGGACCTGAAGGACCGCTATCACGACCGTTTCACCTTGGTGCATGTGTTCAGCCGGGAGTTTCAGGAAGCGCCGCTCTTCAACGGCCGTCTGGATGCGGAGCGCGCCGGTCAACTGCTCGATGCGTTGGTGGAATTGGATGACGTGGATAAATTCCTGATCTGCGGCCCCGGCAGCATGATCGCGGACGTGACCGAAGCGCTCGACGCGCGCGGCGTGGGTAAGGACCGGATCGGGTTTGAGATGTTTACGCCGACCGACGGGTCCAGCCCGCTGGCCAAGCCCGCCTCGGTCGCCGCCGGCACCGGCGGCGCGGCATCGGATGTCGCCGAACTGGCCAGCCCCGGCGACGAAGCCGAAATCACCGTCGTCATCGACGGCGCGCGGACCAAATTCGCGCTCAAGGGCGACGGCGACAACATCATGCATGCCGCCCGCGAACAGGGCGCCGACGCGCCGTTTTCCTGCACCGGCGGCGTCTGCGCCTCCTGCCGCGCAAGGCTGAAGGAAGGCCGCGTGGAGATGGACGTCAACTTCGCGCTCAGCGACGAAGAACTCGCCCAGGGATATATTTTGACGTGCCAATCCCACCCGCGCACGACGCGGGTTGTGGTGGATTATGATGATGCGGTGTAGGGGGCGTTAAGCTGCTACATTCTTGATGGGGTCGACCCTGCGGTCGATTTCACCGCCGCTTTCGACAGTGGCGCGCGACAGGTCGTGGGCCGATTGCAGGTTCATCCAGAATTCCGGCGTGGTCCCAAAACATTTGGCGAGGCGTAGGGCCGTGTCGGCACTCATGCCGCGCCGGCCCCGGACGAGGTCCGATATCCGGTTGGCAGGTACATCCAGCATTAAGCCCAGCTTGTTCGCCGAGAGGCCAAGGGGGAGCATGAACTCCTCTTTCAGCACCTCGCCCGGATGTGTCTTGATGCGTGCCATTGGTGTCTACCCTTTGTGATAGTCGACAATCTCAACGTCTTCCGCGCCGTCCGCCCAGCGGAAGACGATCCGCCATTGATCGTTGATCCGAATACTGAATTTCCCTCTCATATCGCCCTTTAACGATTCCAGCCGGTTTCCCGGTGGGCTTTTCAAGTCGTTCAACGCATGCGCCGCGTCGATCATGTCCAGCTTCCGCAGCGCGACCCGCTCAATCGATCGGAAGCGCCGGACCGAATTGCCGTCATGCAGGCGCCGCGAATCCCGATCGGCGAAGGATTTTATCATTCATTCAATATATAGTATGCCATACGTATAACGCAAAACGCTTTCTCACCCGTTGTCCTTATGCCGCCCCGACAGCGTCTGCGTTTCCTGCCGCGCGCCCCTGAAGGAAGGCCGCGTGGAGATGGACGTCAACTTCGCGCTCAGCGACGAAGAACTGGCCCTGGGGTATATCCTGACCTGCCAGTCGCACCCCCGCACGACGCGGGTTGTGGTGGCCTAGGAGCACGCGGTTTTAAGTGACATAGCCAATGCTACAGTCATGGACGGTGCCGCTGTGGCATAGGGACGAATGGACCCGGACGGTTCGAAACGGCCGCTTTCATGCCTTCAATCGACCGGACCATGTTGTTAACCACGGTCTAAAGTAGCTGGATTGCATGTCGTATCGATCCCAGCCATACTTTAATGGATGGGAATTCCACACGCGGCTTCCTGGACAGCGGTTTATGATCGACCGGCTCACTTCATTGGGGAGCGTAGAGTCACATGAAAGCTTGGCTTATAACCGCGGCTTGCCTGCTTGGTTTGGTAGCGTCACCCGCGTCCTCGGCACCCATTACCTGGTCCTTCAGCAATCTTGTCTATGACGACGGGGGCACCGTATCCGGACATTTTGTCTGGGAGTCGGATACGGATACGGTCACGTCCTGGGCGATTGTCTCGTCCGAGGAGGTGGGCAATGCCAATTTCCCGGAATTTACCTATAGCAATACCATCGTGGGCCACACCGCCGTGAAAGCCTTCGGCACGCAGACGGAGCTCAGGATGCTGGAATTCTTGAGCCCGGTTGCCGCGCATCCAACCGGTGCGCCGCGCGCGCGGTTTTTCCGGCTTGGCATCGGTTTCGGCGGCTTCGAAGCCTATGATGTTCTCGACACACCAAGCGGTTCGCTGGCGCTTGCCGATGACAATTTCAAGGCCGACTTTGGCGCCGGCATTTTTCCCTTCGCGCCGGGAGGGTTCGTTGAATGCCTGAACTGTTCGCCCTTCAGGCTTGGTACGAGTGATGGCTCACCCTCGCTGACGCCCGGCTCGGTAAGCTCGGTTCCGCTGCCGGCAACGCTTCCGCTGGCAATGCTCGCGTTGGCGGTGTTCGGCGTTTTCGGTCTGCGTAGGCACCGGCGATAGCCTGACATCCGCAGCTTGGGTTGTGGTGGACTATGATGATGCCGTTTAACGATACTTTATAAACCGTCACCGTAATCGATTACGGTGACGGTTCATCTTTCTCTTTGGTGTAACGGGCAGATTCACGTTTGCCGACCCTAAGCACAATTTACATCATGCGCCCGCAACCCGCCCAATGCCGCGCCCCACGCCGCCTGATCGGCGAGGGGCGTAGTTGCCGGAGGCAGGAATCTGGCGCGACCTGCCCGCCCTGTCCGGCACAGGCCGATCGTCGCCTCGCGGCAACGCAGCCTTTATGCCGAAGGGCGGGGGCCGTTTGGCTTTTTAGCTTTCGTACCGGAAGCCGACTTTCACAGCGACTTGGTAGTGCCCGACTTTTCCATCCACGATGTGCCCGCGGGTTTCGGTGACTTCGAACCATTCGAGGTTTCGGAGTTTCTTGGACGCCGTTGCGATCGCGTTCTGAATCGCGTCTTCGATCGACTTGTCCGACGACCCTACGATTTCACTTATGGAATATACATTGTTGGTCATTCTTTTCTCTCCGTTCAATGGATAACAGGTTCAGCTTCGTACCGCTTCGATCGGCATAGCGAGATGCGTGGAAGACGCTGGCTTGTTTCGTTCCTTCCCCGTCAATCGGGGCGCCGGCGCGACGCTTTCCCTTGAGGGACTGTGCAGGGCAATCAAAGGAACCGGTGCACGCGTGAGATCAATGGGACCAGTCCAAAGGCGCTGCCCTATCCTGTGCGCCCGACTCCGCCAAGCGTCGAATGCCGCATCCATTCGGCGGCAGATGCCAAAGCACGCTGCATCTCAATACTCACCATGTTGGCGTCCCATCCGGCTGATGCAAGGCCCAGTCTGATCTTTCGGCGGTATCGAACCCGTGCATCATTATGGTGACACATGACGGTGACGGATGGATTACGGTGCCCGTGTTCATTGTTGACTTGCCGCTTGCTGTTACTTCGACCTTACAATCAAGGTATTCCCATCCGCGACTTTCACGGTTTGGTCGCTGGCGCCGTTCAGGCCTTTCATGAGGTATTCGCTGGGCTCAATTTCAATCGAAACGGCGTTTTGACGGTGGGGCCGCGGGGCCGATAGGCCTGACCGGTGGGATGGTGTACACTGTCCACGCCGTTTCAGGCTGTGAGGCCCAATTGAAGGGATCCCAATTGAAGGGACTCCAATTGAAGACACGCCTCTGGGCCGGGGCGGCGGGAGGCGAATGGCCATGGTCTCGACCGGAATCAGGCCCGCTGCGGGCGATGGACGCAAAAGCCCGCTGTTGCGGAAGGGGCGCAGGCACGGGCCGTCCAAGCTTTCGCGTTGGGCCGGCGCGCGGCTTGTCCTTCAAACACTGGCGGTATTTCTTTTGATTTTGGCGTCAGCCGCCCTTCTGGCGGGGTGAGGGAGGCCGGATCGCCGGGGCCGCAACCGGGATGCGAGCAAGACGCCAAGCGCGCGGGCCAATTCCCTTAATCGCTCGGCCCGATCATCCGTTCCGGGCGCACCAGCGCGTCGAACTCTTCCTGTGTCACATATCCGAGGTTCAGCGCTTCCTGGCGCAGCGAGGTGCCGTTCTTATGCGCGGTCTTGGCGATCTCGGTGGCCTTGTCGTAACCGATGGCGGGCGCCAGCGCGGTGACCAGCATCAGGGATCGCTCCATCAGGGCCTTGATATTGTCCTCGTTCGCGGTGATGCCCGCGACGCAGCGGTCGGCGAAGCTGACGGACGCATCGGCCAGCAGCTTGATCGATTGCAGCATGGCGTATGCCATCACCGGCTTGAAGACGTTCAATTCGAAATGCCCTTGGCTGCCGGCGAAGGAGAGTGTCGCCTGGTTGCCGTGAACCTGGGCGCAGACCATGGTCATCGCCTCGCACTGCGTCGGGTTGACCTTGCCCGGCATGATCGAGGAACCGGGCTCGTTTTCCGGCAGGGAGAGTTCTCCCAGTCCGGAGCGCGGGCCGGAGCCCAGAAAGCGGATGTCGTTGGCGATCTTGAAAAGCGAGACCGCCACCGTGTTCAACGCGCCATGGGCGTGGACATAGGCGTCGTTGGCGGCGAGCGCCTCGAACTTGTTCGCGGCTGTCCGGAAGGGCAGGCCAGTGATTTTGGCGACTTCGGCTGCGAAATCGGCGTCGAAACCCTTCTTCGTATTCAACCCGGTACCGACCGCGGTGCCGCCCTGGGCCAGCGCGTAGAGGCCGTCCAGCGCCTGTTCGACGCGTTGGATGCCGAGGTCGACCTGCGCGGCATAGCCGCTGAATTCCTGGCCCAGGGTCAGCGGCGTCGCGTCCTGCGTATGGGTGCGGCCGATTTTTACGATTTCCGCCCATGCCACGACCTTGGTGTCCAAGGCCTGTTTTAGATGTTTCAGGGCCGGTAGCAGGGCGCCCGTGATCTCCCGCGCCGCGGCGATGTGCATGGCGGTGGGGAAGGTGTCGTTGGAGGACTGGCCCCTATTGCAATGATCGTTCGGATGCACCGGATGTTTGGAGCCGACCTCTCCGCCCAGAATTTCGATGGCGCGGTTTGCGATCACCTCATTCGCGTTCATGTTGGACTGGGTGCCGGACCCGGTCTGCCAGACGACCAACGGGAAATGGGTGTCGAGCTTTCCGGCGATGACCTCGCCGGCGGCCTGGTCGATGGCATCGGCGATGTCGGGGGACAAACCGCCCTGCGCCGCGTTGACCCGCGCCGCGGCCTGCTTGACCACGCCCAACGCATGAACCAGCGGCAGGGGCATCCTCTCCCCGCCGATCGGAAAGTTCATCAGTGATCGCGCCGTTTGCGCGCCGAAATACATGTCCTTCGGTACGTCGAGCGTTCCGAAAGAGTCTGATTCCTGGCGAACGGATGGGGACATGTCGACCTCTCCCTGAATTGAAAACGGTATCCTGAAACTTAGTGCGTCTTGGCCGAATGTCATCGTGCCCGGTTGCAGGGTGCCCTTGCGGCGAGGCGTGAACCGGCCCATGCGCGGCCATGGACGGTCGCAGTGCTTGGCCTCTCCTCACCGCATGATGATGCAGTCGTGATTGGCCCGATGAGGGGTTTCGGCCAATGCTGTTCGAAAGCATGGCGGGTTTGTTTCACAGGTGGATGGCGGCCCGCCGTCAACAGACAGGCGAGGGGGGCTTCTTTCATGGCGCTGACAAGGCGGTTTCGGTTTCACATGCTTTTCTTCGTGTCCCTGGTGGCGCTGTCGATGGTCTGGTCCATCGCGGCGCGGGCCCAGGACCCGTTGCCGGATTATGTGATCGAGGCCTTCGGCCAACCGCCGGCGACACCCGAGGGCCCCCTGTCGGAGGCGCTTCAGGCCGCGGTGCAGGCGGGTTTTGTCGACAGCACGGCACAGGGCGCCTGGGGGCCGGCGCAGGAGGCGGCGCTGGCGGAGATCGCGTCCAGCGGTGATCCGCGCCTAGCCTGGATCATCGCCGATTTCATGCGTTTCATCACGCAGCGGGACTTGCACACGACCCTGGCCGAGGCCGCTGCCGACTTGCTGGGCCTGACGCTGCCGGCGGAGCGCTACTGGGGCTTCGTGACGGACCATCTGATCGCCTGGGATATTCCGGCCCCGCCCGACTACCTGCGGGTCAAGCGCGCGATCTTCACCGGCGTCATCCCCGGTTGGGAAAAAATCTTTGTTGAGGGCGAGATCGATTGGCGGCACGTCTCCTGGGGCGGGGTGCTGATCGACGACCGGGCCTATGATACGACGGACGCACCGTGCAACTGCATCCCGGCCGCCGACAACCCGCCGGTGAGTCCGGCGGCGGAAGCCACTTGGCTGAAGGACGAGGATATCGTCTTCGGCATCGCGGTAAACGGGGCGTATCGGGCCTATCCCCGGCGCATCATGGAAGTGCGCGAGATGGTGAACGACACGTTGGGCGGGCGCCACTTGGGCATTCCCTATTGCACGCTCTGCGGCTCCGCCCAGGCCTATTACACCGATGACCTGCCCGACGGTGTGGCGCGGCCGGTCCTGCGCACGACGGGCCTGCTGATCCGCTCCAACAAGGTGATGTACGATATCGTCACCCATTCGGTCTTCGATACCTTTCTGGGCACGGCGGTGACCGGGCCGCTGGCGGAGCGGAAACTGCAGTTGAAACAGGCCAGCGTGGTCACGACCGACTGGGGCACCTGGCGGAAAGCGCATCCCGAAACGACGGTGCTGGTCGAGGCGCTGGCGCTGGGCCGCGATTTCGATTTCCGCAACACGCGCGATGCTGACGGGCCGATCTTTCCTATCGGCGATATCGACCCGCGCCTGCCGGTGCATGAGGATGTCATCGGCGTGATCGCAAGCTCAGGCACGCCGGTGGCGTTTCAGCGCAGCACCGCCTTCCTGGCCTTGCGGCAGGGCGAGGAAATCGCTTTCGAAAATGTCCGTCTGGTCCTGGAGGCCGGCGGCATCAAGGCTGTCGATGCGGACGGGGCGGACCTGGGCAGTCATCAAGCCTTCTGGTTCGCCTGGTCGCAGTTCCACCCCAAGACCGCACTCTGGCCGCAATAAGGGAAGGGGGCGTACCGAACGGCGGAATGCCGATGGACGCTCCGTTTCGTGTCAGGTCCGCAAGGTGGCGATCCAGTCGCCGGCCTGTTGCCGCAGTTTCTGGGCCAGCGGCATATGCGTCGGGTCGTCGCGGAACGGGTCCATGTGTTCGATATCGGTGATATCGGTCTGGTCGCCGAAGCGATGCTTCACGGTGAAGGTGATCAGACGGTTGTTGGCGGTCAGCTGAATATGGCCGGCCCACCGGTCCTCCCCCTCCCGAAGGATTTCCGAAAGATCGATCGCGGCGGCGGATTGGGGTTCTATCTTCCGCCGTTTCAGGCTCCGGCCGTCCTGTGTCTTGATGCTGCAAACGATGGGTTTCATATACGGATTGATCAGCATCAGGCTTTCGCCGAGGCCGCGCTGCCGGTCTATATGAATGACCGCATAGGTATCCACATAAACACGGAACCGCGCCATCTGGCCGATCACGTTCGGGGAGCCGTATTTGTAGGCGTTATCGGAAAAGAACGGCTTCTTTCCGGGTTTTCCGTAAATGGTGTAAAGTCCGAAGACCGCTTTCGACTTGAAGATCGGACGGTCGTCGGCGCTGGCCGTCTGGACTTCCAGGAAAGCCGGGCTCGTGCCGCCGTCATCCAAGGGATCGCCCAGCACAAGCGGGCTGGGTTCGCCGCCGACCAACTTGCCGTTCTTGAAGTCGAACAAGGCTTCGCGCAGCGGTTTCGCCTCGCCGTCGCGATAACGGGTGATCAGCATGCGGACCGTCGCTTCCGTCTTTCCGATGCGGCCGGCGATTTGGGCGATCGGGGGGACGATGGTGACCTCGTAGCCGCAAGGCAGCAGGGCGACGGTCGGATATACGAATGAATGGGCCATATCAGTTATGATCTATCGAAAGGCGCGTCAGGTCCGCGTCCGCGTTGAAGACATGCGCTTTGTATTTGCCGGCGCCGCGCCATGAAACCCGGCACAGCGAAGGGGTATCACCGGTGCTTTGGTCCGGGGGGGCTATCTCCACCAGACGCGTGCCATGGGCCGGTATGACGACGTCGGAACGAATGGGGCCGTCCTGGGGTTCCGCCCATAAGGGCAGGGGATATCGCAAGGAAAGGGTGATCGGCTTTTCGTCGTCGTTGACGAAGCTGATGAAGGCGCGCGCGCTGCCAAGGGGGCCGAAAGTCACTTCGCCGCCGCTGTTGTGACGGGCCGCCTGCCCGTGCACCGCCGACGCGCCGCCGGGACCGATCAACTCCGTCTGCGGCCGCGTCGTGCCGCGAAATCCGTCCTCGGAAGCGAAGCGGCGGATTTTGACGGACCCGATTTGAAGGGCCTCCTCGGTATCGTCGGCGATGAGGGGAGACAGTTCCTGCTCGAAGGTCTCGCCGGCTTTCACGGCGTGTTTCATGCTGGAGCGTACCTTGCCGTCGCCGTCGCGCACGACAATTTCGACATTCATCGTCGGGGCGCAAAGTTCCCCGGCATAGAGCAGGGATTGGTTGGTGATCAACAGCCTCTGACTGAAACCGTTGCCGGCCAGCACGGGCAGCACTTCTTCCAAGGGAACCGATACGCGCGGGCTGAGTCTATCGAGAAAGGTATAGAAACGCTGTTTGGAGAACAGCGGCCGGCCGGCGGCCTTGTCCTTGGCCGTTTTCGATCGGGCATGCGGTTTGGCGGCTGTCTTGAAATCGAAGGTAACGAATTCGTACTCCAGGTCGAGAAGGCAGGCGGTGCAGGTGTGCCCGATATCCGTTTCCCGCAGGAACAGGTCGAAGTCGTTCGTCGGGTTCGCGGCCAGGAACGCATGCATGTCCGAACGCCGGAAATTCATGCAGGCGCAAATGATGTCGTCGGGTGCGCCTTGGTCCTTCTTGGTATTGGCGGTTGTTTCCATAACGTGTCCGATCAAGCCTGTGCGGGGGGTGCGGCGGCCGCACCGGGCAGGGTGAGAATTGCAACCATGCCGCCCTTGCCGGTGTCTTCCCATTTTTCCTGAACCGTTACGTCGAAGCCTGCCTTGCGCGCGCAATCCTCGATGACGTTCTTCGGCTGATACCAATCCTTCTGGTTGGCCCGGACGACTTCATTTCCGGGCGCCGGGGAGAAGGTGAAGATGAACTTCCCGGTCGGCTTCAAACGTTCCCGTATGCATTTCATGGAATAGATGATCTCATCGACCGGAACATGCGTGTAGACGGACGCCGCCCAGACATAGTCGAAGTCGGTTTCCTTCAAGGCGGTCATTTCGTAGTCGCTGACTTCGACGAATTTCGAGGTATCCGGATTGATGCCGCGTTTCTTCAGCATTTCGATGCCTTGTACAAGGCGCTCACCGCTGATGTCGACGCCGTAGTAGTTGATGTCATAAGGCTCGAACGCGGCGCGGAGGCGCAGTATGCCGCACCCGAAATCCAACAATTTGTGGCTCGAGTTCAAACCTTGCTTCATCAGAAACTCGGCTTGAAGCTCCCCCCCTTTGATATAGACCTCGGGAATTTCCTTCTTGGACGCAGCGGCGTAATGGGCCGCCCGGTCCATCCTGTATTTGTAGAAATCGATCCACTTGCGCCCGAAAATATGAAAAAGAAACTCGATGGCGTAATCCCGGGGGAGCACGATGTAGCGGAGTTTCAGCGAATTGTGCTTGCCGCGCAGTTTTTTCTTTATTTTCTCGAGCATTAATTGTCCCCATCAAGCAATAAAAATGGCTTCGACTTCAATAGAGCCCATCCCGGTACAAAGACCCCATACAATGAGCTTTCGAAAAGACCGGCTGATATGATTCGCCGTTTGACTGAATAAAAGAAGATTCACAATACCCTTCAAGCCTTTCCGGGTTTTTCCGAAAGGGATTAGGACTCCGCCGTCGGGATTTTTCGACGGGGACGGCGACTGGATCCGCCGCCGGGTTCCGGCTGGTTATGATCCCATAATAGGCGGCTTGGCGCGGTTGCTCTAGGCGTTGTTTACCGAGGGGCCACTTTGCAGCGGCGGCGAATTGCCACGGTTATCCGTCACAGCAAGCATTTAGTGGACGGTTGCCGGCCGGCACGGGCAAAGCAAAAGCCCCGGGGGGCGATGCCCGGGGCTTTGGGTAAGGGAAATGTTGTTCCCTTGCGCTTTGCAGCGGCAGGGCAGGAAGGCCGATCAGACCGAGGCCGGCAGCGAGCAACGGCAGGCTGGCCGGCAGCGGTACGGCGGCGACGCGGACCGTGAACCTGTCCTGGTTGCTGAGGCTGAAGACCGAATCCCCTACGGCCAAGCCCAAATCGGCGAAGGTGACGCCGGTGAAGAACATGCTGCCGTTGAGCGCATCGCCGCTGGCATAGGCGTTGCCGGAATACGTCACTGGATGACGATGTTGTTTGAGTAACCTATTGATTAGAAAGACAATATGTGTTGATCTTTTCGGGGCGGCGAGAGGAAAAAGACAACAAATCTCGAATTTATCGAGGTGGGAAACAAGGGATGATCCGACGGAACCGGGACGCGGCAATGCGGATAATTGCAATGCATCCAAGATGCCGTGCGGGGAAAGTCGACGGGCCTCTCCTGCCTACCGCTTGTCCTCGATAAACCCGAACGCTTCCATTCGGAAGACATCCGTCTTGCCGTTCGCCAGGTCGTATTCCGTGCGGTCGCCCTGGTCTTCGAACCGAGTGCCGTAGAAGTGGAGGTGGAGCAGGGGCTCGGTCCCGACGCCTTCGATGGCGTGGATCCCTGCGGGCAATAGCGAGACCGCGGTGCCGGGTTCGCAGGTGAGCGTATCTTTAAGGACCGGCTTGGCGGGTGCGGCTGGGTCCGCCTGATAAAGATAGTGTTTCTCCTGTCCCTGTACGGCCGCGATCAACGCCCAGGACCCGCCATGGTCGTGGGGTCGGTAGGTCATGCCGGGGATCGCCGAGATCGCGTAGAGTGCGGCGCCCTTTTCGTTGTCGTAGATCAGGTAGGTGCGGTCGGTTGCGCCGCTCTCCGGCGCGGGGAAGTCTGCCGCCGGGAACAGGTCGTTGCGGGCGGCGAGTGCCATCAGGTGCGGTTTCGCGTGTTCCATCCGCGTGACACTCGGCGCGTCGCCGATGATGGAGAGGATCTTCTCGGCGGTCTCCTTGATAGCCTGGCGGCGTTCATGCGCAATGCTCATACTCGTCCCTCCTCGGATGGCGCCGCAGCGTAGCGTCTGGCGCGCGTCGGGTCACCCCGTGTGCGTCGCCTGGTCCAGGTTATCTGGGGGCTGGGTCGTGGATTGTCGGTGCGAGCCGGTCCAGGACCGCCCGCGCATCATAGGCGTTCGGGGCGTCGGCTGGTTTTTTGCCGTGGCGCAGCTGGATTTCCGCATGGGCAGTATAGCGGTGGCGCTCGCGCGGAGGGCCGATGACATAGGAAGGGCCGAAACGGCCAAAATATTGATCATAGAGCGGATGGTCGCTGGAATAGCCGAAACCGCTAAAGGGATAGTCTTCGTCGTAAAACGGGTGATAGGCCACCGTCTCGCGCTCGGTTTCCTGCTCGACGACCAGGAAATAGTCGTAGCCGCGCAGAAGCGCCACTTGCGCCGCGCGAAGGAGCAGATAGTCCTCCACCGTCTCCCGCGCGGTCAGGAAATTGCCGGAGAAGGTGACGCGGTAGCGGTCGTCCGCGATGCCATTATCGCTATAGCCGTCCACGATTTGCCCGGATTGCCCCTCAGGGGCGGCCTGATAGGGCGTGGGATTGCCGCAGGCGGCCAGCGTCAGCAGCAGACCGGCCAGGATCAGTCGCGACCGAGGGCGAGCTTGTTTGGGGCTGGCCAAGGGCATGGAGTTCTCCTCCCTTCCGCAGTCTTCGATAGATTGGCGCGCGAGGCGGGATATCAAGCTGTTTTTACCGCACCGCCGGGTGGCATATTCCCCGTCCGGGGCGTTCGTCATTGCCCGAAAACGACCGGCGCGAGCAGCCAGACGACGGCGGTGATGACCGCGATGGCTGTGAGGTTTACCAGGAAACCGGCGCGCGCCATGTCGGGTATGGTCAACTGCCCGCCGCTGAAGACGATGGCGTTGGGTGGGGTCGCTACCGGCATCATGAAGGCCATGGAGGCGGCCAAGGCGGCGGGCACCAGCAGCATCATGGCCGGCGCGCCCATGGCGGCGGCAAGCGCGGCGATCACCGGCAGGAAGGTGGCCGTGGTGGCGGTGTTCGAGGTGAGCTCGGTCAGGAAGACGATCACCGTGGTCAGGATCAGCACGATGACCAGCAGCGGCAGGGCCGCGAACATGGTCAGGCTCTGGCCTATCCATTCCGCCAGCCCGCTGGCCGAGACCTGGCCGGCCAGGCTAAGGCCGCCGCCGAACAGGATCAGTACGCCCCAGGGCAGCTTACGGGCCCATTCCCAGTTCAGCAGGAATTCCCGCTTCCGCAAATTCGCCGGCACGCAGAACAGGACCACGCTGGCGGTGATTGCGATGCCCGCGTCGGACAGGCCGGCGAGCGGACCGGCGAGCGCCTCGATGCCCTGCAGCACCGGGCGGAATATCCACAGCGCCGCGGTGGCGAGGAAGACCGCCAGCACGCGCTTTTCCGCCGGGCTCATGGGCGGCAGGTCCTGCGCTTCACGGGCGATCGCCCCGCCCGCGCCGGTCAGCGCCTCGCCGCCCAGCCGGAACACAATCCGGGTCAGGATCAGCCAGCCCAGGGCGAGCATGATCAGCGCGGTCGGCACGCCCAGCGCCATCCATTGCGCGAAGCCGATGGTGATGCCCAGATTGGCGGAAACGAAACCCGCCAGCAGGGCGTTGGGCGGCGTGCCGACCAGGGTCGCGACGCCGCCAATCGACGCGCCGTAGGCGGTTGCGATCAGCAGCGCCTGGGCGAAAGGGGGCGCGCGCCCGTCTTCCGCTTCCCCGCCTTCCACCTCCTCGCCTGCCACCGCTCGCTCCGTGCCGGCGGTCGCCACGATGGTGATGACCGACAGCGCGATGGGCAGCATCATGATGGTTGAGGCGGTGTTGGATATCCACATGCTCAAACCCGCGGCGACGCCCATGAAAGCGCCGATCAATTGGCGGGGACGGGTGCCGACCCGGGTCAGCACCGATAGTGCGATCCGCCGGTGCAGGCCCCAGCGCTCCACCGCCAGAGCGATCATCAACCCGCCCATGAACAGGAAGATCAGCGGATTGGCGTAGGGCGCCGCGACCGCCGCCATGGAGCCCTGGCCGAGCAGCGGGAAAAGCGCCAGCGGCAGCAGCGCGGTGGCGGCGACGGGAACGGCTTCGGTCAGCCACCAAACCGCCATCAGCACGGCGACGGCGGCCACCGTCCAGGCGTCGTCGCCCATGCCGCCGGGGGCGGGAAGAAGACGCAGCAGCGCAAACAGCGCCGAGCCCAGCACGATCCCGAACCAGGCTGGCAGACGCTGGCCTTCGATATGCTTGCGATGGGGAGGGGGGACGCGTTCGGAGGAATGGCCGCCGTGGTCGTCGGGTATGGGTTGGCTCATCGCGCGGCCGATCTTGTTCATTCCCAAGGAAGCGGGGTGTTGCTGCATGTGACTCACCGCCGCAACCGTTGTCTATCACACTGGATAGCCTTTGTTGAGCCTGGCGGTATATGCTGCGACTGCAGAGTGTTCGTCCCACAGTTGTGTCGCTCAGACGTGAGCAGTGTGCGGGAAACCGCCGGCCTGCGCGTGTGTCTTTGGCGAGAAATGAAAAACGAGGTTTTCCGAGACCGCCATGGCCGACGAAAAATCCCAACCGAGCCAACAGCCTGAAACGGGCATGCGGAAGGTGCCCAAGCCGGTTGTTCCAGCGGGCTTGACCGTGCCGGGCCTGGTCGCGCTGTATTTTGCGATACTTGTCCTGCCGGTCGTGGCCGCCTGGTTGCAGGGATTGCCGCCGCGCCGCTGGCAGGACGACCTGTCGTCGGGGCTGGCGCTATGCGCCTTCACAGGGATCATGATGGAATTCCTGCTCTCCGGGCGGTTCCGGTTCGTATCTTGCCATATCGGCATCGACGCGACGATGCGGGTCCACCAATTGATGGCACGGACGCTCACGATCGGTCTCGTCATTCACCCCTTTCTGTATACCGGCGGCGGCATCAACCCGCCGCTGCCGTGGGACCCGACCCGGCAGGGAAGCCTGGACTTCAGCCCGATGGCTGTGCTGACCGGACTGGCCGCGTGGATCGCTCTACTGATCCTGGTCCTGCTCGGTGTCTTTCGTGAACAACGCAGTGGCAGTTACGAGGCTTGGCGGGCATCGCACGGGGTCGGCGCCGTCGTCGTCGCGGTCTTCGGAACTTGGCATGCGCTGGAGGGCGGACGGTACAGCGCGCATCCGTTTCTCTTCTGGTTTTGGATTCTGTTGCTTGCCGTTGCGCTCGCGGCCTTGGCCTGGGTCTATGTGCTGAAACCGGTCTGGCAGTTGGGCCATCCCTTTGCGGTGCGCTCGGTGCGCCGGATTGCGGAGCGGACGTGGGAAATTGTCGTTGTCCCGGAAAAAGGCGAGATCCCGTACTTCGAAGCGGGGCAATTCGTATGGTTGAATGTGGGACACAGCCCGTTTTCGCTCTACGAGAACCCCTTTTCGATCGCATCCGCACCGACCGAACGCGGGCAACTCGCCTTCGTCATCAAGGAGGTCGGGGATTTCACGCGCAGTCTTGGCGAGTTGAAGCCAGGGATGAGGGCCTTCGTCGACGGACCGCACGGTAACATGACGATTTCCGGCCGTTCGGTCGACGGCATCGTCCTTTACGCCGGGGGCGTGGGTGTCGCGCCCATCCTTTCGATCCTTCGGGACCTGCGCGACTGCGGCGACAGCCGTCCGATGCTGCTGCTGTATGGAAACCGCGCGGCAGAGCAGATTGTCTACCGCAAGGAATTGGACGAGATGAAACGGCGGCTCAACCTGCAGATAGAATACTTTCTCTCCGAACCGCCGGCGGGCTGGAAGGGCCGTTCCGGCATGATCGACGAGGCGGCGGTGGCGGGCATGCTGACGGATCAGGACGCGGCGCGCTGGCTGCATGTTATCTGCGGGCCGCTTCCGATGATTGAAGGGATCGAGGAAAATCTCCTGGCGCGCGGCGTGCCGGCCCGGCAAATCCTGTCTGAGCGCTTCTACTATGATTGAGGCAGAAAATGACTGAGAGACGGAGAATTCTCGCGGCGATCTATATCCTGAGCGCCGTTCTTCTCTTCGTAGCGATCGCCTTTGCCCTGCGTTAAGGAAAAGGTGGAAGGGGCATTGGCCGGGACAGCGTCCCGAAAACCCGGACGACGCAAGGGCCTCCCGGGTAGTGGGCGTTAGCGAAATTCGATTTTGATACGAACGGCCGGTGCGCCGGCAGTCGATATCGACCGCCTACCAGTAGCGGACCGGGCCGACATCCATGTGAATGAAATTGGATTTTTCGTATTTGCCGACACCGCCGACCTTCATGGCCTTGGCGGCTTTATGAAGGTGACGCAGGTCGATGCCCTGGGCGCGGATGTCGGACGCCATGCCCCGCATGTGGTAGCTTTTCTTCGCGACGCCGTTGCCGTTGGTGCGCAGTTGCGCATTGGTTTTTGGCGACCGGTAGCCGGAAATAAGCTGAAAGCGGGGCTGCGATTCCACCAAGGCGGACAGTGCATAAAGGGCGTCGTAGAGTTCCTTGTCCATCTCGAACACGTCGCCGGTGCGGTGGTCCCGCATGACGGAGTTGAGGTCCGCCAAGGCGTCAGGATTGTAATGTCCCTGTTCCCAATAGGTTACACGGCATTTTTCGCCCGTATGCAAACTCTCGAGCGTGAGTGTTCTGTGTTCCGCCTTCTGCATCGCAAGCGCGGGGCCGCTGGCGATAACCGTTGAAAAGGCAATGGCTTGGGTGAGAAAACCTCGTCGGCTAACGGGGCTGGCGATCAATCTCAGTCTCCTTGGCTGTCCATCTGCTCTATTCTGGGCGAAAAACTACTAACGAATGGCTAACACATGCCAGTATTTCCGCATTTTTCCTACAGGAATTATTGTCGCGGATCGGTCGGCCTTCAGTGAAGGCTGCCCAGCAAGGATTCCTGCAGCGTGGCGTCGCGCTCGTAAATATCCGGCCGGAACTGGATGGTCCCGCCTTCGCCGATCCAGGCGGTCGCATAGGTGATGTAGATCGGCATCGCTGTGGCGAGCGGGACGCGGAGCGGCTCCTCAAGGTTCATGGCGTTGGCGATCTCCTGCGTGCTCCAGCGCGGCTGGTCGGAAAGCAGCAAGGCCGCCAAGTCCGCCGGCCGTTCGACGCGGATGCAGCCTGAGCTGTAGGCCCGGCTGGCCTTGCCGAACAGGTTCTTGTCCGGCGTGTCGTGCAGATAGACGCTGTACTGGTTCGGAAACATGAACTTCACACGGCCCAGCGCATTCTTCGGCCCTGGCGGCTGAACGTAGCGGTAGGACATGAGTTGCGAGGCGGGCGCCTGCCAATTGATCGTGGCGGGGTCGATCAACTGCGCGTCGCGATTCCAACTGCTGAAGATCTGAATGCCTTTCTTGGCGAGAAGCTCCGGGTCTTTCCGCATGCCGGGGATGATGTCTTCCTTCAGGATGGTGGGCGGTACCGTCCAGGTTGGGCTGAATTCGAGATAGGAAACCGCAGCTGAAAAGACCGGCGTGCGGCGGAAGGGCCGACCGACGACGACGGGCATTTCCATACTCGGCACGCCCAGTTGGAAAACCTCCAATTGGAAGCCGGCGATGTTGACCAGAATGTAGTCGTTGCCGAGGTCGCCCGGCAGCCAGCGCCAGCGTTCCATGTTGACCGCAATCTGGTCGATGCGCGCTTCCACGGAAATGTTCATTTCCGCCAGCGTCTTCTTGCCGATCACGCCGTCAGGCTCCAGGCCGTGGCGTTTCTGGAACTGTATGACCGATTGGACGAGAACCTGATCGTAGAGACTGTCAGCGGCGCCATGGGTTTTGGCCACCAAATCGCCTAGCCGGTCCAGCCGATC
>CAYGKA010000045.1:0-38940 GCA_964350445.1 uncultured Flavobacteriaceae bacterium
CCGGGGATTCGATCACCGTTGCGCCGGCACTGACGCTGACGGACAAAGAATACCAGATCATGCGGAACGCATCGATCGACTGTCTGCGCGAAATCGGCGTCGACACCGGTGGGTCCAACGTTCAGTTCGCGGTGAACCCGGAAACCGGCCGTCTGGTCGTGATCGAGATGAACCCGCGCGTTTCCCGGTCCTCCGCCCTGGCGTCGAAAGCGACCGGCTTCCCGATCGCCAAGGTCGCCGCAAAGCTGGCGGTGGGGTATCGGCTGGATGAGTTGGACAACGACATCACCAAGATCACCCCGGCAAGCTTCGAGCCGACGATCGACTATGTCGTCACCAAGATGCCGCGGTTCACTTTCGAGAAATTCCCCGGCGCCGAAGCCCTGCTGAGCACATCGATGAAGTCTGTCGGCGAGGCCATGTCCATCGGGCGAACCTTCACCGAGAGCCTTCAGAAGGCATTGCGGTCCATGGAAACGGGTCTGACGGGCCTGAATGAAGTGAAGATCGAGAACGCGGAAGACCCCGATTCGATTCGCCACGCGCTTTCCAAACCGACGCCGGACCGGCTGCTGGTCGTCGCGCAGGCCCTTCGACATGGGGTCTCGCCAGAAGACATTCACGATGCCTGCAAGATCGACCCTTGGTTCATAGACCGGATCAAGGAAATCGTCGATGCGGAAGAAACCGTACGCAAGGACGGCCTGCCGACGACGACGCTCGGTTTCCTGCAGTTGAAGAAACTCGGGTTCTCGGACGCGCGCCTTTCGGAACTCGTGAACAGGACCGAAGAAGATGTCGCGGCCACGCGCCGTGGGCTCGATGTACGGCCGGTCTTCAAGCGGATCGACACCTGCGCCGGCGAGTTTCCCTCACCGACCCCCTATCTCTATTCCTGCTATGAAGGCGATGGTTTCGAGCCGGCGGAGACGGAGGTCGAACCGACGGACCAGAAGAAAATTCTGATCCTGGGCGGCGGGCCGAACCGCATCGGCCAGGGAATTGAATTCGACTATTGTTGCGTCCATGCGGCCTATGCCCTGTCAGATGCCGGTTTCGAGACCATCATGGTCAACTGCAACCCGGAAACGGTCTCGACGGACTACGACACCTCGGATCGGCTGTATTTCGAACCGCTGACTGGCGAGGACGTCGTCGAAATCGTCCATGCCGAAACGGCCAAGGGGTCCGTCGTCGGCGTCATCGTCCAGTTCGGCGGCCAGACCCCCCTTAAACTCGCTGCCGCGTTGGAAAAGGCCAATATTCCGATCCTCGGCACCTCGCCGGACGCCATCGATCTGGCCGAGGACCGTGAACGGTTCCAGGCGTTGTTGAAGAAGATACAGCTCAAGCAGCCGCCGAACGGAACGGCCAAGTCGGAAGAGCAGGCCGTCGCCATCGCCGCGGAGATCGGCTACCCGGTCGTGCTGCGCCCGTCCTACGTCCTCGGCGGGCGGGCCATGGAAATCGTGCATGATGAACCGGACCTGCGGCGTTACATCAACACCGCCGTCAACGTTTCCGGCAAGAACCCGGTTCTGGTCGACTTCTATCTCCGCGATGCCATCGAGGTCGATATCGATGCGCTATGCGACGGCGAGGATGTCTATGTCGCGGGCGTCATGGAGCATATCGAGGAAGCGGGAATTCATTCCGGCGACAGCGCCTGCTCGCTTCCGCCCTATTCCCTGAAGCCCGAGATTGTCGCCGAAATGGAACGCCAGACCCGCGAGCTTGCACGGGCGCTGAACGTCGTCGGTCTGATGAACGTTCAGTATGCAGTGCAAGGTGGCGAGGTCTTTATTCTGGAAGTGAACCCGCGCGCCAGCCGCACGGTGCCGTTCGTCGCCAAAGCCACCGGCGTTCCGATCGCCAAGATCGCCGCCCGCGTCATGGCCGGGGAAAAGTTGGCTGCCTTCAATCTTGGGTCGCGTCCCGTTTTCAACCATGTCGCGGTGAAGGAAGCGGTTTTCCCGTTCAGCCGGTTCCCCGGCGTGGACGTGATGCTGGGTCCGGAAATGAAATCGACGGGCGAAGTCATGGGTCTCGATTCGGACTTCCACCGCGCCTTCGCCAAAGCGCAGTTCGGCTGTGGCGCCGACCTTCCGACGGAAGGGAAGATCTTCATCTCGGTGAAGGATTCCGACAAGGAAGCGATGCTGGAACCGGCCCAAGCTCTCCTGGAACTGGGTTTCGCGCTCGTCGCCACACGGGGAACCGCGCGTTACCTGCGCGAGCAGGGCTTGACGGTCGAGGAAATCAACAAGGTGCTGGAAGGACAACCGCACATCGTCGATGCGATTATTGATGGTGACGTCAAACTTGTCCTCAATACCACGGCAGGGAAGAAGGCGATCGAAGACTCGTTCTCGCTTCGCCGCGCGGCTTTGACACGGTCGGTACCATACTACACCACCGTAGCCGGCATCCGTGCCGCCGCTTTCGCAATGAAGGCGGTTGCCAAGGGCGGGCTTGAAGTTGCGTCGCTTCAGTCATATTTTAAAGATGCTTCCTGACATTTTGGAAGATTCTTCCGGGCCGGCTTGACCGGCTCTGTCTTTTTTATGGAAGGGCGTGCGGGCGATTGGGCAAGGAGACCCGCACACCGCTATAGGTGGGACCATGGAAAAAGTACCTATGACTTTGGCAGGCTACGAAGCCTTGCAGACAGAATTGAAGATGTTGAAGGGGACCGAACGCCCCGCCATCATTCAGGCGATCGCTGAAGCGCGCGAACACGGCGACCTGTCGGAAAACGCTGAATACCATGCTGCGCGGGAACGCCAGAGCTTCGTGGAAGGCCGTATCGCCGAGCTGGAAGACAAGACCAGCCGCGCCGAAATCATCGACCCATCGAAGCTTTCAGGCGAGCAGATCATGTTCGGCGCCACCGTCGTCGTCGCCGATTGCGAAACCGACGAGGAAAAGCGCTATCAAATCGTCGGCGAATCCGAATCCGACATCGCGTCCGGAAAGCTGGCGGTTACCTCGCCCATGGCGCGCGCGATGATCGGCAAAACCGTCAACGACGTGATCGAAGTTCATTCGCCGGGCGGCACGAAGGATTATGAAGTCGTTAGCGTCGAGTTCAAATAGCTACGATATCCGGCCGGATTTCCCGGCGTCCGGGGTAAAGAGGCGCTTCCCGTAAGCGCCTCTTTCATTTTTGACAGGAAGACGATCATGTCGCTGGATTTCTTGAACGGGCTCGTCACGTGGATGAACGACGCAACCGGCGTCGATTTTTCCGTCCACGGGTGGATGGCCTTCCTTTTCGGTGCGATCGGCGTATCGGTTTTGAATGTCGGCCTGATGTGGCTCGTCGTCCGATCAAACCGCAACGGCCATGACGAGGTCGCCGACGAAGTTGGCCGGACCACGGGACACCACAAGGTTATCGGGGACTAGGCGACGCCAGCTATGCGTCCGGCCCGGTATCGATCGGAACGCCAAAAGCCTGTTTGGAATGGCGGATCGTGATCGCCGACCGGACATGGGACACGTTCGGCGCGGCGGTCAATTCGTTGGTCAGGAACTTGTTGTAGCTGGCGAGATCCTCGGCAACGACCTTCAGCAGGAAATCGGTCTCGCCCTGAAGCATGAAGCATTCGCGGACGAGCGGCCATTTGGCCACGCATTCTTCGAATTTCACCAGATCGGCTTCCGCCTGGCTGGTCAGTCCGACAAAAGCGAAGACCGTCACCCCATAGCCCATCAAGGATGGGTCGATATCGGCGTGATACCCCCGGATGTAGCCGGATTCCTCAAGAGCGCGAACACGGCGCAGGCAGGGCGGGGCCGAAATCCCGGCCCGGCTGGCCAGTTCCACATTGGTCATGCGCCCGTCCGACTGCAGGTCATCCAGGATTCGGCGGTCGATTTGGTCCAACTTTTCGCGGCGCACGAATAGTCCCCTTGGCGGTATAACAACATTGGGTCAGGCCTTTAAGTGGGCCGGCCGCCACCGGTCTGCAAGCGGCAACCGCCCCTTTTTGGCTGGCAACGTCGTATTACAGAATGGGTCGTTTGCGCAAGATTATTATCATTGCTGCCATCGACAATTCTACTCTACCCGCGCCATCCGGACGGTTTGCCAGGACCGTTCGGAATGGCGCGGACGGACGGTATTTGGTAGACCGGCTGACACCGGACCCGTTTCCACCCGCCCGGACCGAAAGCACCACATGTCTTTGAACACCACTGAACCCGCCATTATACAGCCCAGCCCCGGCGCGGTTGCCGCGGAGAAGACATGCTGGGTGATTACCGACGACAGGGCCGGCACGATCAATCAAGGCATCGGCTTGGCTGAAGCCGTCGGATTTCCCTTTGAACACAAGGTGATCGTGCTGCGGCAGCCGTGGCGCAGCCTGCCGCCCATCCTCTGGCCGCCCGGTCTTTTCGGCCTGAAACGGGGGGAAAGCGCACCGCTGACGCCGCCATGGCCCGACTTAGTGATTTCATGCGGACGCAAGGCCATCGGCCCCGCCCTCGCCGTCAAACGGGCAAGCGGCGGCAGGACGAAAGCCGTGCATATCCAACACCCGCACATGCCGCTGAACCGGTTCGACCTGGTCGCCGTACCCCGCCACGACAGACTGAACGGACCCAATGTCATCATGACAACCGGTGCGATACACCGCGTTTCCCGGACCAAGCTTGCGCAAGCGAAAGCGCAGTATGCCGGCCGGTTCGATCACCTGCCCCGGCCGTTGATTGCCGTCCTGATTGGCGGAAGCAGCAAGGCCTTCACTTTGACGCGCGCCATGGCGAACCGCATGGCGGCAGACATCAAGGCCTTGGCCGACCGCCATGGCGCCGGCCTCGTCGTGACCGCGTCACGCCGGACGGGGGCCGAGAACGAAGCCGTCCTGAGGTCGTCACTGAGCGGGCCGAACGTCTATTTCTGGGACGGTGTGGGGGAAAACCCGTATTTCGGCTTCCTCGCCCAAGCGGATGCGATTCTGGTGACCGGCGATTCGGTCAATATGGTCTCGGAAGCCGCCAGCAGTGGAAAGCCCGTCTTCATCATACCCTTGCAAGCGGCGCAAGGCGCGGCGCGGGCAAGCGAAAAATTCGACCGATTGCAGACGGATTTGATTGAAAAGGGGGCGGCGCGCATGTTCGACGAATCGGCGGATATCGCCTTTCAACCGGTGCCGCTGGACGAGACGATCCGGGTCGCCCAGGCCGTGAGGCGGCTGTTTCACTAGACCGTGTCCGGAACTTGCGCTGGCGGTTCCGCAATCAAGCCCCTAAAGTTGACGCGCCAGGTCGGCCGCCCCGCATGGGGCATCCGCTGGGGGAAATAATTCAAACGCCAACATCCAAGCCGGAGCGGACATCATGCCGATGGACTGGGACAAGCTTCGTGTCTTTCACGCCGTCGCGGAAGCCGGCAGCTTCACGCATGCCGGGGACACGTTGAATCTGTCTCAATCCGCCGTCAGCCGGCAGATCAGCGCCTTGGAGGAAAGCGTCAAGGCGCCTTTGTTCCACCGTCATGCGCGGGGGCTGATCCTGACCGAACAGGGTGAGCTGCTGTATCAGACGGTGAAGGACGTCTTTCACAAACTGTCCATGGCCCAGGCGCAACTGGCGGAAAGCCAGGACCGGCCGACAGGCCCGCTCAAGGTAACGACCACGATCGGATTCGGGTCGACCTGGCTGACCATGCATATGAAGGAGTTTATCGAACTCTATCCGGATGTGGACATCACCCTGTTCCTGACGGATGAGGAGGTGGACCTCGGCATGCGGAAAGCCGATGTCGCCATTCGCATGAAGGAACCCCGCCAACCGGACCTGATTCAACGGCCCTTGATGAACGTGCGATCCACCGTTTGGGCCACCAAGGACTACTTGGACCGGCGCGGCCGGCCCCAGACGCCGGAAGACCTGGATGGACATGACCTAATCGTCTTCGGCGACGACACGCCTTTGCCCGTCGCAAGCATGAATTGGCTGCTGTCGCTCGGTGCCAATCCGCAACACCCACGGCGGCCGATTCTGCGGATCAACAATTCCTACGGTATTTTCAGGGCCGCGCGGACAGGTCTCGGCATCGCATCGATTCCGGAATACATGGCCCGGACGGCGCCAAACCTGGAACGCGTCCTGCCGGATTTGGACGGCCCGCAGACCAAGACCTACTTCGTCTACCCGGAAGAGCTGCGCCATTCGCAGCGAATCACCGTGTTCAGGGATTTCCTGCTGCGGAAAATCCAGGAGGAGGGCCTGTCCGAACGCTGACCGCATGGACATGCCCAATCAATCAATCAAGAAACAATCACCCTGCTTTGGAGGAATACAATGGATCAGGAAAAATTCGACAAGGGCCTCGCCACGCGCAAAGCCGTTTTGGGCGACGCTTATGTGGACAATTCTCTCAGCAAGGCCACGGACTTCACCATGGCATTCCAGGAATATGTCACGACCTATTGCTGGAACGACTGCTGGAACCGGCCTGGCCTGGACCGGAAAACCCGCAGCATCATCAACCTGTCCATGCTCAGCGCCCTGAACCGACCGAACGAGTTCAAGGTTCATTGCCGTGGAGCTGTAAACAATGGCGTTACCAAGGAAGAAATGCGGGAAATTTTCCTTCAAATCGGCACCTATTGCGGCGTCCCTGCGGCACTGGAGGCCTTCAAGATCGCGCAGGAAGTCTTTGACGAGATGGGCGTCTGATCATGGGGAAACAGCATGTCGGCCTGATCGGGCTGGGTAAAATGGGTGCCCCCATGGCCGCAAACATGACCCGCGCCGGATATCCGCTTTCCGTCTTCGACATGAATGAGGAAACCAAGCGCGGCGTCGCGGCCGCCACCGGCGCGACCGCGTCGCCCGACGCAATATCGTTGGCGCGGGACTGCGATGTCGTCATCACCATGGTGCCCGACGGCAAGGCCGTGCGGGCGTTGCTCATCGAAGGCGGCCTGGCGGACGCGGCGGGTCCGGGGACGATCTTCATGGATATGAGTTCGTCCGACCCGAACGGTACGCGGGAATTGGGCAAGGAGATGGCGGCCCGTGGCCTGAAGTTCATCGACGCGCCGGTCTCCGGTGGCGTGAAGGGTGCGGAAAACGCCACATTGTCCATCATGATCGGCGGCGACGCGGCCGTCATCGACGAATGCGAAGAGCTATTGTCGACGATGGGCGGTCAATTGTTCCGGACCGGCGGGCTTGGCTGCGGACACGCCATGAAGGCGCTGAACAACTATGTATCCGCCGCCGGCCTGGTCGCCTCGATCGAGGCCTTGCGCATGGGCGAGGCCTTCGGCCTGGACCCGAACCACATGGCCGACATCCTCAACGTCTCCACCGGCCGCAACAACACGACCGAGAAGAAGCTAAAGCAGCATGTCATTCCGCAGACATATGCGTCCGGTTTCTCCCTCGGTCTGATGACCAAGGATATCGCGACGGCCGTCGCTGTCGGGAAGGCGACGGGCCAGGAAATTCCCTTCGCGGAAGCCTGCCTCGCCTATTGGGCGGACGCCATGGACAAGGTCGGCCCGGACGTCGACCACACCGCCGTGGTCGACAAACCCAAGAGCTAAACGGAAACCGGTGCGAAGGGATCAGTCGAGGCGGACGACGATCCCTTCCAGATCCGGCGATCTTGCCGGATAGATCTCCATCACCTTCGGATCGTGCCCAGGGATGATGTGATCCCAACTGTCCGCCAATTCCGTAACGCGGTCATACCCGGCGAGCACGGCCTTCGAATCGAAATAGTTCGGGAAAACCATCCGGCGTTCCAGATGCGCATAAAGATGCGCCGCGTCTGAGGCGAGGACCACCCAGCCGCGCCGCGTCTTCACCCGCACGCATTGCAGCCCGGCAGTATGACCGCCCAAGTGGTGGACGCTGATGCCGGGCGCCAGTTCCTCGTCTCCATCGTGGAAGACGACGCGGTTGCCGTAAATGTTCCGCACCATGGCGCAAACCTCGTCCGGTTCGAAGAAGTGGCGCTTGCGCTCGTCCAGCATATGCCGGCCGGTCGTATAGGCCATTTCCGAGTCCTGGAGATGGAAATTGGCATTCGGGAAACCGTCGAAATTGCCGACATGATCGTAATGCATATGGGTAATGATGATGTCCCGGATCGAGTCGGGTGCGATACCCATCAACTCAAGCCCTTCCATCGGCGTGCGCAGGATCGTGCGCTGGCGCCGTTCGCCAACAGGCGGGCTGATCCCGATATCCACCATGAAAGTCCTGTCCTTGCCGATGCATAACCAGACGTAATAGCTGATCGACAGCGGCCCTTCATGCGGGTCCCCGCCCTCCATCATTTCCGATTCCATCCGCTTGCCGAGCGAACCGTACCGGATGGCATAGACCTCATAGGTATCCGTCATGGCCGTGAACTAACCTCCCTCACTCATTTTTTCTTGATTGTCCGGCCGGACGCGTCAGACCAGACCGAGTTTCTTTTCCAATGCGCCGCACAGCATCTGACCCAATGTAATGTGCATTTCCTGAATGCGCGCCGTTGTCTGCGACGGCACGATCAGAAGCGGATCGGCAAGGCCGACCATGTCGCCGCCGTCGCGCCCGGACAGGCCCGCCGCATGCAGTCCCATTTCCTTCGCCATCTTCAGCCCCGAAATGACGTTTGGACTGCGGCCCGAGGTGGAAATGCCGATGGCGAGATCGCCAGCCCGGCCCAATGCGGCAACTTGACGGGAGAACAAAGCATCGAATCCCATATCGTTGCCGATTGCCGTGAGGGTGGATGTATCGGTCGTCAAGGCAATGGCCGCAATCGGCGCCCGATCCTTCACGTAGCGCACGGTCAATTCCGTCGCGATATGCTGTGCATCGCCGGCACTGCCTCCATTCCCGAACAGAAGTATTTTTCCGCCGCCTTTTATTACCTCGATGCTGAGTTCGAGCAGCGCGGCAAACTCTGCGCGCACAGCGCCACGGGTCACCGCGGCGACGGCCATATGCTCGTCGAACTCGGAATCGTAAAAGGCTTGCGTCTCAGTCACATCGGCACTCCGGCAAGAGAAAATCAGTGTGCGGCATCGAAACCGCCGTCCCGACGCTGTGCCAGAATTCGGTCGAATTCCGCAAGTGTCGCCTGTACCCGGCCATAGATGCTGTCTTCGGGATAGCGTCCTTTGTCGTCCCGTTCTCCAACGGGCTTGTCCAGGAACAGGGCAAGTGCGTCCTCTATCGTATCGACGCTGTAGATGTGGAAGGAACCGTGCGCCACGGCTTCCGCGACTTCCGACCGTAGGACCAGGTTCCTTTCGTTCGCACGAGGAATGACGACTCCTTGGCTCTTGGTCAGGCCATTGTCCTTGCAGGTGCGGTAGAAGCCTTCAATCTTGTGATGCGCCCCGCCGATCGCCTGCGCCATGCCGCGCTGGTTGACCGACCCGGTGATCGCCAAATCCTGACGGACCGGCAAGTCCGAGAGGTCTGAAACGATGGCTATCAACTCCGCCAAGGACGCGCTGTCGCCTTCCACGCCGCCATAGTTCTGTTCGAAAGTAATGGAACAGTTGAAAGAGACCGGCGTCGTCCGTGCAAAGACCCCCGTCAGATAGCCCTGCAGAACCATCGCGCCCTTCTGCTGGATTGGTCCGGACATTTCCACGTCGCGCTCGATATTGATGACGCCACGCCGGCCGATACTGGCGCGGGCGGTTATCCGGGACGCACTGCCGAAGGTGTGGTCGCCGACATCGCTGACCGTCAATCCGTTCACTTGGCCGACGACAGCGCCTTCCGTGTCGATCATGATCGTCTTGCGGTGGACGAGTTCCTGGAGACGGTCTTCAATCCGCGCATTCCGCCGCCGTCGGCGCGCCAAGGCGTCTTTCACCACGTCGGATGTAATGACGCCGCTTGCGGCGGCGGCGATTTGCGCTGCCTCGGAAAGGATGTCTTCCACAACTTCCGCCTGGGCCGTGATTTTGCCGCGGTCGCCGGCCCATCGGGAACACTGCCCTAGAAGTCTTTGCACGGCGTCGTCGTTTATCGATTCCGCCCCGACGCGGGCAGCCGTTTCGCGAATGATGGATGCCAATGCCGAGAGGTTCTCGGCCGTGGCGTCCATATCCGGATCGATATCGGCCTTGATCTTGAAATGGGTCCGGAACTCAGGGTCGATGGAAAAGAAGGCGTAGTACCAGCGCGGCGGTCCTACGATCACCACTTTTATGTCCAGCGGGATCGGTTTGGGGTTTGGGGACCCGGTGATCTGTATGCCGCCTTGCCGGTGCTGTTCCTCAATCCGGATCTCGCGGTCGCGCAGCGCCCCTTTCAGGAAGGACCAACTCATCGGGTGGATGCCGATCGCCTCGGACCGGAGAACCAGGATGCTGCCATTCGCCTTGTGAAGCGCCCCCGCACGGATCAACGTGAAATCGGTGTCCAGGTAACCGCCGGACGAGCGATACTCGATCCTGCCGAACAAATTTTCATAGAACGGATTGGCTTCCAGGACAGGCAGACACTCCGTATCGTCGCCATGGTCGACCAAAAGGTTCACCATATAGCGGCGCTCCGGCGGTTCGCGCGGCTCCACCGGCATGCCCGGCATGATCGGCTGCGGTGGCGCGAACAGGGCCAGATTGTCCAGAATGTCCTCCCGCAGCGAAATCAACCAGCGATTCAATCCGCGATACTTGCCGAATTCCTCGTGCAGCGGTTCCAGCATCGCACCCACCGCGTGATCGGCGGCCTGCCGGCGCAACTGGTGGATATTCTCGGCCAACTCGCCCTGCATCACGGCCGCGCGGCGAAGTATTTCCCCCAATGCGGAACCGATCCTCTGCGCTTCCTCCTGTACGGCCGCCCGGCGGTCCTCCGGCAGTTTATCGATCCCGATCGGATTTTCTTCCTCATCAAGCGCCGCGACCATCAAACCATTGGGCGTTTGCAAGATCGTCAGGCCATGATCCCGCGCGTCCTGGCGCAGGCCTTCGACCTCTTGTTCGATCTTGTCGTGGACTTCCTTCCCCGCCCGTTCCATCGCGGCGTTGAACTCCTCCCCGCCAAAGGCTTGGGCGAGCGCATCGCGTAGATTGGATATCATCCGCCCCATGGCGTCGCGGAAGGCTCGCCCGATTCCGGCCGGCAGGCGGACCGGTTTCGGGCGATGGCCGCGGCGGAAATTATTCAGGTAGATCCAGTCGTCCGGAACCGGCTTGTCTTTAAGATAGTCCTTCAGGAATGCCAGGGTTTGGGTCATCCGGCCGCTGCGGTCTTCACCGACGACAAAGATGTTGAAGCCTGGCGCATCCATCGTCAGCCCGGTTTCCAACGCCTCGCGGGCGCGGCCATGGCTCGACAACTCGAAGAGCGTCCCGGTCGGCTCACCATTCGGGCTGAATTTCGGAATGCTGACCTGATCCGCGGACAATTCACGCGCCGACATCAATACCCCCGCTAATCACCAGTTGTTTTCGGCAGCTTAGCCTTTAAACGAGGCCCCGGAAAACCGGCAATCGCAGCCTTTTCGAATTGGGGCGCTGCGTATACTGTGCGGCCATGACAATCACGATCGCCGATATTTGCCGCTATCCGGTCAAGGGCTTGGCGGCCGATCATCCTTCCGCCGTCCAAGTTGCGCCGGGGGAAGTGATTCCGTTCGACCGTCGATTCGCGCTGGCGC
Organism: uncultured Flavobacteriaceae bacterium; assembly: GCA_964350445.1. Lineage (GTDB taxonomy): Bacteria > Pseudomonadota > Alphaproteobacteria > UBA8366 > Aestuariispiraceae > Hwanghaeella. Next base: position 11,642 of record CAYGKA010000045.1, read on the forward strand.
ATGCGTCCAGCCGCGTCGACAAGGCGCAGCCGGAATGGGCTCAAAAGACCGAATTCCTGATGCTCGCACGTGACGAAAAGCTGGCGCAGCTTGGCGTTACTTTCGACGGGGATACGGCGGACCTTACGATCACGCGGAAGGGAAAGCCGGTCAGCCGCGGCGTATTGACGGACCAAACCGGCCGGACGGTGCTGCAAACTTTCCTGGCTGCCTTCATGCCGGATGGTCCGCGCGGCAAGCCCGTCATCGTCGAAGCGCCCGAGGGAAGAAGCTTTTCCGATGTTCCGAGCAACCTGATTTCCATCATCAATCTTGCCACTGTCACCGATATCGAGCGCGTCGTGCGGCAACCGGTCGATCCCATACGGTTCCGCGGCAATCTGTACCTGGACGGTCTTTCCGCTTGGCAGGAAGCAAGCTGGGTCGGCAAGGAGATTACGATCGATGGTGGTGTGGTTCTGCAAGTCGTGGACCCGATCGGTCGATGCGCCGCAACGAATGTCGACCCGTCGACGGGCCAGCGCGACTTGAACATTCCGCTGATGCTGCGCAAAGGTTTCGGCCACACGAATTGTGGCGTCTACGCCAAAGTGAAAAGCGGCGGAACGATCACCCTCGGCGATACGGTAACCGTGCCGGACTGAGGCAGAGGGGACCGTTCCCATGGATTGGCCGCCCCACCATGCCGCCCACCGAAAAAGAAAAGGGGAAGTCTTTCGACTTCCCCTTTTCACATTCTCTTACGCTACCCGCCATGAGGCGGGCTCGAACCGGTCTAGTCGGCAGCGCTTTCCGCGGCGGCCGCCAATTCAGCGGGCGAATTCGGCACTTTTGCACGCGGCGCGCGACGGCGGCGCGGCGGCGCCCGTTTCGCCGGTGCCTCTTCCTTTTCTTCTTCGTCGTCTCCGGAAGACTGCAAATCCTGAACAGCCCTGTTTCCACGGCTATCGGTATCGCTCGAGGACTCATCATCCTCGTCGTTTTCGTTGCTCGCCCCGCCGGTCACGGTGACTTCGACGGCCGATTCCGATTCGTTTTCGTCCTCGTCCGCCTCGGCCTCGGCTTGCATCTTCGCCATCCGGGCCTGACGGGCTTCCGCATCCTGGTTCAGGATTCGGAAATAATGCTCGGCGTGCTGAAAATAGCTTTCCGCCAAAACCCTGTCGCCCGACGATGTCGCGTCGCGCGCCATGGTCAGATATTTCTCGTTAATCTGCGAAGCCGTGCCACGGATCCGGACGCTGGGACCATTCGAATCGAATGTTTGCCGATGTCCACCGCCACCACCGCCGCCACCGCCGCGCCGATTGCTGTTATTATTGCGATTGCGGCCACGCTTTTGGCCCTGCGACTGATTGTTTGGTCTCATGCTCTTCTTCGCAAGATAGTGATGCACAATGCGCGCCGTGACTCACGTCACGTGGGCACTCCCCTCGGGCTACGGGATATTCTCCCGCGCCTGCTTTCCATCGGAACAATCGAACCGCACCCTATCGTAAAACAGGGCCGGTTCTTTCCCTCGTCCTATTGACGGAAGCCCGGTAAACATCGGGAGCACACCATCCACGGCTGCAGGCCACTGCAATCGATGCTCTACACAATGTCCGGAACACCCTCAACCTAGCCGTCGAATACAGTATTTCCAAGTACTTTTTACACTTTGGTCGAACCGGACCACCGCGCCGAAACACATCGCTCTATCCCGGCGAGGTCACGGCGTACATGGATATGTGAAAATTCCTCACTCATGCAGAAGGACGAAACCGCCGCCGCCTGGCCTGCGCCCACTTCGAGAGCCAACACACCGCCCGTTTCCAGATGCCGTTTGGCCACCGGCACGATGGCCCGGTAACAGCCCAAACCGTCGCCGCCGCCGTCCAAGGCACGGTGGGGGTCATGGTCGCGAACCTCGCGCTCCAGCCCGGTAATATCCTCGCTTGGGATATAAGGCGGGTTCGAAACGATCAGGTCAAACCGCCCCGACACGCCGTCGAACCAACTGCCCACGACTGTTTCAACGCGATCCCGCATGCCGAGTGCCTCTGCGTTCGCCAGCGTCATTTCGGCCGCCCCCTCGCTGATATCGACACCCAGCCCTTTGGCCGCCGGGTATTCACGCAATAATGACAAAAGCAGACAGCCGCTACCCACGCCCAGGTCCAGGATGCGCCGTACCCGCGCCGGGTCCGGCAGCAGATCCAGGACTTCCTCGATGACCGTTTCGGTATCGGGACGGGGATCCAATGTATCCGGGCCGATGAGGAAGTCGTCCTTCCAGAAGGCGCGCCGGCCGATGATTCGCGATACCGGCTCACCCGCCGCCCGCCTACCGACCGCCGCCCACGCCCGTTCGACATCACACACGGTGCGTTCCGGATAGGCGATCAAGGATTCGATGGTCACGCCTTCCACATCGGCAAGGAGCAAGCGCGCTTCCCGCCGCGGGTCCGCATTCCCGGCCTCTTTCAGCACCCGCGCGGCACCATACAAGAAATCAGCGACCGTGTTTTGTTCCGACATGTGTTCACTCAGCCCGTCAGGCCGCGTCTTCCGACAGGGTGGCCAACCGGGCCGACTGCTCTTCCAGGATCAACGCGTCGAGGATTTCGTCCAGCGCCTCTCCCTCCAGGACTTTGTCCAGCTTGTAGAGCGTCAGGTTGATTCGGTGATCGGTAACCCGCCCTTGCGGGAAATTATAGGTCCGGATCCGTTCGGACCGGTCGCCGGACCCCACCTGACCTTTGCGATCGGCCGCGCGTTCCGATTCCTGACGTTCCCGCTCATGCTCGTAAAGCCGCGCCATCAGCACCTTCATCGCCTTCGCCCGGTTCTTGTGCTGGGACTTCTCGTCCTGGCACTGGACCACGATCCCGGACGGCATATGAGTGATGCGGACGGCGCTGTCGGTTGTGTTGACGTGTTGTCCGCCCGCTCCCTGCGACCGATAGGTATCGACGCGAAGATCTTTCTCGTCGATCGTGATATCGACCTCTTCCGCTTCAGGCAGCACCGCGACCGTCGCCGCCGAGGTATGAATTCGCCCGCCACTTTCCGTCACGGGCACACGCTGAACCCGATGAACGCCGGATTCGTACTTCATATGCGCGTAGACATCGCCGCCGCTGATCGACGCAACAATCTGGGCAAAGCCACCGATCTCGTTTTCGCTGGCGTCGATCACTTCCAACCGCCAACCGTGCAGGGCGGCATATTTCTGATACATCCGGAACAGGTCGCCGGCGAAAAGGGCCGCTTCGTCGCCGCCGGTCCCCGCCCGTATTTCAACGATGACGTTGCGCGAATCCGCCTCGTCCCGCGGCAACAGCATCAATTGCAGCTCGTGTTCGATCTCCGGCAGCCGCTCTTTCAGTTCGCCGACTTCCTCGCGCGCCATTTCCCGCATTTCGGCGTCGTTCGATTTGTCCGCCAGCAATTCTTCTAGATCGGCGCGTTCCTGCTCCGCCGCGCGAAACTCCGCAATCTTTTCAACGATTGGGGAAATGTCCGCATATTCCTTGGAAAGGGCGGTGAATTCCTGGGCGTCCAGCTTCCCTGCCGCCATCCGGTCGGAAAGTTCCTGTGCCCGGGCCGTCACCCGTTCCAATCTATCACGCCAACTCATTCGTCAGACCCATTGTCATTCCGGCCACCGCCCGATTGCTCACTGTCCATCCGCCCGCCCGCGGTATCTTCCAACTGAAGGTCGAACAGGCGCGCAACGACGCGATTTACCGTTATCGTGTCCCGCAAATCCGCCACACCGCCTTGCGCCGCCACTTCGCGAAGCACCTTACTGGGTGAATGCAGAAGATGGTTTATCAAGAGCCGTGTGGCTTCCTCCGCATCCGCATGGGCATGATGTTCGACCACATGCCGTCGAACGTCCTCGAAATGCTGGCGGAGGGCGACGAGACCCGGAATTCCTTCCTGCGCCGCAAGCGATTTCTGGAAGCTAAGCACCCGTTCGTCAACCATTCTCGCTGCGTCGTGAGCCTGCTCGTGCCGACCGAACTTCCCGTCGCGCGCCATCCGCTCCAGATCTGCCAAGGTGTAGCGGAAAGCATCGTCAAGGTCGTCCACCGCCGGGTCGACATCCTCCGGGCTGCCGCAATCGAACAGGATGACCGGCACCCCGCGCCGCTGACGCAAGGCGCCGACGGCCAAGGCACGATCGACCAGGTATCTGCCCGTGCCCGACGCGGTAATGACCGCATCGGCCTCGGCCAAAGCGCCCGGCAGCGCCTCGAAAGGCGTGAAGTGGCATTGCGCCCGCACGGCGGCCCGCTCGGTCCGTCGCGACGGCCCGGTGAGGACACAGTCCTGTACGCCGGCGAGGCGGAATTGCTCCAGAAGCAGCGCGCCCGTATCGCCCAATCCGATCACCAGAAGCCGCATCTTCGCCGGATCGCCATGAAGGTCGCGGGCGATTTGAACCGCCGCGGAGGCGACGGTAACCGCCCCTTCACCGATCCTTGTTTCCGTGCGCACCTGTTTGGCGAGCGAAAAGGTCGCCTGATAGAGCGTGTCCAGGTCGGTTCCGACCATCGCCGCATCCCGCGACTGCGCGAAAGCGTGCTTCACCTGCCCCAACACCTGGCTTTCGCCGATCACCTGGCTTTCCAGCGCGCAGGCGACGCGAAAGATGTGCCGGACCGCATCCTGGTCGTAGCGGCGGAAGACCTGCTCCTCGACCGTCGCATGGCGTCGCCCCGTACGGGCGGCGACCACGTCTTCTATCGCCCGCACACCGGTTTCGGGGTCGGGCACGGCAACGTGAAATTCGACGCGATCACAGGTGGACAAGACCACGGCCTGATCGATCCCGCCGTCGCGAAGTCTTGCCAGCAGTTCCGCACGCGCTTCGTCATCGACGAACAGGCGGTCCCGGAATGCCGCATCGGCGGTATGGTGGCTTGCGCCGACAACCGCGTAGCGGGGGTTTTCCCGAAATCCTGCTGCCTCCGTCATGCGGGCAGTATCCGCCCGGTCACATCCGAGACGCAAGCCGCGCCGCAAGACCGTCGATCGGCGCTTCGACTTGTTCGCCGGTGGCGAGATCCTTGATCTGCACGACACCCCGTTCCAATTCGTCCTCGCCCAGGATCACCGCCGCGGTGGCGTTCACCTTGTCGGCCCGCTTCATGCGGCGCTTCATATTGCCGCCAAAAGCCAGATCGACCTGGATGCCGGCGCCGCGCAAGGTTTCGGCCAGCTTCACGGCCTGCCGCTCGGCCGCTTCGCCCATCGGCACCAGGGCGACCGGCCGGGTCGGCTGCGCGGGTTCACTGGCCAACATCGACAAGCGTTCGATGCCCGCAGCCCAACCCACGCCCGGCGTCGACGGACCGCCCATCATTTCGATCAGGCCGTCATACCGGCCCCCGGCCATCACCGCGCCTTGGGAGCCCAGTTCCGTCGTCGTGAACTCGAACGCCGTATGGCAATAGTAGTCCAACCCGCGGACCAGACGTGGATTGAGGCGATAGCGGATGCCGATATCGTCCAACCCCTGTCGGACCGTCGCGAAGAAGTCCTGACTTTCCTGGTTCAGATAGTCGGAAAAGACCGGCGCATCAGCGACCAGCTTCCGATCGCCTTCATCCTTCGAATCCAGAATGCGCAGCGGATTGCGGTCCAGCCGGTCCAGCGAGTCGGCGGACAGCGCTTCCTTGTGGCCGCTGAAATAATCGACCAGAGCCTGCCGGTAGGCCGTGCGGCTATCCGTGTCGCCCAGCGTGTTCAGCTCAAGCTCCGTCCGCTCCAGAATGCCCAGGCTATCCAGAATTGCCGCGCCACAGGCGATGACCTCTATATCGGCGAGCGGCTGCGGCGCGCCGATCAGTTCGATCCCAATCTGATGGAATTGGCGCAGGCGGCCCTTCTGGGGCCTTTCGTAGCGAAACATCGGACCGCCATAGAAGTACCGGACCGGGGCATTCTGCGCGAGGCCGTTGGACATATAGGCCCGGCAGACGCCGGCCGTGTTTTCCGGCCGAAGGGTGACCTCATCCCCGCCCTTGTCGGTGAAGGTGTACATCTCCTTCGTGACGACGTCCGATGTGTCGCCCAGGGTGCGTTTGAACACCTGGGTGAATTCGAATATCGGCGTCGACATGAATTCATAGCCGTACAAGGCCGACACTGCGGCCGCGCTGTCGATGACATGGCGGTGACGCCGGTGGTCTTCGGGCAAAAGGTCATGCGTGCCACGGACAGGCTGTAACGCCGCCATTCCAATACTCCAACTAAGTTTCGACTATTCCGCCGCGGCCGCTTCCTGCCGCTCTTTCTCGATTTCCGCCGCCTTGGCTTCCACCAGTCCGACCAAATGGTCGACGATGTCTTGGTTCTTCAGACGGTGGGCCGGCTGACCGGCGATATAAACCTGATGGGTTCCCTTGCCGCCGCCGGTGAAACCGATATCGGTTTCACGTGCCTCACCCGGGCCGTTCACGACGCAGCCGATCACGGAAACCGTCATTGGCGTCGTGATATGGGTCAGCCGTTCTTCCAGCACCCGCACGGTTTCGATGACATCGAATTGCTGCCGGGCACAGGACGGGCAGGAAATCACGTTGACGCCGCGGTAGCGCAGGCCCAGCGACTTCAGGATGTCGAAGCCGACCTTCACTTCCTCGACCGGATCGGCGGAGAGCGAAACGCGGATCGTATCGCCGATTCCTGCCCAGAGCAGCGACCCTATCCCGATGGAACTCTTGATCGTCCCGGTCCGAAGGCCGCCCGCTTCGGTAACGCCCAGATGCAGCGGGTAGTCGCAGGCTTCCGCCAGGCCCTGATAGGCGGCGGCGGCCAGGAAGACGTCGGAAGCCTTCACGCTGATCTTGAAGTCGAAGAAATCGTTGTCTTCGAGAATTTTGGCGTGTTCCAGCGCGCTTTCCACCATCGCTTCCGGCACGGGCTCACCATATTTCTCCAGCAAATGGCGCTCCAGCGATCCGGCATTGACGCCGATCCGCATGCTGCAGCCGTGATCCTTCGCGGCCTTGACGACCTCGCGCACCCGCTCGGCGCTGCCGATATTGCCGGGATTGATCCGCAAACAGGCGGCGCCGGCCTTGGCGGCCTCGATCGCGCGCTTGTAGTGAAAATGGATATCCGCGACGACCGGCACCGTGATCTGCGGAATAATCTTGGCGAGACCTGCGGTCGAGGCTTCGTCCGGGCAGGAAATCCGGATGATATCGACACCAGCCTCTTCGCATCGGCGGACCTGCGCGACCGTCGCGTCGACATCCGCGGTCAGCGTGTTCGTCATGGTCTGCACCGTGATCGGCGCGTCGCCGCCAACAGGCACGGATCCCACCATGACCTGACGGGACTTGCGGCGATAGATATCGCGATAGGGACGCACACTCATAGCGCTGGCCTGTTCCGGTGATGCTCTTGATCCGGATGCCCCGCCGCCAACGACCTGCCTACGCGGGAAACCCCCTGCGCAGGCGGATTTCGGCCAGCCGGACCGGACGGTGGGGAAAATGCGTGCAAGCCCTCGAAAGATCAAGGGCCGTGACGATTTGCCGGACTATTGGGTCTTCAAAAGCGCATCGGGTTCCAGAAGAACATCGCGGCGCACGTCGCCCACCTCACCGATCCGTGGGGCCACCTTGCCGTCGACGGAAAATTCCAACCCGCCGGCACTGCCGGTGACGAGCGTGATGCCGGGCTGGTCCGGGACCCGGAATGTGTCGCCGGTGCGCAACAGACGGTTCAACAGGACCGTCCCGTCAGCGGCGGTGATTTCCACCCAAGAAGGGGAGGTCGCCCGGATCACAATCCGCGACGCGCCCGCTTCCGTCCCGAAGGCGGCGGGTTGCGTGCCGCTGACCTGCGGCAGAGCGGTTTCCGCTTCCGACTGTAAGGTTTCCGAAACGGTGGGAGAGGGGATCGGCTCTTGCGTGGCTGCAGGCGCCGCTGCCGCAACCGTCTCGGCAACGGTATTCGATGCTCCGGTCTCATCGGCGGCCTCAGCGGCTACCGCCGCGGGCGCGGTCTCAACCTGATCCGTGGCTGTGGCTGCTTCTTGCGCTTCCGGTGTTGCAACGACGGCAGATGCCTCGTCCGTGACGGCGGCCACCGTTTCTTCGACTTCTTCCACGACGGCTTCCGCCGTCTCGGCGACAGCGGCTTCAACTTCGGCCGCTGCTTGGGTGCCGGCTTCCTGAACGGTTTCCGATGTGGCTTCCAGCGCGGACGCGGCGGAGGCAATGGTTTCGTTCACAATCGTCGGCTGGGTCTCGGCCTCGGCAACAACACCGGTCGACGCAGTGTCGGCAACAGGCGCCGCAGTCGGCGCGGGTTGCTCGGCGGCGGGCGCCGGCGCGGCAACGGTTTCGTCAGGCGTTTCACCGATGGTCGCCTGCGACAGCAGCTTGCTCAGCGCTTCCGGCAAGGGCGGTACCAATTCGATCGTATCGCGGTCCTTGTTGGATACATAGAGCCAGCCGCCATAGGCGCCGGCCAGCATCAGAATGGCGATCAGAATGACCGACGCGGTGGGACCGCGGCTACCCGGCATGGGTTCCGGGAAGACCAATTGGGTGCGGTCTTCGAAATCGGCCGCTTCCCTTTTGAATTTCGTGACGATCTTCGGAACGTCGAGGTCCATCAGTTCCGCATAGGTGCGAACGAATCCGATCGCATATGTCGAACCCGGCAGATCGCCCAGGCGTCCTTCTTCGATCGCTTCGATATAGGTGCGCCTGATCCGGAGTTGTTCGGCGACGCCGGCATAATCCATGCCGCGGGCGATGCGCGCCTCGGACAGGATTTCCCCGACGGTTCGGTTATCCACGACCGTCTTCAGTTCCGTTCTACCGGTGTCGTTTGCAGCTTCTTTCGCCGCGCCGCCTCTAGCCATCGTCCTATCCAATCGTCGGTCCGACGAACGGCCGTCTCTGGATCGATCCTTGCCTATCGCAAAGGATAACCAAGTCGTCGTCGGTGATTATCAAGATATCGTCAGTACAAACTTAAACCACTGTTGACCGTTCACTCAGTCAACCACTAACACAAAGAGTTTATTAAAAGCAACGCGCTAAATGTTAACATTAAATTTGAATCTTATGATCTTTGGCGTAGGAGGCCAAGTAACTGCGCAAAGAATGGTGGTGCGTATTCATTATACTATCGACGAAATCGGTCAATTTTTCGCACTGAACACTACGAACCATTGCACGGACAGGCCCTACGGAACTTGCGTTCATTGACAACCGCCTGAAGCCAAGGCCTATCAGCGCAAGCGCCTCCAGCGGCGACCCTGCCATTTCTCCACAGAGTGAGATCGGCACATCGGCAGCGGAACAGGCATCGACAACGGTCTTCAGCATCAGCAGCATGCTGGGGGCGAGCGGATCGTATCTGCCATCGAGTTTCGGGTTGCCCCGGTCGCTCGCGAACAGGAACTGCTGCAGGTCGTTTGATCCGACGGAGACGAAGTCCACGCGCGACAGCAGCGCCGGAAGCTGGAACAGCAGGGCCGGGACCTCAAGCATCGTCCCGACAGCCAATTGCGACGGCGGCTCGATGCCTTTTTCAACCGCCCTTTTCAGTTCCAGGTCGAAGATCGCTCGGGCGGCGTCGAATTCCGCGACTTCCGCCACCATCGGAAACATCACATGCAGCGGACGGCCCGACGACGCGACGATCAGGGCGCGAAGCTGCTGGCGAAGCATGTAGGGACGGTCCAGGCCGATCCGTAACGCGCGCCAGCCGAGCGCGGGGTTCTCCTCCTCCGACTCGCGGACATAGGACGGGATCTTGTCGCCCCCAATGTCGAGTGTTCTGAAGACGACCGGCTTGGCCCCGGCCTGGTCAAGGATGTTCTGGTAGAGCTTTTTCTGCTCATCCACATTGGGGAACCCGGACCGGACCATGAACGGGACCTCGGTCCTGTAGAGGCCGACACCCACCGCGCCGCTTTTCTCAAGATGCGGCACGTCGATCAACAGGCCGGCATTGATGAAAAGCTCCACATCCACGCCGTCCAAGGTGACCGACGGTTTGCCGCGGTCGCGCGCATAGGCCGCGCGCTGCTCGGCATAGAGATCCATGGATTCCGAAAAGACGCGTTGGAAATCCTCACCCGGGCGAATGAAACAAACACCGTTCTGGCCATCCACGACGATCCGGTCGAGCGGTTCGATCCGCGATACCGCCCCGCGCACGCGCCCCACGACGGGTATGTCCAGCGCCCGCGCGACAATCGCCACATGGGAGACGACGGACCCTTCCTCCAGCACCACGCCGCGCAGTTTGGTGTGTTCGTAGTCCAGCAGTTCGGCCGGTCCCATTTGCCGCGCGACCAGGATCGCGTTTTCCGGCAGGTCAATCCCCGACGGCCCGGTATCGCCCGCCAAATGCTGCTGAAGCCGGTTCGTGAGGTCTTCAAAATCCGCCAGACGTTCCCGGATATAGGGGTCCTGAATGACCGCCATCCTCGCGCGGGTATCGTTTTGCACACGTGCCACCGCCGCTTCCGCGGTCAACCCCGTGCCGATCGCTTCACGGATGCGCCGGATCCAGCCCCGATCCTCCGCCACCATCTTAAATGTGCGCAGGATGTCGAGATGGTCGCTCGCCGTTTCGCCGTCGAACCGCGCGATCAACAGGTCGAGCGCGGAATGCATTTCCGTCATCGCCTCGTCGATACGTTGCAATTCCACGCCTTCATCTTCGGCGATGGGGTTGGTGATGGTTATCGTCGGCTGATGCAGGACCGCGCTGCCAAGCGCCAGCCCGGGTGAAATACGGATCCCTTCCAGCCGCAAGGGCTTCAGGGCCAAGCCGTCGACCGGCTGTTGCTCCTGCGCGCTGATGACCTCACCGGTCGCCAGCATCTCCGCCACGACCATGCCCACGGTCTCGAGGGTTTCTATCTCCTCTTCGGCATATTCGCGTTGGGTCCGGTTCTGAATGGCCAGCACGCCAAGGACGCGGCCGCCCCGCAGGATCGGGACGCCGAGCATGGATTGGTAGATTTCTTCCCCGGTTTCTGGGCGATAGGCGAAGTTCGGGTGTTTCTGGGCTTCCGCCAGGGCGATCGGCCGGGCCGATGCCGCGACCACGCCGACGATGCCTTCGCCGAAGCGGAACCTGATTTTGTGGACGGCGTCCCGGTGCAGACCTTCCGTCGCGAACAGTTCGATGACGTCGCCCGCACGGCGGACGTAGATGGAGCACACTTCGGCGACCATGTCGCGGGCGATGATCTGGGCGATGAGGTCCAGGCGGTCCTGCGCGCTGCCGGACCCCGCCATGACGTCCCGCAATCGCCGCAACAACTGGCGTGACCCCGCCCATGTCGCCCTTTGCGCCATTCACCCCTCCAAGCGATGCCCGGAATGGGAATCATCGCCGCTTTTCAGTAGCCGGAAACATGCCCGGAACCCTGCCCGAATATTGCCCGTCATCATGCTTTGGCAGAATCCGGAATCACGCGTATCGGCGTATGGCCGGTTAATCCCGCCTTTACCCGCCCCCGCCGATCATGGTCGGCCACTTTGCTTTTGAACAGCGCCTTTTCGTGCGCGGTAACGACACGTTGTCCGGCGAAAACGCCTCCAACGCCTATTGTGCGTCCAACCCGTACGCGGTGTGGAGCGCGCGCAAGGCAAGCTCGGTATAATCCTCGGAAATCAACGTGGAGATCTTGATCTCGCTGGTCGAGATGACCTGGATGTTGATTCCCTTTTCGGACAGTGTCCGGAACATCGTCTGCGCAACGCCGGCATGGCTGCGCATACCGACGCCGATGACCGAGATCTTCACGACATTATCGTCCGACAAAAGGTTTTCGTACCCGATGTCGCCCCGGTTTGCTTCCAGGATGCCGATGGCGCGGCTCAAATCCGTCTTGCTGACCGTGAAGGTCATGTCGGTCCGCTCGCCATCCGGCGAAACCGACTGGACGATCATGTCGACATTGATCGACCCGTCGGAAAGCGGTCCGAAAATCGCCGCGGCGACGCCCGGCTTGTCGTTGACCCGGACAAGCGTGATCTTCGCTTCGTCCCTGCTATACGCTATTCCGCTAACGACCTGCTGTTCCACGATTTCGTCCTCGTCCACCACCATTGTGCCCGGAGTGTCCTCAAAGCTGCTGCGCACTTGCAGCTTCACCCCGTGGTTCATTGCAACTTCAACCGACCGCGTCTGCAGGACCTTGGCCCCCTGGGACGCCATTTCCAGCATTTCCTCGAAGGTGATCATATCGATCTTCTTCGCTTTCGAGACGATGCGTGGGTCCGTCGTATAGACGCCGTCGACATCCGTATAGATATCGCACCGGTCAGCCTTGAATGCCGCCGCCAGTGCGACCGCCGTCGTATCGCTGCCGCCGCGGCCCAGTGTCGTGATCCGGTTCCGTGGGCTCAACCCCTGGAATCCGGCGACTACGGCGACCTGGCTTTCGCCGAAACGCTCGATAATCAGGTCGGTCGAAATGTCCTCGATCCGCGCCTTGCCGTGCACTTCGTTGGTCTTGATCGGGATTTGCCACCCCAGCCAGGAACGCGCCGATATACCCATGGCCTGCAGACGCAGCGCCATCAGGCCCGCGGTGATCTGCTCGCCGCTGGACACGATCGTGTCGTATTCGCGTGCATCATACATCTTGCTGGTTTGATCGACATAGCCGACCAGCTGATTGGTCACGCCGGCCATGGCGGAAACGGTGACGATCACTTCGTTCCCTGCCTCGACCTCGCGGCGGACGCGTTCGGCCGCATTCGCGATGCGGTCCAAATCGGCAACCGACGTGCCGCCGAATTTCATAACAATCCGGGCCATAACAACCTTCGTACCTTCAAGGAGACCGACACTGTTTCACGGCCCGCCGCCAAGCCCGCCACGGACGTTGCCGGTGAAACCGCTTCGATCGGCCACCGGGTAGCATGCTCCGCATCCGCTGGGGCATTGTCCCCAGGGGCCGGGGCGCGCTATCCATACTCGGACAGAAACAGGCACGCAAGCTGAGGAAACACCCGGCCATGGCACAGCCCGCAGAAACGCTTTCTTCAAGCGGCTATATGGACAAGGAAACCCCGAAACCGCTCCCCAAATCACAAGGGGGAACCGTCGATGATGCCGAAATCGCGAAATTCGCGGCCATGGCGGAGGAATGGTGGGACCCGGACGGGAAGTTCAAACCGCTGCACAAGTTCAATCCGGTCCGCATCGCGTTCATCCGCGACCGCCTTTGCGCCCATTTCGGCCGCGACCCCTTGGCGCCCGAGCCGCTGAAAGGCCTGTCGATCCTGGATATCGGCTGTGGCGGCGGATTGCTGTGCGAACCCTTGGCGCGCCTGGGCGCGGCTGTCACCGGAATCGACGCGACGGAACGGTCGGTTCATGTGGCCGCCGCACATGCGGAACAGATGGGGTTGGAGATCGACTACCGTTTCACCACGGTGGAGGATCTGGCCAAGGACGACACGCGCTACGACGCCGTGATGAACATGGAGGTCGTCGAACATGTCGCCAACGCGGACACTTTCCTGGCCGCGTCGGCGGATCTCGTGGCTCCGGACGGAATGATGTTCCTGGCAACGCTGAACCGGACGCCGAAATCCTTCGCGCTCGCCATCGTCGGGGCGGAATATGTCCTGGGCTGGCTGCCGCGCGGGACGCATGACTGGAAGAAATTCGTCAAACCATCCGAACTCGCCGCCGCATTGCGGCCGGCCGGCATGGAACTAACCGAATTGACGGGCGTCGCCTATAACCCGTTCCGCGACGCATGGACCCTTTCGCCGCGTGACTTGGCCGTCAACTATATGGGGATCGCCGAACGGCCGTAGCCGGGCTTAGTGCTCGCTGGTCTCTTCGATCCAGGGGATCGGGGCGACGGGGATGCCTTCCTCGGCCAGTTCCTTGGCTTCGTCGAGGGTGGATTCGCCATAGATGCCGCGATCTTCCTTTTCGCCGTAATGGATTTTGCGGGCCTCTTCCGCAAAGTCGGACCCGACGTAGTCGCAGTTTTCCTTCACATAGCTGCGCATCTTGGCCAGGATGACCTTTTTTTCCTCGGCAGCCTTCAGCATCTTTTCACGCCGGGCGGCATCACGGGATTCGCCGGTGGCGATATTGGGCGCGCTCAAAGCCCGCTGAACCTTGCGACTGGCGCAGACGGGGCATTCGATGCGCTTCTTGGCGCATTGTTCCTCGAATTCGGCACTGTTCGGGAACCAGCCTTCGAATTCGTGGTCATTCTTGCAGATCAGATTGAACGAGATCATCTCGGTCCAAACCCTTATTCTTCAGGCGCCGCCGCAGATGTGCGCGGCTCAACGCCATTCGACTGTCAAACCAATATCTAGCAACTTAAACACAACAGCGCCAAACAGGATATAGATAGGTACATGTGCCGCAAACGCAAGAAAGCGCGCGCATTAAGAGGCATCAATGACCACGGACCAAAAGAGCGGGCTTCATAGCCAACGCGAACCCATGGACTGGATCGCCGCGCGGGCGGCGATCGCCGACCCTGACCAAACCGTGCTGGACCTGGCCTGCGGCGGCGGCCGTCACGGCCGCGCCTTTCTGGCGCACGGATGTCGGGTGACCTTCGTCGATAGAGACACGACGGGCGTCGCCGACCTTGCGGGAAACCCGGCTTGTGAAATCCTGCAAGCGGATCTTGAGACCGCATCCTGGCCGCTGAACGGCAGGACGTTCGATCTGGTCGTCGTCACCAATTATTTGTGGCGACCGATCCTGCCGAAGGTTTTCGAGGCGGTGGCGGATGGCGGAGACCTGCTCTACCAGACATTCGCATTGGGGAATGAACGGTTCGGCAGGCCGAGAAACCCCGATTTCCTATTGCGGCCCGGCGAATTGACGGCAGCCGCGGAAACAAACGGTTTCACCATACTGGAGAGTTTCGAAGGCGAAGTATCCGAACCAAAGCCCGCCGTCATCCAGCGCCTTCACGCGAGAAAGGACGCTTAGCCGCCTCTATTCGCCCGCTTCGGCCAAATCCAAGGGCACCGGCGGCGCATAGTCGCGCCCGTTCTTCAGGCTGGGCACCATGCCGCGCACCTCATCGACGCGGGAAAGGTCGAGATCGGCCAGGACGATCCCCTCATCGGGTCCGGCATCGGCGAGCACTTCGCCCCACGGATCGACGATCAGGGAATGGCCATAGGTCTTGCGTCCGTCCTCATGCGCGCCGCATTGCGCGGCGGCAATGACGAAACAGCCGTTTTCGATGGCGCGGGCGCGCAGCAGCACATGCCAATGGGCCTTGCCCGTCGGTTGGGTGAAGCAGGCCGGCATGGTCAGGATCTTGGCCCCCGCCCCCGCCAAATCCCGGAACAAAGCCGGAAAGCGGACATCGTAGCAGACGCCCATGCCGTATCCGCCCCAAGGCGTCTGTGCCAGCACCGCGCGGTCTCCGGGGCGGTAGGAGAAGGACTCACGATAGGACTCGGCGTTTTTTAGATCCACGTCGAACATATGGATCTTGTCGTATGTCGCCCGGATCGCCCCATCCGGCGCGATCAGGAATCCGCGGTTCGCGAGCCTGTCGCCGTCATCGGGCTTGATCGCAAGGGAGCCCGCATGGATCCAGATTCCCAATTCCCTGGCCAAGCCGCGGAAAGCGGCAAGCGCCGGGTCCTCCGCCTCGGTCCGGATCGCCTTACGTTGTTCCTCGCGGTTCTTCTGAACCAGATTGCAGATCTCAGGCAGGCAGACCAATTCCGCGCCTTTCGCCGCAGCGTCACGGATCATCGGATCCATGAGGGCGATGTTGTCCTCGATCCGGGGTTTGCCCGTGATCTGGACGCAGGCGACGCGGAGCGTATCGGTCAAGCGGCCTTTCCCTTCAGCAATTCGTCGAGTTTCCCTTGCTCTTCCAGCTCCATCAGGTCCGTGCAGCCGCCGACATGGGCATCGTTGACGAAGATTTGTGGCACCGTGCGCCCGCCCTTGGAGCGTTCCGTCATCTCGTCCTTCCGGCCCGCATCGGTCCAGATATTGTATTCCGTATAGCTGACACCCTTCTTGTCGAGCAGCTTCTTCGCCTGATAACAGAAACCGCACATCGGGCGGGTATAAAGTTCAATCTTCGCCATAACGACTTTTCCGTCCTTTCATGCGGAACGCGGACACGGCGGCCCTTTCGGCTGCACCCCGCCCGGCACCAATCTCTTTGTTGACCTGAGATATGGACCATCGGCCTGGAGAATCAAAGATGCGTGCTATTCACAGGTTCATCAACTGGAACGAAAGGGCCGGTCCTCCCTGATCGCCATGGTGGCGCTCAACGCCGCGGCCGCAGGACGCGGGCGACCGTCACGACATCGACCGCCCCAACCCCCGCCCGGCGCAGGATACGGGCACATTCCTCGACCGTTGCGCCGGTCGTGAAAACGTCGTCCACCAGCAGCACCCGCTTGCCCACCAAGCCATCACGGAATTTCGGCCTCACCGCGAAAGCGCCGCGGACATTCCGCGCCCGGGCCAAGCGCGACAGATGGCCCTGCGACGGCGTTGCGCGCACCCGTTCCAGCAGGTCCAGCACCGAACGATGACCGGTTCCCTTCGCCATTGCCGACGCCAGCAAGGCGGCCTGGTTGAACCGGCGCCGGAACAACCTGCTGCGATGCATCGGCACCGGCGCAACAATGTCGGCCGCGGCGAGCAGGTCGCCTCCCGCCCGTTGCAGCCATCGCCCCAGCAACGGCGCAAGGTCAGTTCGGTCGCCATGTTTCAGGTTCAGCAGCAGTGACTTGCTGAAATCATCGTAGGCGAGGACGGCCCGGGCCCGGTCATACCGCGGGGCGGAGGCATCACACGCCGCGCAGAGGGTATCGGGCGGCAGATCGACATCGAAGGGCATCCCGCAGCAAGCGCAGCATGGCCCGGCCAGGAAATGCAGATTGCGCCAGGCTTCCGCCGACATGCCGGACGCGCCGGCAATCAACGCCCCGGTTTCCGGGCAGCGGGGCGGCAGCAGCAGGTCCAGCCCGGCCCGCGCCGTGTTCAGAACCGCCATTCCAAGCGACAATGCGGCGGGTCCGCGCGCAGCAAGGAATTCTGCCCCGGCGGAGGGGGAAACCGAAAGGCCGGGTTCCGTCCGCCGTTGCATGCTGTCAGCCCGCCGGGAATTGCGGGAAGATCATCGTCTTGTCCCGTTCGAGCTGCTCCACCAGGGCGACTTCCCAGTCGAGATAGGCCTTCATCGCCTGTTCAATGCCGTGATCGCGGTCATAGGGCCGGAAATAGAGATCCTCGGCCGGCAACGGCGCGATCGCGCTCTCCAAACCTTGGTCCAATGCACCGCCGGCCTCGACCCAGGCGTCATGGCCGCCGTCCAGCACCCTAACGTCCTTCGCCCCCAATCCGATCAGGTCGGCGGCGGCAAGCTTGGACAGAGCGTCGTTTCGGCTACTGACGACGACGGGGCCGTCGCCGACCGCCGCGAGATCGATATCCCGCGCCAATGTGCTGCGGATCGCCCATTTGGAACCGGCTATATGGCCCCGGCGATGCTGTACGCTGGTCGATAGATCAAGCACCAGCGCGCCGTCCAGCGCCTTCAGCGCCTCGGCTGAGATGGATGGAAGGGCGGCCGCCTCGGCTTCCGGCACCGCGGCGGCATCCGGTCCGGTCTCGAACGGGCCGTCGCCCAACCCGCCTTCCAGGACGTAGACATGGTCCCATCCCATCTGGATCAGCCAGCTTGCGGTCATCCGGGCGCGGACCTCCACATCATCGACCAGGACGATGCGCGCCTTCTGCACGCCGATATAAACATCCGTCGCCTGAACGAGCTGCCCACCCGGCGCATGGAATGCCCCCGGCAGATGGCCCGCCGCGTATTCTTCCGGCGACCGCACGTCGATCAGATATGTCGTGCGGGACGCGTCGTCGAGCCACGCATCGGCTGTTGCCCGGTCCACGGTGCGGACGCCGAAGCGAGACGAAACGCGCTCCGCCGCCTGACGCGCCCAGGCGATGGTTTCCGCCGACGGCGGCTGGACCGTGCGGGTTGAGCCTTTTTCCAGTTTCAACCCGGCCAGGTGCCAGCCCATCGTGCCGTCCTTCAGCGCCATGACCTTGTTCGGCAGACCCGCATTGACGAGCGACTGGCAGCCGATGATCGACCGGGTGCGGCCAGCGCAATTGACGATCACCAAAGTATCGTCACTGGGGATGACCTCTTTCGCGCGATAGACCAGTTCGGCGCCCGGCGCGTCGATCCCGCCCGGAATGTTCATCGCGGTGTATTCCGGCATCGGGCGGCTATCCAGGACGATCAGGTCCTGCCCCTCATCCATCAGTTTCTTGAGGTCGGCGGCCTCGATCCGGGGGGTGTCGTAGGTGTGTTCGACGAATTCCCCGAAGACTTTCGACGGAACGTTCAATCCGCTGAACAGTTCGAAACCAGCATCCGCCCAGGCGGCTGACCCGCCGGGAAGGGCATGCAGGTTGGTGTATCCCGCATCCAAGGCAAGCGCGACCGCCTTTTCCAGGCGTGCCGGATCGTCATCCATCAGGACAAACCGCACGCCCGTGTTGGGAACAAGCCGCCGCAGATTTATCTCGAAATGGGACAGCGGGATATTGACGGCCCGAAGGATATGACTGGCGCCGAAGCCCCCTTCTTCCCGCGTATCGATCATGGCCAGTTCGTCGCTGTCCAGCAAAGCGGCACGAAGCCAGGACGCGTCAACCTGCTTAACCGTCATCTTTCCTCCCTAGCGCCCCGTCCGGGCGGTTTCATGTTCGTTTTCGTCCTGGCACTGTATGACCTCGACAAATCCCGGACAAGAAACTCGGCCATCCGGCCCACGGGGGTTTGCCGACCGTGGGCCATGGTCCATATAAGGCGGCATGAACGCGGGCCAGTCAGATCAGATTTCGGTTTTCGACCGCCATCAGGTGCGCCGCAATCGCGAGCGCGCGGCCACCGGTTTCGGCGACGTCGATTTCCTGCTCCGCGAAACCGCCGACAGGCTGGCCGACCGGCTGCGGGACGTCACCCGACAATTCCCGACCGCGCTGGACCTGGGCTGTCATACGGGCGTGCTGGCCGACTATTTGATCGGCGCAAACGGTATCGAAACACTGATCCAGGCCGACCTGTCCTGGCGCATGGCCGCCACGGCAGCAAGGGGCAACGGGGCAATGGGCCCGAAACGGCCCGCCGTCGTCACGGATGAGGAATGGCTGCCTTTCAGGGAAGAAAGCTTCGACCTCGTCCTCAGCAACCTCTCCCTGCACTGGGTTAACGATCTGCCCGGCGCGCTTATCCAGATCAACCGCGCCCTGAGACCGGACGGATTGTTTCTGGCCACCATGCTGGGTGGGGAGACATTGAAGGAATTGCGGGAGGTCCTGGCGCTGGCCGAAGTGGAACTGCGCGACGGGTTGAGCCCGCGCGTCTCACCTTTCGCCGACCTGCGCGACGCGGGCGCGCTGATGCAGCGGGCCGGCTTCGCCCTGCCCGTCATCGACAGCGATACGATCACGGTGACCTACGGCAACCCGCTAACGCTGATGCAGGAATTGCGGAAAATGGGAGAAGGGAACGCAGTAGCGGAGCGCAGCCGCAAGCCCATCGGCAGGGACATCTTGATGCGCGCGGCGGAACTGTATCAGGAACGCCATGCCGGGCCGGATGGGCGGGTCGTGGCGACGTTCGAAATCCTCCACCTGCACGGGTGGGCGCCGCACGAATCTCAACAAAAACCCTTGCAGCCGGGTTCGGCCCGCAACAGATTGGCCGCCGCCTTGGAAAGCAAGGAACACTCGGCCGGTGAAAAGCCGAACAAACCATAGAGTTCGCGATGTCTCATCTGGCCCCTTTTTCAATTCTGGCGAAAGCCATCCAAACCGCCTTGTCCGAAAAGCGGGATTTGGCCTTGATCGCCGCCATTCCAGCCTTCGCACTGGCGATCAACGTCGCAGCCTTGCAGGTCATGCAGATCGCGGCCTTGTTCCAACTCGGCCTGAAACTGCCCGACTCACCGTCAATTTCTGGCGCTCAAGACCTCGCCGCACGGCTTCTTCAAGAACATGCAGGCTTTTTTACCATTGCCGTCATCTTCATTTTCATCGGATTCGTGATCGTCTCGGTTTTTTCCTGCGCATGGCATTTCCGGATCTTGCGCCCCAACACGGTCAGGACCGTCCGCGAGGCGCTGACATGGGACCCCGCCAAGGGCCGTTTCGTCTTGATGGCGATCCTGCTGGGATTGATCGAGATCGTGGTCCAGTTCGTCACGTTGCAAATCGCGGGCGTTCTCGCTGCGACGCTCCTGTCGGTTTTCGGCGCCGGTTCCTTCTTCCTGATGCCGGTCTTGGGTGTGCTGCCCAGCGTCATTGCCGTCTATGTGATCCTTCGCCTGTCCATGGTTCTGCCTGCAGCGGCGGTCGGCGACAATCTCAGCCTGCAGGACTCCTGGCGCCTGACGAAGGGAAACGGTCTAAGGCTGATCGGGCTCGCCGCGCTTGCGGTGATCGGGCTGATTGTGGCGATGCTTGCGGTCTTCGTGCCGGCCAGCGTGGTCTTCGCGCTGTTGGCATTCGTTGCGCCCGGAATGCTGACCATGATGTTCCTGATGCTGCTTCTGTTCAGCGCCGTGTTCATCCTGGGGACGGGCGTCTGGGTCACCGCCCTGTCGATCGTTTACAGGCAGCTCAGCAACCCGGCGCCGGGCCGAACCTGACCAACCTTCACAACAGGTCGCGCAGCATCGCGATCAGCGGCACATCCGCCGGTGGCATCGGATAGTCCTTCATTTTGACGGGCCGCACCCAGGCCAGTTCCTGGCCCTCCTTCGGCACGGGATCGCCCTTCCAGACCCGACAGGCATAGAGCGGCATCAACAGATGCATGTCCTCATAGGCGTGGCTGGCGAAGGTGAGCGGCGCCAGGCAGCTTTGCCGCGTGTCGATGCCCAATTCCTCCTTCAGCTCGCGGATCAAGGCCTGTTCCGGCGTCTCCCCCGAATCGACCTTGCCGCCGGGAAACTCCCACAGGCCGGCCATCTTCTTGCCCGGCGGCCGTTTCGCGATCAGAACCCGGCCGTCGACATCGACCAGCGCAACGGCCACCACCAGTACGACCGGTTTTTCCGGCGCCTCATCAGCCCGTTCGCCTGCCTGCCAGCATCCGCTTTCCATCACGATACTCCCTTCCGCGCCGCCCAGGCCTCACGGTCCAGTACGAATTTGTTCCCCGCCACGGCACCGCCGCGCGCCGGCGCCTCCAACACCGTCGGCCCCAGCTCGGCAAATCCCGATTTTCGCAGGACCCCCGCGGATGCCGCGTTCTCCGCAAAGACTTCAGAATACACGACTTGGAACCCCAGGTGCCGGAACCCGAAATCGAGCGCCGCGCCGGCGGCCTCCGTCATAAGGCCGCGGCCCCAATAGGCGCGCCCAAGGTAATAGCCGATCTCGGCCCGGCCCGGTGCCTGTTCAATTTCGAAGCTGACGGACCCAACGACGGTTTCCGTTTCCCGCAGGGCCACCGCGAAGGCGATGTTTTTGCCCTCGTTGCGAAGCCGTTCGGCGTCTCGGAGCCATTCCTCCGCCATCCGGCGCTCATAAGGATGGGGAATCCGCGCCGTCCATTTCGCGACGGCGAGATCCGAGACGAGGTTGAACACCGCGCCGATATCCTCGGGCCGAAATCGCCGCAGCACCAGTCGCGGCGTTTCCAGATCGGGCGTGTCGCTGAATGTCGGCGGCCACTGCAAGCCGGGCCGCCTCCTAGCTGCGATAGTCGGCGTTGATGGAAATGTAGCCGTGCGTGAGGTCGCAGGTCCAAACCCGCGCCTCGCCCTTGCCCAGGCCGAGGTCGATTTCGATATGGACCTCGCTGCCCTTGAGGTGCTTCGTGACCGGCGCCTCGTCGAAATCGGTCACGCCTTCGCCGTTCTTGGCGATGGTGACGCCGCCCATGGCGATCGACAGCGTGTCCCGGTTCGCCGGTTCGCCCGATTTGCCCACGGCCATGACCACACGGCCCCAGTTCGCGTCTTCGCCGGCAATCGCGGTCTTCACCAGGGGCGAATTGGCGACGGCCAGTCCGATACGCCGGGCCGACTTTTTGTTCACAGCGCCGGTGACGTCGATCGTGATGAATTTGCTGGCCCCTTCGCCGTCCTTCACCACCTGGGTGGCCAAGTCCGTCAAAACCTCGTCCAGCGCCGCCTTGAATCCCTTCAACCGTTTGTCCGACACGGATGAGGGCGGCTTGTTCCGCGCCTTGCCCGATGCCGCGAGGATCAGCGTATCGCTGGTGGAGGTATCGCCATCGACGGTAATCGAGTTGAAGGACCGGTCGGCGCTGTCTTTCAAAATCTTCTGCAGGATGGCCGACGGAATATTCGCATCGGTGAAAACGAAGGACAGCATGGTCGCCATGTCGGGCGCGATCATGCCGGACCCCTTGGCGAAGCCGGCGATCTTCACCGTCTTGCCATCGATCTCCGCCGTCGCGGTCGCGCCCTTTGGGAAGGTGTCGGTCGTCATGATGGCATTGGCGCTGGCGGTCCAGTTGTCCGGGCCCAGGGATTCGATCAGGGTCGGCATGACGCCGCTGATCCGATCCCCCGGCAGCGGTACGCCGATGACACCGGTCGAGGCCACAAGAACCTGTTTCGGTTTACAGCCGAGCGCTTCCGCGGCGGCCTGAACCATATGCTTCGTGCCCTTCTCACCAATCTTGCCGGTGAAGGCGTTCGAATTGCCGGAATTCACGATGATGCCGCGGGCCTTGCCCTTTTCCAGCACGGTTCGGCACCAATCGACGGCGGACGAACATGTCTTCGATTTCGTCAGGACGCCGGCGACCTGGGTCCCGGGTGCGAGTTCCGCGAGGAAGACGTCATTCCGGCCCTTATACTTCACGCCCGCCGCGGCGGCGGCGAGACGAATACCGTCGATCGCCGGCAGCGCCGGAAACTCTTTTGGTGCGAAAGGTGACTTTGGTGCGTCCCCACCCATTCCGATCCCCTATTCCTTCGTTGCCGGGCCATCGTGACCGGATCATCTGACCGGGGCTTTCTAAGACAGCACACAGGCACGCCTTACCCCCCGACTTCGGTGCTAAGTAATCGGGCGAATGTCGCTTCCCGTCAACGAATACTCACACGGCCGCTTGCCGCATCCGGACACGCATGCCCGGTTCGCGGTGTGCTGCGCGGCATTCGATTATTGGTTCGGGGCCGCCATCGGGTTTCCGGAAAGGTCGAAGCGCTTCACGTCCGCTGTCGCGGTCAAATCAGCCGCGATCTTCCGCGCCATCTGTTCGCCGACATACCGGCCCAGGCTGGGGCGGAGCTGTTCGAAGCTGGGCGATTCGCCGGTCCGGCGCTCAACCACCAGGATGACATGCCAACCAAACTGCGTTTTCACCGGATCGGCGGAGAACTGGTTCGGCTGCAAGGCGAAAGCCACATCAGCGAAGGGCTTTACCATGCTGGTGCGATCGAAGAAGCCGAGATCGCCGCCCTGCGACGCACTGGGGCCCTTCGAATGCGTACGCGCAAGTTCGGCGAAGTCCTGGCCGTCGGTCACCATCTTGATGATGTTGCGTGCCTCTTCCTCCGTCTCCACCAGGATATGACGGGCGTGCACTTCCTCTTTCGGCGGATTTTGCTTCAGCCACGCGTCATAGGCTTCGCGCAGATTCTTTTCCTCGATCTTCGATTCGACGGCACGGCGCAGATACAGGTCGCGAACCAACTGGGCTTGCACCAGTTCCATGCGTTTCTGCACTTCCGGGTCGTCCTGCAGTCCTTGCTTGAGGCCGGTCTGAATCACGACAAGCTGCTGGATCAGCGATTCCAAAATACGCGGGTACAGCGCTTCCTGACCCATCTGTTTTGCTTCCGGCGACAGGGATTCGAACGCATCGACGAAATCCGACCGGTAGAGTTTCTCGCCACCGACTTCCGCGATGACCTGATCGGACCGCGGTTGATCCGCGTTCTGAGACGCCGCGGGCGTCGCCGCCAACAGGGCGCCGGCAACAGCGCCGAAAACCAGCTTCGTCAGGGTCTTGAAAATCCGGGGGGCGGTCTCTTGCATCGGGTCAACTCCAGGGCCGTTCGGGAAATGCCCGCCAAAAGACCACAGCAAGCCGCCCGGAACAAGGGAGTACCCGGCCAGGTTTCACGTCAAATTGAAGCCTTTGGCGAAGGCGTGTATTCCACCGGCATTTGCAGCGGACACGCAACCTCAAGCAACAACGCTGACCCCGCCGTCCGGTTCCGGAAGATCGGTCGGCTCGTCCCCCTCATCCGGCTGCGACCCCACCCCTTGAGCGGTGAAGACCGTCGTGGACAGGTCCAACTCGATTTCTTGCGCCTCTAACCGGCTGGTCACCGAGGACGTCCCGAAAACCTCAATCAAACGATCAACTATCTCCGTCGCCGTCTGCCCTTGGCCCAGTTCGAACAAGGGGGTTCTCGGGGCGACCCTGAACCCTTCGCGCACCGAAACGCTGCCGTCGATCTGCGTGGCTTGAAGGGAGAGTTGAATCTGATCCAACCGCAGAAGGCTCTGCTCACCGTCCTTCACCACCGCCAGAAGGGTGGACTCGGCCTGGAGCGAGAAGCTGATTTGGCTGTAAGAGAATTCCGTCGACCGGGCCGATGCCCCGAAACCGGGGTCGAGACGCCCCAGGATACGTTCCGCCAAATCGCCGAACCGCCGATCCAGGCTATCCGTCAATCGCGCGATGCGGCGTGCCGTTCGGTCAACATCCCTTTCGGACGCGCCCAACTCACGGGTGAGACCACCAAAGAATTCGCCGAGCCGTCGGCGCGCCGGGCGGCCCAGCCGCGACGCGTTGAAGTCCCTGGCCAATTCGAGCGCCCGCTCGGACCCGCGCAAAGCCTGTCGCGCCCCATCGGAAAGTTCGACCGATATGCCCGCGAAAAGGCGGCGCCGTGCGCCCGTGGCATCGCTGCCGTTGGCCTGATCGCCCTCCTGGCCGCGCCTGAACGGGTTTCCTGCACTGTTGGAGAAGTTTGCCGGCCGCCGGACGAAAATATCCGGACGCACCTCGGATAAGAACTCAACCATCGTCGCCTCCTTCTGTCGGCTTCGGGGCAAGATTGCCTATCAATTGGCCGGTTGCACCGGCCGTCCGGAGGCCCTTCTGGCTTCCGGTACAGCACGCATAATACTACTTTGTAGCCCGAAAGTCTTGCGGATTTCCGCCCCTGCAACCGCATCGAAAAGCCATGGGATCGTTGACAGGCCTCGGGCCGCCCCTTATCTGACAGGCGGTACTTTCACCAGCAACATGCGATCGACCATCGCAATCTGCTCTTCCATTGATTTATCGCAAAGGCCTTCTTCATGCTGGGCGGACTTTTAAAACGTGTCTTCGGCTCGGTTAACGACCGAACCGTCGCGGGACTTCGCAAGCGAGTCGACGCGATCAACGCCCTCGAAGAGCAAATCTCCGCACTGGACGATATGGCGCTGAAGGCGAAGACAGACGAGTTCCGCAGCCGGTTGGCGAACGGCGAAACGCTGGACGGCATTCTGGAAGAAGCCTTCGCGGTCGTCCGGGAAGCCGCCAAACGCACGTTGGGCATGCGACATTTCGACGTACAGTTGATCGGCGGCATGGTGCTTCATTCCGGCAAGATCGCCGAAATGAAAACCGGTGAAGGGAAAACCCTGGTCGCAACCCTGCCGGTCTATCTGAACGCGCTGGAAGGCAAGGGCGTGCATGTCGTCACCGTCAACGACTATCTGGCCCGCCGCGACGCCGAGTGGATGGGCAACGTCTATACCTTCCTGGGCCTCAGCGTCGGCGTCATCGTGCCGCAGATGCCGGAGCAGATGCGCAAGGCGCAATATGCCTGCGACATCACCTATACCACCAACAACGAACTGGGCTTCGATTACCTGCGCGACAATCTGAAATTCCGCCTTGAGGACATGGCCCAGCGCGAACCCAATTTCGCCATCGTCGATGAAGTCGACTCGATCCTGATCGACGAGGCGCGGACGCCGCTGATCATCTCCGGCCCGGCCGAGGATTCCTCGCAGCTCTACCGTCAGATCAACCAGGTCATTCCGAAACTGACCGAGGCCGACTACGAGAAGGACGAGAAGCAAAAAGCCATTTCGCTGACCGAGGAAGGCCAGGAGCGGGTCGAAGTCGTGCTGCGTGAGTCGGGCGTCCTCGAATCCGGCAATCTTTACGACATTCAGAATGTCAGCTTGGTCCATCACGTGAACCAGGCCCTGCGCGCCCATAAGATGTTCACGGTCGATGTGGACTATGTTGTGAAGGACGGGCGCATCGTCATCGTCGATGAATTCACCGGCCGTCTGCAGGAAGGCCGCCGTTATTCGGACGGCCTGCATCAGGCGTTGGAAGCCAAGGAAGACGTCCAGGTTCAGAACGAGAACCAGACCATCGCCTCGGTCACCTTTCAGAACTATTTCCGGATGTACGACAAACTGGCCGGCATGACCGGAACGGCCATGACCGAAGCGGCGGAGTTCGAGGAAATTTACGGTCTGGAAGTGATCGAAATTCCGACCAATCAGGACATGATCCGCATCGACAACGACGATGAAGTTTACCGGTCGGCGCGGGAGAAGGAAGCCGCCGCGATCGAACAGGTCAAGATTTGCCATGAGAAAGGGCAGCCGGTCCTGGTCGGTACGATCTCCATCGAGCGGTCCGAAGAAATTTCCAAATCCCTCACCAAGTTGAAAATCCCGCACAAGGTGCTGAACGCACGGCATCATGAGCAGGAGGCGCATATCATCTCTGACGCCGGCATGCCGGGCGCGGTGACGATCGCAACCAACATGGCCGGGCGCGGGACCGACATTCAGTTGGGCGGAAACCTGGACATGCGGGTGCAGCGCGAAACGGAGGGCATGGAAGACCAAGCCGCCATCGACGCCAAGGTCGCTGAGATCTCCGCCGATATCGAAGCGAAACGGAAAGAAGTTCTCGCCGCCGGCGGCTTGTTCGTACTGGGCACCGAACGGCACGAAAGCCGCCGGATCGACAACCAACTGCGTGGCCGGTCCGGGCGCCAGGGCGATCCCGGCGAATCCAAATTCTACGTCAGTCTCGACGACGACCTGATGCGCATCTTCGGGTCCGAACGGATGGACGGGATGCTGCAGAAGCTCGGCCTTGAAGACGGCGAAGCGATTATCCACCCCTGGGTCAACAAGGCGTTGGAAAAGGCGCAGCAGAAGGTCGAGGCGCGAAACTTCGAAATCCGCAAGCAATTGCTGAAATTCGACGACGTGATGAACGATCAGCGCAAGGT
>CAYGKA010000046.1:0-38147 GCA_964350445.1 uncultured Flavobacteriaceae bacterium
CCGCCCGGCCTTATCATGGCCACCACGGTTTGGGGGTCGACCGCGACATGGACCCTGGCCGCGCTGCCGCTCTTCGTTTGGATGGGCGAAATTCTGTTCCGCACCCGGCTGTCGGAGGACATGTTCGCCGGGCTTGCGCCCTGGATGGGCCGCCTGCCGGGTCGCTTGATCCATGTGAACATACTGGGTTGTGCCGTCTTTGCGGCGGTCAGCGGAAGTTCGGCGGCGACGGCGGCGACCATCGGTAAGATGTCGATCCCAGAACTGTCGCGCCGCGGCTATGACGAGAAGCTGATTCTCGGCTCGCTCGCCGGCTCCGGCACGCTCGGTTTGCTCATCCCGCCCTCCATCATCCTCATCGTTTACGGCGTGTCGGCAGAGGTCTCGATCGTCCGGCTGTTCATCGCCGGCATCCTGCCGGGTCTGATGCTGTGCGGACTTTTCATGGCTTACACGGCGGGTTGGTCGCTGTTGAACCCAACCCGCACGCCCCCCTTCGACATCAAGATGACGTTCCTGGAAAAGATTAAGGCCTCGGGCCGGCTGGTCCCGGTACTGACGCTGATCGTTTTCGTCATTGCCTCGATTTATCGCGGCTGGGCGACCGCGACGGAAGCCGCCGCCTGCGGCGTGGCCGGCGCCCTGATCATCTCAGCGGCCACCGGGTCGCTGAATTGGAAGAGTTTCATCGACAGTCTGATGGGCGCGACGCGCACGTCCTGCATGATCATCTTCATCGTCGCCGGCGCCAGTTTCCTGTCGGTCGCGATGGGGTTCACCGGTATCCCGCGCTCGCTGACCCAGTTCATCCAGGAGATGAACCTGTCGCCCTATGCGCTGTTGGCGGCCCTGACCTTGCTGTTCGCGATTCTCGGTTGCTTCCTCGACGGCATTTCGGTGGTGGTGCTGACCACGGCAATCCTGCTGCCGATGGTCGAGGCGGCCGGCATCGACCTGCTTTGGTTCGGCATCTACGTCGTGCTGGTTGTCGAGATGAGCCAGATTACCCCGCCGGTCGGGTTCAACCTGTTCGTGATACAGGGGTTGACCGGACGGAACATCTTCTGGATCGCCTATGCAGCGCTACCCTTCTTCCTGCTGATGATCGTCGCGGTCGTCTTGATCATTTTCTTCCCCGAAATCGCCACCTGGCTTCCGGCACAGTTGAAAAACTGATCAAAAAACTGCCACGGTTCAGCGTGGTGGAATTGACGCAAGGCCGTCACATTGTTCGGTTAAGACTATCGGCTCGTGTGCCCGTCGCGCCGAATGGATTGCGGAACAAATGAGTCGATCATGACCAATCGCGAGCCCTCAACCACCGTGTTCGGGATTCTGGCCGTTTTCTTGCGGCTCGGCCTGACGTCCTTCGGCGGTCCCGTTGCGCATCTGGGCTATTTCCGGACCGAGTTCGTCGAACGCCGGAAATGGGTGACGGATTCCCAATACGGGGAGGTCGTCGCCCTGTGCCAGTTCCTGCCCGGTCCCGCCAGCAGCCAGGTCGGATTGGCGATCGGCTTGTTGCGCGGCGGTTATCTGGGGGCCTTGGCGGCTTGGATTGGATTCACAATCCCGTCCGTTGTGATCATGATCGCGGTCGCTTTCGGACTGGGCGGGTCCGACCACGCGATCGTCGATGGCCTTGTGCATGGCCTGAAACTCGTCGCCGTTGCCATCGTCGCGCAGGCGGTGATCGGCATGGCGCGGAACCTGTGCCCCGACCGGGCCACCGGCGGCATCGCTTTCGCTGCCCTTGCCTTCATGAGCCTGATAGGCGGCGCATTGGCGCAGGTTGCGGTCATCGTCTTCGGAGCGGTCATCGGGTTCGTCCTGTTGAGCAAGGATCGCGCATTGGGTGATGACGGCGCGGCATCAACGCCTTCCTTCGGGGTCCCGTCGAGTGTCGGGATCGCCGCAGGGCTCTTGTTCGTGATTTGCCTTGTCGGCCTTCCGCTGGCGGCGGCCGCATGGCCGAGCGAAGCGCTCTCGCTTTTCGACGCCTTCTACAGGGCGGGCGCCTTGGTGTTCGGCGGCGGGCACGTGATTTTGCCGCTGCTGGAAAACGCCGTTGTCGGCAAAGGTTGGATGGACAGCGATACATTTCTATCGGGTTATGGCGCGGCGCAGGCAATACCCGGCCCGCTCTTTACGCTTGCAGCCTATCTTGGTGCGGCCGGCGACCAGGTCCCCAACGGGTTGGCGGGGGGCGCCCTGGCTCTGGCGGGCATTTTCCTGCCCAGTTTCTTTCTGGTGCCGGCAGGACTGTCGATGTGGGCCCGCATCCGTACCGCTACCGCGGCCAGGTCGGCAATCGCGGGCGTCAACGCGGCGGTGGTGGGACTGCTTGCCGCGGCGCTATACGATCCCATTTTCGTGTCCATCGTTCACCAGCCGCACGACTTTGCGCTCGCCGCCGGTGGGCTTGCTTTACTGCAGGTCGGACGAGCCCATCCAATTCTTGTAGTGGTCTTGGGGGCGGTTGCCGGTATACTTTTGACGCTGCTTTGAAAATATACCTGAAAGTTTCCTGATCATGTCCGTTTCGTCCCGGATCAACCTTCCCAAGGAGGTTTTGATCCTCCTCCCGTTGTTGACCTTTTTCTGGGGCATCAATTGGCCGATCATGAAGATCGCCTTGGTGGATTTCCAAGTCATGGATTTCCGCGCGATCAATGTCAGCGCCAGCGCTTTGGGATTCCTGATCATCGCGTTGATCAAGAAGCGGAATCTGTTGCCGACCCGGCGCGATTGGATCGGCCTCGTGCCGGCCGCGATGCTTAATATCACGGCTTGGAACGCGCTGATTCTGTGGGGAATCGGGCAAATGGCGTCCGGCCGCGCCGCTATTCTGGGTTATACGATGCCGATCTGGGCGACATTGATCACCGTCGTCGTGGTCAGGGAACGCCTTTCCGTCCGGCAGATAATCGGTTTGGCCGCCGGCATGGGCGCAATGTTGCTGCTGCTTGTTCAGGATTACAGGCTGATCGGCCAGAATCCGATCGGGACGGCAAGTTGCATAGTCGCCGCCTTCTGCTGGGGGGCGGGAACGGTGATCGTTCGCCACTACAGGTTCTCTCTGGCGACCTCCGCCATGACGGCATGGCTGCAGGGGTTGGGCGTTCTGCCGATACTGGTCATCGCCTATTTGACCGCGGATACGGATTGGGACGGCATCGGATGGCCGGCCTGGGCCTCCCTGGCCTACAACTGCACCATCGCCGGCGTGTTCTGTTACTATGCCTGGTACCGCATCGCCGGGCAGGTCCCCATTGTGGTCTCCACGGTATCGACCTTGATGATCCCGGTTCTGGGCGTTTTCGCCGGGATGGTCCTGTTGGACGAACAGCCCGGCGTTTACGAATTCTCCGCCCTCGTCCTGGTTGCCGTTGCAGTCTTTTTCGTCGTCATCCCGACGCGCCGCCCCCGATGACGCACAGACCCTAAAACCGCGTCGCGAATTTGCGCGCGACCACCCGTTCCACAGCAGATAGTGCGTTCTTTAGCATTTCCTTGGAGGGCCCTGACGGGGTTCTCACGGGGCATCCCTTTGAGGGGCAACTCCTTGCATACGGAAGTTGGGACATGAGTGACGCGGAAGGTGGTTCGGAAGAAAGAAAGTCAAGGCGGAGCGGCGGCGGTCGCGCGGCGCGCCAAGCGGCGCGCGCGGCGGGCGGTGCGGTTCGGATCCCCTATATCAAGCGGGGCATTCCAACCTTCGATCTGTTCAGCGAAGAGCAACTGACGATCATCGAAGACAATGCGGAAATCATTCTCTCCGAGATCGGTCTCGATTTCCGCGGCGATCCGGAAACGCTGGATATCTGGCGCAAAGCCGGCGCGTCTGTCGATGGCGAGCGCGTGCGTTTCGAGAAAGGCATGCTGCGCGAAATCATTCAGAAGTCGGCGCCCGCCGAGTTTACCCAATATGCCCGCAACCGGGACAAATCGGTCCAGATCGGCGGCAAGAACACGGTTCTTGTCCCCGCATACGGCCCGCCCTTCGTGAGGTCCCTGGAAGGTGGCCGACGCTATGCGACGATCAAGGATTTCCAGAACTTCGCCAAGCTGGCCTATACGATCGACGGACTTCACCACTCGGGCGGCACTTTGTGCGAGCCTGTGGACCTGCCGGTAAACAAGCGTCACCTGGATATGGTCCTGAGCCATATGGTCTATTCCGACAAGCCGTTCATGGGCTCGGTCACCGCGCCGGAACGAGCTCAGGATACGGTCGATATGTGCAAGATCCTGTTCGGTGAGGACTTTGTCGATCAGAACTGTGTCGTCATCAACCTGATCAACGCCAACTCGCCCATGGTGTGGGACGACACTATGTTGGGCGCGCTGAAGGTCTATGCCCGGAACAACCAGGCGACGGTGATTTCGCCCTTCATTCTGGCCGGCGCGATGAGCCCGGTGACTGTAGCGGGTACCTTGTCGCAGATCCTGGCGGAGGCGATGACGGGTATCGCCCTGACGCAATTGGTGCGCCCGGGCGCGCCGGTCGTCTTCGGCACATTCGCATCCTCCATTTCGATGCAATCGGGCGCCCCGACCTTCGGCACGCCCGAACCGACCCTGGTGCTTTATGGCGCGGCGCAATTGGCGCGTCGTCTTGGGGTTCCCTTCCGGTCCGGCGGCGGGCTCTGTGCTTCAAAGATTTCCGACGCCCAGGCGGCGTATGAATCGGCGAACACGCTGCAGAACGCGGCACTCGCCGGGGTCAACTTCATGCTGCACGCGGCGGGTTGGCTGGAAGGTGGACTTGTCATGGGCTATGAGAAATTCGTCATGGATGCGGACCAGTGCGCCATGATCCAGCGTCTGCTGGCAGGCCCTGATTTGAGTGAAAACGGCCAAGGCTTGGCCGCCGTCCGCGAAGTCGGCCCCGGTAGCCACTATCTCGGTTGTGCCCACACTCAGGCGAATTTCGAGACTGCATTTTACCGGTCACCTTTGGCGGACAATAATTCCTTCGAACAGTGGGAAGCGGAAGGTGCGATGGATATGACACAGCGCGCCGCGCTGCGGGTCGACCGTCTGTTGAAGAACTATGAGAAGCCGGACATGGAAGCGGGGACCGCGGAAGCCCTCGCCGATTTCGTGAAACAGCGAAAGGAAGCTTTCCCGGACAGCAACATATAGCCTAACTTGGGTGACGGGTACGGGGCTGCGTGCGTGCGCGCCCCGTCGTTACGTTTACAGGGTAGAGGGGCTTATGTCGTCTAATCCGATCCACTGCGAAGTCGACCTTACCGCACCGGGCAAACAGACGGGGTACCTGCGCTTGCCGCATTCCGTACACCGGTCCGCATACGGTTTCCTTCCTTATCCCATCGCGACGATCGCCAACGGCGACGGCCCGACGGTACTGCTCATGTCGGGCAATCATGGGGACGAATACGAGGGGCAGGTGATCCTCTCCACGCTCATTCGCGAACTCGAAGCGTCGGACGTCCGCGGACGGTTGATCTTCCTGCCGATGGCGAATTATCCGGCGGCCCTGGCCGGGCTGCGGACCTCGCCGATCGACAGCGGCAATTTGAATCGCACCTTTCCGGGCGATCCTAGAGGAAATCCGACGCAAGTGATCGCCCATTTTATAGAAACCGTGCTGATGCCGACGGTCGACTATATGTTCGATCTCCATTCAGGCGGCAGTTCCCTGGTTTATGTGCCGACGGTAATGCTGCCACGGCACGGGGACGATCCGCATGCGGACTTCAAGGAGCAGATCGCAAAGGATTTTGGCCTGCCCTATGCGACCGTCTTCGGGCGTGACGACGGCGCCGGATATTCTTCCGCCGCCGCGTTCCGACAGGACGTGATCTCTTTCGCGACCGAGTTGGGGGGGGCGGGAACCGTCAACCGGGTCTATGCCCAGATGGCGAAAACCGGGCTGGAACGGGCCCTGGCCAGGTTGGAGGTCATCGACCGCGCTTTGCCGCCGCCGGACGTGGAAACCAGAATTTTCGGCAGTGACAACCTCGTCTTCGCACCTGAAGCCGGCGTCTACGAACCCTTGGTCGAACCAGGCGACGCCGTGAATGCCGGCGATCCAGCCGCCTTGCTCCACTATCCTGAAACACCGGGCAAGCAGCCGATCGAGGTGTTTTTCGAGAAGGATGGGGTCGTCCTGGCGAAACGCGTCCCGGCGCGGTCCGAACGCGGGGACTGCCTGTTCCATGTCGGTTGCGACTGACGCGGGGTTCAATGCCGCTTTAAAATGAGAAGCGCCCCGCCGGTTCGGTCGGGGCGCTTTGCATTTCAGGCAACAAGACTCTGGTATGCCGCTTCTTACCAGCTGCCGGTGTTTTCCATCGACGCCCACGGTTCCGCCGGTTCCAATGCGTTGCCGCGCTGAAGCAGTTCCACGGAAATCCCGTCTGGTGACCGGACAAACGCCATGCGGCCATCGCGCGGCGGCCGGTTTATCGTGACGCCACTGTCCATCAGGTGTTGGCAGGTTTCATAGATGTTGTCGACCCGATAGGCGAGGTGACCGAAATTCCGGCCGCCATCATAGTCTTCCGGATCCCAATTGTAGGTCAGTTCGACCATTGCGGTGCGTTCCGATTTCGCAACGTCGACATCGTCGGGTGCGGCCAGAAAGACCAGCGTGAACCGGCCCTTTTCGTGGTCCATGCGTTCCACTTCAACAAGACCGAGCTTGTTGCAGTAGAATGCGAGTGACGCATCCAGGTCCTTCACACGGACCATCGTGTGCATATACTGCATACCCATGCTGGAACTCTCCTTTTTCTTGCCGCTGTTCAGTGATTGATCTGAACACAGACATAGCGCCGACCTGACCCAAGACCAAGGGACGGCTTGAAAAAATCACCTATGACAGAACTTTCAGGCATACGGTGCTGATGGTCTCTTCGATCCGCTTCCATCCGTCGTCGCGGCTGATGTCCATGCCGTTGAAAGTCTTGTTGTGACGTGACCTTGCTGTCAGATAGTTCACCGAAGCGGCCATCAAGGCGGAAAACGCCATCAAATCGACTTCCGCCGGGCCGGCATGTCCGAAGCGCCGTGTGAATTCACGGCCCAAGGTTTCGCGCACCTCGTCCAAATGCTTGGTGAGTTCGTTGCCGTCGGCCATCTCCCAAGCAAGAATTTCCAGGGTTACAGGCCGGCGGCGCAAGGCCGAGATCAGCTTGCGAAATACACGGGCCATTTGTTCTGCGGCGGGGCGGGCGCGGTAAACCGCTTCCGGCTCGTCGATCAATTCCTCGACGCCGGGCCAAAAGTCGCCCTCCTCGGCATAGGCTTTGATCAGGCCTTCCAGGCCGCCGAAATACCGGTAGATCAGAACCTTATCGACGCCGGCGGCGCGGGCCACCGAATTCACGCCAAGCTTGGCGAAACCGTCCCGGGCCATCACCTGACCGGCTGCTTCAATCAGTTTGGCCTTTGTGGCCGCTTTGTCGCGGGATGCCATTGTCCCTCCCCGGCATGTTGCCTCTTTTCTGTGGGCAACTACGCCAAAATTCATTTGAACTGAACGGATTCACTGTAAACGCATATTGTAGTCACTGCCAAGTGACTGATTGTTTCAGGGCTGGCCGGTCCGCCAGCGCCCCGGTCTCTCAACCGCTGCGAATCAAACCGGGAATTGCCGAGGCCTTGGCGGTTCCGGGCAATATCGTCGATCCGACCGTATTGCCGTTGAGCCCCAGGTGTTGGATCAGCGCGGTCTTGATCAGACTGCGCGTGTCGAGGCTTGCCTTGATCCCGCCGCTATCATCCAATTTGCCTTCCGCCAAACCGGGCCAGGTTCCAAGTATCTTGCCGCCGGCGACGGCGCCGCCCAAAAGCAATGCCGTGGTGGCGAAACCGTGATCGGTGCCGCCATGGGCGTTCGGCTTGACGGTTCGGCCGAACTCGCTGGCGACCAGAACGATTGTGTCTTTCCAGACGGGGCCTAGGGCGCCGGCCAAAACCGACAGGCCTGACGCCAGGCCGCTGAAACTGCGGGCCAGACGGCCTTCCATGCCGCCTTGGTTCCAATGGGTGTCCCAACCGGACGCCTCCAATACCGCAATGCGCGGACCGTCTTCGGCGGCTAGCATCTTTCCCGCCATTGCGGCTGTTGTGGAAAGATATTGCGCACGGTTCGCGCCACGGTCCGATTGGACGTCTTCTTCCGTGACCGTGTCGGTCGTTCTTTGTCTGTCGCGTTCCCCCTGCACGACCATCGTGCTGAACAGGGGGTCGTCGCCGTACAGCAACTGCACTTGCCGGAAGAAGCCGGGGCTCCGGTAGGGGCGAGGCGGCGGCGTTGCCTGTTGTGCCGCGCCCGGGCCTTGCAGGATCAAGGGCAGGGTGTCCGATACAGTCACACCACCGCCGCCCGCGCTTCCGGTCATGGCGCTGACGGTGCGGTTCAGCCAGCCGGTGCCATGCCCGCCACCGGTCTGTCCGGTTTCCAGGGCGTCCTGCGCGTCGAAATGGGACGCGCCGCGATAGCCGATAGCCGCGGCCGGCGCGATGGCGAGTTCCCCCGCCGCCCAAAACCGCAGCAACTCTTCCGCGGCGGGATGCAACCCGTAAAATCCGTCCAGGTCCAAGATGCCGCCGTCGGTATTTGCACGGGGCAGCGCGAGGCCGCCGCGCATTTTTTCATAGTCGCCGTCGCCATAAGGCGGGACCAACGCCAAGCCGTCCATCCCGCCGCGCAGCAGGACGACAACCAATCGCTTGTTCCCCGGTGCTGCGGCGGCGCTGAAGCTCAGCCCTTGCGCGGCGACGACGGTTGCGGCCGCCGCACCAGCCAGCACGTTCCGTCGATTGATAGTCAGGATGCGGCTTTCGGTCATCGGCGCTGAAACTCCGAACTGGCAAAGAGCAGGGCCAGGGCCTCAGGCTCATCCCGGGCCACTCTCAGGCGTCGATGGGTCGTTGGTTTCAGGAGCGGGCCGAGGATGTCGAGCGCCATATCGGGAACCTCCTTGCCACCGGGGGATCGGGAAATGCCAGCCACCTCCGCGCACCATTCGATGCGCTCCAGCAGGGTTTCAGACGATAGCCATGACAGTGACGAATAGGGCCAACCGTCCGGCGTGGGCGCTTGATAGGCGGGCTGGCCGAGAAACCGAACGGCGTCGAGGATCCGTTGTCCCGAGCGGGACCGGATATCCAGAGACCGCAGCACAGACAGGACCAAATCGGTCGGGGACTTGACCTTTCGCTGTTCCGGTATCCAAGCCTCCGACGCGCCGACGAGGCCGCGGGCCATGCCGTCGGCCCGGCCGCCGCCCAAAACAAAACCGGCCAGGATCTCGCTCGCCAAACCGGGATCGGGATCGTCGACCACAAAGGCCTGCGCCATCTTATGGGACAAGTTCCTGCCTGTCGTCGCCGACCGCGCGAGGTGATCGAGCGCGGCTTCGCCTTCCAGCACGCCTGCGCTGGGATAGGTGCGGCGCAGGAATTCCTTGAAGTTGCCTTCGTGCCAACTGTCGCGAAAGGCGAAGGCGCCCTTGGTAGCGGGATTGTTAACGCCGACCGTCCACCCGGTCAGCATATGGGCCAATGCCCGAACATCCAGCTGTGTGTAGCCCGATCCTTCGCCCAACGTGAATCGATCAAGCAACTGACGCGCCAGACGATCGTTCAAGGTATCCTTCCGTCCGCGCCCGGCGGCTGATGTCGGACCCAGCGAGTTGACGTTGTCCAGATAGATCAGCATGGCCGGATGCGACACGACCGCATGCAGCATGGTGTAGAAACTGTTGAAGATATTGGGACGGATCGCCTCCCGCTCGAAGGCGGGTACAAGCGGCATCACGGCGGGTTTGACCATGGAGACCGTGAAATGGTTGGTCCAAAAACGCACCAGCCTTTCCACGAAAGGCGTCGGACTGTTCAAGGAAACCGCCAGATGGGTCGCCGATTCCGTCAAGGCCCGGTGGCGGGCTTCCTGCCGATAGACCCGCATGGAGGACCGACCGCGCTGGCGTGCCGCCAGCATCTCGCTCAACAGATCCCGGCTTTCCGGCAGCGTCTTCAGCGCTTCCGGTACCGGATCGGCGATCATCTGCCCCAGCAGCCATTCGCGCGGCTGATCGCCGATTTGCTCCAATTCATGGGGGCGGGCGCCATATCCGAAGCGATTGGCAGCGATGGCCGCGCCAATTTCATGCTCCTCAAAAGCCTCCGGATATTCCCGAACCATTCCTTTTTCTCGATCCTGAACCGCTGCCCGGTTCACGTTCCTGCACAGACTGTTCCAGTCACGACGCGTGTGCGGCGAACGAACGCTACGAACCGTCGTGTTTTGACCTTTGTTCTTCGAATAGTTCCGTCACATGATTCCACCGGATAAGGCACGGTCGAAATGAGCCGGTCTTGCCGGAATTACGCCGGGGTTTGCCCCGGACGGTCCACGTTTCCTCGGTCCAGGGAGGCCCTTGCCCCATGAAGTCTCATGTCCAGGTCGCCGTCATCGGCGGCGGCGTCGTCGGCGCCAGCGTGCTCTACCATCTGACCAAGAAGGGATGGAAGGACGTCGTGCTGATCGAACGGTCGGAATTGACATCCGGTTCGACCTGGCATGCCGCGGGCGGGTTTCACACCCTGAACGGCGACCCAAACATGGCCAAGCTGCAGAGCTATACGATCGACCTCTACAAGGAAATCGAGGAGATCAGCGGCCAGTCCTGTTCCTTCCATCTAACCGGTGGGATGTTCCTCGCCTGCACGCCCGAGCGAATGGAAGCCCTGAAAATAATGCAGTCGAAAGAGCGTCTGCTGGGGATCGAGACTGAGTTGCTGGACCCGAAGGAAGCCCAACGGCGGTTGCCGATCATGGACCCCGACCAGTTCCTCGGCGCGCTGTATACGCCGCTGCACGGTCATCTCGATCCGTCCGGGACGACGCATGCCTATGCGAAGGCCGCTCGTATCAACGGCGCGGAGGTTTATTTGCGGAACCCGGTCACCGAACTGTCGCAACGGCAGGACGGGACCTGGGACGTGGTCACCAAGGACGGCACGATCCACGCGGATCACGTCGTGAATGCCGGTGGGCTCTGGGCGCGGGAGGTCGGCCGTATGGCCGGTCTGGAATTGCCGGTCCTGGCCATGGAGCACATGTATCTGCTGACCGAAGACATGCCAGAGGTCGCCGAGATCAATGCATCGACCGGGGCGGAGGTTCTGCATGTGATCGATCCGGACGGCGAAATCTACATGCGCCAGGAACGCGGCGGCATGTTGATGGGTACCTATGAACGTGCCGGTGTGCCCTGGTCGCCGAAATCGACGCCGTGGGATTTCGGGCACGAGTTGTTGGCTCCGGATCTGGATCGTATCGCCCCGTCCCTGGAAGTCGGCTTCGCGCATTTCCCCGCC
Source organism: uncultured Flavobacteriaceae bacterium (assembly GCA_964350445.1). Classification (GTDB taxonomy): domain Bacteria; phylum Pseudomonadota; class Alphaproteobacteria; order UBA8366; family Aestuariispiraceae; genus Hwanghaeella. The sequence continues at coordinate 11,365 of CAYGKA010000046.1, forward strand.
TTCCAGCGTGCGGGGATCAAACAGATCATCAATGGACCCTTTACCTTCGCGCCGGACGGCAATCCGCTCATCGGCCCTGTCAGGGGGCTGAAGAACTACTGGTGTGCCTGTGGCGTCATGGCGGGGTTCAGCCAGGGCGGCGGTGTCGGGCTGGCGCTGTCCAATTGGATGGTCGATGGGGACCCCGGTTTCGATGTCTGGGGGATGGATATCGCCCGGTTCGGCGACTGGACCACCATGGCCTACACGAATGCCAAAGTGCGCGAGAACTATTCCCGCCGCTTCAAGATCACCTTTCCGAACGAAGAACTTCCCGCGGCCCGGCAATTGAAGACGACTCCGATCTACGATCGCCTGAAAGCCCGGAACGCTGTTTTCGGCGCATCCTATGGATTGGAAGTGCCCTTGTGGTACGCGGCGGAGGGCGAGGAGCCGGTAGAAAAGGTGACTTACTACCGGTCAAACGCGTTTGAGCGCATCAAGGCGGAATGCCGCGCGGTGCGGAGCGGGGTCGGCCTGACGGAAACATCCAGCTTTGCGAAGTATGAAGTGACCGGGCCAGATGCCGAAAGCTGGCTTGGCCACATGCTCGCCAACAAGATGCCCAAGACCGGTCGGCTGACCCTGGCGCCGATGCTGAACGAGCAGGGGAAACTGATTGGCGATTTCACCGTCGGCAAGCTGGCGGAAGACCGGTTCTACATTTTCGGTTCCGGCTTGGCTCAGCAGTATCACATGCGTTGGTTCGAACAGCACCTGCCCGAATCCGGCGTTTCTATCCGCTCGCACGATCTCGGCCTTTGTGGGCTGTCCCTCGCAGGCCCGAAGAGCCGGGACGTGCTGGCGAAGCTGACCGATACGGATCTGTCCAACACCGCCTTCAAATTCATGGATTTCCGGCGGATCGAGGTCGGCATGGTTCCCGTGCTGGCCAGCCGGGTGAGCTTCACCGGCGATCTCGGCTACGAATTGTGGGTCAAACCTGAGTTCCAGGCCCGCCTGTTCGACACGTTGATGGATGCCGGCGCGGAGTTTGGAATGACTTTGTTCGGGACGCGGGCGATGCGCTCCCTAAGTCTTGAAAAGGCGTTCGGGTCGTGGGCGACGGAATACCGGCCGATCTATGGGCCCTTCGAAGCCAATCTTTCGCGTTTCGTCGATCTCAAGAAAAACGACTTCATCGGCCGCGATGCCGCCATGAAGGAAAAGCAGGATGGGCCTGCGAAAAGCCTTGTCCTCTTTGACGTCGATGTGAAGGACGCGGACGTGATCAGTAACGAGCCGATCCTGCATGATGGCGCGATAGTTGGCTATGTGACGTCGGGAGGCTACGCTCATTACGTCGATAAATCCGTGGCGCTCGGTTACGTGCCGTCGGCGCTCGCCGAACAGACCGGCGGATTTGAAATCGAAGTTATGGGTGAACGCCGCCCGGCCAGTATCCTCCCTGAACCGCCGTTCGATCCGAAAGGTGAACGGATGCGGGGGTGATCGCCGGTCCGGTCATATATACCGCAGCGGTAGCGGACGAGGGGAATCATGACCGACGTTAATCTGACGCTGGACGAGGCCGACGCCTTAGTATTGCGTGTGTTGCGGGCGAACGGGTGCGATGACGCGAATGCGCGGGCCGTTACCGATACCGTGATGGCGGCGGAGCGCGATATTTGCCACTCCCACGGCATCTTCCGCATTCCAGGCTATGTCGCGTCGCTGAGAAGCGGCAAGGTGAATGGCAAGTCGGATCCGACGGTTGAGAAGATCGCGCCCGGTGTGCTGCAGGTTGATGGGAAGGGCGGCTTTGCGCCGCTGGCCTTGGAGCGGGGGCGTCAGCCGCTGATCGACCTGGCGCGGGAGCAAGGGATCGCCGCACTCGCCATCCGGGACATCTATCATTTCGCGGCCTTGTGGGTTGAGGTGGAGCCGATTGCCGAACAGGGGCTTGGGGCCTTTGCCTGGACCGCTGCGACACCGATGGTCGCGCCTGCGGGCGGAACCAAACCGCTCTTCGGCACCAACCCGATGGCATTCTCATGGCCGCGCAAAGGCGGTGGGGCGATGGCTTTCGACATGGCCACCGCGGCCACGGCGCGGGGCGAAATCATGATCATGGCGCGGGACGGCAAGCCGGCGCCACCGGGTGCCGGGATCGACGCGGACGGGAATCCCACGACGGACCCGAATGCGATCCTGGCCGGTGCGCAACTGCCCTTCGGCGGGTACAAAGGGTCGGCTATCGCCATGATGATCGAGTTGCTGGTCGGCGCCTTGATCGGCGACAAGCTGAGCTTCGAAGCAGGCAAGGCCGATATCAAGGATGGCGGTCCGCCCCCTGGCGGTGAGTTGATGATAGCGGTCGATCCCAACCGGTTCGGCGATCCCGAAGGCTGGCTCGATCATGGCGAGAAGCTTTTCTCCGCAATGACCGCCGAGGAAGGGCTTCGGTTGCCTGGGGACCGGCGGCATGAGAACCGGACCAAGACTCCGGCAGCAGGGATTTTCCTGCCGCAATCGCTATACGATACCGTTTGCGGGTTGGAAGGCTGAAAACATTCTTCCGGGGGGCAGTGCAAAAATAGAAAGCCCGGTGTGCGCCGGGCTTTCCCATTTTCATACAGATTTCGGTTTTCCGTCAGGCTGCTTTTTGCCGGCGGCGGGCCGTGACGAGGCCAATCAGGCCGAAAGCGGTCGCCAACAGGGGCAGGGCGGCGGGAACGGGAACCTGCGAAAGCTGACCCGTGAATTGGTAATCGGATGATGGGAAACGTTCGGTGTTGTTGTCGTCAACGATAGCGCTGTACTCAATCCCATGCGTCAGCCAACCGACACCAATGGCACGGTCGCATTCTTCCGGCGTGCCGTCGGAAAGACATTTGCTCTGAATCAGGCCGAGCGCATAGTTGAAGAACAGGCCGGCACCGTTGGAATGGGTGACGAAATTGATCGTACCGGCACCAAGGCTCGTGCTGCCGACGGTGACGTCGTAAGTTGATTCAAGGGTGCCACTGCCCAGCGCCGTGCTGTCGCTGTTTCCGGCACCAGTCAGCTCTAGACCGAGGAAGTCGGCGCTTGCCGGGCCGGAACTGACCCCCTGGAACGTAAAGTCCAGATTCCAGATCCCGGCGCTCGACGTTTCATACTGACTGCCGATATCCCGGCCCCCGAAAACCGTTCCTGAAATGTTGACAGAGGCATCGTCGAACAACGTCAATCCGACTGTGCTGTTGCCGCTGCCGTCTTCAAAGGAAAAAGACCAGTCGTGGTCGGCGCCAAGCGATGTGTTGAACAAACCGTCCAAGCGTAACCCGTAGTCCGGGTTGCCTAGCGAACCGCTTGGGAAATTGAATAAGTCCCATTGCTGCACGACGGCAGCCGCGTGGGATTGTGCCGTGAAGCCGGCCAGAAGGGCGGCTGCGGCAAAAAGTTTGAGTCCATGCCTAATCATGAATCCTCCCCTTTTTTTGGTTGTTGCCCCTGCAAGCCGGACCAATTCCGCTTTTAGGGAACGCTCTGAAAAGTTCGAAACGACGACAGGCGGACTTTAGAACCTTCAGCGCCTTCTCATACATCGACGGGAGAGTTTTGATTGTGAATGAGAGTCCATGTTTTAAATGGGTATCGGGATATGGTTGTCGTTTGACAACGTACCGACAACAAGGTCGGCAAAAACACCATATTGTGATCAATGCCTCAGTGCTTGATAATTGAATGGTCGTTCCATTAAGCTTCCGGCTGTTTGATGCGCGTTGGGGACGGAATCCGAGGTTTGGGCTAAGTTGCGCGCCAGGATTTGTTTGATTTCAGGGAGTTACATTTATGACAATCACCCTCTACGACCTTGCTGGGGCCGAGGAAGAGCGACGGTTCAGTCCGTTCTGCTGGCGCATCAAGATGGCATTGGCTCACAAGTCGCTGCCGGTGAATGAAGTACCGTGGCGGTTCACCGAGAAGGATGTCATCGGCTTTACAGAACAGGGACGTGTTCCGGTGATCGTAGATGGCGGAAACAGCGACAAGGCGGTGTGGGATTCCTGGTCGATTGCCGAGTATTTGGATGACGCCTATCCGGAACATTTGTTGTTTACAGAGCAGTCTGGAAAGGCGGCGACGTATTTCCTGAAATGTTGGGTCGAACGCATTGTGCACCCTGGCATCGTTGGTCAGGTGCTTGTCGATGTCTACGGCCATCTGCACGAGAAGGATAAGGAATACTTCAGGACCTCGCGGGAAAAGGTCTTTGGGATGACGCTCGAGGATTTTGTGGCGCCGGCGGATGAGGCATTGCCGAAGTTCCGTGCATCCTTGGTCCCGATGCGGGCCATGCTGGAGCGGTTCGCGTTCATGGGCGGCGATGCGCCATCCTTTGCCGATCACATTGCCTTCGGGCCTTTCGCTTGGGCGCGCGCAATTTCCGACCGGCATCTGCTGGAAGAGGGCGATCCGATCCATGCTTGGCGTGAAAGGATGCTCGACCTCTATGGCGGATACGCCAGGTCGTCCCCTGGGTATAACAGCTAACCCTGTGCCGGCTTGGGTGCGGTGATATCGCGGCGATCGGGACACAGGCCATAACCAAGCTGTTTGTAGCGTGGCAGGTTATGTTTGGCGTGGTAAGGGAGGAAGAGTGCCTTTGGGTCTAAAAGTCGTCTCGATCATGCGGTGAACCATTGGCGGTTGCTGATCGTTTCTTGACGCAGCGCCGCCGAACCACCGCCCGACATATTAGCACCGTTGCAAGGATGCTACACAATCACGCTATTGCGGCCGTGATGGCCGAGAGCACGGAGATACCGTTGCGGCGGTAGCGTATTCCGCTCTATGCTGTTGTTGTAACCGCGTAGTAAGGGGCTGCCGGTGTGTTTGGGGGCTGAAGGTTAGTAGAAGAGATGGATCGTAGACTTCCTCCTGCCGTTAGCGATGAGAACGTGACGGCGACAGTAAAATGGTTCAACGCTACAAAGGGTTTTGGTTTTATCATTCCTGAATCCGGTGGCCGGGACATTTTCATTCATGCTTCGGTAATTGCTGAAACGGGTAATTCGGATCTTCCCGAAGGAACGACCCTTGTGGTCGACGTCATGGAAACCAATCGGGGCAAGCAGGTCGCAAGAATTCATTCGGTGGATCTATCGACCGCGCAAGCCCCCGTTTCCCGCGGGTTTGGGGGGGGCGAAGGGTTCGCGCCAAGCGCTCCGCGGGGACGGGGTCCGGGTGATGGTGCCGATCGCGACGCGCCCGTCGGACCTCCTATCGACGGAACGATAAAGTTCTTCGATTCCGGCAAGGGTTATGGGTTTATCGTCATGGATGACGGTAGCCGCGATGTCTTCATTTCGTCCCGAACCTTGGAACGAAATGGACTGATGTCCGTTGAGCCGGAGCAACGTGTCCGTGTCACCACCCGTATGGGGCAGAAGGGCCCTATGGCGGAAAGTGTGGAACTGATTTAGCGGATTTGACGCTTTTTCGAGCCCGCCCATGGTTCCCTTTCGTCGCTGCCTGTCGACGGAAAGGACGGGCGGGTTTTGCATGTCCGGGACTTCACATTTTTGTGAGTAGGTTGTGATTGAGCCAGCCGCGTTGCGGGACCGACGGGCACGAAGTGTATCGAAACGATATATTTTTCTTGAAAGGGAATTCCCGTACCCCTATATCGGGCTGATATAGGGGGATCCCATGGATATCAAGACAAGCTGCTTGGGCGTTTTGGCCATCCGGCCGGCCAGTGGCTATGAAATAAGAAAAGCGTTCGAAGAAGGCCCGTTCAGCCATTTTGCTGAAGGCGGGTTCGGATCGATTTACCCGGCCCTTGGCAAGTTGACGCAAGCGGGACTGGTCACTTTCGAAGTGGAAACCCAGGAAAAGCGGCCGGATAAGAAGATTTATCAAATCACCGAAGCGGGGCGCACCGCGCTTGTGGAAAAGCTGTGTGAGACGGCGCCGGGCGAAGACAAGTACAAGTCCGACCTACTGTTCATTCTGTTTTTTGCGGGACATCTACCGGCGGAGAAAATCTGCCGCGTGATTGATGAGCGTATCGCTTTCTATCAAGCCAAGTTGGCGCATTTGGGTGAGTGCGGCGGCGCAGGTGACGGAAGCGCGCCGGACTTGGTCAGGCAGTTCGGTGTGACCGTTTACGGTGCCGCGATGACCTTCCTTGTGCGGCATCGCCAAGAGTTCATAAAACTGGCGGAGCGCGGGGAACCCGCTGCTGATGCCGCGGAATGAGAGCATGACCGAACATTTGAGCAAAATTAAGGATCCCGATGCCGAACGGGCACCGGGGATGCCGGATCTGGACGACGGCGTTCAGCCCAAAGTGGAACCCAAACGGAATCGACTGCGCATCAAGCCGTCGATCGTCATCGCCATCCTACTTGCGGTCGGTGCGACGGCCTGGATCGTTTCCGGGAACCTCACTTCCGATGACGTGGATATTTCCACGGCGACCGGGTCAGCCCCAACACAAGCAAATGCGCCTGCCGCGGCCCCGGCCGCCGACAAGGCAGAGGTCAAGGTCCAGTCCGTGCGGGTTTACGAAAGCATCGCCCGGGACCGACTTGCGACCTTGCGCATCGCCGGCAGGACCGAGGCATCGCGCGCCGGAAGGCTGATGGCTGAAACCGAGGGAACCATCCGGACCATATCCGTCGAGGAAGGCGATACGGTTGCTACCGGCCAGCAAGTCGGGCAGATCGCAGTCGATGAAAGAGCCGCGGTGGTCCGGGAAGCCGAAGCGCTTCTGAGCCAGCGTGAGATCGAATACAGCGCTGCTGTGAAACTGGCGAGCAAAGGCTTCCAATCAGAAGTCAGCAAAGCGAAGGCGCATGCCGAGATGGAGGCAGCGAAAGCGGCGGTCGATAGAGCAAAGCTGGATCTGGCAAAGACCAAACTATCCGTGCCGTTTGACGGCGTCATTTGGACAAAGGATGTGGAAGAGGGCGATCTCGTAAAAGTAGGCGACCTCATTGCCACGATTGTGGATCTTGATCCCCTGTTGGTGGTCGCCCATGTCTCCGAGCGCGAAGTCGCCGGTATCGAAGAAGGGACCCTGGCGCGCGCCACGCTGATCACGGGTCAGACTGTTGAAGGGATCGTCAGATATATCTCGCCGCAGGCAGAAACGTCGACGCGAACCTTTCGTGTCGAGGTTGAGGTGCCGGACACAGGTAACCGTTACAAGGCCGGCATTACGGCTGAGTTGAATTTACCTATGGCTGAATCCCGTGCGCATCTGATCTCTCCCGCCCTGCTGACCTTGGACGACGCGGGACAGGTTGGGGTGAAGCTGGTTGAGAACGGCAATATCACTCGGTTCGTGCCGGTACAGATCCTGGAAGATACCCCGGAAGGGATTTGGATACACGGTTTGCCGGAACGCGCGACATTGATCAGCGTCGGCCAGGAATATGTCGCCGATGGCGAGAAAGTGAACCCGGTATCGGGCACCATGTTCATGCCGGAATCGAACGGGCGCACGTGAACCGGCCCTGACGGCTTCCGTGATTTACGTGATGTAGCATAACTCAATTTGGGTCTCACCCGGTTATGGGGAGCAGGAAACCAATGTCTTTGATCGACGCCGCTTTGAGCCGTTCCCGAACGGTATTGAGTCTGCTGCTGTTCATCCTGGTGGCCGGATTTATTGCCTATCAGGCGATTCCGAAGGAAGCAGACCCGGATATCAACATTCCGATCGTATACGTTTCAATGCACCATGAAGGCATTTCGCCGGAGGACGCGGAGCGTCTGCTCGTGCGGCCGATGGAGAAGGAATTGCGCTCCATCGAGGGTGTGAAGGAAATGCGGTCGACTGCGTTCCAGGGCGGCGCCAATGTGGTGCTGGAATTCGATGCCGGGTTCGATGCGGATTCAGCTATTACCGATGTTCGGGAAAAGGTCGACCTGGCGAAGCCTGAGCTGCCGGGCGATACCGATGAACCGGAAGTTCACGAAGTAAATCTTAGCTTGTTTCCGGTGCTGAACGTGACTTTGTCCGGTGATGTGCCGGAAAGGACGTTTCTGCGCTTGGCGCGCGATTTGAAAGACGAAATAGAGGCCATCCCGGAAGTCCTGGAAGCCAAGATCGTCGGCGATCGGGACGAGTCGGTGGAACTCGTTATCGACCCCGTCCTGCTCGACAGTTACGAGATCCGCGCGGATATTCTCCTGCAGGCGATTTCGCGGTCAAACGTCTTGATCGCCGCAGGCAATCTCGACACCGGACAAGGCCGCTTCGGCATCAAGCTTCCCGGGTTGTTCGAAGACGTCCAAGACATTCTGAACATGCCGATCAAGCAGCAGGGGGATGCGGTTGTCCGCGCACGCGACATCACGACCGTGAAGCGGACTTTCAAAGACCCTGAGACATTCGCCCGAATAGACGGTAACCGTGCGTTGGCGCTGGAGGTCTCAAAGCGGACCGGCGAGAATATTATCGAAACCATCGAAAAGGTCCGCGGCGCCGTAGAAGAGGCCAGTCGGAATTGGCCGGAAGGCGTGCAAGTCGGATACAGCCAAGACCAATCAAAAAATATCCGGCAGATGCTGACGGACCTGCAAAACAACGTCCTGTCGGCGATCCTGCTGGTCATGATCGTCATCGTCGGGGCGCTCGGTGTGCGCGGCGGTCTCCTGGTCGGCATCGCGATCCCCGGTTCGTTCCTGGCGGGAATACTCGTCCTTTACGCAATAGGGCTTACAGTGAACATCGTCGTCCTGTTCAGCTTGATCCTTGCGGTCGGCATGCTGGTCGACGGTGCAATCGTCGTGACGGAATACGCCGATCGGAAACTGGCGGAAGGATTGAATAAAGAGGAGGCGTACGGACTCGCCGCGAAGCGGATGGCGTGGCCTATTATTGCCTCCACGGCGACGACGCTTGCCGCCTTCATGCCGTTGCTGTTTTGGCCGGGCGTCGTAGGCGAGTTCATGAAGTTTCTGCCGATCACGTTGATCGCTACCTTGGCGGCGTCGCTCGCCATGGCGCTCGTCTTCGTGCCTGTCCTGGGGGCGAACCTCCTGACGGTGACCAAGGCCTTTTTCTCCGCGGTCATTGCGGCGGCTCTGGCCGGTATTGCAGCACAGCTTGCTCAGGTTTCCGGACTCGAAGTGCCGCCGGCTCTGCCGGGCGCGCTCGGCTTCTTCGTAGGTCTCTATCCGGGGTGGAAAATCGGCACGTGGATAGGCCGGGCCATGGAAGGTCCAAGCGGCAACGCCGACAGTGCAAAAACACTCTCGGGGGACGCTGATGCGGAAGACCTTGACAAGATTCGCGGCTTCACCGGCCTCTACATAAAGGTCCTGCGGGGCGCATTGGCTTACCCCGTGGTCGTTCTCGTCGCCGCTTTCGGGGTGATGGGGGCCACCTATGTCAGCTACGGCATCTATGGCAAGGGCGTGGAATTTTTTCCAGAAGTGGAGCCGGACCAACTCATCGTCAATATCCATGGGCGCGGCAATATGTCGGTCTATGAACGGGACGCTCTCGTTGCCGAAGTAGAACAGGAAGTGCTGGCGATTCAGAGAGAACATGCCGAGTTCAAGACGGTCTACACCTCCAGTGGCCAGTTCGAGGCCCGGGACGAGGACGCCGAGGATATCATCGGCAAGATCCAGCTTGAATTTGTCGACTGGGCGGATCGCCGCTCGGCCAAGGCGATCAAGGCCGAAATCAGGGAAAAGACGGCGCATCTGGCGGGGATCTTCGTCGAGGCCCGTCAGCCCGAGGCCGGTCCCCCTGTGGGCAAGCCGGTCCATGTCCAGCTTTCGGCCCGAGATCCGGCACTTTTGGACGATGCCGCCCAGAAGGTAAGGGCTTATATGGACGGGCTGCCGGGCCTTCTCGACGTGGAGGATTCGAGCCCGATTCCGGGCATCGAATGGGAACTGACGGTCGATCGGGCGCAGGCGTCCAAATTCGGGGCGGATGTATCGTTGATCGGGAATTTCCTCCAACTCGTGACAAAAGGCCTGAAGGTCAGTGACTACCGGCCCGACGACGCGGATGACGAGATCGATATCCTCGTCCGGTTCCCGGAACAGTACCGGACTTTGGAACAGTTGGACCGCATTCGAATCTCAACCGATCAAGGGTCCATTCCCATCGGCAATTTCGTTGACCGGTCGCCCGAACCCAAGACCGGGTTGCTGCGCCGCGTTGCCAGCAAACGGATTGTCTTTGTCCGCGCGGATGTCGAGGACGGCGTATTGCCCAACGACAAGGTTCTCGAAATGAAGGAATGGCTGGAAACAGCTGGGCTGCCGGACGGAGTGGACGTCACCTTCAAGGGCGAGGATGAGGAACAAGCCGCCGCACAGGCCTTCTTGATGAAGGCTTTCACCGTCGCCCTGTTCATCATGGGCATCATATTAGTTACCCAGTTCAACAGTTTTTATTCGGGCGTTCTGATCCTGTCCGCGGTGGTGATGTCGACCGTCGGCGTGCTGCTTGGTCTGATGGTGATACAGGAACCGTTCGGAATCGTGATGAGTGGTATCGGCGTGATCGCCTTGGCGGGGATCGTCGTCAACAACAACATCGTGCTGATCGACACATACGATCACCTGGCAAGAAACGAAAAGGATCTGAAACTGGCGATCCTGAAGACGGGCGCTCAACGTCTGCGTCCCGTCATGCTGACGACGGTGACAACCATCCTGGGCCTTATGCCGATGGTGCTGCAGACGAATATCGATTTCATAACACGGGAAGTATCGACCGGCGCGCCATCGACGCAATGGTGGGTTCAGTTGTCGACTGCGATCGTATTCGGTTTGGCGTTCGCCACGATACTGACCCTGGTGGTGACGCCCAGCCTGTTGATGCTGCGGGCCAGGGTCATCATGCGGCGCCGTGAAAATGCGGTGGCGGAAGGTCGACCGAGAGCCGACGAAGCAAATACGGCACTGCAAGCGCCGGCTGAGTAGGCAGCGAAGGTCGGGTGACGGGGCAGGTTGTCCGAAAGCCTGCTCGCTTGCGAAAACCTAGTCGAAAAGCGCATCGATGGACGATTGGTCCATGACCACCTTTTCTTCGTCGTGTTCTTCTTTCGGTAGGCGCTTTCCCGCTGCCGGCACATCCAGGACCGGAATGGTTTCGTCCATCGCGGCGAAGGCGGTTGCCGCTGCGCCTTCGACACCGTTAATGATGCCGCTGCAGCGATCGGCCATGCCTTGCAGGGCCTCGCTTGCGGTGGAGCAGATCATTCGCACGCGATCCGTGTCGCCGGCTTGAATCGCGTCGTCGAGGACGGTGAAGGTTTCCGCGACCGTCTGGTTCATACGGTCGACGGTCATTTCCAAGGCCTTGCGGTCCTCCTCCAAGACCTGTTCATAGGCCGCGATTGCCAAGTCCTTATGGGTGAATGACGAATCCCGGAAATGGTCGGCATAGGTCTTCGGGCGCCATTCTTTGATCTCGTCCATCATCTCCGGCATATCGGGAATCAGATCGAGCATCATCACCAGTTCGTTGAAGTGGTTCAGGTAGTCTGTGGACAGCAGAGTGTCGGAGTTGATCGTGGTATTCTCGACCAACTTTCGGAACGTGCGCCTGAATTTGAACTGGTCGGACAAAATTTGCTCCGGCGACGATTACAATCGAATCACAATAACTGTAAGACTTATCCAGAATTTTCAAAGGAAAATTAGATCAAACTGGAAACCGGGACGGCCTTGCCCTATGCGCGTCACAGGTCTGCATTGCCGCTACTGACAATGTCTCGGATGGGGCTGGAAAATTGCGGCGGTGGATGACGCGCTATAGTCGCGACGTTTCGATTTCCGTATCCCCTGTCGGCTCACTTCGCAGCGTAGGCAGGATTTCCGCAATGCTGGGAACGACCTTGAACAGGTCCCGGTTGCGCTGGTGCGCGAAACCTTCTTCGACGATGTGGTCGACCGCACTGATCAACGGCGACCAATATCCGTCGATATCGGCAATCACGATCGGTTTGTCATGCAAGGCCAACTGCCGCCAGGTCAGGATCTCGAAGAACTCATCCAGGGTCCCGAAACCGCCGGGCAGCACGACGAATCCGTCCGACCGTTCCGCCATGATCTGTTTGCGGATATGCATGGAATCGACGGCGATCAGCTCTGTAACGTCCGCTTTGCCGACTTCCGTTTCATTCAGGAAGTGCGGAATGATTCCGATCACCTCGCCGCCGTTGCGCAGGACGGCATCGGCGATGATCCCCATAATGCCGACCTGCCCGCCGCCATAGACCAGGCGGATGTTCTCGCGCGCCAAGGTCTCGCCGAACGCCACGGCCGCATCTTTATAGGATTGACGCACGCGGGAAGAAGAACCGCAATAAACACAGACGCTTTTTATGTCTCGCATGATATTTCCAAGAGAATTGGTTTTGATGATCCATCCGGCCGGCCCGGTCGATCATTATGTTGGATACGAGATAACCACCCTTCACAAGCAGCGCAACCGGTCGGTAGGATTCCAGTCACCTGAATTGTTCCGACTTTCATGCGGCGCAGGCAGTCCGGGTGAACAAATCTTGCTATGAAGGCGCCTGATCACGGGCAAGTGAACGGCTTGCCATGTTCATGCCTCTTTTTGCCAGTATTATCCGCTTCTCATCTAACGTTTGCTCCGGGAGAATATTGATGACGTTTAGGAAGACCCTTACCGCTGCGGGCGCAGCATTGGCGCTTTTGGCAGGGACGGCCCTGGTGGCGCATGCTGCGTCGCAGGATGACACGATTAAGCAGCGGCAGGCGGCGATGAAGGACATCGGCGCGCAGATGAAAGTCATCAAAGATTATCTTGGCGGTAATGGCACGGCGGCGGATGTCGCGGCCAGCGCCGGCAAGATCAATGCATTGGCAAAGACCACCGGTGGGCTGTTTCCGCCGGAAACGGCCCCCGGATCAAGCGGCGTGACCGTCGAGACAGAAGCCCTGCCGAAGATTTGGGAAGACACTGCCGGATTCGCGAAAGGCTTCTCCGTTCTGGAAGGAGAATCCGCGAAGCTGGTGGACGTGGCCGCAACGGACGATCCTGAAGCAATCGGCGCCCAGTTCGGGGCCATGGCCAAGAACGGCTGTGGCGGCTGCCACAAGGTCTATCGGGTTAAGAAATAGCCTGTTTGCGGACTGATATCTGAAGGTTGTTGAGTGGTAAGGGCGTCCTTTGGGCGCCCGTACTTTTTTACGATCATCCCGGAAAGACGTGGTTTGGCCTATAGGGTTGGCAGTATCCAGACGATGAAGACCATCGCCAGCGCGGCCAAGGCAAAGACGAACAGCGCGCGGCTGGAAGGAACGAGAGTCGGCGGCGAGACCGGCCCGTCGGGCCCGTATCCGCGCCACCCGGTGATCATCGATCGGACCAGTCCTTCGCGCTTGTATCCTTCATGGAAGGCGACAGCGGCCAAGTGGATGCCGATCATGATCAGAAGCAGATCAAACAGAATATGGTGCAGGTTCGAGGCTTGGTTCCCCATGTCGAATGAGACCATGTCGCTCAAAGGGCCGGCATTGATGAAATCGACGTCCTGGGCGAAAAGGCCGGTCCCGATTTGTGCCGCGAGAAGGCCGATCATTGCGAGAACGGCGTATCCGCCCATGGGATTGTGACCGATTTCGGTTCCGGCTTTGCGCTCACCCAGGGATCGCACGTAGCGTAGAACCGTGATCGGGGATTTCAGGTAGCTGACCAGTTTGGACGTATCGCTTCCGGCGAATCCCCAGACCAGGCGGAACAGAACCAACGTGAGTATCCCATAGCCGGAATAATAGTGGATCGTGAAGTAGTCGAACTCGGCGCTTGCCCATGACGTCACGAAAAGCGCCACGAGGCACCAGTGAAACAATCGTGTCGGCAGATCCCAAATCTTGATCTCTCGCATCCGTGCCTCCGTTCCTTTGTCCGGCTGGTGCCGTTTGATGCCGTTTCCGTGCCACTACGACTGATTCCGCGGGCTTCGTCAGGCTGCAAAGACCGCACCGAATTGCGTCGGGAGGGCGAAAGTACTACATTTTAAGCACGAATCTCTGTTGTAAGAGAATCATTGTATGGAGAAATGTTCTCTGGGCATTGTCGATTCCGGGGTTCTCGGGGAAGCCGACGGAAGGCTGTTTCGCCCTTGTCGATATGGCGGTGCGGCCGCTGGACGGCAAAGGGGGTGTCGCAAGACATCTGTGGTTACATTTCAGCCTATTTTGGTGCGCCCGTTGCCCCGCTATCGGCTGTGTTAGTATGAGGCGGCTTTGAATCGGATTATCCTTGTCGGCATTGTAGGCGTGGCGATCGTGGTGGCGGCGCTTGGGCTGAATTTCTGGCTCAACAGGGATTCCGTCCTGGAAACCGCGACCAGCCCGGTCGAAACGCCCCGTGTTGTTGCCGAACCGCAAGCGTCGGCCGAAAAGGCTGCGCCGTCATCGGCGGGCCAAGCCCAGACCGGCAACTCGCAACCGGTCCCGGCGGGCGAAACACCCCAAACCCAGCCGCAGACCCAGTCCCAAACTCAATCCGCGCAATCGGCAGCCTCTCAACAGGCGGGCTCCGCTCCGGTGTCCTCCGGGACGGTACAATCCGCGCCATCCCCCGGAAGCGATGGGCAAAGTGCCGGTCAGCAGGCAGCTTTGCCTTCGCAACAACCAACGACACAGAACGCGGGAACTTCCAGCGCGGGAACACCGGGTGTTGGTGCCGGTCAGACCGACCAATCAGGTCAGGCGGCGCAGCCGGACAAGGCCGAAAAGGCGGTGATGCCGTCCTTCGATGTCGTCAGGCTCAGCCAGGAAGGCGACTCGGTCATGGCAGGGCGTGCCAAACCGGGGTCGACGGTTGAGATCTTGGCCGGGGACAAGACGATCGGCACGGTTCAGGCGGATGAGCGTGGCGAATGGGTGTTTTTGCCGACGGAGCCCTTGGCGCCAGGCAACCATCAACTGTCCCTCCGGGCGAAGGACAAGGCCGGTGGAGAATTGAAGTCCGACCACGTCGTTGTTCTGGTCGTTCCGAAAAAGGGCCAGGACATTGCCGGTCAGCCCACCAAGGAAGAAAGTCAGCCCTTGGCGTTGCTGGTTCCCGGTGAGGGAAGCGAAGGGGCCACGACGATCCTACAGAAGCCGACATCCGTGCCGGGCGGCGTCGAAACGAAGACCGGCGATCTGGCTTTGGATTCCGTCGACTATGACGACAAGGGTGATTTGGCGCTGTCGGGGCGCGGGAAGCCGAATGCTTCGGTTCGTGTGTATCTGAACAACGACTTCGTGGGCGAGGCTCCGGTTGACGCTGAAGGACGGTGGCAGGCGAAACCGCCCGAGAATGTCGATCCCGGCGTATACGATCTGCGCGTGGACCAGGTGGTTGAAGAGAAGGTCGTCTCTCGCCTGGAACTGCCGTTCAGCCGGTCCGGCCCGATCACCGCATTGAAGGATGAGCAACTCATTATCGTCCAGCCGGGCAACAGCTTGTGGCGGATAGCCCGCCGAACCCTCGGCGAGGGGCTTGCCTATACGGTGATCTACGATGCGAACAAGAATCAGATACGGAATCCCGATCTGATCTATCCGGGGCAGATTTTCCAAGTGCCTAAAGGCGCTGTAAATTGATCTGGTATGGTCATCCCTGCCACAGGTTCCCAATACATCATGGAATCGGCGAGACGCGTCGATTCGACCGTTGCTCCTTTGGGCTGGATGGTTAGAAACATTACGTTCTAATTTTCAGTGAGAGACCCGGGTCGCCGTATGGCCTATCATCCGGGTTCCGTATGTTGGCGTAGAAGGCGAGATTGCATCCATGTCCTTAGTCGATACCATCAAGCCGGTGCTTACCCCGATTAATAAGGAAGGGTATCCGTTCATCACCCTTTTCTTGATCGTAACCTTGATCGGGTGGTTGCTGGTTGGCGACGTGCTGCTCTGGATCGGGCTGCTGTTGACCGCCTGGTGTGTCTATTTCTTCCGCGACCCGGCCCGTGTGACGCCGGTCAAGGAAGGATTGGTCGTCAGCCCCGCGGACGGTGTCGTTCAGATGATCCGCAAGGCCGACCCGCCGCCGGAACTGGAGTACGGCGGCAAGCAGATGCTTCGCATCAGCGTGTTCATGAACGTCTTCGACGTACACGTGAACCGCATTCCGATCGACGGTCATATCACCAAGCTGCATTACCGCCCGGGCGCGTTCCTCAATGCGGCCATGGATAAGGCCAGCGAGGATAACGAGCGCCAGTCGATCCTAATGGAAACGCCGGACGGCAAGCCGATCGCCTTCGTTCAGATCGCAGGTTTGGTCGCGCGGCGGATCCTTTGCGACTTGGAACCGGGGCAGGATGTCCATACGGGTGAACGCTTCGGGATGATCCGGTTCGGAAGCCGGGTCGACGTCTACGTGCCGGACCGCACGTCGGTCCTGGTTTGTGAAGGTCAAAAATGCGTAGCCGGGGAAACCATTCTTGCCGATCTCGGCAAACGTCCCAAGGATTCGCTGCAAGGCATTCTGCGTTGACACGGCCGCCAACTGCCGCTGGTTTGCAGCGACCTTGAGGCGGGACCGTTGAAATTGTACCTTGCGGTGGACAGCAGCCCTGTCGAATGAAGCAAGGGCCGGACAAATGATATCTGAAAAGCGAAACAAGCGCAGAACCCGCCGCACGCAGCGGCTGAAGGGCTTGTCCGTGCATGGGTTGATCCCGAACGCGATTACGGTGTCGGCAACCTGCGCCGCGTTGACCGGCATTCGGTTCGCCTTGGAACAGCGCTGGGAATTTGCTGTCGGCGCCATTCTTCTTGCGGCGATCCTGGATGCCTTGGACGGCCGCATGGCCCGCTTGCTGAACGCGACCAGCGATTTTGGCGCACAATTGGATTCGTTGTCGGACTTCGTGGCTTTCGGCGTCTCGCCCGCAATGATCATGTATTTCTGGGCTTTGAACGGCCTTGGCGGACTGGGCTGGGTGATTGCGCTGTTCTTCGCTGTCTGCGCAGGGTTGCGGCTGGCCCGTTTCAACAGCCGAATCGATAGCTTGCCCTCTTATGCCTACAATTATTTCCAAGGCGTTCCCGCACCGGCCGGTGCGGGCCTCGGCCTGCTGCCGATCATTTTCTTCCTCGCCTTTCCGGAACTGGGACAGCTTCCCGCGCCGGTGATCGCTGTCTGGATGGTCGGAAGCGGGCTTTTGATGGTCAGCGAATTGCCGACCTTCTCCTTCAAACGGATCAAGGTGCCGCGCCGATTCCTGCTGCCGGCGATGGCGTTGGTCGGGCTGGCGATTGCCGGTCTTGCCGGGCAGCCCTGGGTGACCTTGTTCGTCGTTCTTGCCGTCTATATGGCGACATTCCCGGTGTCCTATCGATCGTATCAGCGGCTGCGGGAGGAAGCGGAACGCCTCCAGGACGACGATGACGAAGATCAAGACGACGGCGGCGCAGCAAGCGCGCCTGACGAACCCGTGCCGTTACGTCCGGTCAACTGACCACCAAATCCCTCTGCCTCTCCCTGATCGCTCCGATTATTGCGCCGCGTCGTGTTTATGCCGAAGCGGAACAGTAGTTTTCCGGGATTGGCGCCGACGTCATTTGGTGTTGGCGTCCGAGGCTTTTTCCGTTGAAGTTACGCTGTCCTAGGGAGGGAAGCGTGAAAAGCGAACCGGACGGCGATTTGGGCCCGCAAGCGGCCTTTGAGGCATTCCTGAAACAGGGGCGCTTCATGATACAGCAGTCGAAATCCACTGGCGAATATGTCTTTTACCCGCGGGTATGCGCACCATCCGGCGTGCAGGACCTTGAATGGGTGGAAGCCAGCGGTCGCGGCACTGTCTACGCCGCGACGATGAAGCGCGGGCGCGAGGGCGATACCAGCATCGTCCTGATCGATCTGGAGGAGGGACCGCGCATGATGTCCACCCTCTCCGGCGATCTGGACCTGCCGATTGGATCGAAGGTCGTGGCGCGGGTCGAAGCGGCGGGTGGTCAGCCGCGCGTGGTGTTCGATCCGGCCCCTGACGGGGAGGGCGCGCGATGAGCCATTCCTTGCGCGGGAAAACTGCCATCGTCGGTCTCGGTACCGCCGGAATGGGAGAGGCACCGGGCTATTCCGCCCTTGATCTTCTGGCCCAGGCCTCGCTCGCGGCGATCGAAGATGCCGGGCTGAAACTGTCTGATGTCGATGCCGTCTTCTCCGCAATGAGCCAGCATGCCTTGGCATCGATGAGCGCGGCGGAATATTTGGGCATAAAACCGAAATACTTCGACAGCACGAATGTCGGTGGGTCGAGTTTCGAAATGCATCTGCTGCAGGCCACTTTGGCGCTTGAAGCCGGGCTCTGCGACACTGCGTTGATTTGTTACGGTTCAAACCAACGGACTGCCGGCGGCCGATTGATTTCCCTTTCCGAGCCGAATTGGCATGAAGTCCCCTACCAGCCGCGACACCCGATAACGGCCTATGCCCTGGCGGCAAGCCGTCATATGCATGAATACGGCACGACACGGGAGATGCTGGCCGATGTTGCGGTCGCGGCCCGTGGCTGGGCAAACTTGAACCCCGAAGCTTTCGCACGCGGACCGCTCAGCCGCGAGGATGTCCTGTCCAGCCGTATGATCAGCGACCCTCTGTCCAAACTGGATTGCTGCCTGGTCACCGACGGCGCCGCGGCCTGCATCCTGACGCGGGCGGACCGCGCCAGGGACTTGAAGCAGAAGCCGGTCTATTTCCTGGGTGGTGCCGGGGCGAATTGGCACCGCTCCATCGCCGCCATGCCGGATTTGACGGTGACGGCGGCGGCCGATAGTGGACCACGGGCGTTCGAAATGGCGGGCGTGACGCATGCGGACATCGACCTCTCCATGCTCTACGACGCCTTCACGATCAACACGATCCTGTTCTTGGAAGACCTCGGCTTCTGCCCGAAAGGGGAAGGCGGCCGCTTCGTTCAGGATGGGCGGATCGCGCCGGGTGGGGAACTGGCGGTGAATACGAGCGGCGGGGGACTGTCCTGCGTGCATCCTGGCATGTACGGCATGTTTCTGATCGCGGAAGCGGTCACGCAAATCCGGGGCGACGCCGGCGCGCGTCAAGTGAAAGAGTGCGACGTCGCGTTGCTACACGGTAATGGCGGAACGCTCTCCAGTCAGGTCACTGCTTTCCTTGGTTCCGGCAATACAATTTAGATTTTGAGGCGAGGGCACTTTCGTGGCGTATGATTTCTCTTCCCTGTCCAACCTTCTCACGCCGGAAACCGTCGCCGTCGTCGGCGCCTCCGCCAATCCGATCCGGATAGGTGGCCGGCCGATTTCTTCCATGCTCAAGGCAGGCTTCAAGGGAACGATCCTGCCGGTCAATCCGAAAAGGGACGAGATACAAGGACTTCCATGTTATGCATCCGTCCAAGACCTTCCTGTCGATCCCGATGCCGCGATCGTCGCCGTTCCTGCCATTGACGTTTTACCGGTGATCGAAGACCTGGGTAAGAAAGGGTGCCGTTGCGTAACCCTGTTCTCCGCGGGCTTTGCGGAGTTGGGTGAGCAGGGGAAAGATCTTCAGACACAATTGATCAATACCGTGGATCGCTACGGAATGCGTTTGCTGGGGCCCAATACGCTCGGCGCATTCAACGCCTTGAATGGGTATTACGGCACGTTCAGTTCGTCCCTGGACAGTGGCTATCCGATACCCGGTAATATTGGGATCGCCAGTCAGTCGGGCGCCTATGGAACGCACCTGTTCGCGGTGGCGCGGAACCGGGGGCTGGGCGCCTCCGTATTGGTGGCGACTGGCAACGAAGCGGATATCACCGTTGGGGACGCTATCGGCTGGATGGCGGAGAGCGATGAGGTGCAGGTTATCTGCGCCTATCTTGAAGGGTTCAATAAGCCGGAACGCCTGCTGGAAGCCTTGGACATGGCGCGCGATGCGCGGAAGCCCGTTTTCGTCATGAAGGTCGGGCGCAGCGCGCTTGGCGCGTCGGCGGCGCAATCCCACACCGCGACCTTGACCGGCGATGACGCGGTCGCCGATGCTGTGTTGAGGGAATATGGTGCCGTTCGTGTCGACCAGACCGAAGATATGCTGGACTTCGCCTATTGCGCCCATCAGCGGATCTATCCGCGCAACAACACGATGGGTTTCATCACGATCAGCGGCGGCGGCGGGATCGTTGCCAGCGACGAGGCGGAAGCCATCGGCCTGCCGATGCCGCCTATGCCGGAAGATGCTCAGAAAGAGCTGAAGGAGCTTCTGCCTATCAGCGCACCGGTGAATCCGTTGGACGCGACCGCACAGTCGATCAACGAACCGAGCCTGATGGAAAAGTTCACGCGCGCGGCGCTGGAAAAGGGGGGCTACACTTCGATCTGCGGCTTCTTCACCAGTGTCGGCGGTGCGCCGGTTCTTGTGCCCAGTTTGATCGATGCGCTGACACCGATCCGCAAGGAGTATCCGGACCGGTTGATGGTGGTGTGTGTCGTCGCTCCGCGGGAGATCATCAAACAATACGAGGAGGCCGGGTTCCTGGTTTTCGAGGATGGCAGCCGCGCCGTCCGCGCCATCCATGCGATGGGTGTCGTTGGTGACAATTTCGCAGCAGCGGAAGCCAGCAAGGCGCCGATTCCAGCGCTACCGGACGTTACCCTGCCTGACGCTATGCCCGACGAATACCAATCCAAGGCCTTGTTGGCCGGGGCGGGAATTGCAGCGCCGCCGGAACTTGCAGCCTTGTCCAAGGAAGAAGCGGTCGCTGCAGCCGGGAAGATCGGTTTCCCGGTTGTCATGAAAATCCTGTCGCCGGACATCCTGCATAAGTCGGAGATTGGCGGAGTGCTTGTGGGAATCGGATCGCGCGATGAAGTGGCGGCGGCCTATGATGCCCTGCTCCAGGCGGCGAAGACACACGCGCCCAAGGCGCGGCTGACCGGCGTCCTCGTCGCCAAACAGCTGATTGGCGGGACGGAATGCTTCATGGGTGTCAATCGCGACCCATCCTTCGGCCCCGTCGCAGCCTTCGGTTTGGGCGGCATATTCGTGGAAATTCTGAATGACGTGGTCATCCGCCGCTGTCCCTTCGACGAAGCCGCGGCACGAGAAATGATTCTGTCGATAAAGGGCAATCCGATTTTGACGGGTGCACGCGGCAGGCATCCGGTCGATATCGACGCCTTGTCGAAAATGCTCTCGCGGCTTTCCGCCTTCGCGGCTGCGTCTGGACCGCGACTGAAGTCGATCGATATCAATCCGGTCATGGCGATGCCGGGGGACGGCGGCGCCTATATGCTGGACGCGGTAATCGTGACGGATGAGGGCGACCATGGCGATTGATCCGGATTACCTCCTGAACATCGACCTGCCGGATGTCCGACAGGCCGTCGGTCCTCGAGAGTATGCACTTTATGCCTTGTCGATCGGCGTCGGCCAGGACCCGATGGACGAACGCCAACTGAACTACGTAGGTGGGTTTGAGAAGATTGAGCCTTTTCCGACGATGCCGGTCGTTCTCGGCCATCCCGGGTTCTGGCTGTCGGACCCCAAAACCGGGGTAGACGCTGTGCGCCTTGTCCACGGCGAACAGGGGATCACCATTCACGCGCCATGCCCTGTTTCCGGCACGGTCGTGGGCAAGACCCGTGTGACCGGCCTTGTCGACAAGGGTGAGGGGCGCGGCGCGTTGCTCTATTGGGAAAAGGACCTTCGCGACGCGGAATCGGGAACGCTGCTCGCGACGACCCGTAGCACGGTTTTCCTGCGCGGTGACGGCGGTTTCGGCGGGCCTGCCGGCCCGGTGAAGACCGTCCACAAGCTGCCGGAGACTGAACCGGATTTCACTTTCGAGTCCGTGGTGCGGCCGGAGCAGGCCCTGCTTTATCGCTGGCAGGGGGATGATAATCCTCTACACAGGACGCCCGCCATCGCCGCAAAGGCGGGCTTCGAGCGGCCGATCCTGCATGGGCTATGCACCATGGGGATGGCATCCCACGCCTTGTTGGCGGTTTTGTGTGATTACGATGCTGACCGGTTTCGCAGCATGGATCTGCGGTTCTCCGCCGTGGTTTTTCCCGGAGAGACCCTGCGGACCGAAATGTGGCGCGACGGGTCGTTCCGGACACGCGCGCTGGAACGCGACAAGGTCGTCATCGACAACGGTATCCTCGACTACGACCGCTAAGCGCGGTCCAAAAAAATTCCGGCAGGGAGGGCGAAGCACATGTCCAACATTCTGGGACTGGACGGCAAGGTCGCCGTGGTCACCGGCGCGGGCGGCGGCATCGGCCGCGGCATTGCGCTAGAAATGGCGAAGGCGGGCGCGCAGGTCGTCATCAACGATATCGGAGTCTCGCTGGAAGGCGACGGCGGGTCGGCCAGCCCGGCGGAGGAAACCAAGGCGATGATCGAAGCGGCCGGCGGCCAGGCAGCGATCAGCACCGACAGCGTTTCCGACTGGGAAAGCGCCAAAAAGATCGTTCAATGCGCGCTCGACACATTCGGGCGCATCGACGCGGTCGTGAACAATGCCGGCATTCTGCGCGATGCGATTTTCCATAAGATGGACCCGGCCGACTGGCGTGCCGTCGTTGATGTGCATCTGAACGGCAGCTTCTATGTCAGCCGCGCGGCGGCCGACCCGTTTCGCCAGCAGATGAGCGGCGCCTTCGTCCATATGACCAGCACGTCGGGCCTGATCGGCAATTTTGGGCAAGCGAACTATTCCGCCGCCAAGCTCGGTATCGTCGGCCTTTCCAAATCGATAGCGCTCGACATGTCCCGCTTCGGCGTTCGCTCAAACTGCATCGCGCCCTTTGCCTGGAGTCGCATGACCGGATCGATCCAGGCGAAGACGCCGGAAGAGGCGGAACGCATCGAGCGCTTGAAGCAGATGACGCCGGAAACCAACGCACCGCTCGCCGTCTTCCTGGCTTCCGACGCCGCCGCGGATGTCAGCGGTCAGATTTTCGCCGCGCGCCTGAACGAAGTTTTTCTATTCAGTCAGACGCGCCCGATCCGCAGCGTCCACAAGGCTGAGGGCTGGACGCCTGAAGCCCTTGCTGAGCGGGCCCTTCCGGCCTTCAGGAGCAGTCTGACGCCTTTGGAGCGGAGCGGGGATGTGTTCTCGTGGGACCCGATTTGAAGCAGAAAGTTCCTATCCTCGCATCGTCGTCCATGCGTGGCCCGTCCATATCGGAGCGCATGGCGGCGCGGTGCGCTTGAACGCCGCTGTTCGTACTTTTCAATACTATGACTAGCTGGATATCTGGTCGCCAATGGACTGGCATTTTTTACCGACAATCGCGTCGGGGCTGGACAGATCGATTGCGGCGAAAAATTAGTAACTTCTTAAATTATTTCTGCGCATGATAACGGCACGCGAATATTACGCGCTGAATCTGTCGGTGTCCGGCGGATTCGAGAAATTTAATTCCATAATACCGTAAAATTGTAATTAAGAGGCTGGGTTTGTCGATAGCAATGGAAATTGATTGGGCACACGGCGTTGTCGAGTTTCGTGTGTCGGGTGCAATGACGCCGATGGCGATCGTGGACGGACTGGCGCTTCTGCGGGCCAGCCCACAGGGACAGAAACAACGCGCCATCGTGTGGGATATGCGGGGAACGTCGCTAGACAACCTCGATGTCGAGGGGCTCGCCGCAACGCTGCAGGCAACACCCCTTCCAGATTCAGCCGTCCCCAATTTACGCATTGCCGCGGTTGTCGACGAAGGCAAGGGTGTGAAGATCGCCAAGGAATGGATCGAAATGGGCAGGTCGCTCGATGTTGCGGAACGGCAAGTCTTCCTTCTTGTGGAGGACGCGCGGGCATGGGCCAAACAGGGTTCAATCCATGACGAGCCGACGGCACTGCCTTTGGCCCGGAATTGAAACCGGTTGCCGTGTTTCCGTCAGGCGGTGATCGTACTGCCATCATTTCATCAAAACTGCCGCGTGTGAGGCATGCCATTGTCGGTCAAAACACCTGTAGCTCCGAACTGTTTTGCAGCGACCAGGATTCTCTGCGTTCTGATGTTCGGTGCTTTGACGGCTGGGTTTGGTGCTGCGCAGGCATCCGAGTCGGAAGACAACATGCTGGCCCTGACGTGGCAGCCGGCCTTTTGCGAATACCGCCGCGACAAGCCTGAATGTGTCTCCCTGAATGACGGGCAGTTGCCGCTTGCCGCGCGACAGCTCTCGTTGCACGGGCTCTGGCCGCAACCGCGCGGGAACGATTATTGCGGTGTTTCGTCCGTGGACAGGTCATTGGACAAGGCCGGTGCGTGGGCTGATCTGCCCGACCCTGCAGTGGACGCGGCGACAGCATCGGGCTTGAAAGCGGCGATGCCTAGCATGGCGAGCTTTCTCCACCGCCATGAATGGATCAAGCACGGAACATGCTATCGCGGCGCAGGGGGCGCGGATGAATATTTTGACGATGCCTTGCGTTTGATGGGCGAAATCAACGGATCTGCGGTCGGCGCCTTCCTGGCGGAACGCGTAGGGCGTGAGGTCGCTACAAGGGACATAAGGGAAAGGTTCGACACGGCCTTTGGGCCGGGTACCGGGGAACGGGTCGCCTTTGTCTGCAAAAAGGACGGCGCGCGATTATTGATTCGGGAAGTCAGGGTCGGTCTGCGCGGCATGATCAAGGCGGACTCGGCATTGGGAGACCTGATGCGCGCTGCGTCGTCCGTCCCAATCGGTTGCAGGAAGGGTATAGTCGACCCGGCCGGATTGCAGTGAGCGGTGGAAATGCCAGTCGCGTCCCGTTCGGCATGGTCGAAACCAGCAGCGACTTCTGTAAAAAATCTTGAGGCGGGTTTTTTCAATGAAAACCATTGTGACGGTGTTCGGGTTGGGGCGCGTTCAAAGAACGGGGCTCTCTTTTTTAGGATCCGGTCGTGGGACACGCCTCAAATCCTTGAACTAAAAACAGAATAATTAGGCAAGTTGTTGAATCTATAAGGTCGATAAATGGTAGCGAGTCACTTCTCTCATTTTGTAAATTTTTGGGCCAAAAGCCTAGGCAGGGCAGGGCGCCTCAAGGCCGTGATTGGCATCTTCCTCGGCGTCATTGCCCTGGGACAAGTGAACCCGGTCGCTGCGTTCGACCACCGCTTGGCCGGTGTGTATAGCTTCGAAGCCATTGGCCACGACCACCCGGCATGCAACCGAGAAACGATCGGTTCCGTTGATGAGAACGGCGCATTCGCATTCACGATCAAGTCGGGTTTGAGCTACTACCTCGTCGATGGACGGTTCGACGACGACCTCACCTGGCAGGGCGATTTGGTTGGCAGGAACCGCATACCTTTTGCGATGAGGTTCGATGGTCGCAGAATAGTAGCTACCAACCTGCAACCGTCGAATGGATGTGCGAAAACCTATATCGGCACCCGACACTAGTTTGGTGATTTCCCTCGTGTCGGTTGTAGACCCAATTGGTCACCTGACATTTCCAGCGACATCCTTTGCTTACACATATTAGAAAACTGTTGTTAGATGTTTCCGTTGGACGCTTCGCCTCCTCTCGCATCTCGATTTTGGAAAGGATGCAAAAGTGACGAGCATGCATATCGACAGAGACGTCGGGATCGTAGAGTTCCGTTTGACTGGCGTCGTGTCCGCAGATGACATTTTGACGGGCATTCGGCTCTTCAAAGAAAGCGCCGTCGATTTCCGCCTGCGGGGGTTCGTATGGGATATGCGTGACGCAGATTTAAGCGACTATGACTATGAAGGCATGGAGCGTGTATTCAGCGCAAACCCGCCGGATGCTCGCTTCGGAAAACTTCGGATAGTGACGGTTCCCGCGAAGTTGGTTGATCGTCGCCTTCTCGGCCTCTGGGAGGCTGTTGCCGGAAAATACGACGAAAATGAGCGGCGGGTATTCACCAGCATCAAGGAAGCGCGTATCTGGGTTTCGCAAAACGGTGGCTGACTGACGGCGGTACATGCCGGTTGGTTTGAATCGCGACCCTTTACTTGAAATAATCCGCGTGAACGTCGGATTGCATGGGAAGCGTGCTAGGCCGCCCGCAGTTCGCGAATGTCTTGCAGAAGTCTGTCACGTGCTTGCTCGAACCACATCTGCCGAGATGTATCGAGCGCGTTCCTGCAGACATGTATGACCAGGCGGGAGATCGTTCCGCTCTCGTCTATCCATGGTGTCACGTGGCTTTTGATTTCGCGGATTTGGCTCATCGGCCCCGAATATGGCGAATGGAAAGTTAATGCGTCGCGTTGGGCCAAGGTTTGCGCAAGAAGGCCCCACAGTCTTGAGTTCTCGCCTTGGCCTTCGATTGCCGACATGCGTTGGCCGCGTCGGTTCTCGGAATGAATTTGGCGAACATTGCTGCCAACAAGGCTGTATTCGAAATCGAGCGGCGCCGTGCGGACACGCAGAACCAGAAGGTCGGGCATAATATCTCGGCATTCCAAAGGGTCGAAATCAGCATAGAATGGAAGCTCCGCCGTACCCCGCCTAGAGTTCCAGTATTCGGTAAGTGGTGACATCATGCCGCCAAGCTACATGATGAACCGTTACCGGAGGATTAATGGAGGGGCCGCCCAAGCTTAAAGCCCAAGGATGTTTGCGCCGGACACACGATTGGTTCGGACTCCCTGTTTCTTGAGTATGCGGTCCGAGCGATGAGTTTTGGTCCATCGGCGTGCGCCGTTGAGAGTCCGTAGAGTTCGCTCGATGCGGACGAAGTTCCTGCACATGAACCGCTTCAAGCAGTCCTGCTTCCAAAATCGATTTGCGACGAACAGGGGGAATTGCTGGTCGGAGTGGGAGGATTCGAACCTCCGGCCCCTGCCTCCCGAAGACAGT
>CAYGKA010000047.1:0-37560 GCA_964350445.1 uncultured Flavobacteriaceae bacterium
CAACGGGCGCGCGGGTCTTTTCGCCCGATGCGGACGCCCTTCACCTCGCCGCGCCCACCGCGATCAACACGGCGGTGCGCGCCGCCATCGGGTTCGGCGTGCGCGACATCTGGCTTTTCGGGCTCGACCTCGGGTCCCGCCATGGGGGTCACCAGGGGGAACGCCATCATTCCCGGGACAGTCAATACTACGCCACCGACGATCCCTACTGGCAGGGCGGCACGGGGATGGAGGCGATCGACATCCCGGCGGAAGCGAATTTCGGCGGCACCGCCTATACGACGGCCAGCTTCCAATACGCGCAGATGTTCTTCTCCCGCCTGTTCGAAAACACGCCGCAATGCCGGGTGCTGAATTTCAGCGACGGGATCGCCGTGCCGGGCGCCCGCCCCGCGAAAGCGGGTGATGCGCCGGTTGACGCGCCGCTGCTGGACCGCGCCGGCATGGTGGACGACCTGCTGGCCGACCTGCCGCCGCCGGATTCCGACGATCTGTTTCTGGAGGTCTGTGTCGAAGGCTATCGCCAGGCGCTCGGCCAATGGTTCGACAGGGTGGAGCGGGAGCTGTACCGCGCCCAGGGCACCGGATTCCTGGGGCTTCACACCCGCCTGAAGCCGCTGATGCAGGCACCGGGGCTGGAAGACGCGCACAACCCGGATACCGCCGCGCGCTATTGCGCGTCGGGCACCATCGATCGCTGCATGATGCTGGGCCATTATCTGATCCGGCGCCTGGACCGGCGCGACAGGGCGGCGTTTTTCGAAAACTTCCTGTCGATCCTCACCGCAAGGGCGAAGGACATGCGGGTAGCCGCCATGGCCCAGTTCGACCCGCTGGATTGATCCCGTGCGCCGTTTCGGGGCCGGCAAAAAGAAAGGGCGCGGAAAACCGCGCCCTTCGCTTTTCGTCAGAAGGCTGGTGACCGATCAGGCCGCCCAACCCAGCGCGGTCAGGACGATGCCTTCCGCGTTTTCCATCGACAGGAACAGGCCAACGCCCGCGACGACCGCGCCCGCCAGGCGGGCTTCGATCGCTTTCGGGGAGGAGACCTTGAAGACCGTCTCCGCGACCCAGCCGGCTGCCAGCGCGACGCCGTATTGCAGGACGCCCAGGCCGATCAGGTAACCGGCCAGAACCGCGCCGCCGACGCCACCTTCCTGCGCCGCCAAGGCATCGCCGAAAGCGGAGCCGTGGAACAGGCCGAAGACCAGGAAGAGCGCGGTGAAGGCACCGGCCGACAGGCCTTTGCCGGACAGGACGATACCGCCCACGACCAGCAGGGACAGGCCGATGACCAGTTCCTTCATCGGCAGGCCGACGCCGGCATACATGGCATAGCAGCCAAGAAGCATGCCGCCGATATAGGCCGCCGGGGTCAGGTATTTACGCCCCGTGAAGAGCGCCGCGATCCCCATCGCGATCACGAAAAACAGGTGGTCGAATCCGAGCAACGGATGACCGATACCGGAAAGCAGGCCGTGGCCGAAGGTTTCCATCGCCATGCCGCCCAACGGATGGTGGGCGAGCGCCGGGCTGGCGAAACCGGTGAGCAGCACACCCGCTAGAAAGATCTTACGCATTTGTTCCCCCTCAAATTAGGTTCCGGGCCGAAAGGATGGCGTTTGGGGGATATTGGGAAGAAGCTTCTCAATAACCTGGTCCCGGACACCCCGTCCGACCGCGTGGTTGATCTCGATGGCAGGTCTCCTGGCTTGCGGAGTTTCGCCTTGCCCGCCTTCCCAACCCGTTTGCCGTCCTCCGTGTGGAGTCCCCGGCAGGGTCAGTGGCATATTGGGCGCGGCACTCCGCTTACAGTTGCGGGGGCAGCCACGGTCTCGGTCCCTGTTGGGTACGCCTCACCGTGTTCCCTTTTCATCCAGGACTATCGCACCAAGCCCCGGAACCATCTGCGGAAACCATGACCCAAGCCGCGCCGGAATGCAATTGGCAATGCACCGCGCCGGCGGCGTGTGGGACCCGCAACGCAACCCGGGGCCAAGCGCTGCCTCAGCCACCGTCCTTTTCGGCGAACAGGGTCAGGTAGTGAAGGGCCTCAAGGCGGAAACCGCCATGCGTTCGGTCCCCGTCCCCGTCTTCAATCCCGATCCCGTCTCCGGTATCGTCCTGGGCCTCGCCACCGCTTTTCAGCCAGGCGCTGGCCCAGAAAAAGGTTTTGATTCGGAAGCGCTCGTTTTCGCCTTCTGCGACAAGTAACTGGCTCCGGTCTTCCTCCTTCTTCGCCGCCTCCGCCAACAGAAGGGGCAGGATCTCAAGCGACACTTCGCCTTGGCCCGTCACGGCGTAAGTCAGGGTTCCGTTTTCATACTCGGCATGGACGGTCGGCATGGACGTCCAACCGGGTAGTTCTATGCCGCGGGTCTTGAGCAAGGGGCGGAATATCTTTTCCTGCAGCAGGATGTCGTATCCGGCGGTCGGTATTGAATCCGGCTCGGCGCCGAGCACCATTCTCTTGTGTTTGAGCGGATTGCGCCTCTCCCATTCCGACAAATGGGCGAAGCCCATCGCTTTGGTGATCTGCTGCGCGGTCGGGTCGTCCACGGAAACACCGATCCGGCGTTGCAGATCCTCTGTCGCGCCGCGGCGGACGAGGAAGGTCGCGATGGAACTGATTGTCGCGCGGTCCTCCGCCGGCAGTTCCGCCGTGGTTGGGATGATACGGTCCCCCTGCAGCATGCCGTGCCGGTCCAGAATCGCATCCAGGCGGTTCGTTTGGTCCCGGACCGCCAGGTGATAGGCGCTGAACGGGCCGGCCACGACCAGTGCCAGCAACACGGCCAGAAGCCCGGGAATAACCACCAAGGGCAGCGGCCTGAAAAGGCGCGCGGCGAGAACCAGGGCGAACCAGATTGTCGCCACGATGATCGCGATCCGGTTTTCCGTCAGGCCATAGGCGTCGACCCGCTGGTAGATTGCCACCGCCTGCAAGGCGACCGGGATCACCATGGCTGGGAGGAAGGCCTTGTAGAAGAACCGCAACAGCGGCCCACCATCCGCCCGCATCGGCCAACCCACAAGATAGGTGACGATGCCGAAACCGCCGAAGGCGGTGACCAGATAGGCGAGGATGCCCTTCGGCAATTCCCCGGCGACGCCGATCTTGATGAAATAGGCGTACAGGATGAGCATGTAGGCGAGCGCGAGCGGCGCCATGATCCAATCGATGATCACCGACAAAGGGCGCGGCGCCCGGCATTCCTGTTCCGGAAAATGCGTCGCCGCCGGCACGAAGGACAGCGCGTGCAGCGGCACGATGATCAGGAAAGCGAAACTCCAGATATCGCCGTAGATGCGCGACTTGAAGTCGATGTCGAAAAGCTCCTCGATTCCAAGAAGGCCGACCGACACGCCGCCCGCCAGAAGCACCCCCGCCGCGCCTGCAATGCCCAGGCCCTGCCAGACGATCCGGTTGAATTGCCAGAAGGACAGGTCGTCCCGGCGGCGCAGAAAGGGCGCGACGGCGATAAGCAGCAACCCGACGGCGCAGGCGGACATGACGGGCCAGATCAGGGCCTTTGCCGGCAAATCGAAAACCGAAACGCCAAAGGCCAGATGAACCGCCAGACCGGCCGCCGACCAAAGCGCTCTGGCCCGGCCCGTTGCGGCCGGCATCAAGGCCATGGCCCAGTGGAAGAAGAGTCCGACGAAAAGAATTCCCGTCAGCCGGCCGAGGGTGTCCGCCGATACCAGGCCGTTCCACAGGCCATGGCGCTCGTCCAGGATAAGAACGAACATGGCCGCGCCGCAGAACAGCGGCAGCGGGAAACGCCAATAGGTGTCGATGACGGTCGGGATCGAAAGGAAACGCAATTTCATGACCGTCACCTGCCGGGTCTTTGACTGTGGAATGGCGATGGCCACGCTTGCGAGCTTAAGGGGCAAGCGTTGCCGCGACTACCCAAATGAATAGCCGGATCTTGTGGCATAAATAGGGCGCGGGCACGGGCGCCGACCGGGAACCGCTTAATAATATTTCCAGGAACTATCAAGTAACGAACAAAAAGACTCTTGTCGTAACTTTCAAGATTCGTAATAGTTTTCGAATAATAACCTAAAAAACGGGTGGAAACTGTGTGATGCCGTCGAATGCCGGCTCACAAATACTTGCGCGTTACCGGTGGGGGCCGGTGACGCGGCACTGGGTTTCACTGTGCGGGGTACGGTGGGGGGCGTATGACGGGGTTTGGAAATCGGCGGCACGGGGGGTGCCATCCTGTCGGCCATGGGACGGTTTGCCCTTCCAACGGCGGGGCGTGATCCGTGGGTCAGTACATCGACGTCGCCTGGATCATCATCGCCGCCGCGCTGATCCTGGTCATGCAGGGCGGGTTCTGCGCGCTTGAATCCGGCTTCGTCCGGGCGCGGAACAACGTCAACGTCGCCGCGAAGAACCTTGCCGACCTTTGCCTGTCCACCGCGAGTTTCTGGCTGATCGGGGCCACAATCATGTTCGCCGACGGCAAGCTTTATCAGCCGGGTCCGTCGGAACTGGAAACCGGTTGGCCGGCCGCCTTCCTGCTCTTCCAATCGCTTTTCTGCGGCACGGCGACGACGATTATTTCGGGCGCGGTGGCGGAACGCGTCGGCTTCCTTGCCTATAGCTGTATTACGTTGGTCGTCGCGCTGGCGATCTATCCGGTAACGGGCGGCTGGGCCTGGAGCGGGATTGACGGCGGCGCCGTCGGCTGGCTGGAAGCGATGGGTTTCATCGATTTCGCCGGTTCGACGGTGGTGCACTCCGTCGGCGGCTGGGTGGCGCTCGCGGTTCTGCTCATCATCGGCCCGCGCATGGGCCGGTTCGACGGCCAGGCGAAACCGCCGCAGCCCAACAACCTTTCCCTCTCCGCGCTCGGCGTCATTTGCCTCTGGGTCGGCTGGTTCGGGTTCAACGGCGGATCGACCCTGCAGTTCAACGGCGACGTCCCCCATATCATTCTGAACACGACCATCGCGGCCTGTTTCGGCGGCATGATCACGCAGGCGGTCTCCTACACGTTGATCCGGCGTGTCCATATCGGGAAATTGTTCAACGGCATCCTCGGCGGCCTGGTCGCCATCACCGCCGGCGCGCAGATCCTTACGACCGAAGGGGCCGCCGCGATCGGCGCCGCGGGCGGGCTGGCGGTGCTGGCGGGCGAATACCTGTTGCTGCGCTGGAAGATCGACGATGCGGTCGGGGCGGTCCCCGTGCATCTTTTCGCCGGCGCGGTGGGCACGATCGGGCTTGTGCCGCTGGCCCCGGCGGGAACGTTCGCCATCCCCCTCCTCGACCAGCTTTTCGTCCAGACACTGGGCGTGGCGGCCATCGGCGCCTACAGTTTCGGGGTCGCCTTCGTCGGGTTCAAGCTGCTGAACCGCGTGTTGCCCCTGCGGGTATCGGCGGAAGGGGAGCGTGTCGGCCTCAACGTATTCGAACATGACGAAAGCTCGCCCATCGTCGACATCATCGACGATATGGAACGCAACCAGGACAGCGAATCCCATCTGCAGCCGGTGCGCGTCCATACCGGGTCGGAAATCGAACCCGTCGCCCAGAAATACAATCAGGTCGTCGGGCGCGTGAACCAGCACATGCTCTATCTGGAAAAGACGATGAACGAGCTGGTGCGCGCGAAGTCCGCCGCGGAAGGCGCGAACCAGGCCAAATCCTCCTTCCTGGCCAGCATGAGCCACGAGCTGCGCACGCCGCTGAACGCCATCATCGGGTTCGCCGAAGTGATGGAGCTGGAAAGCTTCGGCCCGCTCGGCGGGGACGGCCGCTATCAGGACTACACGAAATCAATCCGCGAGGCGGGCGGCCATCTGCTGTCGCTGATCAACGACCTTTTGGAACATTCGCGGATAGAGGCCGGCAAGCTTGATCTGCACGAAACGGATGTCGATGTCGGCAACGTGGTCGACGAGGTGATGCGGCTGATCGAACCCAATGCGGGCAAGGCGGCGGTCACCTTGGTTGCCGAGAACGCGGCCGACCTGCCCTTGATGCGCGCCGACCGCCGCCTGGTGAAGCAGGTGGTGATCAACCTCGCCTCCAACGCCATCAAGTTCACCGATAGCGGCGGGCGCGTCCGCATCCGAACCGCGCTGGAAACGGATGGCCGCTTGGCGCTCAGCGTCATCGACAACGGCGTCGGCATGACCCGCGCGGAAATCGCCCATGCGGTCGAACCCTTCGCGCAGACCGGCTCCGCCTATATCCGCAGCGACCAGGGCACCGGCCTCGGCCTCCCCCTTGTCCGCGCCATGATGCGCCTGCACCAGGGTTCGATGACCATCGAGTCCGTCCCGGCCCAGGGCACCACGGTCACCGTGCGGTTCCCCGAAACCCGGGTTGCGCGCGACGTCGCCGTGGCGTGACCGGGCGCCCTTGTCCGGGAAAACCAGCCACGGGTCCGGATGTCAGGACGCCTGCTTGCTCTTGCCTCTGGATTTCGCGCGCACATAAACCGTGCCGCTTTCCTTCTTGATCTCGAAGGACCCCGTCTTTTGCACCAGGTCCATCAATTTGGCTTGCCCATAGGTCCTTGCATCGAAATCCGACGCCAGATTTGAGAGTTGATTGCCGACCGCGCCGAGGCCCACCCAGCCGTCCTCGTCCTCCAGTTGCGCGATCGCCTTACGCACCAGCGGCGTCGCCGCGCTCGGCGGCTTCAGGGCCTTGGCCGGGGCGGCGCTGGTTTCCGACTGGGCTTCGGCGGTGGCGGCGCCGGGCAACAGGTTTTCGGTATAGATGAAGCGTCGGCAGGCCTGGCGAAAACTCTCCGGCGTTTTCTGCTCTCCGAACCCATAGACGTCGACGCCCTGTTCCCGGATGCGCGAGGCGAGCCGCGTGAAATCGCTGTCGGAGGAAACGAGGCAGAAACCGTCGAACCGCCCGCTGTGCAGCAGGTCCATCGCCTCGATCACCAGCGCGATGTCCGACGCGTTCTTGCCGGTGGTATTGGCGAAATTCTGGCTCGCCGTGATGGCGTGTTTCGACAGCACATCCGCCCAGGACTTCAACCGTGTCCCGGAAAAATCGCCGTAGATCCGTCGCACGCTGGCCTCGCCGATCTTGGCGATTTCCTCGAACAACCCATCCGCGATCTTGGCCGACGCGTTATCGGCGTCGATCAAAACCGCCAGGCGCGGCACTCTGGTTTCTGGCATGGGGTCCCTTTCCTCACCGGCTTTAAGTGAATCAGACCGTGATCTTAACAGCGCCAGTGCCGACTCGCCCGGATTTGTTCGGCAAGAATCGGAATCGATGCCATCCTGTTGGAAAGAAGCTGGCTGTTGAACCCGTCAGGGTTCGGCAAGGCCGACCGGCCGCCCGAGCTTATGCGAGGAAAGCCCGAGAGCACGAATGATGTCTCCTGGCGCTTGAGGGTCAAAATATGAAAGGAAAAATGGCGCGCCCGGGAAGATTCGAACTCCCGACCTCTTGATTCGTAGTCAAGCACTCTATCCAACTGAGCTACGGGCGCGCAGGGCCGTTTCGGACCCGCCCTGGAATGTCCTTGAAAAGGACCGAATTCCGGGGCCGCGTATCGGCTTGGCCGATGCGAGGGCGGTAGGTACAGGATGCGGCGGGCGAAGGCAAGCACCGAATTGACGGTTTTGATAAGGGTTTTGTTAACCGTTTCAGGGTGATTGTCGCCGCATCGCGCCCGCATGCGGTTTCCGGGCGCGGGACGTTATTGCCGGTCCAAATCGCGGGCATTTGTCGAAAAGCCTGGAAGCGCCTGTCTTGTGGGCATTTTTCTTATCCCGTAAGATGCGCGCTGCTTGACAGACGGTCCAGTCCCTGGTGGGAAAAGACCGTGATGTAGGTCGGGGGTTGTTCAAGAGTTGCAGGCATTTAGCCTTCGGGTGATTCGGCCGAAGGCGTCGATGGGCCGCTTTGTGGAACGCGCAAGTTTCCGTGACGCGGCGGGGCAATTAAGGGTGACCTTTCTGGCAATAACGTTTAGGGTGCATCAAGTATTGGTCGCCCAAAGTGCGACGTTTGTCTTGTGAGTATTGGTTCCGAGTATTCGTTATTCGATTAGTTTTGGGTTGAATTGGGGCAGGGTTGAGGCGCGAAGGTCAGATGCGGAAGATCAGCGGCACTTGGAAAACTGGTTTGCTTGTCACGGCGTCTGTCGCCCTGGCGGGATGCGAAGCGCTTTGGCCGACGACGGAGGCCCCCGATCCGGCAGGCCCCGCCGTGGTGCAGGCGCCGGCGGCGCCCCAGCAACCGGTTCAGCAATATCAAACGCCGGCCCCGCTGGCGACGTCGGAAATTCCGGCGCCTGTCGTCCAGCAGCAGCCCGCCGTGGCCTCGACCGGCATCACCACGCCGACGGTCGGCCAGACCTTCGTCGGCCGCAAGGTGGATGCCATGCAGGGTGACCTGGGCAAGCTTGAAGGCAGCGTCCAGTCCATCAAGGCCCGCGCCAACGCCATCATGGAACAGGGCCGTGCCTCGGCCGACCAGTATCACCAGCTCGTCGCCGCGATCACCGCGCGACTGCAGCAGGGCACGACGCCGGGCAACCCGATCCTCGTCGCGCAATGGAATCAGGCCCAGACCGCGCTGGAAAGCATCGCCGAAGTGACCCCGCAGGTCACCGTGCTGTCCAACGACGCGGCGGAACACGCGGCCTTCGGCCAATATCTGCTGAACGCCGTCCAGGCGACCTATGGGTTGAGCGGCGCGGTCGAGGAAGACCATGTCCGCCTGCGTTCGCTGGAAGACAAGGTTCACCAGGCGGTGGTCGAAGTGGACCGCACGCTGAATGAGTTGAGCCAGGATATCAGCCGCCAGAACATCTATGTGAACGGCGAGCGTCAGAACATGACGACGCTGTCGCTGGCGATCAAGAATGGTGAGCTGTACGGCTCCAGCCTGGCGACCCAGGCCTTCACGCAGACCGAGAACCTGGCCCGCGCGGCCGCCCGGGCCACGGTGCCGCAGGCGGGCGATCCGCCGCTGGTGATCATCCGGTTCGACCGCCCGAACGTTCAGTACCAGCAGGCGCTGTTCAACGCGGTCAGCCAGGCGCTGTCGCGCAAGCCGAACGCCACCTTCGACCTGTTGGCCGTCAGCCCCGCACAGGGCAACGCCGCCAGCGTCGCGCTGAACAACGCGGCGGCGAAGCGGAATGCGGAAGACGTGCTGCGGACCCTGACCGATATGGGGATTTCTTCCAGCCGGATTCAGCTGCTGACCACGACGGACGCGGTCGCCAACAACGAAGTCCAAGTATTCGTTCGATAGGGTTTTCGTCCGCTAATCCTTTCGGCCGTTCCGTTCGTATCGTTAACCAGGGGCGCCGCCTTTCAAGGCGCGCGTCCGGGTTTCGACCAACGACAAGGGGAACGGTCATGGGAACGCACCCGCACATTTTCCGCTTCTATCCAGCCGCCATGCTGCTCGCCTTATTGGCGCTTGCGGCGATCGCGCTTTCGCCGCGTCCCGCCCTGGCCCAGTCTGCCGACCAGCGCTCCGCCATCGTCACGGTGATCGAAAGCCAGCTTCAGGCCTTCCGGCAGAATGACGGGTCCGGCGCCTACCGGCACGCCGCCCCCAATATCCAAGGCATGTTCGGGACGGTCGACGGGTTCATGGACATGGTCCGGCGCGGCTATGGTTTCCTGATCGATCCCGCCGCGGTGGAATTCCTGGACATCAAGCCCCAGGGCTCGGACCTGCTGCAGGCCGTCCGCATCATCGGCCGCGACGGCGCCCGCAAGATCGCGATCTATCATATGGAGCGCCAGGAAGACGGAAGCTGGAAAATCGCCGGCGTCTATATCACCGAGGACCCGCAAGCCGCCGTTTGACGCACCGCCGGGCGCAAAACCGCCCGCGCGCGCGGTTGGCGGCTTTTCATCCCCCTGCAACCGGTCTATCAAATCCGCCGTCAACAACGCGCGGAGGCGGAGCGATGGTCGATGAGAAGGGTATGGACTTCCCGGTGTCCTGGGACGAATTGCACCGTACGGCGCGGGCGCTCGCCTATCGCCTGGATGCGCTGGGCCCGTTCACGGGAATCGTGGCGATCACGCGCGGCGGGCTGGTTCCGGCCGCCATCGTGGCCCGCGAATTGGAACTCCGCCTGGTCGATACGGTCTGTATCTCCACCTATGACCACAAGGACATGGGCGATGCGCACATCCTGAAGGGCATCGACGGCGATGGCGAGGGATGGTTGATCATCGACGATCTGGTGGATACCGGAAAGACCGCACGCATCGTCCGCGACATGCTGCCCAAGGCCCATTTCGCCACCGTCTATGCCAAGCCCGCCGGGCGGCCGCTGGTCGACACTTTCGTGACCGAGGTTTCGCAGGATACCTGGATCCTCTTCCCCTGGGACGTGGAACTGGCCTATGCGAAACCGATTCGCGCCCGCCAGAACGGCGGCTAGGCTTTTCCCGACGCCTTGCCTCAGCCCGAGCGCACGACCCGCAGGCGCGGGTCCAGCGCGTCGCGCAGCCCGTCCCCCAGCAGGTTCAGGCCCAGCACCGCGACCATGATCGCCGCGCCGGGCACCACGGCCTGCATCGGATGGGTGAACATCAGGGTCTGTGCGTCGTTCAGCATCTTGCCCCAGCTCGGGTCCGGCGGCTGTACGCCCAGGCCCAGATAGCTCAACCCCGCTTCCGCCAGGATCGCGACCGCGAATTGGATCGTCGCCTGCACGATGATGGCGCTGGCCGCGTTTGGCAGCACATGGATCATGGCAATGGCCACCGGCGTCCGCCCGATGGCGGCGGCCGCGGTGACGAAGGGACGCCCCATCACCGACAGTGCCGCCCCCCGCGTGACCCGCGCGAAGACGGCGATGTTGAAGATGCCCACCGCCAGGATCGCATTGGTGACGCCGGGCCCGTAGAGCGCCGCGATCAGCACCGCGGTCAGGATCGCGGGAAAGGCGAAGATCAGGTCCGACAGCCGCATCACCGCATCCGCCGGCAACCCGCTCCGCATCGCGGTGTAGAGCCCCGCCGGGACACCGGCCGCCAGGCCGATGCCGACCGCGACGACACCCATCAGCAGCGCGTTCTGCGCGGCCTTCATCAGCATGCTGAGCATGTCGCGGCCCAGCGAATCGGTGCCCAGCCAATGGGCCGCAGAAGGCCCCTGCAGCCGTTCGGCGATGGAAACGCCGTCGGTCGCGTAGGGCGTGCCGAAGATTGCGGCCACGCCGATCAGGAATAAAAAGCCCGTCAGCAGCGCGCCCAGGACCAGGTTCGGGCGGCGCAGCGCTTTTCGCAGAGGTGACTGGCGCGTTCCGGTCATCGGTGCGCCTCCCCATGGGGGCGGGGATCGATCAGCGCATAGGCGATGTCGACAATGAAATTGACCGTCACGACCAAGGCGGCCAGCAGCAGGATGACGTTCTGCACGACGACCAGGTCGCGCTGGAAGATCGCCTGCAGGATCAACCGGCCCAGGCCGGGCAGGTAGAAGACGTTCTCGACCACCACCGCGCCGGCGATCAGGAAGGCGAATTGCAGCCCCATGATGGTGATGACCGGCAGCAACATGTTGCGCAGCACATGCCGGAACAGCACGGCGCTGTTGCTCAACCCCTTGGCGCGGGCCGTGCGCACATAGTCTTCCCGGTAGACGTCCAGCGTCGCGGAACGAACGACGCGCGACAGGATCGCCGCTTCCGACAGGGCCAGCGCGATGGCGGGCAGCAGCAGGGATTTCAGCGCCGGGCCCCAGCCGTCCTCCCAAGGCGCGAAGCCGCCGGCCTGGAACCAATGCAGCTGCACCGCGAAGAGCAGGATCAGCAGGATGCCGAACCAGAAATTCGGCACCGCCAGGCCCAATTGGCTGAACCCCATGACCAGGTAGTCGCCGGGCCGGTTGCGGTTGACCGCCGCGAAGATCCCGAAGGGCAGCGCCACGGCGACGGCCATCAGGAAGGCGATGACCGCCAGCGGGACCGTGACCTGCAGGCGTTCCAGCACCAGTTCGGCGACCGGCACGCCATAGGTCATGCTTTGGCCGAAATCGGCATGCAGCACGCCCCCGATCCAATCGAAATAGCGGATGACCGCGGACGTGTTGAGGCCCAGTTCCGCGCGCAAGGCCGCCAGTGATTCCGGCGTCGCACCCACGCCCAGCATGATTTCCGCCGGGTCGCCCGGCAGCACGGAGAGGACCACGAAAACCAGCAGCGAGGCGGCGACAAGCGCGGCCGCCAGATTGAAGGCGCGGTGGGCGAGGTAGGACAGCATCAGTCTCGGCCCCCTGCCTCCCGGTCAAGGAAAGGGAAGCGCCCCGGCCCGAGACAGGCGGACCGGGGCGGAAAACCTAGCGCCAATGGACGCCGGTGACGTCGTTGGCTTGGATTGGGGCGTTTTCCCAAAGGCCTTCCAGCTTGGCGGCGCGGATGCCGGTCTTGGCAAGCTGGAACAGGAAGACGTTCGCCGTGTCGTCGGCCAGGATACGCTGCGCGTTCTGATACAGATTTTTGCGCTTTTCCTCGTCAGCCGTATCGCGAATCTCGTCCATCACCGCGTTGAAGGCGGCGGATTGATAACCGAAATAATAGTCGGGCCGGGCATAGATTCCGATGTCCAGCGGCTCGGTATGGCTGACGATGGTCAGGTCGAAATCGTGATCGCCCTTGAACACGTCGGACAGCCATTGGCCCCATTCCACGTTCACCAACTCGGTCTCGATGCCGACGGCGCGCAACTGGGCGGCGATGATTTCCCCGCCGCGCCGCGCATAGGACGGTGGCGGCAGTTTCATCAC
Source organism: uncultured Flavobacteriaceae bacterium (assembly GCA_964350445.1). Lineage (GTDB taxonomy): Bacteria > Pseudomonadota > Alphaproteobacteria > UBA8366 > Aestuariispiraceae > Hwanghaeella. The sequence continues at coordinate 12,761 of CAYGKA010000047.1, forward strand.
CAGTTTCAGCCCCTCTGCATGGCCCGCTTCAGCCAGCAGCGCCTTGGCCTTTGCCGGGTCGTGCGGGGCGACGCCCGTCAAGTCGATATAGGCCGGGTTATGGGGCGCGAAATGGGAGCCGATCGGCGTGCCGAAACCGAACATGGCCCCATCGACGATCGCCTGTTTGTCGATTGCATGGGCGATGGCGCGGCGGACTTTCGGGTCCTTGAACAGATCGCGCCGCTGGTTGAGGACAAGCAGCGTTTCCCCCTCCGTGGTGCCCACCACGACTTCGAAACGGGGATCGGCGTCGAACTGCGCCAGGGTTTCCGGCGCGCCCATGTTCGGCATGGCGTCGACGTCGCCCGCCAGCAGGGCGGCGACCTGGGCCGACGCGTCGGGGATGAATTTGAAGGTGACCGTCTTCAGGGCGGGCTTGTCGCCCCAATAGGCGTCCTGGCGGCTCAACACCACGTTGTCGGCCTTGGTCCAGCGGGTCAGCTTGAAGGGCCCGGTGCCGACCGGGTTGGTCTTGTTGGTCTCCGCGCTCGCCGGATCGACGATCACCGCGTCGCCCCAGCCCATGTTCCACAGGAAGTTGCCTTCCGGCTGTTTCAGGGTAACGACGACGGTTTTGGCGTCGGGCGCTTCGACCGTCGCGATGGCCGCGAAAAGGCCCTTCTGGGCATTGGTCGAGTCTTCGGCCCGCGCCCGGTCGAGCGAGAATTTCACGTCGCTTGCGTCGAACGCCGCGCCGTCATGGAAGGAAACCCCATCGCGCAGGGTGAAGGTATAAGTCAGCCGGTCGTTGGAAATCGTCCAGCTTGCCGCCAGTCCCGGCTGGACCGCGCCGTTCTTGTCGATGCGCGTCAGGCCTTCGAACAAATTGGCATAGACCACCTCGTCGATCGCCGCCGCGGCGCCGGCCGTCGGATCCAGATGCGGCGGCTCAAGGGCCACCCCCAAGGTCAAGGTATCTTTCGCGGCCGCGCCGCCGGCCGTCAGTGCAAGTGCCGCAGCCAGGGCAAGCCCAAACCGTTTACCGCGCATCACAAACCCTCCCATTCACAGGGCGGACGGGCGATGGCCTCCTGCCGCCGCCATTCCGCCTCAAGCCAGTATGCCAGAAATAACCTACTAGAATAACGTACTCGATCAGGCGGATCGCATCATACCGAAACCGGAGAAGGGGAAAAGCGAATCCGGGCCGTGCCGGCGCGCGGCCGGGCCGCCGGTTTCGGCGCAAAAGGTTCAGCGCGGGCGAGTTCCCTTGGCCAGCATCGTCATCGCCGGGATCATCGGTTCCACCGAGACCGCGCCGAATCCGGCCTCCACCAGACGCGCGGCGAGCCATTCGTCGTCCAGCGAGCGGGCCTGCGGCGTGAAGGCCGTATGCTGCAATTGCCACAGCGCGGCGTTCTTCGGGCCGGTCCGGTCCGCATGCACGACGAAATCGTGGATCAGCACGATGCCGCCCGGATTGAGGCAGTCATAGGCTTGCGCGATCAGCCGCTCATGTTCGGTATCCGGCACGCCGGAGAACAGATAGGACATCAGGATGGCGTCCTGGCCCTTCGGCCAAACCGTGTCCAATGCGTTGCCGTCGATATACCGGATCTTGTCGGCCAACCCGGCCTCGGCAACATAGTTGCGACCCAGCGTGGCGACGTTTGGGAAGTCGATGATGGTCGCCTTCAGATTGGGAAAGGCGTTGCACAGCGTGATCGAATAGGCGCCGGTGCCGCCGCCCACGTCGAGCAGCGATGTCGCCGCAGACAGGTCGATCTGCCGGGCCAGCCCGCGCGCCGGACCGAGGGATCCGGCATGCTGGCTCTCGGAATAGACCCGCGCTTCTTCCGGGTCGGAAAACCAATCGGCATAGGACCCCGTCGCGCCTTCCGGCAGTTCGTCGACCAGCGCCTGTTCAATCTGATCCAGCAGCGGATACATCTGCCGGTCGACCTGCAGTCGCAGATAGTCGCCGAAATCGTATTTCGCGCCTTTGACCAGGAAATCTTCCGCGGCGGGTGAATTTGAAAATTTTCCGTCGACGACGGAGACCAAGCCGAGACCGGCGAGCGCCGTCAGCAGCGTTTGGGCGCGTTCTGGGTCGAGCGCCGTCACCGCGGCCAGCTCGTCAGAAGTCTTGGGGGCGCCGGAAAGATGCGTGAACACCTTGTTGTGGAGCGCCGCGAAAAGCGCCTTGGATCCCATGAATCCGAATGCGATGTTTGATATGTCCTCCGCGCGGGTCAGGACAGACATGCCGGGCACCTCATATTTTGTTGCGATGCAGCATGATACCCCGCCGCGCGGCAGGTGTCACCCCTAAGGGCCGGAAACAGGATAAGAGACCGTTGATAAACCTATTTAAAACAATGGCTTAAGCGTTAATGAATGCCGTTGTTTTGTACAGCGGCCGGGCTTCGATGATGGCCCGTCCCACGGCGCGGGCGACCGCATCCGCGGTCAGGGTGCCCAGATGCATCAGCAGGTCCGGATCGACCGCGCCGGTCTTGCCGTCCGTCGCCGCCAGGCTGAACAGCAGGTCGCCGTCGAAGGGGCTGTGGACCGGGTGGATGGCGCGCGCCAATCCGTCATGCGCCATGATGGCCAGGCGCTCCGCCTGGGCGACCGTCAGCGGCGCGTCGGTGGCGATGACGCCGATGGTCGTATTCTCTCCGGCACGGCGCGGCCGCTTGGTCACATAGGCCCCGCCGGTCCGAACCGGGACCGGCGGCGCAACACCGAATTCGCCGTCCAATTCGAACGGCCAGGCCCACAGGCCGGACCCGTCAGGCGTGATCGGGGAGCCGACCGAATTGACCGCGATCAGCGCGCCGACCGTATAACCGCTTATGGGGTCGACCGCCGAACAGCTGCCAAGCCCGCCCTTCACCGGGCCGGCGATGGCCCCGAAACCCGCCCCCGCATTGCCGAGCGCAAAGCCGGGTCCCGCGCCCTCGCAGGCCTCGATCCCCAGCCGCCGGTAGGGCGGTTCGCGTCCCCAGTCCTTGTTTCCGCCATTCGCCAAATCGAACAGGATTGCCGCCGGGACGATGGGAACGATGTGACCGGCAACCGTGAAACCGCGCCCGCGCTCCGCCAGCCAGGATTGGACCCCGCCCGCCGCGTCCAGGCCGAAGGCGGACCCGCCGCTCAACACCACCGCGTTGGCGCGGTCGACCAGTGTGCCGGGGCGCAGCGCGTCGGTTTCCCGCGTGCCGGGCGCGCCGCCACGGGTGTCGACCGCCGCGATGGCGCCGCCGCCTTCCGCCAGCACCACCGTGACGCCGGAGGCCGCCGCCTCATCGACCGCGTTGCCGACCATCAGGCCGGGCACATCGGTGATCAGATTCAGGGGCCCCGGTTTCGGGCCGTTTTGGGGATCGGAAGGGAAGGTCGCCATCGCGCCGAATGCTTTCGTTGATACTGTGCGGGGTGCAACCTTGTCCCGCCGCGCACGGTAAGGCAAATGCGGATCAAACCCCGGTTGCGCCGCCCGCGATCGTGCCGGTTACGCGGACGACCGGTCGGGAATGCTGAGGCGGAAGATGGTGCCCGACCCGCTGGTCCGGAGCAGTTCCAAATCGCCGCCATGGCCACGCAGCAATTCCCGCGCGATGGCAAGGCCCAGGCCGGTGCCGCCGGCGCGGGTCGATCCCTTGAACGGTTTGAACAGGTTTTCCTGAGCTCTGGGGGGCAGTCCCGGCCCGTTGTCCGAAATATCGACCACGGTGCATTCCCCCTCGTGACGGGCGGAAACCTGAATCTCCTGCGCGCCGGCCTGGACCGCGTTGCGGATCAGGTTCGACAGCGCCCGGAACAGTTGGTCGCGGTCCGCGTCGAGGAACAGGCCGTTGACCAATTCGGCGTTCAGCGAGACGCCGTCGATCTCCTTGCCGCAGACCTCGTCAAACAGGTCCTGCAATGCGAACCGGCTGCGGTTCAGCGTCGGGCTTTCCTGGCCGACATAGTTCAGCGTTTGGCTGCACATGGCGATGGCGCGGTCGATTGACGAAATCAGCGTCGGGGCGATCCGCCGGACCTCCGGGTCGTCGGATTCCTCCAGCCGGTCGAAAACCAGGATGGCGCGGGACAGGATGCCCTTCAGGTCGTGGTTGATCTTGGCGACCGCGGTGCCCAGCGCGGCCAGATGTTCCTTCTGCTGCAAGGCCATGCGCAGACCCTGCTGCATGGAGGCGAGTTCCTTTTCCGCGACGCCGACTTCGTCGCGCCGCTCAGTCGGCGTGATGATGCGGGTCGCGTCTTCAGGATTGTCGCGGAAGGCGGTCATGTTTTCCGTGATCCGGCGCAGCGGCCGAATCAGAAGCCAATGCAGCGCCAGGAAGACCAACCCGGCGGTGATCATGGAAATGACCAGCGACAGCAGGAAAATGCGCCAGCCGAAATCCAGCAAGGCGGCCGAGATCGGCGCTTCGTCGATGACGATTTCGATTTCGGCGTCCATGTCCTTCGGGCTGTAGCCGACGACCCGCAAAACCCGGTCCTGCTGCTCGATCATCGTGTTCAGGGCGCCGGAAATCATATCCAGGGGGGAAAGCTCCTCCAGCCGGATGGTCGTATCGACGGCGCGCGGATTGTCCTCCATCAGGGTCAGCTTCATGCCGCTGCGCCGCACCGAAATCGCATGCGCGCCCACATGGCCCAGCAATTCCTGCTTCAATTTGTCCGAGACGATGCCGTCCGGCGTTGCGTCCAGCGCCAGAATGCCCAGATGCGCGTCGCCGATCCGCTGAACCATGTAATCTTGCCGGAACCGGGCGACCGACGGCAGGAAGATCAAGACTTCCGCCAGCATCACGAAGACGGCGGTCAGAACCAGCAGCCGGGCGGACAGGCTATGCATGTCGGCTGTCCCGGCCGGCATAGGCACCGCTGATAGGGCCATTGGCGGTGCGTTGGCCCTGCATGTCGTTGACCGTCATCGTTTTGCGTGCCCGCCGAAGAAGGCCTTCCCGTGTATATCGAAGACAAACGTGAGTTCGCCCGCGGCGAAGTGCAAGACTTAAACCTGTTCCGGCCGGTGGGGAAAGCACGGGATTTCCCTGTTCCCTGCCCCTATTCGCCGGCGGGTTTGCGGGAAAATTTCCGGACCAGCACCGGAACCAGGGCCAGAACGGCGAGGCCGACCATGCCGATCACCAGCTCCGGCGACAGGATGCCCGAAAGCGACAATTCGGTGTCGGACGACAGGATCTCACCCAGGCCGGCGCCAAAGACCGCATAGACGGCGGTGCCGGGTATGATCCCGATCAGGGTCGCGATCGTGTAGGTGCGCAACGAAACGCCTAGAAAGGCGGGGACGATATTGACGATGAAGAAGGGAAAAGCGGGGACCAGGCGGAGGAACAGAAGATAGTTCAACTCGTTCTCATGAAACCCGGCCTGCAGTTTGGTCAGCCAAGGGCCGGCCTTGGCCCGCAGAATATCGGAAAAGGCCGTCCGCGCGGCCAGGAAAATCCCCACGGCTCCAAGCGTCGCGGCCAGGACGACATAAAGGGTGCCGAACACCGCCCCGAACAGAAAACCGCCCATCAATGTCAGCAACGAGGCGCCGGGCAGGGAAACCGCCACCGCCACCGCATAGACGAGGATGAAGACCAAAGCCGAGAGAAGGTGATTCGCGGCGACCGTATCGATCAGCCATTGCCGGTTTTCGCGCAGGGCGTCGAAGGATAAATACTGGTCCAGGCCGAACGCGAAGAAACCCGCGAAGCCAAGGGCAATCAAGGCCAGCGGGGCGAACCGCCAGGGCGATTTGCGCGCGCGGGCTTCGCCCGCAGCCTGTTCGGCAATGTCACTCACGTCTTTTCGCCTCGGCCTTGTTGTCACGATCACATGTCCCGTTTTCCGGTGCGTATCGGTCAGATACCTTGGACCGGTAAGGTTAAGGCTTGATTTAGACCGGCGGCTCGATCACCACCAGTCAACCGTCCGTGATGCACTGTGCGGCGATGACCTGCCCGATTTGGCTTGATCTACGTTGACTTGGTCCCTTTGCCGGACTATACCCCGGCGTCGTTTTCAAGGGTACGGCGGGCCAAAGTGGGCCGGACGCCGCGTTTCTGCGTCTGTTGCAGGGCCGGTCCAGACCATACCTGGAAGCTACAGAAACACGAGAGTTTATCGATCCCCCCGGTGAAGCGGCGCACGGTCCGTTCCGGCGGGGAATGTAGGAGAAAAACGGTGAAACGTACCTTTCAACCCAGCCGCTTGATCCGCAAGCGTCGTCACGGTTTCCGCTCGCGCATGGCCACTTCCAGCGGCCGCCGCATTCTCGCCGCCCGTCGCGCCAAGGGTCGTAAGCGTCTGTCCGCATAGTGATGAGCCGGCCCGCCGTCGAAAGACTGAAGCGTCGGGCCGAGTTTGTCGCCCTATCCCGCGCCAAGCGCAGCACCGCGCAGCCGGGATTGGTCTTGCAGGCGGCGAAGCGGCGTGACCTTCCCGGTTCGGGAACGCCAAACCCGTCAGACACAGCGGTTCGGATCGGCTTCACGGCCAGCAAGAAAGTCGGCGGCGCGGTTCAACGCAACCGCGCGAAACGGCGTCTTCGTGCCCTGGCGGACGAGATCCTGATCCCGCATGCAAGACGCGGCGTCGATTACGTGCTGATCGCCCGGGCGGGAACGCTGGACCGACTGTTCGACGATCTGCGCACGGACTTGGAAAAGGCGATGAAGCGCCTGAAGGCCTGGTCTTCCGAGGACGATTCCGGTGAACGGGATCGCGACACAGATCGGAAACCGGCGCCGGAAGCCCGCCAACCTTCGCGGCAAGACGGCCGCGGTTCATCCGAATAAGAAGGCTGCTTGAGGGATCATGGACGGCGACAACAAGAAAAATCTGATACTGGCGATCGCCTTGTCGGCGCTCATCATGATCGGCTGGCAGTTCTTCATCGCAATTCCCGAACAGGAAGCCCGCATTGCCGCTGAACAGCAGCAGGCCGCCGAACGGGCGCAGTCGGGTGCCGGCGAATCCGCCCAGCCGAAGATCGGCGCCGAGGTGCCGCGCGAAATTCAGTCCATCGCCGGTTTCCCGAAGACCCGCGCGGACGTGCTGGACGACACGGCGCGATTGGAAATCAAGACCGATCGTCTGGCGGGGTCCATCGCCCTGAAAGGCGCGCGGATCGACGATCTGACCCTGCGGAACTACCGCGAGACGGTGGACGAGGAGAGCGCCAACATCGTGCTGCTCAATCCGGCCGGGACCGAGAAGCCCTATCATGCCGAATTCGGCTGGCTGGGGCAGACCGGCGACGTGCCGAACCGGAACACGGTCTGGACCGCCGACAAACCCGTGCTTGGGGTCAACGACCCGGTGACGCTGAGTTGGACGAACGACAAGGGCGTGCGCTTCGAACAGGTCGTCACGCTGGACAAGAATTTCATGTTCACCGTCACCCAGCGCGTGGTGAACGGAGCCGGCGAACCGCTGACCGTATCGCCCTATGGCGTGATTTCCCGGACCGGAACGCCCAACATCCTGGGCTATTACATCCTTCACGAAGGGCTGATCGGGGTTTTCGATCAGGCGCTCGAAGAAGTCGATTACACGGATCTGATCGAAGACGGCATCGTCAAGCAGGCCAAGAAGCAGCCGACCACCGGCGGCTGGCTTGGGATCACGGACAAATACTGGCTGACGGCACTGATTCCCGATCAGACCGAAACCGTGCAGACAAGCTTCACCGGCGACCGGGCCAACAAGAAGGACCGGTATCAGGCCGACTTCCTGACCGATGCGAAATCGATCGCGCCGGGACAGACGCTTGAGGTGACGAACCGCCTTTTCGCCGGCGCCAAGGAAACCGTGCTGCTGGACAGCTATCAGGACAATCTGGGCATTGCGAATTTCGATCTGGCCGTCGATTTCGGCTGGTTCTACTGGCTGACCAAGCCGATCTTCTACGGCATCCACTATCTGCACGGCGTGTTGGGCAATTTCGGCCTGGCGATTTTGGCGCTGACCTTCGGGATCAAGCTTCTGTTCTTCCCGCTCGCCAACAAGTCCTACAAGTCGATGAGCAAGATGAAGCTGCTGCAGCCGAAAATGGTCGAGCTGAAGGAGCGTTATGGCGACGACCGCCAGAAGCTGAATACGGAGATGATGGAGCTCTACAAGAAGGAAAAGGTGAACCCGCTGTCGGGTTGTTTGCCGATCCTGTTGCAGATTCCGGTCTTCTTTTCGCTCTACAAGGTGCTCTTCGTCACCATCGAAATGCGCCACGCGCCCTTTTATGGATGGATTCATGATCTTTCCGCGCCGGACCCGCTGGGTCTGCTGGAAGGATTCGGCATGTTCAGTTGGGAGGTTCCGGCCGCGCTGGCAATCGTCAATATCGGGATATGGCCGATCCTCATGGGCGTGACCATGTTCCTGCAGCAGAAGCTGAACCCGGCGCCCGCCGATCCGATCCAAGCGAAGGTCTTCATGTTCATGCCGCTGATGTTCACCTTCATTCTGGGCGGCTTCCCGGCCGGTCTGGTGATCTACTGGGCCTGGAACAACTCGCTTTCGATCCTGCAGCAATATGTCATCATGCGCCGCATGGGCGTTGCCATCGGCGGCGGCAAGGCGAAGCCCTGACCGCCGGGGCGCCGACCCGGATTAGTTCTGGAGGACTGGCCATGGCCGATGCGCCGGCCCCGACCGTAGAACACAGCGATGAGGAATTGGAGGCGGGCCGCCTCCTCTTCGCCCGTCCCTGCGCCTTCGTCAAAAGCGTCGTTTCGACCAAGGACCTGCCGCCCGACGGCCCGGTGGAGGTCGCTTTTGCCGGCCGCTCGAATGTCGGCAAATCCAGCCTGCTGAACGCGCTTGTCGGCCAGAACGCGCTGGCGCGGACCAGCAACACGCCGGGCCGGACCCAGGCCCTGAACTATTTCGATCTTTCCGACGGGGCCCTGTGGCTGGTCGACATGCCCGGATACGGCTTTGCCAAGGCGCCGAAACATCTGGTCGACGGCTGGACCCAGTTGATTTTCGACTATTTGCGCGGGCGGCAGTCGCTGCGCCGGCTTTTCGTGCTGATCGACGCACGCCACGGGCTGAAGGCCTCCGACATTTCCCTGATGGAAGGGTTGGATATGGCCGCCGTTTCCTACCAGATCGTATTGACCAAGCGGGACAAGATCTCCGCCCCGCAGCAGGAAAAGCTGATCGCCGATATCGCCGTGGTTCTCAAGAAGCACCCCGCGGCCATCCCGACCGTCATCGCGACCTCGTCCCGCAAGGGGCTGGGGATGGCTGAATTGCGGGCGGAAATGGCAATGCTGGCGGGATTCGCGAGCACCGACTAAACTCCTGTCCAGCCGTCCGGCCGCGTTGAATTCGATTTCGGTGCGGCGACAAGTAGGTCGGCTCAAGGAAACGCTGAGGACACGCGCATGCCCGAACATGACAAGGACGATCTGGCCCACCGGCAGGAGCACAAGTCCCGCCGCCGCCTGGAATGGCTGGCTCAGGCAGGGATCCTCACGCAGGCGCTTCCCTATATGCGCCGTTACAATGACGAGACGATCGTCATCAAGTATGGCGGCCATGCGATGGGCAATGACGAGCTGGCCAAGCTTTTCGCCCGCGACATCGTCCTGCTCAAGCAATGCGGCATCAATCCCATCGTGGTCCATGGCGGCGGCCCGCAGATCGGCGCGATGCTGGAGAAGATGAAGATCAAATCCGAATTCGTCGACGGGCTGCGCGTGACCGACGGCGAAACCGTCGGGATTGTCGAGATGGTCCTTTGCGGCCAGATCAACAAGGGCATCGCCGCTGCGCTGGCGGAGGCCGGCGGCCGCGGTGTCGGTATTTCCGGCAAGGACGGCGGCTTGATCCGCGCGCGCAAGGTCGAACGCACCAAGAAGGACCCGGATTCGAACATCGAAAGAGTCCTGGACCTGGGCTTCGTCGGCGAACCGGAAAAGATCGACCCGACCATTCTGAACGCCTTGCGGTCGACCGACTTGATTCCGGTGATCGCGCCCATCGGCCTGGGACCGAATGGGGAGACCTTCAACATCAATGCCGACACGGTCGCCGGCGCCATCGCGGCGGCGGTGAATGCGCGGCGCCTGCTGCTGCTGACCGACGTTGCGGGCGTGATGGACAAGGAAGGCCATGTCATCACCGACATGGATGTGGATCAGGCCGGCAAGCTGATGGAAGACGGCACGCTGACCGGCGGCATGATCCCCAAGGTGGAAACCTGTATCGACGCCATCAATCAGGGCGTCGACGGCGCGGTCATTCTGGATGGACGCGTGCCGCACGCGATTTTGCTGGAAATGTTCACCGCCCATGGCTCAGGCACGCTGATCCGGCGCAAATAGGGCGCAAATAGGGCGCATCCGCCGGCCCAAAGGGTATCAGAATTCCGGGACGCCCTTGGTCGTCGAATGTTCGAAATGCAGCGCCTGGTCGGGGAAGACCCTGGCATGGGCCGCGTGGGCCGCGCCGGCGGCATCCGCGAACCCTTGCAGGATCAGCTTCAGCTTGCCCGGATAGTCCGCGACATCGCCGATGGCGTAGATGCCGGGCCGGTTCGTCTCACAGGTCGACCGCTCCACCGCGATCTGGTGTTTGTGGAGATCGAGCCCCCAATCGGCGATCGGCCCCAGCGTGTTGGCCAGGCCGTAGAAGGGCAGCAGGCGGTCCGCCGGCAACAGCTTTTCGTTTCCGTCCAGATCCTTCACCCGCACGCCGGTCAACTGTCCGTCCGCCCCCTCCAGGCCGGCCAGTTGGAACGGCGTTACAAGGTCGATCGACCCGGCGTCCGCCAAGGCATGCAATTGCCGCACGCTTTCGGGTGCTGCGCGGAACGTGGCCCGGCGATGGACGACGGAGACGGACGCCGCGATCGGGGCAAGGGAGACAGCCCAGTCGACCGCTGAATCGCCGCCGCCGCCGATGACGATCCGCTTGCCCCGGAAATCCTCCCGCCGTTTGACCAGGTAGAAGACGCTCTTGCCTTCGAACTCCTCCAGCCCGTCCAGGGGCGGGCGGTTCGGGCCGAACGCCCCGCCGCCGGCCGCGATCAGGATCACCTTGCAGGTGATGGTCTCGCCTTTCGACGTCGTGACCGTGAAGCCGGCCTCCGCGTCTCCCCCAACAGCCTCGACCCGGCGGCCCAGATGATAGACCGGGTGAAAGGGATTGGCCTGCTCTTCAAGGTTCGCGATCAAATCCCCGGCATCAATGCGCGGGAAGCCGGGGATGTCGTAGATCGGTTTTTCGGGGTAAAGCGCCGTGCATTGGCCGCCGGCCTCGTCGAGGGCGTCGATCACATGCGCCTTGATGCCCAGCATCCCCAGTTCGAATACGGCGAACAGGCCGACGGGCCCGGCGCCGATGATGACGGCGTCGGTTTCGAACTTGGATGCGGTTTGGGTTTGCGTGCTCATTCTGGATTTGGGGTAGTGCCTCCCGCCCGATTGGTCAATCGACCGGGCGCTCTTGGGGTTTCTGTTGCCCCCGGGAATCGACTATAAACCGGGGATAGACTGGACAATTCAACGGACCGTCGGACCGGCAAATTCATGACAGATCATCAGACAGTTCCGGATGAGGACCATATCGCGTCGCTCGCCCTGGCGGATATCGAGGCCACGCGGGCGCTCGGCGCCCGCTTGGCGTCGATCCTGCGGCCCGGCGACATCGTCGCTTTGTGGGGCGATCTCGGCGCTGGCAAGTCGACCCTGGCGCGCGGGTTGATCCAGTCGGTATTGGGCGACGATGTCGAGGTGCCCAGCCCGACCTTCACCCTGGTCCAGACCTATGAACTTCCCGACTGCGACCTGTGGCATATGGACCTCTACCGGTTGGACGATCCCGAAGACGTGTTCGAACTGGGGGTGGAGGACGCCTTCGTTGAAGCGGCCAGCCTGATCGAATGGCCGGATCGGATGGGCGGCCATTTGCCGCTGCACAGGCTCGACATCCGCATCGACCAGACCGATGGCGGCCGGCAGGCCACGCTGTCGGCGCCGCCCGGGGAATGGCACAACCGGCTGGCCGAGGTCGGGCTTGAAGAGGTTTCCGCATGAAGACCCGTGACGAGGCCCTGGCCGCGTTTCTGGCGGCGAACGGCTGGCGCGACCGGGACCGTTCCGTGTTGGCCGACGATGCATCCTTCCGGCGCTACGACCGGTTGAAGGACGGCTGGCGCCGCGCCGTGCTGATGGATGCGCCGCCGGACAAGGAAGACGTGCGCCCCTTCATCCGCATCGCCGCCATACTCCGCGCGGCGGGGTTGAGCGCGCCCGAAATCATGGCGGAAGACGTCGAGAACGGCTTTCTGCTGTTGGAAGACATGGGCGACGACACCTTCACCAAGGTTCTTGCCGCCGGCGGCGACGAAGCGACGCTCTACGCCCAGGCGCTGGAAGTGTTGGCGGAACTCAACCGACGCGTCGATCCCGCGGCGCTCGGCGACCTACCGCGGTATGACGAATCGCTTTACCTGCGCGAAGCGGCGCTGCTGACCGACTGGTACCTGCCCGCCATCCGCGGCCCGGTGCCGGACGCGGTGCGCCTCTCCTTCCTGGACGCGTGGCGCTCGGTGCTGCCGCAGGCCGCCGGCGTGCCCGACACGCTGGTGCTGCGCGACTACCACGTGGACAATCTGATGTGGCTGCCGGAACGCCAGAGCCCCGGCTGCGTCGGCCTGCTGGATTTTCAGGACGGCGTCGTCGGCCCGGTGACCTACGACCTCGTCTCGCTGTTCGAGGATGCCAGGCGGGATGTCTCGCCCGACGTCACCGCGCGGCTGCTGGACCGCTACTGCACGCTGTTCCCGGAGATCGACCGCAATGCTTTCGACGCGTCCTATGCGATCCTGGCGGCGCAGCGCAGCACCAAGATACTGGGCATTTTCACGCGCCTCGCCCATCGCGACGGCAAGCCCGGCTATCTACGTCATACCGCCCGGCTGTGGCGCTGGCTGGAAGGCGACCTGCGGCATCCGGCGCTGACCCCGGTGAAAACCTGGTTCGACCGGGAAGTGCCGCCGGACATGCGCTGCGAACCCCCGGCGGAGGCCGCTTGATGGCGACGGTCACGGTGATCGAAACCGCGATGATCCTGGGCGCTGGGTTCGGCACGCGCATGGCCCCGCTGACCGACGCGATGCCCAAACCCCTGGTGCCGCTATGCGGCAAGCCGCTGATCGACTGGCCGATCGACCGGCTGGCGGCCGCCGGCGTGACGCGATTCGTCATCAACACCCATTACCTGCCGGATCAGATGGTTGCCCATTTCAAGCACCGCGATGACGTGATCCTCAACTTCGAACCGGAAATTCAGGAAACCGGCGGCGGCGTCCGCGACGCGCTCGCCCAGATCGGCCCCGACCCCTTCTTCGTGACCAGTTCCGACGCCATCTGGTTCGACGGGATCGAACCGGCGGTCCAGCGCATGCTGGATGCCTGGGACCCGAAGAAGATGGACGCCCTTCTGCTGCTGGTATCGGTCCCGGGGTCTTACGGGTATGACGGGCCCGGCGACTATTATCTGGGCCCGGACCAACGCGCCGAGCATCGCGGCGACCGCATGGTCGCGCCCTATCTTTTCGGCGGCCTGCAGATCCTCAAACCCTTCCTGTTCGACGACGCGCCGGACGGGCCGTTTCCCTTGCGGACGATCTACAACAAGGTGCAAGAGACCGAACGGCTTTTCGGCATAACCCATGACGGGGAATGGTATCACGTCGGCACGCCGGAGAGCCTGAAGGAGGTCGAGGAAGTGATCGCCGAGGGTTACACCAAAGCGAATACGCGGTAGACACGGAAATGAAATTCGGCCGCGTCTATTCCATACCTGCCGAGCGGTCCTTCGTCGACGCGCTCGCGGACGGCTTGCTGCGCCAATGGGGCGGCGATCCACTGGCCTTGTCCGAGGTTCTGGTCCTGCTGCCGACGCGGCGCGCCTGCCGGTCGCTCAGGGAAGCCTTCCTGCGCCAGGCCAAGGGCGCGGCGTTGTTGCTGCCGCGGATGCGCCCCATCGGCGATGTCGATGTCGAGGAAATGATTCTTGGGGGCGGCGGGTCCGATTTCTCCGAACTGATGGCGGATCTGCCGCCGCCCATTTCCGGTCTGCGGCGCACCCTGATCCTGGCCGAACTGGTGCGGGGATGGCCCTACGGGTTCGACAGTCCAAGCCCGGAACAGGCGGCGATCCTGGCCGGCGACCTCGCCCGGCTGCTGGATCAGGTCCATATCGAGGGCCTGTCGCTGGACAATCTGGACCGGCTGGCTCCCGACCGCTTTTCCGAAAACTGGAAACAGACTCTGCTGTTCCTGAACATCCTGCGGGAGAATTGGCCGAAGATTCTGGGTGAGGAAGAAGCCCTCGATCCCGGCGACTGGCAGACGGCGATGCGCCGGGCGCAGGCCGATCTGTGGCGCGCGGATCCGCCGCAACACCCTGTCATCGCGGCGGGGTCGACCGGCAGCGTTCCGGCCACTGCCGATCTTCTTTCCCTCATTCTGGAAATGCCGAAGGGCATGGTGGTGCTTCCCGGCCTGGACCGGACCTTGGAGGACGCCGCCTGGGTTGAGGTGCGCAGGGACCAGGGCCATCCCCAGTTCGGCCTGTCGCGGCTTCTCGACCGGTTTGGGATCGGCCGCGACGCGGTGCTCGATTGGCCGGGGGAGGAGGATGGCGGCGGGGAAGGCAAGGGCCGGCGCGTGCATCTGCTTTCCGAAGCGATGCGCCCGGCTGCCGCAAGCGAGGCCTGGCGGCACCTTCCCGCGTTCACGGCGCCGGACATGGAGGGTGTCTCCCAAGCAATCTTCGACACGCCGCGCTCGGAAGCCGTCGCCATCGCGATGATGATGCGGCGGACGCTGGAGGAACCGACGAAACGCGCCGCCCTGGTAACGCCCGACCGGTCGCTCGCGCGCCGGGTGGCGGCGGAGCTGCAGCGCTGGGGATTGACGGTCGACGATTCCGCCGGCCAGCCGCTGGGCGCGACCGTGCCCGGCAGTTTCCTGCGCCTGATCGCGGAAACGGTGAATGACGGGTTCAGCCCCTCGACCCTGTTGTCGGTCCTGAAACATCCGCTGGCAAGGGGCGGGCGGAGCGCGGGCGCGTTCCGGTCCCAGGTGCGGCTGCTGGAACGCTGGGTGCTGCGCGGCCCGAAACCGGCGCCTGGATTCGAGGGCCTGCGCGGCGCGCTGGAAGGGGCTGACCTGCGCGACATGGATCATGACCGGGACGCCGTGACCAAGGGCCTTGGCGCGTTCATCGCGGATTTGGAACAGCAATTCGCGCCGCTCGCGGCATTACAGGAACTGAAACGCGTTTCCCTGCGCGATTGCGTCCTGGCCCATGGCCGGGTCGCCGAAACCCTGGCGGAAGACCCGGAAATCCCGGGGCCGGACCGCCTCTGGGCCGGGGAGGCAGGCGAGGCCCTGGCGCTTTTCGTCCAGGAACTGGCCGAGGGCTGCGCCACCCTGTTCGGCGATATCGAGCCGCGCGACTATCCCGGCCTGTTGGACGCGATGATCGCCGGGCGCGCGGTGCGCCCGCGTTATGGCGCCCATCCCCGTCTGTTCATCTGGGGCCCGTTGGAAGCGCGCCTGCAGCATGTGGACCTGGTCATCCTGGGCGGATTGAACGAGGGCGTCTGGCCGCCGGAGCCGGAGACGGATGCCTGGATGTCGCGCCCGATGCGGCAGGAATTCGGCCTGCCCGCGCCGGAAAGGCGCATCGGCCTCAGCGCGCATGACTTTGCCCAGGCTTTCGCCGCGCCGCGGGTGATGCTGACCCGCGCGGAAAAGGTCGATGGCCAGCCGACGGTGCCGTCCCGCTGGCTGTCGCGGCTGCATGTGGTACTGGACGCCGTCGGATTGACCGCGGCCTTGAAGCCGGTCGACCCATGGCCGCATTGGGCGGGCCTGCTGGAACGCAGCCGGGGGCCGGTCGCCCCCGCCGCCATGCCCGCGCCGCGCCCGCCGGTGAGCGCCCGGCCGACGCGGCTGTCGGTGACGCGGATAGAAACCCTGATGCGCGATCCCTACAGCATCTATGCGCGCTACATCCTGGGCTTGAAGGTCCTGGACCCGTTGGAGGCCGATCCGGGCGCCGCCGAACGCGGCACCTTCATTCATCAGGCCTTGGAAAAATTCATCGCGGTGTGCGCCAGCGGCGCGTTGCCGCCGGAGGCGCGGGACGCCCTGGTCAAGGAAGGGGAGGCTGCTTTCGGTCCCGTCCTGGGGCGGCCGGCCGTCCGGGCCTTCTGGTGGCCGCGTTTCGAGCGGATCGCCGACTGGTTCCTGCGCGAGGAAGCAAAGCGCCGCAGCGCCCTGGCCGAAGCCTTCGTCGAACAGACGGGCAAAGCTGGCGTGCCGGTGGGGGACATGCTGTTCACCATCCAGGCAACCGCCGACCGGATCGACCGGATGACGGACGGCAGCTATGTGATCATGGACTACAAGACGGGCGCGCCGCCGTCCAAGCGGGATGTGAAGTCCGGCAAGGCCCCGCAGATGCCGTTGGAAGCGATGATCCTGGCCGAGGGCGGATTCCCCGCGATCGGCCCCGGCGCGGTGTCGGAACTGCAATACTGGCGGCTGTCGGGCGGCAGCCCGGCGGGGAAGATCACCCCGGTCGATGAGGATGTCCCGGTCATCGTGCAGGAGGTCCGCGACGGTCTGATCGCCTTGATCGAAGGGTTCATGAAGCCGGAAACGCCCTATCTGCCCACACCGCGCAGCGCGTTGAAAATGCGCTTCAACGATTACGACCACCTGTCCCGCAAGGCGGAATGGTCCGCCGGCGGGGAGGGGGACACATGACGTCCGGCACCCTCTCCACCGGCCGGCCCGATCCCAACATCGCGCAGCGCCGCGCGGCCGACCCGAACGGCAGCGTCTGGGTCAGCGCCAGCGCGGGCAGCGGCAAGACCAAGGTGCTGACCGACCGCGTCTTGGCGCTGCTGCTGACCGGCTCCGCGCCGGAAAAAATCCTCTGCATCACCTTCACCAAGGCGGCGGCCTCGGAAATGGCGAACCGGCTGAACGCGCGGCTTGGCGCTTGGGCGCGGATGGCGGATGACGCACTGGGCGCGCAAATCGCGGCGATCCTGAACCGTCCGGCGAAACCGGAAGAGGAACGCCGCGCGCGGCGGCTTTTCGCCCTGGTTCTGGACGCGCCGGGCGGGTTGAAGATTCAGACCATCCACAGTTTCTGCCAATCGCTGCTGGGGCGGTTTCCGATCGAGGCGAAAACCCCGCCCCATTTCGACGTGATGGATGAACGGACCGCCGCCGAACTGATGCAGATCGCCCGCGACCGGGTTCTGAACGAAGGGATGGCGGATCAGCGGCTGGGCGATGCCCTGGGCACCATTTCCCACTATGTGCAGGAAGACCAGTTCAACACCTTGCTGCAGCGGATATCGTCGGAACGGGCGCGGCTGGCCGGCCTGATCGGCGATGGGGACGAACCCTTGGCGGATGCCATCGCCCGTATCCATGTCGCTGTCGGGGCCGATTCCGCGCTGAAGGAGGACGATGTCGTCGCCGCCGCTTGCGCGGACGGCGCCTTCGACAGGGCCGGCCTGGCCGCTGCGGTGGACGTGCTGCGCACCTTGGGCACACCGAAGGTGGACGGCAGTGCGGCCGCGCGTATCGAACGCTGGATGGAAGCCGGCGAAGGCGACCGCCAAGCGCTGCTGGACGACTACCGCCTGGCCTTTTTCAAGGCAGACGGCGACGAGCGCGCAAACCTCACCGGCAAGAAGGTGCGCGAGGAAAGGCCGGATATCGAAGCCCTGCTGGAGCGGGAAAAGGACCGTTTGCTGGATATGGACAAGGCGGTGGCGCGGCAGGTGACCGCCGCTTGCTCCGCCGCGCTGCTGACGCTGGGGACCGCCATCCTGGCACATTACCAGCGCGCCAAGGATCTGCGCGCGAAGCTGGACTATGACGACCTTATCCTGCGGGCGCGGGACCTGTTGCGCGGCAACCTCATCGCCAACCCCTCCTGGGTGATGTTCAAGCTGGACGGCGGCATCGACCACATTCTGGTCGACGAGGCGCAGGACACCAGCAAGGAACAGTGGGAAGTCATTTCCGGCCTGGCGGACGATTTTTTCAGCGGCGAAGGACAGGGCGACGAGGACCGCACGATTTTCGTCGTCGGTGACGTGAAACAGTCGATCTACAGTTTCCAGCGCGCCGATCCCGACGCTTTTGCCACGATGCGGGAATATTTCCAGGGCCGGGTCCAGGAAGCGGGGAAAAGATTCGGCCGTGTCCCGATGGAGGTATCCTTCCGCTCGACCGAGGCGGTGCTGGAGGCGGTAGACGCGACCTTCAGCGATGAGCACGCGAAAAGCGGGTTGGTGCCGCCGACCGAAACCGTGACGCATTACGCCCACCGCGCCGGCGTGCCGGGCCTGGTGGAGCTCTGGCCGCTGGTTGAGAAGATCGATGGCGAGGTCCCGGAACATTGGGCGGCGCCCGTCGCGGTGCAGTCGGACGTGCCGCCTGTCGCGCGGCTTGCGGGCGGCCTGGCGGAAAAGATCGCCGGCTGGATCGGGACGGAATATCTGCCCTCCAAGGGGCGCACGGTGCGGGCCGGGGACATTCTGGTGCTGGTGCGCCGCAGAACCGAATTCGTCGACCGCCTGATTCGCGAATTGAAGCAGCGCGGCGTCACCGTCGCCGGGGTCGACCGGTTGACGCTGTCCAAGCATATCGCGGTGATGGACCTGTTGGCGCTGGGCCAGTTCCTGCTGCTGCCTGAAGACGACCTCACGCTGGCGACGGTCCTGAAGGGCCCCTTCATCGGTCTTGACGACGACGACCTGTTCCACCTTGCCCATGAGCGGGGCAAGCAAAGCCTGTGGCGCCGGCTCGGCGCGGCCGCCAAGGAAGACCCGCGCCTGAAGGCGGCCCATGGCTGGCTGGCGGCTTTGCTCTCCGCCGTCGACTTCCACCCGCCCTATGAACTCTACGCCCATGTCCTGACCCAACCCTGCCCCGCGCCGGTGCCGCCGGGCGAGTTCGCCCCGATGAGCGGAAGGCGGGCCTTGATTTCCCGCCTTGGCGTCGAGGCGGAAGACCCGGTGGACGAGTTCCTCTCGCTCACGCTTTCCTTCGACCTGCGCCGCGTGCCGTCCCTGCAAGGTTTTCTGCATTGGTTCGCGGCGGGAGAGGCGGAAATCAAACGCGACCTGGAATCGGGGGCGAATGACGCCCTGCGCCTGATGACCGTGCATGGCGCGAAGGGGCTGCAGGCGCCGATCGTCATCCTGCCGGATACGGTCCGCAAGCCACGGGGCGGCGGCGCCAATGTCTCGTTCTTCTGGGTCGAAGACGCCCACAGCCGCGCCAACGGGGATGTCGCGCCGGTCTTCCTGTGGCCGCCGGCCAAGCGGTTCGAGGAAGAGCGCTGCAAGGCCGCGCGGGAAGAGGCCGAGTTCAAGGCGGATCAGGAATACCGCCGGCTGCTCTATGTCGCGATGACGAGGGCCGAGGACCGGCTTTACGTCTGCGGCTACAATTCAGACAAGGCGGCCCCGGATGGCTGCTGGTACGACCTTGTCAGGAACGGCCTGAACAGTTTGCCGGCGGTGGTGACCGACCCCTTCGACGGCGGCGAGGATTGGACCGGCGACGCCCTGCGCCTGTCGCTGGGGGCGGCGAACGAGGATGCCGAGACCGCGGCAGCACCGCCCGCCGAGACGGCGCCCGACGGGCCGGCGCCGGATTGGCTGTTCGCCGAACCGGCCGCGGAACCGACCCCGCCCAACCCCGTCGCGCCGAGCCGCCCGGCGGTGGAAGACCCGCCCGCCCGGTCGCCGTTGCTGGCGGGCGACGGCGTTGCGGGGGACGAGGACCGTTTCAAGCGCGGCCTGTTGATCCACAGTCTGCTGCAGTTCCTGCCGGACCAGCCGGCGGAAAAGCGCCGGGCCCTGGCGCATTCCTACCTTGCCCGGCCCGCCCATGGCCTGACGGAGGCGGTGCGGGACCGGATGGTGGACGAGGTCGCCGCGGTGATGGAACACCCCGATTTCGCGGCGATCTTCGGCCCCGGCAGCCGGGCGGAAGCGCCCATTGTCGGGGTGCTGGAGCGCGCATCGGGGGTGGAGGTCGTCTCCGGCCAGATCGACCGCCTTTTGGTGACCGACACGGAGGTCCTTGTCATCGACTATAAGACCCTGCGGCCCGCTCCGAGTGATTCGAGCCAGATTCCCTTGGCCTATCGCCGCCAGTTGGCAGGGTATAAAGGATTGTTACAAAAGGTTTTTCCGGGAAAGTCGGTGCGCTGCGCCCTGCTTTGGACCGATATTCCCAAGCTGATGCCCGTTGATGACGAATTGGTAAACCTTTGATTACGGCGCAGTTTTCGAAGCCGCCTTGACCGGGATATGGGGCCTTCCTAAGTTCTTGCTAACGAAACATTCAACCTTGTTGGTGATCGACACCATAGGGATTACAATACCACCCCGACCTTACCAGAAGGGACGCTTCCAGAAGGGCGGCTGAAGGCGGGCAAGCCCGGCCGGAATTCTTACCCAGAACCGGCGGGTAAACTCAGGAGAGAATTATGACGACAGTCAAAACCAGCGATGCTGACTTTCAATCGATGGTCCTGGACGCGGACGGCCCCGTCCTCGTCGATTATTGGGCCGAATGGTGCGGTCCCTGCAAAATGATCGGCCCGGCGCTGGAAGAAATCGCCAGCGAAATGTCCGGCCAGATCAAGATCGCGAAGCTTAACATCGACGAAAACCCGCAAACGCCGTCGAAATACGGCGTGCGCGGCATTCCGACGCTGATGCTGTTCAAGGGCGGCGAAGTCGTGGCGACCAAGGTCGGCGCGATGCCCAAGAGCCAGTTGGCGGATTGGGTGAATTCCGTCGTTTAACGGATAAAGCGGGCCCTTGGGCGGGCGTGGCGGATCAGGAATTATCCGCCAGGATTTCACCGGCCAGATAAAGCGACCCGCAAATCAAAAAAATTCCAGGCGGCCGTCCAACCAGGGCGGCCGCTGCTTTTTCGGCGCTTTCCGCCACCGTGGCCCCAATCCCCACCGCCTGTGCCGTCGCGCAAAGCGCTTCCGCGCTGAGGCTGTTCACCTCCCCAGGGATCGAAATCGTCGCAAGGCTCTCCACCTGGCCAACGAAAGGTGACAGGAAATCGGCGGGGGTCTTGGTGTTCAGCATCCCGACCACCATATGCAGCGGCTTGTCCGGCCAGATCTTGGCCGCGTGTGCCGCCAGTGTCGCGCCCGCCGCGGCATTGTGCCCGCCGTCGAGCTGGATTTCCCAGTCCGGCCCCAAAATGTCGGGGATCGGGCCCTTTGTCAGCCGTTGCAGTCGCGCGGGCCAGGAAGCGGCGGCGAGACCGTCCTTGATGGCGTCATCGGTGATCGTGAACCCCGCTTGCCGCAATACCACCGCCGCGGCGCAAGCGGTGCCGGCATTCACGGTCTGATGCGCCCCGGCCAGGGCCAACGGGGTTTGCGCGGGGGCCGGATGGGCATCGATGATCGTTGTGCCCACGCATTCGGCGGCGGCGGCGATCACCGCCTGGGCGACCTGGCTCTGCGGTGCGACGACGCTGGGAACGCCTTTCTTCTGTATCGCCGCTTTTTCCCCGGCGATGGCGGCCAAGTCCCCACCCAGATACTGCGTGTGGTCCATCGAAACCGGCGTGATGACGGTACAGGCCGGTTTTTCGACGACGTTCGTGGCGTCCAACCGCCCGCCCAGCCCGACTTCCAGCAACAGAACATCCGCGGGGACGTCGACGAAGGCCTTCAGGGCGGCGCAGGTCGTGATCTCGAAGAAGGTGATCGGCTCGGCGCCATTGTCCCGTTCGGCGCTTTCCAGAATGGCCGAGAGGTGGTCCTCCGCGATGATCTCTCCCGCCAGCCGGATGCGTTCGGCGAAACGCACCAGATGCGGCGAGGTATAGACGTGGACGCGGTAGCCCGCCGTTTCCAGAATTGCCCGCAGAAAGGCGATGGTGGAGCCCTTGCCGTTCGTTCCGGCGACATGGACCACCGGCGGCAGCCGGTCCTGCGGCCGGCCCATCCGGTCCAGAAGGCGGTCGACGCGGTCCAGTGTCAGATCGATGATCTTCGGATGCAGGCCCATCAGCCTGTCCAGGATCGCGTCGCTGCGCCGGGGCGCGGATTGCCCGATTGGCGGGGAAGTCGAGGGTTTCACGGAAGCGTATCCGCCTGCCAAGGGCCGGTTCGGTCCGGCCGGTTGCATTTTCAGGACTTCTCGGCGGTCTTGTCGTCCATTTCGCCGCTGTCGGGAATGTCGAGGTCTTCGCCGGTGACGCCTTCGCCGGCCGGAACCGATGCCGACCCGGCTTCCTTGCCGCCCGTCAGCAGGGAAATCAGCCGGATGATCGTCGGGCGGACCTGCGTCCGCGGCGCGACGATATCGACCATTCCGTGTTCCAGCAGATATTCGGCGGTCTGGAAGCCCTCCGGCAGGGTCTCTTTCACCGTCTGCTCGATCACCCGACGTCCGGCGAAACCGATCACCGCACCGGGTTCGGCGATATGGATGTCCCCCAGCATGGCGAAACTGGCGCTGACGCCGCCGGTCGTGGGATGGGTGAGCAACACGAAGAAGGGCAGGCCCGCTTCCTTCACTTCCTGGACGGCGATCACCGTGCGCGGCATTTGCATCAGGGACAGAATCCCTTCCTGCATCCGCGCGCCGCCGGTGGCGGGGATGATGATCAGCGGCGCTTGCTGGAAAACCGCCAGCCGCGCGGCCGTGACGATGCCTTCGCCCACCGCGACGCCCATCGACCCGCCCATGAAGGAAAAATCGAAGGCGGCGATGACCACGGGCCGGCCGTCCATCTTGCCGTGCGCAACGATGATGGCGTCCTTGTGGGCGGTTTTGGAATCGAGCTTGGCCTGCGCTTCTTTAAGGCGGTCGCTGTAACGCTTGCGGTCGCGGAATTTCAAGGGATCGATCAGCGTGTTGGGCAGTTCGGCCCGGTCGAACACGCCGTCGTCGAACAGCATATCAAGCCGCTCGTCCACCGGCAGACGCATATGGTGGTTGCAGTGCTGGCAGACATGATGATTGGCCACGAGGTCCCGGTGGAAGATCATCTGCCCGCAATTGTCGCACTTGTGCCAAAGATTGTCCGGAACTTCGGGTTTGGCGCCGACCAGGGCTTTGATCTTCGGTCGGACGTAGCGCTCAAGCCAAGACATTCCGTTGGTCCCCCTCCTTCGGGGTTGCGTGTACGGGCAGCCGCCAGCCGGCTTTCCCGTCCGCCTGCGCGTTGCCTTTTCGGGGCGGTGGCGCCGGCGGGTGGTTTAGCGTCCTACACCCAGCTTCCTGCAGTCAGCTTCGCACACCCTGGGCGAGCGAGGCCACAAATTCAAGGACGCGTCCGGGTATCGCGGCTTTGTCGGCGCCTTGGTCCAGTGCCGTCTTGATCTGTTCGACAATGGCCGACCCGACGACCGCCGCGTCCGCAACCTTCGAGATCGCGCGCGCCGATTCCGGCGTCTTGACCCCAAACCCGACGGCGACCGGCAGGTCGGTGTGGCGTTTGATGCGGGCGACCGCTTCGCGCACCGCGTCTTCGTTCACGGTCTTGGTGCCGGTAATGCCCAGGATCGACACATAGTAGACAAAGCCGGACGTGTTGTTCAGCACGGTCGGCAGGCGTTTGTCATCCGTCGTCGGCGTCGCCAGGCGGATGAAGTTTATGCCTGCCTTCAGGGCAGGAATGCACAATTCCGCGTCTTCCTCCGGCGGCAGGTCGACGATGATCAAGCCGTCGATGCCGGCCGCCTTGGCGTCGGTCAGGAAGGCATCGACCCCATAGGAATAGATCGGGTTGTAGTAACCCATCAGAATCACCGGCACGTCGCCGTCCTGGTCGCGAATGGCTTTTGCCATGGCCAGAGTCTTCTTAAGCGTCTGGCCGCCTGCAAGCGCCCTCAACCCGGCCGCCTGGATGGCGGGGCCGTCGGCCATTGGATCAGTGAAGGGCATGCCGATCTCGATCACGTCGGCGCCGGCGGCGGGAAGCCCTTTCAGGATTTCCAGCGAGGTGTCGTAATCGGGATCGCCGGCCGAGAGATAGGTGACCAGACCGCCGCGGCCCTCTGCCTTCAGCTTTGCGAAACGGGCGGCGATGCGTCCGGAATCGGGATAAGCGACGGGTTCCATGCTTTCGGCCATGCTCACAGGGACACTCCCATCAAATCGGCGATGGTGTTGACGTCCTTATCACCCCGTCCGCTCATATTCATGCAAATGATGTGATCCTTCGGCAGCGTCGGCGCCATTTTCACGATATGCGCGATGGCATGGGCGCATTCGAGCGCCGGCAGGATGCCCTCCATGCGGCTGCAATACTGGAAGGCGTCGACCGCTTCCTGGTCCGTGGCCGGCACGTATTCGACCCGGCCCATATCGTGCAGCCAGCTGTGCTCCGGCCCGATGCCCGGATAATCCAGGCCGGCGGAGATCGAATAGGGTTCGACCACCTGGCCGTCCTCGTCCTGCAGCAGATGCATGCGGTTGCCGTGCAGCACGCCCGGGCGGCCGCCGGTGATGCTGGCGGCGTGTTCGCCGGTCTCGACCCCATGGCCCGCGGCCTCGACGCCGATGATTTTGACATCCGGGTCGTCCAGGAAGGGATGGAACAGGCCCATCGCGTTGGACCCGCCGCCGACGCAGGCGACCAGCGTATCGGGCAGACGGCCTTCGGCCTCCATCATCTGTTCGCGGACCTCGTTGCCGATGACGCATTGGAAATCGCGCACCATGGCGGGATAGGGCGCCG
>CAYGKA010000048.1:0-36651 GCA_964350445.1 uncultured Flavobacteriaceae bacterium
GCCTTGGTCGCGATGATATAGAGGTCGCAGGTCCCCGCATCGGCGAGGCTCGTGGTGGCGTGCACCGAGGTCACGGTCCGGTCGCCGCTGGCCCCCTCGACGCGCAGGCCCTTGGCCTTGATCGCGTCGACATGGTCCTGCCAGACGTCTATCGCCCAAACCTCATGCCCCGCATCCGCCAACAGGCCCGCATAGACCCCGCCCATCGCGCCGACACCGACAACCGCAATCTTCGCCATTCTTTCCTCCGCCCTTCGGGTTTTCTTGTTGCGGTCAGCTTGTCGGAGCGGCGCGGGTTGGACAAGCATCGGCAACGCACGACACTATTGCCGCGATGATCAAAAGCGAGATCGCATGAAAAGCTATATCCTCTGCGCCACGCCGCGCACCGGCAGCACGCTGCTCTGCGACTTGCTGACCGCGACGAAGCATTGCGGCGCGCCGGATTCCTTCTTCATGCGCGATGTGGACCCGCACTGGCTGACGCAATGGGGCATGCCCGTGGACGGCAGCCCGGACGATCCGGATTACTGCGCCGCCATGCTGAAGGGGGCCATCGCGGCGGGGAAAGGCGAGACCGACATCTTCGGGCTCAGGCTGATGCGCGCGACCCTGCCCGACCTCTGCGCCCTGATCGACACGGTCCATCCGGGCCTCTCCACCGACCGGGCGCGGCTGGAAGCGGCCTTCGGCGAGGTGCTCTACATCCATCTGCAGCGAGAGGACAAACTGGCCCAGGCGGTTTCCCTGGTGAAGGCGCAACAGACCGGGTTGTGGCATATCGCGCCGGACGGGACGGAGGTCGAACGCCTCACCCCGCCCGCCGACCCGGTCTACGATTTCGACCGGATCACCCGGCAGTTGGAAGAGCTGGAGGCATACGACGCCGCCTGGGCGGACTGGTTCGGGACCAACGCGATCGACCCGCTGACCGTGGGCTATGAAAGCCTTGCCGCGGCCCCGCAGGAACAGCTTGCGCGCATCTGTGCACGGCTGGGCGTTCCGGCGCCTGAAGATGTGAAGACCAACCTCGGCAAGCTGGCCGACGCGGTCAGTCGCGACTGGATCGACCGCTTCCGGAAAGAGGTCGGGCGCTGACTCGGACCGAACCCGGCTTTCGGTATTTTTCACTCCGCGGCGAATAAGCCTTCAATATGAACGAATAAGAATAATTTATCCTCGAAAATTGAGGGTGACGGGGTGATTTTTCGCCTCCATTATCCGAAGAAATTCGAAAGCTGAAGCAGCCTCCCGAACTGATTTCCGGAGGCGAAAACAACCAATCCAAACCAATGTTAGGAACTGTCGATGGCGCAGTCTCTCGGTCAGATAACGGAACCGGCGCGGTCCGTGGACGTGGTACATAAGACGGACGTCCTGGTTGTTGGGTCCGGCCCCGGAGGGCTGGCCGCCGCGCTGGCGGCTGCCCGCGCCGGCGCGGATGTGGCGCTGGTCGAACGCTTCGGCTGTTTCGGCGGCAATCTGACGGTCGTTGGCGTCGAGGGCATGGCGTGGTACCGGCACGAGGACACGATCGAAGCGAACGGCATCGGCCGCGAATTCGAAACCCGCGCCAAGGAAATGGGCGCCGCGGTGCAGGAATCGCAGAGCCTGTCTTATGAGATCGACTCCGAAGGTTTCAAGATCGTCGCCGACAAGCTGGTCGAGGAAGCAGGCATCCATGCCATGCTGCACCGCTTCGTCGTCGCGCCGATCATGGACGGCGACGAGATCATAGGCATCGTCACCGAATCCAAGGCGGGCCGCGAGGCGATCCTGGCCAAGCGCGTGATCGACGCGACCGGCGACGCGGACCTGGTCAACTGGGCCGGCGCGCCGGTCTTCAAGACGCCGAAGGAAAAGATGATGGCCGCGTCCGTCATGTTCCACGTTGCCGGCGTCGACAAGACAAAGTTCATGGAAGGCATCCGCAACGACCCGCAAACCTACAAGGACTGGGGCGGCGGCGGCGAATGGAACATCGAGACCTCCGGCAAGGAGGACGATATGTTCTCCCCCTTCGTGAAGAAACCGTTCCAGAAGGCGATCGAGGACGGGCTGATCCCGCCGCATCTGAACACCATCGCCGGCACCTGGGGCGCGATGCACGACACCGGTGAACTCACCTATATGAACCTGATTCACATGGATGATTGCGACGGCACCGACCCCGACGACTTGACCAAGTTCGAGATTGAGGGCCGGCGCCAGACCATGCTGGCGATCGAGGCGCTGAAACGCTACATGCCGGGCTGTGAGGGTATGCGGTTGCGCAATTTCGGCATGACGCTGGGCATCCGCGACACCCGCAAGATCGACGCGGTCTATAATATGACCGAGACGGATGTGCGCGAACAGGGCCGGTTCGAGGACTCCATCGGCATCTATCCGGAATTCATCGACGGTTACGGCATATTGATCCTGCCGACGACCGGGCGTTATTTCCAGATCCCCTACCGCAATCTGCTGCCGAAGAAGGTGAAGAACCTTCTGGTCGCGGGCCGGGCCACCGGCGGCGACCCTGTCAGCCATGCGGCGACCCGGAACATGAGCTGCTGCGCCGTCACCGGCCAAGGTGCGGGAATCGCCGCCGCCCTGTCACTGAAATCGAACAGCCCGTTGGACCGGATCGACGTTTCCGCGATACAGGGTGAACTGGACCGGCAAGACGTGCGATACTGGTAGCCGCACGAAATCGGCAAACCGGAATTCGGATTGAACGCAGGCATAAACGGGAAATTTCTAATCGGCGCGGCCATCGGCTCCGGCAGCACCGGGCTGGCGGCCGAGCGCGGCGGCGCCGATTTCCTGCTGGCGATCAATGCGGGACGGCTGCGCAGTATGGGCGCTCCCTCCATCGCCTGTATGTTGCCGATCTTCGACGCACGCACACTGACCGACGGTTTCGCCCGCACGGAACTGCTCACCCAATGCCGCATCCCGGTGCTGATCGGGTTGAATGTGTGGGAGGAAGACCTGGACTTCGCCGCCACCGCCGCGTCGATCCAGGAACAAGGCTTCGCCGGTGCCGTGAACTTTCCCAGTTGCATGCACTATTCACGGCCGATGCAGCAGATTCTGTCGCGCGCCGGGCGCGGCATCGAGCGGGAGGTTGAACAACTCCGCGCCGTTCAGGACCAGGGCCTCACCACCATGTTCTATTGCGCCACCAGAACCCAGGCCCGGTTGGCGGCGGATGCGGGGCTCGACCTTGTTTGCCTCAATCTGGGTTGGAATGTCGGCGGATTGGTCGGGCATAGGCCACGGGCGTCGCTGGAGGAAGTCGCCACCATGGCGCGGGAAATCGGACGCCTGATCAAGCGCATCAGCCCGAAGACAAAGTTCCTGCTGGAAGGCGGCCCGATCGAAACCGCCGAAGATCTGGCCCAGGTCATCCGGCTCGCCGACATCGACGGCTATGTCGGCGGTTCAACCTTTGAACGGATGCCATTGGAGGTTTCCGTCGCCGACCAGATCGACCGTTTCCGCCAGGCGAGCACCAAGGGCGCCGCGTTGGATGAGAGGGACCACAGAATTGCCGCCTGGGGACGGGGTTTCGGTTTTCACGGCCACGCCCCGGCCTTGCTGCATTATCTCGACCGGTTGAAATCGATGGCCGACCTTGATCGGCCCGTCCTGCTGCTGGCGGAAAAGGGCAGCCCCACGAAACCCAGCCTAACGGCCCTCGCCGGGAAACAGGGACCCGGCAAAGCCGCGCGCGGTCCGGTCGTCACCATCGATCTGGGCGCCGAAGAATTTCCCGGCCGCGCCCGCAACCTGCTGTTCGGCCACCGGGACACCATCGACCGTCGCCAGCCCGGCTTGTCCGATCCCGGGACAGGCGTGTTGGCGATCCGTGCGGCCGAGCGCCTGCCGGTCGCAACCCAGAGGCGGCTGGCCCGCGCCCTGACCGACGGTTCCTTCCGGGCGCCGGGATCCTGGCGCCCGTTGCCGGTTTCCGTCCGCGTCGTCCTGGTTTGTGAAGTGACCGGTGCCGTCGGGCCGGTCGACCCGGTGAGCCTGGGCCTGGATCCTCAATTGATCGACGCCTTGGGGGGTGCTGTGTTGAAGTCCCCGCCGCTCCGCGAACGGATCGAGGATCTATTCGATTGCGTGGAGACCGGCCTGCCCCTTTCACGGCAGGATTTCACGGCGAGCGCGCTGCGCCGCTTGGAAGCCCATGCCTGGCCGGGGAACGAGGCGGAACTGACCACCGTTCTCACCGATCTATCCACCGGCCAACGGTCCGGCCTGATCGCCGAGGACGCGATCGCGGCGCGGCTGGACGACGGCAGCGCCACGCCGCCGACCGCGCGGGGCGGCGAGAAGGAACGGATCGTCGACGCGCTGTGGCGCAATGGCTTCAATCGCAGCCGAACGGCCAAGGCGCTCGGCATGTCGCGCAAAACGCTCTACAATAAGATCAAGAAATTCGGGCTGGCCGGCTGATAATTGCCGCTAGAGCACAGGCCGGAGCAGCAGCCCATCCACGCCGTGCGGCCACAGGGTCGGCGAGGCGGCCTCCGCTTCGCTTCCCAGAACGAGCACCGGCCCGTCCCACCCTTTTGCCCTTAAGGTCGCCGCAATCGCCTGCGCCGACCCGCCGCGCCTTAACATCGAAGGGAATCCAGCCGCGAAATCCGCAACGCGCGGCAGGATCGCGATCGCCTCTGGCCTCGCCGTCAGCACCTCGGGACAGGACGCCTCGTCGCACAGCACCGCCAGACGCTTCAGGCCCAAGGCGCCGAACCGCGCCAAGCAGCCGACCTCCCGCCCCCAATCCAGTCCGACATCCTCCAACTGCTGTCGGAACTCGGTATCCTGCTGGTGCGTGCTGGGCAGGTTGGAAACCCAACCAACCCCCGCCGACTTTAAGCGGGCGGCTTCCCTGTCTACGGCCAGGAAAGGGTCCGCCATGAACAGGCCGACACCCATGCCATGGGCGACAAGGGGATCGTTGGAAACGACATCGACGATAGAGCCCTGTCCTTGCCCCGCAGGCAGCAGCAGGCCCACTTCCATGGGCACCGCATGAGCCGGCAAGCCTGGCGCGGCGGTCAGGAACCCGGTCGGGAGTGTGCCGGCATGGTTGGGCGCGACGATCCGCCAGAATGCCAGTCCAACTGAAACAGAGCTGGCCGGCGAGGTATCGCTCATAACTCAAGCAAGGCGCGGCGGACTTCCTCCAGATGGGCGGTCATCGCCTCCCGTGCCGCTTTCGGCGATCGCATCCGAATGCCCTCGATGATATCCGCGTGCTGCGCCACGTAACGGGCCTTCAAGGCAGGCGTATAGGCACGGCGCTTGGCCGCCAGCCATTCTGCATTCGCCCGCATCGCCGACAGCATCTCATCCATCCGAATAACCAGTTGGTTCTGGCACATCGCGAAAAGCAGCCGGTGTATTTCCGCATCGTAGCGCTCGAAAGTCTCCATCTCGTCGGTCTCTTCCGACGCCGTCTGGGCGCGCAGAAGCTGCTGAATATCGGCCTCCGTCGCATTCGCCGCCGCGGCGGCCGCAACGGCCGGTTCCAACATCAGGCGGGCTTCGATCAAGTCCCGCGGGCTTATTTCCGCGACGAAATCGAACTCTTTCGCGGCCGCCCCGGCAGCCGGTTTCCCGGGCCGAGTGCCATTGGCAAGCTGTGCCAACCCGTCATTCCCCGCAACGAAGGTCCCGCGGCCGACATGGCAAACCACGAGGCCGCCCTCCCGAAGATCTTCTATCGCCCGGCGAACCGTATTGCGCGCGACATCGAAGCGGGCGGCCAATTCCCGCTCCGTCGGGATGCGCCCGTCACCCGAAAACGTCCCTGCCTGAATATCGGACCGCAATTGGTCGGCAATCCGCGCTGAAATGGTCGAACGCATCGAAATCTCCATGGAACTTCCCCGCAAAGGAGGCCCTGCATACTAATCCAATCAGTCGTCATAATAGGTTCAATTGGTATACAATGTCAATAATTTTGAGCCAAGAAGGCTGACAAAACTAAAAATTGGTGCTATTGTTCCAGTCAATTTGTCAAATTGGTTCACTTATTGGTTCATTTTTTGGCAAAATGACGCCTAGAACAACTACAATCCGGGCGCATGAACAGGGGGGAACATGGCTTCATACAGCCTGAAAGCTGCAATATCCGCGATATTTGGATCCGGAGCACCCCACATTGATTCGCATTTTTTGGATTATAATTTACCCGTTGTTACCCGTTTTTTGCCAAAGCAGCGTTGCGGTGAAAAAAAAGTCCCCGCAAGATATTTCCCCATAACGACGAAAAGCCCGACACAAGACCGGGCCGTGGCAGGGCGCAGTTTCCGGCCGCACCAAAACGAAATGGCCGCCGACTATCCGGCGCCGCGGGGAGGAATATGAGGATGCTTTGGTCCGTGCCGGCCATAAGCGGGAAACCGGTCATCGCACCGACGGGCTTCGCAACTGGTAAGCGGAGCTGATCGGCGATGCGCAATTTCATTGAACGCCACACTTTTTGGGCGATCGTCATATTTCTGACGGCGGCGATCTTCCTTTGGATGATCTTTGCCGTCTGGCCCGATTGGCTGGTCTCCGCGATCGGCCGCAAGAAGACCTTCGTGAATACGCTGTTCAACGGTGTCACGCTGGGTGGGCTGTATTTTCTGGTCGCCAGCGGCTTTACCCTGGTTTTCGGCTTGATGCGGAACGTGAACCTGGCGCATGGGTCGATGTATCTTCTGGGCGCCTATATCGGCTATGAGGTCGCGGAAGCGAGCGGAAGCTGGTTCTTCGGTCTGCTGGTCGCCTTCCTGGCCATCGCGGTCAGCGGCATTCTGTTGCAGGTGCTGATTTTCCGCCGGATGGAAGGCGACGATTTACGCCAAACCCTGGTCACCATCGGCATTTCGATTATCGCAGCCGACCTGATGTTGGCGATCTGGACCGGCACGACCTACCAATTTCAGCCGCCGGAATGGCTGTTCGGCGCCGCTGACCTGCCGATCATCTCAACCGTGAAGTCCTCCGGCGATGCGGTCTATATCAAGTACCCGATCTATCGGCTCGCCGTGCTGGGCGCGGCCGTTGCCGTCGGCGTGGCGCTGTGGCTTTTCCTGAACCGAACGCGGGTCGGCATGATGATCCGTGCCGGGGTCAACGATCGCCAGATGCTGGCCGCGGCCGGGGTCAACGTCCAACTGGTCTTCGCACTGGTCTTCGCCATCGGCGCCGGGCTGGCGGGTTTCGCCGGCGTAGTCGGGGGCACCGCGCTTTCCATCGCACCCGGCGAGGATATCCGCTACCTGCTGGCCAGCCTGATCGTCGTGATCGTCGGCGGATTGGGGTCGGTCACCGGGGCCGCGATCGGCGCGCTGCTGGTCGGATTGGCGGAACAATTCGGCCTCGCCTATTTCCCGACCTACGGGGTGGTGCTGACCTTCCTGATCATGGTCGTCGTACTGGCCGTCCGCCCGCAGGGCATCATGGGAGGGCGCTGAACGATGGCGACACGCGGCTTCTTCTCCGGCAACAGCACCTGGACGGACATTCATCCGGCTAAAATCGTCGTTGTGGTCTTCCTGCTCGCCTATCCGACATTCACTTCCGACTTCTTCACCTATCAGATCGGCGCCTATTCAATGCTCCTGGGCATGGTCGCCCTATCCCTGATGATGCTGGCCGGATACGGCGGCATGGTCAGCCTCGCGCAGCTGACGGTCGCGGGTTTCGCCGGCTATCTGATGGCGATCTTCGGCGACAACAGCGTCGGCGTGATGGGTCTGGGATGGCCGTGGTGGATCACCATTCCGGTTTCGATCTTCGGCGCGGCGCTCTTCAGCGCGCTGATCGGGGCGATCTCGGTCCGGACCGAGGGGATCTATACGATCATGATCACCCTGGCGATCGCCGTCGCCTTCTTTTACTTCGTCCGGCAGAACTATGTGCTTTTCAATGGGTTCACCGGTTATGCCGGCGTGGAGCCTCCGACGCTATTCGGCGTCTATTGGCGGGACCCGGTACCCTTCTACTACCTGACCCTGGCGCTGGCCGCCTTCTTCTTCGGCATGGTTCTTTACGGGTCGCGCGCGAATTTCGGCCTCAGTCTGCAGGCGATCCGGGACAATCCCCGCCGCATGCACGCATTGGGCTACGACGTCACCGTGCATCGCATCACCGCCTATTTCCTGGCCGGTATCATCGCGGGCACGGCCGGTGTGTTGCTGGTCTGGTTCAACGGGCGGATATCCCCCGGCTCTGTCGGGGTCGATGTCGCCATTGACATCCTGGTGATCGCGGTCGTCGGCGGCATGCGCCATCCGGTGGGGCCTTTCCTGGGTGCGATCGGCTTCGTGCTGTTGGAGAATTTCGCCATCGATTTGATCGACAGAGAGCGGTTCAACACCGTGATCGGCCTGGCCTTCCTGCTGGTGGTGCTGTTCTCGCCGGACGGACTTCTTGGAATTTGGAGCAAGATGCGCAACCGCATCGCGCTCAACTGGAATGCGCGGCACAGACGGGGCCGGGCAGAACGGGACGACGGGCAAACAGCCCCATCGTTCGAACAATAAACCGTGTTTCTATAACCGTGTTTGGGAGGTAACGATGATCGGTAATTTGGGTAAAAGCTTAGCGGCAGCGGCGCTTGTGTCGTTCGCGAGCACCGGCGCCATGGCGCAGGACAGTATCAAAATGGGGGCACTGGCCACCTTGGAAGGGGCCTTCACGGTCCTGGGCGAAGACAGCATGCGCGGCGTCAAACTGGCGCTGGAAGAATTCGGCTATACCGCCGGCGGCAAGAAGATCGAACTGATAACCGGGTCGTCCGACGCATCGCCGGACAGCGCCATCCGCGCCACCCGTAAACTGGTGGAACAGGACGGGGTTCAAGTCCTGGTCGGACCGTTGTCGGGTTCCGAAGGCTTGGCGGTCAAGGATTATGCCAAGACCCAGCCCAACGTCACCTTCCTGAACGGCTCGTCCGCCGCGCAGGATACGACGTTGCGCAGCCCGGCGGATAACTTCTTCCGCTTCTCGACCGAAGGGGCGCAGTGGATGGCCGGCCTCGGCGAGTATGTCTACAACGAGAAGGGCTACCGTTCCGTGGCCGTGCTGGCGGAAGACTATTCCTTCCCCTATACGCAGGTCTTCGGTTTCCTTGAGCCGTTCTGCCGTCTCGGCGGTTCTGCCCCGGTCGATGCCCGTTTCTGGGTACCGATCGGCAACAAGGACTACTCCTCGGTCATCGCCGCATTGCCGGATGACGTGGACGCGATCTATGTCGCGCTCGGCGGTGCCGACGCGGTGAACTTCCTGACCCAGTATGAACAGGCCGGCGGCGAATTGCCGTTGATCGGCGGTTCGATCACAGTCGATCAGACCGTTCTGGGCTCCAAGGGTCGGACCCGCGACTTCGTCATCGGAACGCCGTCTGCCGGCCCGGTGTCGGACACATGGGAAGACCCGCGTTGGCAGCAGTTCGTGGCGGCCTACAAGAAGCAGTTCCCGGACGGCTTCCCGTCACCTTCGCTGTTCGCACACGCCTATTACATCAATACCAAGGCGGCCCTGCTTGCACTTAACGAAGTTGGCGGCGATCTCTCCGACGGCGGCAAAAAATATCGTGCCGCCCTGTCGGGCCTGGAATTCGAAACTCCGACCGGCAAAGTCCACCTGGACGAACGCCGTCAGGCTGTTGCCGACATCTTCCTGACGGAAGTCATCGAAGGGCCGGAAGGCAACCTCGTGAACAAGACCATCAAGGTCATTCCGCAGGTCAGTCAAACCCTGGGCGTCTCCTACGACAAGTTCCTGGAATACGGCCAGGTCGGGCGTGAAAACCCGCCTTGCAACTAAGACCCTAAAAAATCGTACTGTTGGAAAAATAAAGACAATGCCTTCGACTTCCGCCCTTTCCCGTCTGCAAAGCGCCGGCCTTTATGCGCTGGAGCTTGAAGCCGTGAGTCGTCATTTTGGCGCGCTCGTGGCCTTGGCGGACATCAACCTGACCGTCAAGGCGGGTGAGCGGCGGGCGGTCCTTGGCTCCAACGGTGCGGGCAAGACCACCCTGTTCAACGCGATCACCGGGGACTTTCCCCCGACCACCGGTCGCGTGCGTCTGTTCGGAGAAGACGTGACGGATCTGCCGGTTCATGAGCGGATCCGTCGCGGCCTTCGCCGGACATATCAAATTTCTCTTCTGTTCGGCGGCCTCAGCGTCATCGACAACATCTATCTCGCCTGCCGGGGCGTCAGCCGCGGGCGCTTCTCCCTGCGCCGCCCCCGCAAGGACGACAGCGGCATGGAAGCGGCCGAGACGCTGCTTTCCGCCGTCCACCTGGAATCCGTCCGCGACATCCCTGTCGCCGATCTGAGTCACGGCCAGCAGCGGCAATTGGAAATCGCGCTGGCGCTGGCCGGCGCGCCGCGCCTGATCCTGTTCGACGAGCCCGCCGCCGGACTATCGCCGACGGAACGGAGCGAACTGGTCGAAATTCTGCAGGCCCTGCCGGACCATATCGGCTTCATCATCATTGAACACGACATGGACGTGGCGCTCCGCGTCGCCGAATCCGTGACCATGATGCATAACGGCCGCATCTTTAAGGAAGGCACGCCGGAAGAGATCGAAAGCGATCCCGAAGTGCAGGAACTGTATCTGGGGCACGGCCATGGCTGATCGCAATCGCCGCCGCAATTCGAACGCGCCCGTCCTGCAGATCCGCGATCTGCACGTCTATTACGGTCATTCCCATGCCCTACAGGGCGTGAACCTGACACTCGACCACGGCGTTCTTTCCATCGTTGGCCGCAACGGCATGGGCAAGACGACACTGTGCAACGCCATCATGGGTCTGCTGCCCGCCCGGCGCGGATCGATCCAGTTCGAAGGCCAGGAAATCACCGGCGCCCCCACGCACAGGATTTCAGGCCTGGGGGTCGGCTACACACCCCAGGGCCGCCGTCTGTGGCCGTCACTGACGGTGGAAGAGCATTTGCGGCTGGTTTCCGGCAATGGCCGAAGCTGGACCATAGAGCGCATCTACGACACCTTCCCCCGCCTGTACGAGCGGCGGCGCAACGGCGCCGGCCAGCTTTCCGGCGGGGAACAGCAGATGGTCGCGATTTCCCGCGCCCTGTTGCAGGACCCGCGGCTGTTGATTTTGGACGAACCGACGGAAGGCCTCGCCCCCGTCATCGTCGATCAGGTGGAGAAACTGCTGCGAACCCTGGCGGAGGAAAGCGACGTCGCCATCCTGCTGATCGAACAGAACATCGCAGTCGCCACCTCCGTTTCCGAGGAAGTGGCGATCATGGTGAACGGCCGGGTCAGCAACGTCATGCCCGCCCAGCAACTTGCCGCGGACCGAACGCTTCAGGAACGGCTGCTTGGCGTCGGCCGTCATTCCCATGAGGATATCGACACAACCATGCTGCAGGCGATGCCGCAGCGAAGCGCCGCGCCGAAAGCCGCCGCACCACCCAAACCCGCCGATACGGAAGCCCCAGCCGCACTGACCGATGAGCAGTCCGATACGGTCGCACCCGATGAGCGGTCCACGTTGGTCTATGTCCCCCCGACCCGTTGGTCGAGCGCTCACTGGGAGGAAGGAAAACCCGGCGAGAGTCCCGCGAAACAGGCAACCGCTCCGCCGTCCCGGCCCTTCGACACCAAGCCGGAGCCGGTCTTCGCGGAACCGCTGACGCCCTTGGAACTGCTGCGCGGCGACGACATTTATGTCGTCGGCACTTTCGACACCAAGGCCGCGGAACTGAACTTCATCCGCGACCGGATCGTCGAACAGGGATTGCAGGTTCGCACTGTCGATTTGTCCACTTCCGGCAAGCCGTCTTCCGCCGACGTACCGCCGCATATGGTGGCGGCCTATGCCCGCGGCGGTGCGGGAACGGTCTTCAGCGGCGACCGCGGCGCGTCCATCCGCGCGATGCGGGAAGCGTTCGAAAACTGGCTGCCCCGCCAACGCGGCATCGGCGGCGTGATTTCCGCAGCCGGATCAGGCGGCACGGCGCTGGCCACACCGGCCATGCGGCGCCTGCCGATCGGGGTGCCCAAGGTGATGATCTCCACCGTCGCGTCCGGCGATGTCGGGCAATATGTCGGCCCGGCGGATATCATGATGATGTATTCCGTCACCGACGTGCAGGGATTGAACCGGATTTCCCGCCGCGTTCTGGCCAACGGCGCGAACGCCGTCGCCGGCATGGTCAAGGCGGCGCGCACCCAGCGGCCGGAGGTGAACGGCAAGCCGAGTCTCGGCCTGACCATGTTCGGGGTGACGACAACGGCGGTCCAGCAGATCACCGCGCAATTGGATGACCGCTACGACTGCCTGGTCTTCCATGCCACCGGCGTCGGCGGACGGTCGATGGAGAAGCTGGCCGATAGCGGCATGCTGACGGCGGCCATCGATCTGACCACGACGGAAGTCTGCGACATGATGATGGGGGGCGTCTTCGCCGCCAACGAAGACCGGTTCGGCGCCTTCATCCGCACCCGCATTCCCTATGTCGGCTCGGTCGGGGCGCTCGACATGGTCAATTTCGGTCCCCGCGACACAGTGCCCGAGAAATACAGCAGCCGGAACTTCGTGGAGCACAACCCACAGGTCACCCTGATGCGCACCACGCGGGACGAGAATGTCCGCATGGGCGAATGGATCGTCGACCGCCTGAACCGGATGGACGGTCCCGTGCGATTCCTGATCCCGGAGAAAGGCGTGTCGGCCCTGGACGCGCCCGGACAGCCTTTCCACGACCCGGAGGCGGACGCGGCCCTGTTCGACGTCATCGCCCGCAACTTCAAGGAAACCCCGAACCGCAGGCTGGTTCGGGTCAATCATCACATCAACGACCCGGGCTTCGCCGAAGCCGCCGTCAGGGCGTTGGACGAAATCAATCCGATGAGAAGAGAGGCACGCAATGCCGCGCATTGACCGAAAGACACTTCTTGAGAAGTTCCACACCATGCGGCGGAACGGCGAACCCATTATCGGCGGCGGTGCGGGCACGGGCCTGTCGGCAAAATGCGAGGAAGCCGGCGGCATCGACCTGATCGTGATATACAATTCCGGCCGTTACCGGATGGCGGGGCGCGGGTCGCTCTCCGGACTGATGGCTTACGGCAACGCCAACGACATCGTCATGGAAATGGCGCATGAAGTCCTACCGGTGGTGCGGAACACGCCGGTCCTGGCGGGCGTCAACGGCACCGACCCTTTCTGCATCTTCGATGAGTATCTGGATCGGGTGAAGGCCATTGGATTCTCGGGTGTCCAAAATTTCCCGACCGTCGGCCTGATCGACGGCACCTTCCGCGCCAACTTGGAAGAGACCGGCATGTCCTATGGCATGGAGGTCGACATGATCCGCATGGCCCGCGAGAAGGACCTTTTGACGACGCCCTATGTCTTCTGCGAGGACGACGCCACAGCCATGGCATCGGCCGGCGCGGATATCATCGTCTGCCATATGGGCCTGACCACGGGCGGGTCCATCGGGGCGGAAACATCGCTGAAGCTGGAAGACTGTCCGGCGATGGTGAACGCCTGGTCGGAAGCGGCGCGGCGCGTGAACCCGGAGGTGCTCGTCCTCGTCCATGGCGGCCCGGTCGCCATGCCCGCTGACGCTCAATACATCCTGGACAATACGGAACATTGCCACGGTTTCTACGGCGCTTCCTCGATGGAGCGGCTGCCGACCGAAGTGGCGCTTACGGAACAAACAAAAGCCTTCAAGGCTATCAAAACCGCCCCTGGTAAGACTCCAGGCAAAACTGGCTGAGTAGGGAGAGAAACCATGTCTGCCGGTCTTATAGGATCGATCATCCTCTGGCTCATCATCGCGATCATCGTGATCGTCGTGGCCGTTTACTTGCTGAACTGGCTGTATCACCGCTCCACCAAGGAGGAGGCTTTCGTCCGCACCGGTTTCGGCGGCGAAAAAGTGGTAATCAACGGCGGCGCGCTTGTGCTGCCGATCATCCACGAGGTGACGCCGGTCAACCTGAACGTCGTGCGCATTCCGATCGCCCGCACCCGGGAGGAGGCCGTCATTACCCGCGACCGGATGCGGGTCGACATTGAGGCGGATTTCTTCGTCCGCGTCGTGCAGGAGAAGACGGCGGTCGCCGCGGCGGCCTCCACGCTGGGCCGGCGCACCACCGATCCGGAGCGCCTCGCCGAACTGCTGTCGGGCAAGTTCGTCAGCGCCCTGCGTTCCGTCGCGGCGGAACTGACGCTGGACGAAATGCACGAAAAACGCGGCGACTATGTCGAGATCGTCGAGAAACGCGCCGCCGAGGCGCTGGCCAAGAACGGACTGGAGCTTGAATCGGTCGCCATCACGGACCTGGACCAGACCAACCTGGAATTCTTCAACCCGGCGAACCGGTTCGACGCCGAGGGCCTGACGCAGCTGATCGAGACCATCGAGTCCCGCCGAAAGCTGCGCAACGACATCGAACAATCCTCCATGCTCGCCATCCGCACCCGCAACCTCGAAGCGGAGAAGGAGACCCTGAAGCTCGAGGAAGAGAGCGAAAGCTCGCGCCTGAACCAGGAACGCACGCTGGAATCCCTGCGGGCGGAACAACGCGCCGAGATCGAGCGCACCCGCGTCACCCG
Organism: uncultured Flavobacteriaceae bacterium; assembly: GCA_964350445.1. Taxonomy (GTDB): domain Bacteria; phylum Pseudomonadota; class Alphaproteobacteria; order UBA8366; family Aestuariispiraceae; genus Hwanghaeella. The sequence continues at coordinate 14,613 of CAYGKA010000048.1, forward strand.
CCAGGCGGAAATCGAGCGCTCCCGCATTTCCACGGACCGGGAAACGCGGACCTATGAAATCGAGCAACGCCGCACCCTGGAGGAAGAGGAAATCAAGGCGCGGGAGGACGTGGAACAAGCGCGCATCTCCCAGGAGCAGGCGCTTGAGAAAGCCCGCATCGGCCGCGAACGTCTGATCCGCCAGGAACAGATCAAGCAACGCCACGAGGTGGAAAGCGCGGAAATCACCGCGAACGAGGACCTGGAACGCGCCAAGATCGTATCCGAACGCCAGCTGCGCGAGGCGCGCATCCTGGCCGACCAGGAAACAGAGGCCCGCGACATCGCCCGCGGCCAGGAAATCGAAACTGCCAAGATCGGTGCCAGCAAGGCTGTTGAAACCGCGCGGATCTCGCTCGACCAGACACTCGACAAGGCCCGGATCGAACGCGACCGCCTGCTGCGCTCGCAGCAGATCGCCCAGCGCCAGACGATTGAGGAAGCGGAGATCTCCGCCCGCGAGGAAATCGAACGCGCCCGCATCGCCTCCGACCGCGGGTTGGAGGAAGCGCGCATTGTCCAGGACCGCGACTTGAAGCGGCTTGAGGTGGAACGCGCGCAGGTGCTGGAACTGGCGGAGATCGAACGCCACATCGCGGTGCTTCAGAAGCAGTCGGAAGAAGCCGAAACCCGCATCGGCGTGGAAGCGGTCCGGGCCCGTGCCGTGGAGGCCGAGGAAAAGGTCACCACGACGCGGGAGACCGAGGTCGCCGAACGCCTTGCTTCCATCGACCGCATGATTGCCCGCAAGGACGCGGATACCCGCCAAATCGCGGCGGAAGCAGACAAGTTGACGGCCGCCGTCGCCGCGGAGGCCCAACGCTTGAAGAACGAGGCAGAGAACATCCTGAGCGAGGATGCGCGCGCCGGTCAGCTGCGTTCCAAGATGATCGACCGCCTGGAAGGCATCGTCCGCGAAAGCGTTCGTCCCTTGGAGAAGATCGAAGGCATCAAGATTCTGCACGTCGACGGCCTGACAGGCGGTGGGGGCGGCGGCAGCCGGTCGCCGACGGACGAGGTGATCGAGAGCGCCCTGCGCTATCGGGCGCAGGCCCCGCTGATCGACGAGTTGATGAAGGAAATCGGCGTCGAAAACCCGAACGTCGCGAAGATGGGCGACATTTTCCGCACAGCCAAGGACGCCAAGAGCCTGGCCAGGCCATCCTCCAAAGACGACAAGGCGGATGACTGATCATGGTTGAGGTCTACACATCTTCCGTTATCGGGGCGCCGGCGGATCGCATCTGGGCGGTGGTGCGGGACTTCAACGCCCTGCCCGATTGGCACCCCGCCATAGCCGAAAGCCGCATAGAGGGTGGACAACCGTCGGATCAGGTCGGCTGTGTCCGCGCCTTCCGGCTGAAGGATGGCGGGTTTATCCGGGAAAAGCTGCTGGCCCTCTCGGACTTCGACTTTTCCTGCACCTATTCCATCCTGGAAAGCCCAATGGGCGTGGAAAACTATGTCGCGACCTTGAAGCTGACACCGATCACCGACGGCAATCGCAGTTTCGCGGAATGGTCGGCGGAATTCGATTGTGCGCCGGGCCGCGAAACGGAACTGGCGGAGCTTGTGGGCAACGGCGTCTTTCAGGGCGGTTTCAACTCCCTGAAGGAACGGTTCGGGGGGTAAGCGCCGTGGTTGTCCGGGTCGAACGCAGCACTGTCATAGACGCACCCATCGCGGCGGTCTGGGACGTATTGCGCGACTTCAACGGCCATGACCGCTGGCATCCCGCGGTGCGCCGGAGCAGCCTGGAAGGCGGTCGCAAGACCGACCAGATCGGCGCGGTCCGGAACTTCGTCCTGCAAGGCGGCGAAAGGGTGCGGGAGCAATTGCTCTCACTGTCCGACAAAGACCACCGCTTCCGCTATGCCATCGTCGATGCCGACGTGCCGCTGCAAAACTATTTGGCGGAAGTTCATCTCAAACCGGTCACCGATGGCGACCGGACCTTCTGGCACTGGTCATCCCGTTTCGACACGCCGCCCGGGCAGGAAAACGAATTGCACGATCTGGTCGCCCAAGGCGTCTACGAGGCCGGGTTCGACGCCGTGCGCGAACGCGTCGAGCGCGCCCGTTCAAGTACCGCCCCTATAAGCACCGGCCCTGTAAGCACCGGCCTTGGGCGGGCTTCGACCACCGGCATCGCCGGGACGGCCATGGTCATCGACCGTTACGGCGGACCGGACGAATTACATGAAGTGGCCATCACGGCCCCCGCCCCGGGCCCCGGTCAGGTCCGGATCGAACAAACGGCGGTCGGCGTTAACTACATCGATGTCTATTGCCGCACCGGATATTTCAAACTGCTGGAACCGCCGCAGGCGCCCGGCATGGAAGCGTCGGGAACCGTGCTCGATGTCGGTCCCGGCGTGCGTCATCTGCGGGAAGGCCAACGCGTCGCCTATGCCTGCCCGCCGGTCGGCGCCTATGCCAGCATCCGCACATTGGACGCGGGACTGGTTATCCCCCTGCCGGACTGGATCGATGACGAAACCGCGGCGGCGGGTTTGCTGAAGGGCATGACAGCTGAATTTCTGCTGCATCAGGTCCATGCGGTGAAGCCAGATGATATCGTCCTGGTCTATGCACCCGCCGGTGGCGTCGGCCGGATGCTGTGCCAATGGGCCAACCCCCTGGGCGCGACCGTCATAGGCGCGACCTCTTCCGAAGCAAAGGCCCGGATCGCACGCGCCGCCGGCGCCCATCACGTTGTCACCCCCGGCGGCAAGAGCCTGGAGGAACAGGTCATGGACCTGACCAAAGGCCATGGGGCGGATATCATCTACGACGCAGTCGGCAAGGACAGCTTTGCGCATTCCATCGCCGCGCTCGCCATACGCGGCCATCTTGTCAGTTTCGGGCAAGCGTCCGGCGATATCGGGTCCTGGAATGTCAGTGCGCTGGCCTCGAAATCGATCACGCTATCCCGGCCCAACTACGGCCACTACACCGACACGCCTGAGAAGATCGCCACGATGTCGGAGCGCCTGTTCGACGCCATTCGGCGCGGCATCGTCACCGTGGAAATCGGCCAACGTTTCAAATTGAGCGACGCCGCAAACGCGCATCGCGCTTTGGAAGCACGCGAAACCACCGGATCAACCATCCTGATACCGGACCAAACCCGAAGAGGATAAGTGATGAAGTTCTGCGTATTCGAATGGCAAGGAGGCACCCACCTGGGCAAGCTGTCGGACAGTGGAGACACGGTCGACCGCCTTGACATTGTCGCGGATGGCAACGGTGTCGCCGCCCTGATCGGGCGCGATGTTCCCGGCGCCCTGGACTCCATTCCCGTCGGCGATGTCAAGTTCTGCGCGCCGGTCCCCCGGCCGCACCGGAACATTTTCTGCGTCGGCAAAAACTATTTCGAGCATGCCCATGAATTCGCGAATTCGGGTTTCGATAGTTCCGCCGCCAAGGGGGCCATCCCCGAAGCGCCCATCGTCTTCTCCAAGCTGCCGGAAACAGTGGTGCCGAACGGTGCGGCGATCAAGATGGATGCCTCCGTCACGACGGCTGTCGATTACGAGGCGGAGTTGGGCGTCATCATCGGCAAGCCGGGTCGGAACATCTCCAAGGAAGACGCGCTTTCCCATGTCTGGGGATACACAATCATCAACGATGTGACGGCCCGCGACCTGCAGGGCAAGCACAGCCAGTGGCTGATCGGAAAATCGCAGGACACGTTCTGCCCGATGGGGCCCACCGCCGTCACGGCCGACGAAATCGACTTGGGCGATACCAGCGTCAAATGCTGGGTCAACGGCGAACTTCGCCAGGATTCCAACACCGGCCTGTTGATCTTCGACGTTCCGACCATCATCGCGGCAATTTCCAACGGCATTACCCTGATGCCGGGCGACGTGATCGCGACCGGCACGCCGGCCGGCGTCGGCATTGGCTTCAAGCCGCCGAAATACCTGACGCCCGGTGACACGGTGACGGTGGAAATCGCCGGTATCGGCACTTTGGAAAACCCGGTGGAGTCCATCTGAACATGACGGATTTCAACCTGGGCAGCATGATCATGGAAGACACAGGTCCCCGGTCGGACGGGGCCCCAGCGGTCGTCATGGTGCATGGCCTGGGCGGGGATTCAAACAGCTTCCAGCCCCTGATGGACTCACTGAGCGGCTATCGCGTGTTGCGCCCGGACCTGCCCGGCGCCGGCCGATCGCCGATGCGGCCCGGCCGGGTCGGCATTCAGGGCATGGCCGACAACGTTCTGGACGCTTTGCGCGCCGCCGGCATCTCCCACGCCCATTTCGTCGGCCACTCGATGGGGACGCTGATCTGCCAGTTTATTGCGGCTCAGCATCCGGAATGCGTGGACTCCCTGACCCTGCTGGGGCCGATCCTGGAACCGCCCATCGCGGCAAGGGCCGGGTTGAAGGAACGCGCGGAAGCCGCCCGAAACTCCGGAATGACGAGTATCGCCGACGCCGTATCCCAGGGCAGTGTCTCGGAGACCTCCCGCAAGGCAAATCCAGTCGTGCCGGCCTTCGTGCGGGAAAGTCTGATGCGGCAGGACCCGCGCGGCTATGCGGAACACTGTCTGGCCTTGAGTGAGGTGAAACCGGCGTATCATCCGGCCATCACAGCGCCCACCCTTCTGGTCGCGGGGGACAAGGACCCGGTCGCACCGGTGGCGATGGGCCAAGCCCTGTCGCAGGCGATTTCAGGGGCACGTCTGGTGATCATACCCGATGTGGCCCATTGGATGATGATGGAGGCGCCCGGAAAAACGGCGTCCCTTTTGAAAGAGCACCTGGAGGCGGCCGCGCATTGAACGCGGCCCAATGGAGGAGAGTGAACCATGGCTGAAACGACATTTGGCGGTTGGGGCGGCGGCAACGGTAGCGGCAACGGATCGTCCGAGATCGTCTTCACCAATGTCCGGATCATCGACGGAACCGGCGAACAACCGTTCAACGGCGAAGTGACCGTTTCCGGCAATCGGATCAAATCGGTGCAGCGGTCCGGCGGCGGCTTCGGTCAGGGAAACTACGGCTGGACCGGCAATGGCGGCCAGCGGATCGACGGGCGCGGTATGACCCTGATGCCCGGGCTGATCGATGCGCATCTGCACCTAAGCTGGAACAATGCGCCCGGCATCAACCCGATCCAGATGATGCCGATCGAGGAGCACATGCTGAACTGCGTCTATATGGCCAAGCTGTTGCTGGATTCCGGCTTCACCGCCGGCTACGGCGCGGCGGCGGCCAAGCCCCGGTTGGATGTGGTGATCCGCAATGCGATCAATGACGGAAAGGTCCCCGGTCCGCGCTACACGGCCGCAACGCCGGAGCTGACATCGGTTGGTGGTTTGGGCGACGCTTCCCTGCCCCATATCCCGCACGAGGGTTTGAATTTGGGAGTCGTCGTTTCCGGTGTAGAGGACTGCCGCCGCAAAACTCGCGAGATGATGAAAATCGGCGTCGATACCGTCAAGATCAACCTGTCCGGCGAAGAGATCACCGGCATGGGCGCGGAAGAAAACCAGTTCGCCGATGAGGAACTGGCCGTGATCACGGCCGAGGCCAAGGGCCGGATGCGCACCCTGGCCGCCCATGCCCGGTCCAAGGAATCGGTGAAACGCTGCGTCAAATACGGGATCGAAGTGATCTATCATGCTTCCTTCCATGACGAAGAGAGCATGGATATGCTGGAAGCCAACAAGGACAAGCATTTCGTCGCGCCTGCCATCGCCTGGCTGATCAATACAGCCCGCAATGCCGGCGACTATGGCATCACACCCGGGACACCGCTGACCGATATGTACGAGCGCGAGCTGGAGCACGCCGTCGAGTCCATGAAGGAAATGCACAAGCGCGGCATCCGCGTCCTGATCGGTGGGGATTATGGCTTCGCCTGGACGCCGCACGGCACCAATGCCACAGATTTGGAATATTTCGTCGACATGCTGGGCTTCACCCCGCTTGAGGCGATCCGCGCAGCGACCATGTATGGTGGCCAGTTGATGGGCCTGCGTTTGGGGCCGGATAACGGGCTGGGCGTCATCCGTGAAGGCAACCTGGCCGACATACTGCTTGTGGACGGCGACCCATCGCGCGACGTGAAGATCCTGCAGGACCATTCACGCCTGATCGCGATTATGAAGGACGGGAAATTCCACAAGGCCCCGGAGCTTGGCGCCTACGAACACCGCCGCACCGCCTAGCCCGGGAAAGTGGCCTAGTATCTATGCCGGCGGGTCGGTAACGATCACCGCGCCCGACGCAATCATCGCGTCGATTGTCGCCTTGTCGTAACCGCCCTCCGCCAGGATCTCGGCCGAATGCTGGCCCAACAGAGGGGCCGGCCGTTCAATACCGCCCGGCGTTTCGGAAAACTTGACCGGCAGGCCCAGTGCCTTGGTCGGTCCGGCGACCGGGTGGTTCGTTTCCACGATCATCTCGCGGGCGATGGCCTGGGGATCCTGATGCATTTCGTTGACCGTCAAGACCGGGCCGGCGGGCACACCGGCTGCCTCCAGGGCGGCCAGCCAGTCTTCCGTCGAGCGTTGCCGGAAGACCTTGTTCAACGCCTCCTCCAGCGCCGGCAGATTGTGCATCCGCTCATGATTGGTGACGAAGCGGGAATCCTCGTTCAGTTCGGGCGCCCCGATGCAATCGACAAGCTTTTCCCAATTCCGCTGGTTCGCCGCCCCCAGGTTGATCCAACCGTCCGACGTTTGAAAAGCCTGGTAGGGTGCGCTCAATGGATGCGCCGAACCCAACGGATGCGGCGTTTCCCCGGTGGCGAAGGCGATGGCCGACTGCCAATAGGTATGCGTGATCGCCGCCTCGAAGAGCGACGTATCGACCTTCTGGCCCTGGCCTGTCTTCAGCTTATGCGCATAGGCGGCAGACACCGCCATCGCGGCAATGATCCCGGCGGTAATGTCCGACAGCGGTGCACCGACCTTGACCGGTGGTCTGTCGGGCCCCTCGCCCGTGATCGTCATTATGCCGGACATGCCCTGCGCGATCAGATCGAAACCGCCGCGACTGGCATAGGGACCCGTCCGCCCAAAGCCCGAGATCGAGACGAAAATGAGGCCCGGATTTTCTTCCTTCAGCGTCTCGTAACCGAGGCCGAGGCGTTCCATGGTGCCACCGCGGAAATTCTCAATCACGACATCCGCGTCCTTCAGCAGGGTCTTCAACGCGTCACGCGCGCTGTCCTGCTTCAGATCCAGGGCCAAACCCCTTTTATTGCGGTTCATCATCAGGAAAGCGGCGCTTTCGCCGTTGATGGTGGGCGGCGTCAGCCGCCGCGTGTCGTCCCCGGTCGGCTTTTCGACCTTGATGACATCCGCCCCCATATCGGCCAGCATCATTCCGCAGGTTGGCCCCGCCATGATGTGGGTCAGTTCAAGAACCCGGCAACCTTCTAACGGTCCAACCATATCAGCGCCCCCGCCATGTGGGTTTGCGTTTGCCGAGGAACGCCTCGATCCCCTCTTTGAAATCGTCGCTCATGTAACATTCGACGATGAAATCGTCGCCACTTGCTTCGGTTCCGTCGACACGCAGCCGGCGGATACCTTCCTTGGTCGCACGCATGCAAAGCGGCGCATTGCCGGCAAGCATTTCAGCCAATTCCATCGCCCGCGCCCGGACCGCATCGACATCGGGCAGCACTTCCGAGACAAGGCCGATGGCGAGCGCTTCCTGCGCCTCGATCAACCGGGTCGTCAGCAGTATTTCCTTCAATCGTCCGACTCCGATCAGCGGCGCCAAGCGCCCCAGATTGGCAATAGACAGACAGTTTCCCAACGTCCGAGCGATCGGGAATCCATACCGCAGGCGTTCGTCGGTGATACGGATATCGCAGGTCGCCGCGATGGCCGCGCCCCCGCCCGTGCAAGCCCCGGTGATGGCCGCGATGGTCGGGACCGGGCATTTTTCGATATCGGTCAGGACTTCATCCATGGTGGACTCGTAACGACGCGCATCCGCCGGCTCGGCAAAGGCCCGGAACTGCGAAATATCGGTCCCAGCCGCGAAGGCCTTGCCGCCCGCGCCTTGGACGACAATGGCCTTGACCGGCCCGCCGATTTCCGTTTCCCGGCAGATTTTCGCCAGCCCCTCATACATGCCGAAGGTCAGCGCGTTCCTCGCCTCGGGCCGGTTCAGCGTCACCACGCCGACAGCACCTTGGACTTCGTAAAGCAGTTCGCTCAGCTTACGTCTCCCTAATATAAATGCCCGTATGAAGGGCTTGTTCTTGGTTTCGTCGCCCCGATCCCGGACGCAAGGGTACAAGACCCTCGGACTTGGTCAATCAGGCTGGCGGTCGGAGTATCGCCGCCTTTTGCCGGAATGTGATCAGGCTTCCCTTGCAAAACTGCCGTGACGCAGGGACAAGAGCGGCCATACGCCGTCGACCTGACCACAACAGACAACCGCATGAACAGGATTGCCGTGTTTCGCAAAGCTATCGCCCTCCTCGCCGTCTTCTTTTCCACCGGGTACTTTTTTATCGGGCCGACCCAGGCGGCTGATACCATCCGGATCGCCTTCATCGACCCGCTTTCCGGTCCGTTCGCACGATCGGGCCAAGCAGGATTTCGGACCTTTGAACTGGCGGCGGAACTGTTGATCAATGACAAGGGCGGCGTCCTGGACGGGAAGCGGTTCGAAATCGTACCGATGGACAACCAGGGCAGCCCCAAGGAAAGCCTGATCCAGCTGAAACGCGCGATCAGCGAAGGCATCCGCTTCGTCGCCCAAGGGGCCAGTTCCGCAGTCGCCAGCGCTTTGACGGAAGCGATCGACAAGCACAACAAACGCAATCCCGAAAGCCGCGTGCTGTTCCTAAACTATTCCGCCAACGACCCGGCGCTGACCAACGAGAAATGCAATTTCTGGCATTTCCGGTTCGACGCGCATGCGGATATGAAGATGGATGCGATCACCGACGTGATCGCCGCGGAATCCGAAATCCGGAAGGTCTACATCATCGGCCAGGACTATTCCTTCGGCAAGGCCGTCGCCGAAGGCGCGGTGGGGTTTCTTGGCGAAAAACGCCCGGATATCGAGATCGTCGGCAACGAGCTGCATCCGATCGGCAAGGTGAAGGACTTCACGCCCTATGCGACGAAGATCGCCGCCTCCGGCGCCGACGCGGTCATTACCGGCAATTGGGGCGTCGACATGGTCGGCCTGGGCAAGGCGATCATCGAAACCGGCCTGGATGTTCCCATTTACACCTTCTATGCCGCCCATGACGGCATCACCGCCACCTTCGGTGAAAAGGGCCTGGGCCGGATCCGCGTGGTGCATGAAGGCGCGTTCAATCCACCGAGCCCCGATTTCCAATCCTTCAACACAGCCTTCAAGGCCGCAAACCCGGATATGGACATCAACCAGCCGCGCATCATAGGCGTCCTGCAGTTTTTGGCCCTGGCCATGGAAAAGGCCGGGTCCGATATCCCGGTCGACGTGGCCCTGGAGATGGAAGGGCTGGAGATGACCAACATCTATGGCCGCAAACTGTATATGCGCCCAACCGATCATCAGATCATCCAGGACGTAAACGTGCTGACGCATACGAACCGCGAAATTGTAATCGACGCGGACAATTCCGGTTTCGGACTGATGACCGAGTCGACCGTGACCGCCGCGGGTGCGTTACTACCGACATCCTGCCGGATGGAACGCCCGGAATAATCCCTGCCGTCAGCAACCCGCCTTTGCGCGCTCGATGAAGTCCTTTCTTGATTCTCATCAGCGGTAGAGGTCTACTTTCGTCCAACGGTCAAACAAGGCCATCGAAACGGCACCGCCAAGACCGACACGGTCAATGGCGGAGAAAAATCACGCTGTTTCAAGAAAATTAGACGGGAGGAAGTTATGGGATTTTTCAGGACTGTCAGGACTCTTACTGCCGCCGCCGCTCTGGTCACGGCCTTCACCGGCGCGTCGTTTGCGGCGGACAATATCCGTATCGCCTTTATCGATCCATTGTCCGGGCCCTTCGCAACGACAGGTGAATCCGGCTATCGCACCTTCGAATACGCAGCCCAAACACAGGTAAACGACAAGGGCGGCGTGCTTGGCGGACGGATGTTCGAAATCGTTCCGATGGACAACAAGATCAGCCCGAAGGAAAGCCTGATCCAGTTGAAGCGCGCGATCAGCGAAGGCATTCACTACATCGTTCAAGGCAACAGTTCAGGTGTCGCCAATGCGCTGACGGACGCCATCGAAAAACACAACAAACGCAACCCGGAACAGCGGATTCTGTTTCTGAACTATTCGGCCGTCGATCCGGCGCTGACAAACGAGAAATGCAATTTCTGGCACTTCCGGTTCGACGCCAACGCGGATATCAAGATGGATGCGCTGACGGATGTGATCGCCGAGGATGAAGGCATCAAGAAGGTCTATATCATCGGGCAGGACTATTCCTTCGGGAAGGCCGTGGCCGACGCAGCCGTGAAATTCCTGGGCGAGAAGCGTTCCGATATTGAAATCGTCGGGAACGAGTTGCACCCGATCGGTAAGGTGAAGGACTTCACCCCCTATGCCACCAAGATCAAATCTTCCGGGGCCAACGCCGTCATCACCGGCAACTGGGGGGCGGATATGGTCGGCCTGGGCAAGGCGATCGTCGAAGCGGGCGTTGATGCGCCGATTTTCACCTATTACGCCGCGCATGACGGCATCACCGCCACCTTCGGTGAAAAAGGCGTCGATGTGATCCGTGTCGTCCATGAAGGTATGTTCAATCCGCCCAGCCCCGAGTTCAAAGCCTTCAACGAAGGGTTCAAGAAGGCCAATCCGGACAAGGACCTGAACCAGCCGCGCATCATCAGCGTGATCCAAATGCTGGCGAAAGCGATGGAAGAAGCCGGTAGCGACGACCCCGTCGCGGTCGCGAACGCGTTGGAAGGCATGAACTTCACCAACATCTACGGCCGGGACGTCCATATGCGGGCGAGCGATCATCAGTTGATCCAGGACGTGAATATCACCGTCCATACCGACAAGAACATCGAAGTCGACGCCGACAATTCGGGCTATGGCCTGTTGACGGAAAAGACCATCGAGCAAGCGGGCAAGGACCTTCCGACCAGCTGTGATATGAAGCGCCCGTCGTAACGGGTAATCGTATCGAAACAGGGCGGTTCGGCGTCGGGGAAGGATAACCCCAACGTCGAACCGCCGTTTCGCTGGCGGGCAGAGCGGTGCGTGTTTCACCGCCCGGTTCGCCAACACCTCTTCACGGGAACAAATCGCGCGAGAAGAATTCGGTGGAACTGGTAATCTTTTCCCTGTTGAACGGTCTGGTGACGGGCCTGCTTTTGTTCATGCTGTCCAGCGGATTGACGCTGATCTTCAGCATGATGGGCGTGCTCAACTTCGCCCATGCCAGTTTCTATATGCTGGGCGCTTACTTCGCCTATACGATCAGCGGTTATATGGGGTTTTGGGGCGGATTGATCTTCGCGCCCTTGCTGGTCGGTGTGGTCGGCGCGCTGGTTCAGCGCTATGGCCTGCGCTACGTCCACCGCTGGGGGCATGTCGCCGAACTGGTCTTCACTTTCGGCCTGGCCTTCCTGATCGAAGAAGTGGTGCAGTTCTTCTGGGGCAAGGCGACCAAGGACTACCACGAACCCGAATTGCTCGACTTCCCGCTTTTCACCCTCTTCGGGCAGTCCTTCCCGGCCTATAAGGCCTTCATGATCCTGATTTCCATCGGTATCTTTATCGCGCTGCTGACCATGCTGACCCGGACACGTGTCGGATTGATCATTCAAGCCGCGATCACCCATCCGAATACCGTCGCCAATCTGGGCCATAACGTCCCGCTGGTCTTCATGGGCGTCTTCGGCGTCGGGTCGGCACTTGCCGGTCTGGCGGGCGTCATCGCCGGCCCGGCGTTGGGGACCTTCCCGGGCATGGCCTTCGTGCTGGGCAGCATCGTCTTCGTGGTCATCGTCGTCGGCGGGTTGGGGTCGCTCGCAGGCGCCTTCGTCGCCTCGCTGCTCATCGGTTGGCTGCAGACATTCGCGATTTCATTGGACTATTCGATGACCGATTTGCTGGACCTGCTGGGCATCAGTTTCGACGACGAGCATGTGCTGCGGGATCTTTGGTCGCTGTCCTTGCCTCAGGTCGCGCCGATCCTGCCTTATCTGCTGCTGATCCTGATCCTGATCTTCCGGCCCACCGGCCTTATGGGTAAGCGCGAAACATGACGGGCATATCAAGCAAGGATACAGGTCCCGGCGGCCTAGGGTCCGCTCTCGGCCCCTTCTGGCTGTGGATCGGAGCGGCGATTTTGCTGGCGGTCATGCCGGCGATTTTCTCCTCGCCCGTCTCCGTCACCATCATGAACCAGATGGGTATCTCCATCGTTTTCGCCCTCAGCTACAACATGCTGCTGGGACAGGGAGGGATGCTGTCCTTCGGGCACGCGGTCTATTTCGGGTTGGGCGGGTTCCTGTCGGTCCACGTCATGAACTACATTGAATATGACGGTTGGCCCATTCCCTTGCCGATCCTGCCCTTTATCGGCGGCCTATTCGGTTTGGTCTTCGCCATCATCATCGGCAGTTTCTCCACCCGGCGCGCCGGCACCGTCTTCGCCATGATATCGCTGGGCGTCGGGGAACTGATCGCCGCCTGCTCGATCATCTTCGTCGTCTTCTTCGGCGGCGAGGAAGGCGTCAGCGGGGACCGCACCATGGGACCGCCGGTCTTCGGCACCGAGTTCCTGAAGGAGATCGAAGTCTATTATTTGACCGCCGTGATCGTCTTCGTCGCGGCCGCCCTGATGTACCTGTTCTCACTCACCCCCGCCGGGCGGATGGCGAATGCCGTGCGCGATAATCCGGAACGGGCGGAGTTCGTCGGTTACAGCCAGCGCCAGGTCCGTTTCATTTCCTTCTGCGCGTCGGGCTTCTTCGCCGGGATTGCAGGCGGTTTATTCGCCATCAACTACGAAATCCTGACTGAAGAAAACTTGAACCTCGTCACGTCCGGATGGGTCCTGCTGATGGCTTATATCGGCGGCATCGGCTTCTTCATCGGCCCGATCATCGGCGCGATTCTGCTGACGCTGTTGCAGACCGTGTTGAGCAATCACACAGAACTTTGGCTGCTCTATGTCGGCTTGCTGTTTGTCCTCACGGTGATGTTCGTGCCGTCCGGTCTCACCGGATTGATCATGATGCACGAACCAGCCCTGAAGACCGGACGGCTGCCCAACCTTGCGAAACCCTATCTGGTGGCGGGCACTCCCCTTCTGGTCGCGCTTGCCGGCGGCGTCGCGGTCCTGGAGATGCTGCACCATTTCAACAATGCACCGGTGGGCGACACGGTGGCGCATGTCTTCGGGATGGCGGTCGATACCCACAACCCCGCCAATTGGGCCGTGGCGATCGCCGTGACGGTCTTCGGTGCCTATGCGACCTGTCGCGCCACGCCGCAAGTCAGGGAAGCCTGGTCCGCGGCCAACGACTTCTCCGAAAAGGCGGGGGACCGATGAGCACGGCCGCATTGAGCCCTTCCGCGCTGAACCCTCCTGCGCTGAGTTTGGAGGACGTCCGCAAGGATTTCGGTGAGACCCAGATAATCCGGGGCATCGACCTGGACATCGATGCCGGAGAGCGCCACGCCATCATCGGTCCGAACGGGGCTGGGAAATCGACACTGTTCCACCTGATCAGCGGAAAATACAGCAAGACGGCCGGGCGTATTCATCTGAATGGCGAGGATGTCACGGCGCTCGAACCCTATGCCATTGCCCGCCGGGGATTGAGCCGCAGTTTCCAGATAACGAATATCTTCCCCCGCATGACCGTGTTCGAAAACGTGCGTTGCGGACTACTGTGGAGCATGGGGTTCAAATACGCCTTCTGGAAGCTTGTCGGGCGGCAAAAGGACCTGACCCGACGGACGGAAGAAATCCTGGAGATGATCGGTCTGACGGACCGCCGGAATATCCAGGCCGGTGTTTTGACCTATGCGGAACAGCGGACCTTGGAAATCGGCATCACCATCGCCGGCGGCGCGAATGTCGTCATGCTGGACGAGCCGACGGCGGGTATGAGCGCATCGGAAACCGACCAGACGGTCGAGTTGATCCGCCGGGTGACGGAAGGCAAGACGCTGGTCATGGTGGAGCACGACATGGGCGTCGTCTTCGATTTGGCGGACCGAATTTCCGTGCTGGTCTACGGGGAAATCATCGCCACCGGTAAGCCCGAGGAAATCCGCAACAACAAGGCTGTCCAGGAAGCTTATCTGGGCGAGGCGCCGGACGAAGATCCAGCGGCCGATGGGGGGACGGCATAATGTTGGAAGTTCGCGGCCTCCAAGCCTATTACGGCAAGAGCCATATTCTCCAGGGCGTCTCCTTCGACATCGCGGAAGGGGAAATCGTCAGCCTGTTGGGCCGCAACGGCGTCGGCCGGTCGACGACCTGCAAGGCCGTCATGGGCGAAGTGCCGCCGCAGGGGTCGATCAAGTTCCGCGGCACCGAAATCGTCGGCAAGAAGCCGCATGAAATCGCCCGGCTCGGCATAGGTTATGTACCTGAAAACCGCGATGTCTTCCCCACCCTGACCGTGCGTCAGAACCTCATCCTGGGGATGAAAAGCGTGAAGCACCAAGGGCGCTGGTCGATCGAGGACATGTTCGACCTATTCTCGAACCTGCGGGAACGCGCCGATATTCGCGCCGGCGCATTGTCGGGTGGCGAACAGCAAATGCTGACAATGTGCCGTACACTGATGGGCGACCCTGACTTGATTATGATCGACGAGCCGACCGAAGGCCTTAGCCCGCAGATGGTGGAAAAGGTCGCCGGCCTGCTCGAGGAGATTGCCAGGCGCAAAGTGTCCATCCTTCTGGTCGAACAGAAGCTGACAATAGCGTTGCGCATTTCCCATCGTGTCTATGTTATGGGGCACGGCCACATGGTGTTCGATGGAACGCCGGAGGCCCTACGAAACGACGCGCAGATCCGGTCGGAATGGCTGGAAGTCTAAAACGCGCGCGGGCACGACCAGTGAAGTAATCGGGGGGAAAGTCCTGTCATGAGTGATGCGGTTCTGATTGAGCGGCACGGGCCGGTTCTTGTTTTGTCGCTGAACAATCCGCCGGTGAACGGCTTGGGCCTGGCGCTCCGGACCGGCATTTCGAACGCCCTGGACCAGGCCGAAGCGGACGACACCGTTACCGCGGTCGTCATCAAGGGTGCGGGACGCATGTTCAGCGCCGGCGCCGACATCACCGAATTCGGCACGCCCCGATCCCTTGCCGACCCGAATCTTCCCAGCGTCTGCTTGCGCATCGAGAACTCGAAAAAGCCCGTCGTCGCGGCGATCCACGGAGTCGCTGCGGGCGGCGGTCTGGAAACCGCGCTTTCCTGCCATTATCGGGTCGCATCCGCGAAGACGCGCCTCGGCCTGCCGGAAGTCACGCTGGGCATCATTCCAGGCGCCGGCGGCACACAGCGACTGCCGCGCCTGACCGGCGTCGACGCCGCGTTGAAACTGATCACCTCCGGCGAACTGGCTCCGGCCTCCAAGGCCCAAGCATTGGGTTATGTGGACGAAGTCGTGGACGGCGACCCGCTCGAGGCCGCCCTGGCGGCAGCGGAGCGGCTGGCCGCGTCGGGCACGTTGCGCCGGACCATGGAGCTGGACGACAAGATCGCCGACGCGCGCGGCAATCCGGCGGTCTTCGACGATTTCGCGAAATCGATCGCCAGGACGGCGCGTGGCTTCGATGCCCCCTTCGCCTGTATCGAAGCCGTGAAAGCCGCCGCGACCCTGCCCGGTCCGGAAGGCCTGACCAAGGAGCGGGAGATATTCAAGGGCCTCGTCACCTCCACCCAGGCCGCGTCCCAGCGCCACGCCTTCTTTGCCGAGCGCGAGGTCGCCAAAATCCCCGACGTGCCGAAAGACACGCCGGTCACGGAAATCGAGACCGCCGCTGTCATCGGCTGCGGCACCATGGGCGGCGGGATCACCATGAATTTCGCCAATGCGGGCATCCCCGTAACGGTGATTGAGAACGACCCGGCCGCTCTCGATCGCGGGTTGGAAACCATCGCCAAGAATTATCAGGCGACCGTGGACAAGGGCCGGATGAAGCCGGAAGAGATGGACGCCCGCATGGGCCTGATCACCGGTGCTACCGAAATGGACGCGGTGGCGGAGGCCGACATTGTGATCGAAGCCGTGTTCGAGGAAATGGACATCAAGAAGCAGGTGTTCAGTAAATTGGACAAACTGGCCAAGCCCGGCGCGGTTCTGGCCACGAACACCTCGATGCTCGACATCAACGTCATCGCGGCCTCCACCAGCCGGCCGGAATCGGTCATCGGCACTCATTTCTTCAGCCCCGCCAACGTCATGAAGCTGATGGAGAACGTGCGCGGAGAAAAAACCTCGCCCGAAACCATCGCGACGGTCATGGACCTGTCGAAGAAATTGAAGAAGGTCGGCGTTCTTGTCGGCGTCTGCGACGGATTTGTCGGCAATCGCATGTTGGGGCCCTATCTTCGGGAAGCTGGTTTCCTGCTGGAAGAAGGCGCCCTGCCCGCCCAAGTGGACAAGGCGATCTTCGACTTCGGTTTCCCAATGGGGCCCTTCGCGATGATGGACCTGGCGGGCAACGACGTCGGCTGGCGGATCCGCAAGCGGCAGCGCGCGGAGAACCCGAACAACCTGCGTTACTCAGATATCGCCGATCAGATTTGCGAGTTGGGCCGCTTCGGCCAGAAGACCGGAGGCGGCTGGTACGACTATGCCGACGGCAGAACGCCCACGCCGTCCGCGAAAGTCGAGGAAATCGTGGTCGAAACCTCCAAGCGGCTGGGCATTGAACGGCGGGAGATTTCGGATCAGGAGATCATCGAACGCTGCCTGTACCCGCTGATCAACGAAGGGGCGCGCGTGCTCGAGGAAGGCATCGCCATGCGCCCCAGCGATATCGATATCGTCTGGCTCTACGGCTACGGCTTTCCGCGCTATCGCGGCGGACCAATGTTCTATGCGGATACCGTCGGCGTGAAGACGATTTATGACAAGATGCGTGAGTTCCATGAAAGGCACGGTGACTTGATGAAGCCCGCGCCACTGCTTGAAAAACTGGCCAAGGAAGACAAGCGTTTCGCCGACCTCTAGGCGGGACGCATTTACAGGAGGATATTCCCATGCGTGAAGCCGTTATTGCCTCAACGGCCCGTACCCCCATCGGCAAAGCGTTCCGCGGCGCCTTCAACAACACCCACGGCGCGACCATGGCCGGTCATGCTATAAAGCATGCGGTAGAGCGCGCCGGGATCGATCCGGGCATGATCGAAGACGTGGTCTTGGGCTGCGGCTTCCCGGAAGGGGCGACCGGCGAAAACGTCGCGCGGCTGAGCGCCATCCGCGCAGGCCTGCCGGTGACCGCCGCCGGTACGACCATCAACCGTTTCTGCAGTTCGGGCATGCAGGCGATCGCCATGGCTGCCCAGCGCGTCATCCTGGAAGGCGCGCCCGCCATGGTCGCGGGCGGCGTCGAATCCATCAGCCTCGTCCAGCCGCATCGGAACAATCATTTCTACAAGGAAGCCTGGCTTATGGAGCATAAGCCAGACATGTGGATGAGCATGATCGACACCGCCGATATCGTGGCGAAACGCTACGGCATCAGCCGCGAGGCGCAGGACGAACTTGGTCTGCAGTCGCAGCAGCGCACTGCCGCCGCGCAGCAAGCCGGCAAGTTCGACGATGAAATCGCCCCGATCACGACAACCAAATTGGTCACCAACAAGGAAACCAAGGAAACTTGGGAAGAAGAGGTCACGATCGGTCAGGACGAATGCAACCGGCCCGACACGAAACTGGAAGGCCTTGCCGGCCTGCAGCCGGTCATGGGGCCGGACAAGTTCATCACCGCCGGAAATGCCAGTCAGCTTTCCGACGGCGCGTCGGCTTCCGTCGTCATGGAGGCCAAGGAAGCCGAACGCCTGGGCATCGAACCGCTTGGCTATTTCCGCGGCTTCGCCGTCGCCGGCTGCGAGCCGGATGAAATGGGGATCGGTCCCGTCTTCGCGGTGCCGCGTCTGTTGGAGCGCGCCGGGCTGAAGATGGACGACATCGACCTTTGGGAGTTGAACGAGGCCTTCGCGGTTCAGGTTCTGTATTGCCGCGACAAACTGGGCATTCCGAACGAGAATCTAAACGTCAATGGCGGCTCCATCGCCGTCGGCCATCCCTTCGGCATGACGGCCGCCCGTCTGGTCGGCCACGCTTTGATCGAAGGCAAACGCCGGGGGGCAAAAAATGTCGTCGTCACCATGTGCATCGGTGGCGGACAGGGCGCGGCCGGTCTGTTTGAAGTCATCTAACCGCAGGGCGATATCCCGGACGGGAGAAAAATCATGGAATTGGTTCTAAGTCCCGAAGACGAGGCATTCCGGCAGGAGGTCCGCGCCTTCATCCGTGAAAAGCTCGATCCCGAGACCAAACGGAAAGTCGAATTGGGCTATCCGCTGGGCAGGGACGATTACGTCAAATGGCACAAGCGGATGTTCGAAAAGGGTTGGGCCGCCCCGAACTGGCCGGTCGAATACGGCGGACCCGGCTGGACGCCGATCCAACGCCATATCTATGACGAGGAACTGGCGCTGGGCAGCACGCCGCGCGTCATTCCCTTCGGCGTCAGCATGGTCGCCCCGGTGATCTACACCTTCGGGTCGCCGGAACAGAAGGCCAAATATCTGCCGCGCATCCTCGCCTTCGACGACTGGTGGTGCCAAGGCTATTCGGAACCAGGATCGGGATCGGACCTGTCCTCGCTGCGAACCAAGGCGGTGCGGGACGGCGACCATTATATCGTCAACGGCCAGAAAACCTGGACCACGCTGGCGCAATACGCGGACATGATCTTCTGCCTTGTCCGCACGGACGACAGCGGAAAACAGCAGGAAGGCATCAGTTTCCTGCTGATCGACATGAAAACGCCCGGCATCAGCGTCACCCCGATCGAGACGATAGACGGAGACGTCGAAATCAACAGCGTCTTCTTCGACGACGTCCGCGTCCCGCTCGAGAACCTTGTGGGCGAGGAAGGTAAGGGCTGGACCTATGCCAAATTCCTGCTGGGCCACGAGCGCACCGGGATTGCCGCCGTCGGCCGGTCGAAGCGGCAATTGTCGCGCCTGAAGAACATTGCGGAGCAGGAACAGAACGGGGACCAGACCCTCGCCGAGGATCCCGATTTCCGGGAACGGCTGTCGGAGGTGGAAATCGAACTCTATGCGCTTGAAGCGATGGTGATCGGCGCCCTGGAAGGCGAAGCGCGCGGCAACCCGCCGGGACCGGAAGCCTCCATCCTGAAAATCAAGGGTGTGGAGGTTCAGCAGGCCATCACCGAATTGGCGGTCGAGGCGGTCGGCAACCACGCCCACGCCTTTGCGCCGGAAACCTGGGATCTGCATGCGAACGAGCCGGGCTTCGGGCCGGACTATGCGGCCTCGGCGGCGCCGATCTACTTCAATTGGCGCAAGGCTTCGATATACGGCGGATCCAACGAGATCCAGCGAGAGATCATCGCCAAGCGCGTGCTTGGACTTTAAGGCCCGATACAGGGTCAAGGGGACGGAAACGATGTCGGTTTGGCTGACGGACGAACAGCAGCTCATCAAGGACTCCGCAGAGCGGTTGGTGCAGAACGACTACACCATCGAGGCGCGCCAGAAACTGATCGAAAGCGAGGAAGGTTTCAGCCGGGAAAACTGGGCTACCTTCGCGGAACTCGGCTGGCTGGGCCTGCCGTTCAAGGAGGAACATGGCGGCTTCGGGGGCACCGGCGTCGACATGGCCGTATTGGTGGAGGCCCTCGGCAAAGGCATGGTGGTGGAACCTTTCGCGTCCTCCGTCATATTGGCCGGCACGGCGCTCGATATCGCAGGCGGACCGCTAGCGGAACAGCTGTTGCCGGAAATGATCGCCGGCGAGCGCCTGCTGGCTTTTGCCCATAGCGAGCCCAAATCCCGTTTCAACTTGAGCGACGTGGCCGTCACGGCAACCGCCGACGGTGACGGTTTCAAGATCAACGGCCAGAAGATGCTGGTCTATCACGGCGGGTCGGCCGACAGCGTGATCGTGTCCGCGCGGACATCGGGCGCGCAGCGCGACCGCGACGGCATCACCCTCTTCGTCCTGGACCGCGTGGCGGACGGCGTTTCCGTTCGCGGCCATCGGACGATTGACGGATTGCGGGCTGCGGAAATCACCCTGACGGATGTTCGTGTCGGCGCCGACGCCATCCTGGGCAGTAAGGATGGCGGCCTGGAGATCATCGAAGCCGTCGTCGACCGCGCTTGCATTCTCTTCGCGGCCGAGGCCTCGGGCGCCATGGAGAAGGCGCTTGATCTGACTGTCGAGTACACCAAAGAACGCAAACAGTTCGGACGCCCGCTTTCCAGCTTCCAGGCGCTGCAGCACCGGATGGCGGACATGTATTCCGCGCATCAATTCTCCCGCGCGCTGACCTACCGGGCCGCCGCTCTGCTGGACAATGGCAGTACCGCCGAACGGGCCGAAGCCGCCGCCGCGGTCAAGGTGAAATGCGGCAAGTCATCCCAATTCGTGGGCGAAGAGGCGATCCAACTGCATGGCGGCATGGGCATGACCGCCGATATGCCGATCGGCCACTACTTCAAACGATTGACCATGATCAACGCGCTGTTCGGCAACGCGCAGTATCACCTGAAGCGTTATGCCGCGATGAAGCCGGAATAGGAAAAGCGATGCTTGAGACCACCGAACGGGCCGCGAAACTGGCCAACAAACTGACCGCTTTCATGGATGAGCACATTTATCCCGCCGAAGCCGTCTTCGAGGAGCAACTGGAAACGCAGGGCGACCGCTGGCAGGTCCCGCCGATCATGGAGGCGTTGAAGGAAAAAGCGCGGGCCGCCGGACTGTGGAACCTGTTCCTGCCGGAAAGCGAATACGGCGCCGGCCTGACCAACCTGGAATATGCCGGCCTTTGCGAGATCATGGGTCGCTCGCCGATCGGACCGGAAGCCTTCAACTGCTCGGCCCCCGACACCGGCAATATGGAGGTGCTGGTCCGTTACGGCACGCCGGAACAGCGCAAACAGTGGTTGGACCCGCTGCTGGACGGGAAGATCCGGTCCTGCTTCGCGATGACCGAACCGGCCGTTGCCTCTTCCGACGCGACGAATATCGAAGCCTCGATCGAACGCGACGGTGACGACTATGTCATCAACGCCCGAAAGTGGTGGACATCGGGTGCGATGGACAAGCGCTGCAAGATATCCATCTTCATGGGCAAGACCGACCCGAACGCCGAGAAGCACAAACAGCAATCGATGATCCTGGTGCCGATGGACACGCCCGGCGTAAAGGTCGAACGCGGGCTCACGGTCTTTGGGTACGATCATGCGCCACACGGCCATGCGGAAGTGAGTTTCACCAATGTCCGTGTCCCGGCGACGAACATGCTGCTGGGTGAAGGCCGTGGGTTCGAGATTGCCCAGGGGCGCCTCGGCCCGGGCCGCATCCACCACTGCATGCGCCAGATCGGCCAGGCGGAACGCGCCCTGGAATCGATCCGCACGCGGGCTATGGAACGGGTCGCCTTCGGCAAACCTTTGGCGGAACAAGGCGCGCTGCGCCACATGGTCGCCGAAAGCCGGATCGAGATCGACCAAGCCCGCCTGCTGACGCTTCACGCGGCGGACAAGATGGACAAGGTCGGCAACAAGGCCGCAAGGGCAGAGATCGCCATGATCAAGGTCGTCGCCCCGCGTGTGGCCGGCCGTGTCATCGACCGGGCGATCCAGGTTCATGGCGGCGGCGGCGTCTGCCAGGACTTCCCGCTGGCCCATGCCTATGGTCATTCGCGGACATTACGGCTTGCCGACGGCCCGGACGAGGTCCACCTGGAATCCATCGCCAAGATGGAATTCAAAAAGAACTGACGCAAAGAAAAGGGCCCCTTCT
>CAYGKA010000049.1:0-6676 GCA_964350445.1 uncultured Flavobacteriaceae bacterium
CCCCAGCCCTTGTCGGACTTCACCACCGTGCCGCCGAAGGCCTGGGCGTAGAGCTGATGGCCGAAGCAGATTCCGACCTGCCGGCGGCCCGTATCGGCGGCGCGGCGGCTGAAATCCTCCAGCGGCCTGATCCAGTCATGGTCCTCGTAGACGCCGTGGCGGCTGCCGGTCATCAGCCAGGCGTCGCATTCCGCCGGGTCCGTCGGCAGCACGCCGTCCAGCACCGCATAGGTCCGGAAGTCCAGCGCCGGCTCCGCGCCGCGCAGAAGCGTGTCGAACATACGCGGATAGTCGCCGTGCTTGGCCTGCATTTCGTCCGACGGGGGACGGCCGGTTTCAATGATACCGATCTTCATGTGCTCTCACCCTGAGGCGCGGGTCGGGCCCGCCCAAACAAAATCAAACCGCCAGTTTTTCGCGGATCAGGTCGCGGACATGGACTTCCGGGCGGGCGCCGTAATGGGTGACCACCTCGGCGGCGGCGATGGAGGCCATGCGGCCCGCCGTCGCCAGATCGAAGCCCTGCGTGTAACCGTAGAGGAAACCCGCCGCGTACTGGTCTCCGGCGCCTGTCGTGTCCTTCAACTTGTCACCGATCGGGTCCGCGTCGATCACATGCACTTCACTGCCCGAAAGCACGACCGATCCCTTTTCAGATCGTGTCAGGCAGGCGATTTCGCAATGGCCGCGCACTTTTTGCAGCGCGTCGTCGAAATTCTCGACCTGATAGAGCGAGGTGATCTCGCTTTCGTTCGCGAACAGGATGTCGACATGGTTTTCCACCAGCGCCAGGAAGGCCTCGCGGTGGCGGTCGACGCAGAACGGGTCACTGAGGGACAGCGACACCTTGCCGCCCGCGCTGTGGGCGAGGTCGGCGGCCTTGATGAAGGCGGCCTTGGCCGCTTCCGGGTCGAACAGATAGCCTTCCAGATAGAGCACCTTGGCGCCCTGGATGGTCGCGGCGTCTATATCGTCCGGGCCCAGGTCGACCGCGGCGCCCAGATAGGTGGCCATGGTGCGCTGGGCGTCTCGGCTCACCATCACGATGCAGCGCCCGGTGGACGGGCCCGACGCGGTCGGGTCGATCGGGCAATCGACGCCCATCGCCTTCATGTCGTGGATGAAGACCTTGCCCAGCGCGTCGTCATGCACCTTGCCGATATAGGCGCCCTTGCCGCCCATGGCGGAGAAACCGGCCATGGTATTGCCGCAGGACCCGCCGGAAACCTCGACACCGGCCGGCACCGCGTCATAGAGGGCGTCGGACTGGTCCGTATCGACCAGGTTCATGCTGCCCTTGGGCAGTCCGTGCTGGTCCAGGAAGGAATCTTCGATCGTCACCAGAACGTCGACGAGGGCGTTGCCGATACCGACGAGGTCATAACGGGAGGTCATAGGGACAGGTCCTTGCGGCTGTTACGTTTTCAGGCGTTTGCGTAGTCTTGCGGAACGCTTCTAGAGCATAGAAGGGCCAGCGAAAAGAGCCGTGCGCCGGGGCAAGGGTCTAGCGATTGCCGCCGGTCGCGTCTTTCCAGGGGTCCTTGAAACGGAAGAGTTCGTCGTCCAGCTCCCGCCCGAAGCGGGAATTGATCAGCGTGACGCGGGTGTCGAGGCCCTGGGCGTCGGTGACGGTCCATTGCTTCAACTGCAAGGGCCGGTCCTCGAAGACCAGTTGAACCTTGCCGTTTTCCGGCGCGTAGCGGTCGATGACTTGAACGGTCACCAACCCGGCGCCGGCGGAAATGTCGGTCACCTTGTATTCGTCCCGGAACGAGATCTCCTCCCGCAGCAGGAAGGCGGCAGGCGTGGAATCCAGCGGGATATGGCTGACTTCCTCCAGCTCCTTGTCCACATAGATGAACCAGGTGCCGTCGGCGACCAGCAGCAGCGGCGTCGGCGGGTCGTATTCGAACCGCATCTTGCCGGGCCGGGACAGGAACAGCGTGCCTTCGGTGAAATTACCCTGCGGGTCGATCTGAACGAAGCGGGAATCCAGCGTCGTCATCTGGTTCAGATAGGCTTCTATCCGGTTGATGTCGGCGATCTGTTCCGGGCTGAAAATCTGCGCGGTCGCCCGGGTCGGCGGAAACACGGCCGCGGCGAGAAACAGCGACAGGAATACCGACAAGAAGACCGGAGAAAAGACCGGCAGCCTAATCCATGTTGCTGTGATCCCCGACCAGGACGTCCCGTTTTCCGACATGGTTGGCTCTTCCGACAACGCCTTCTTTCTCCATCCGTTCGATGATCCGCGCGGCGCGGTTATACCCGATCTGCAGGTGCCGCTGCACGAAGCTGGTCGACGCCTTGCCTTCCCGGGCGACCAGCGACACTGCCTGATCATATAGGGCGTCTTCCGGTCCTTCGCCTTCTCCAAACGACGCCGCCCCGCTCACATCCGTGTCAAAACCGCCGGTCATGTCGTTTTCGTCCGTTACGGCCTCGACATAATCCGGTTCGGCCTGGGACCGCAGGAAGTCGCAGACGGCTTCCACCTCGCTATCGTCCACGAAGGGCCCGTGCACGCGCTTGATGCGCCCGCCGCCCGCCATGTACAGCATGTCCCCCCGGCCCAGCAACTGTTCCGCCCCCTGTTCGCCCAGAATGGTGCGGCTGTCGATCTTCGACGTCACCATAAAGCTGATGCGGACAGGGAAGTTGGCCTTGATCGTGCCGGTGATGACATCGACCGACGGCCGCTGGGTGGCCATGATCAGGTGGATCCCCGCCGCGCGTGCCATCTGCGCCAGGCGTTGGATCGAGGCTTCGATCTCCTTGCCCGCGACCAGCATCAAATCGGCCATCTCGTCGACCACGACGACGATATAGGGGAAGGGCGTCAGGTCCAGCGGCTCCTCCTCCATGATCGGGCGGCCGGTTTCCGGGTCAAACCCGGTCTGGACCTTGCGGGTCAGCTCCTCGCCCTTGCGGGCGGCTTCGGCGACGCGCTTGTTGTAGCCCTCGATATTGCGGACACCCAGCTTGGACATGGCGCGGTAGCGGTCTTCCATTTCCCGCACCGTCCATTTCAGCGCGACGACCGCCTTTTTCGGGTCGGTCACGACCGGGGCCAGCAGATGCGGGATGTCGTCATAGACCGACAGTTCCAGCATCTTGGGATCGACCATGATGAATTTGCACTGGTCGGGCGACAGGCGGTACAGCAGCGACAGGATCATCGCGTTCAGACCGACGGATTTACCCGACCCGGTCGTCCCGGCGATCAGCAGATGCGGCATGGTGGCCAGGTCGGCGATTTCCGGGATGCCGCCGATATCCTTGCCCAGCACCAAGGGCAGCTTCAGCTTGCTTTCCTCGAAGGCGCGGCTGGACAGAACCTCGCGCAGGCCGACCAGTTCGCGGTCGCCGTTCGGCATTTCGATGCCGATGACGTTGCGGCCCGGAACGGTAGCGATGCGGACGGAAATCGCGCTCATCGAACGCGCGATGTCGTCGGCCAGGCCGATCACCCGGCTGGTCTTGGTGCCCGGCGCCGGTTCCAATTCGTACAGCGTGACGACGGGCCCCGGGCGGACCTTCACGATCTCCCCGTGGACGCCGAAATCCTCCAACACGCCTTCCAGCATGCGGGCGTTCTGCTCCAGTGCTTCCTGGTTTTCCTGAACCCGCACGGTGTTGTCGCTTTCGTCCAGGATGTCCAGCGGCGGCAGGGCGTATTCGCCGTTGCTGCGCGGCAGGTCCAATGTGATCTGGCGTTCCTTGCGGGCGCGCTTGCTTTCCTGGGTCTTCTCGCCGCGTTCCTCGACCCGTCCGGGTTTCACCGGGCGTTTGATCTCGGGCGCCTGGCGGGGCGGCCCTTCGGGCTTGACGCGCGGCAGCAGGGTCGGTTCGGCGCGGTCGCCCCAGCCGCGTTGCAGGACCGCGTCCTTGGCGGCGGCGACGGCGCCTTTCAGAGCAGCCGGGTCGGCGGCGGACCGGGCGATATGCGCGCCCGTTTTCACCTTGCGGAAGGCGATCACCCATTCGGCCAGGCTGAAGCCCAGCACCAGGACGGTCAGGGTCAGGCCGACAAGGCCCAGAATCCCGGCCAGCGCAGAGGTGGACAGCGGCAGTTTAAGCGGCGCGAGCCAGCCGATCACGGTGCCCAGCACCGTGTCGCCGACGAAACCGCCCATGCCGATCTGGAAGGGCCAGCTTTCCGCGGTCGGCAGACCGGCCATGCCGGCGGCCCCCAGGAACACGGCCAGGATGGCGGACAGAAGTTTCAACGCCGGATGCGGCAGGCGGTGCTCGGCGGCGATGCGCCAGCCCCAGGCCGCCGTGATCGGCACGATCAACGCCCCGGCCAGGCCGACGAATTGCAGCACCGCATCGGCGAAATAGGCGCCGAAACCGCCCAGAAAGTTTTTCACCGGCTCCGCGGTCGCCACGCTCCAGGACCGGTCGAGCGGGTCGAAACTGACCAAGGCCGCCAGCACGGCGAGCGAAATCAGGATCAGCATCAACCCCGTGATCTCGACCAGACGCTGTTTCAGCAGGGCCGCCATCCATTCCGGCAACAGCGGCTGCCGCGCATCGGTTCGTATGGCCATGGTCCTATTCCTCCTTGCTTGCCGCTGTCGCGTCGGCGGTAAGGCCGTTCAGCAGCACCCGCCGCACCCGGCCCAGCATGTCCCGGACCGTTTCCGGGTCGTGCACCAGGGCGATCCGGATGAACCCGTCCCCCGGCGTATGTCCTTCAACATCCATCGGCCGGGACATCAGCCGCCCCGGCAATACCTTGACGCCCGCTTCCGCCCACAGGCGTTTCGCGGCCGTTTCGCTGTCGCTGACCGGCAGCCACAGGAAAAACCCCGCCGACGGGCGCGTATAACCCGGCAGGTCGCCCAGGATCTCGTCCGACAGGTCGAACAGCCCGCTATACAGCGCGCGGTTGGCGACCACGTGTTCCTCGTCCCGCCACAGGGCGGCGCCCGCCGCCATCAAGGGTTCGGGCACCTGCGCCCCGCCATAGCCGCGCACCATCACCAGCTTTTCGATCAGGTCCGCCTGGCCCGCCACGAAGCCGCAGCGCAGGCCCGGCGCGGAAGACCGTTTCGACAGCGAATTGAAAACCAGAAGATTGTCCAGCGCCCCGTCCCCGGTTTCGCCCAACGCCTTCACCGCGTCGAACGCGCCGGCGGGCGGCGTGTCGCCGTTGAAGATTTCCGAATAGCATTCGTCCAGCGCCAGGATGTAGCCGTGGCGGCGCGCCGATTCCAGATTGCGGACCAGCGTCTGCATGTCGGCCACGCCGCCAGTCGGGTTGGACGGCGTGCACAGATAGGCGATTGCCATCCGGTCCAGCACATCGGCCGGCAGCGACGGATAATCCGGCAGGTAGTTGGTGGAGGCATCGGCCGCCGGCACCGGGATCGGCTCGGCCTCCCCCATCAGGGCGGCGCCGTAATAGACGTGATAGGCCGGGTTCGGCATGCCGATCAGCGGCTTGCCCTTCACCAGCGGCCGCTTGATCGCCGCGGCCAGGATGCCGGCCTGGAACAGCGCCTCGCGCGTGCCGCAGGCGGTGGTGACGTGCTTGTCCGCGTCGACCGTGCCGGGCTCGAGGTCGTAGCGCCGCGCGATCCAATCCGCGACCGTCTGCCGGTATTCCGGCGTGCCCTTTGGGTCCGGGTATTTCGACCACAGATGCGCGTTCTTATAGACGATCTCGGACAGAAAGGCGGGGGGCGCGCCTTGCGGCTCCCCCACATGGGTCAGGATTGGACTGTCCCCCGGCTCTATCCCCTTCAACAGGGCGGCGAGGCGGCGATAGGGATAGTCATACAGTTTGTCGGCGGCGCTTTCGGCCATCAATTTCTCTTCACGCTCAAGACAAATGAAATAAAACCAAATGAATACTCGAATTCGGCAAGCAAAGTAAGGTCTATGAGTATTTCTACTCTTTTACACATCTCTTCAACTTTAGAAAACCTTTGGGCCGGCGACCCGGCGGATAAAAAAATCCCCGGAAGTTTAACCTTCCGGGGATAAGTCAGCGGGTGGGAAACGACGTCAGAGACGCCGTCTGTCCGACCGGGGTCATCAGACCCCGGCCGAAACGCTTGGTTCGAGGGATTACATCCGCTGCGAACCGACACCGAATTCGGGATAGGCTTCCAACCCGAGTTCGGCTTTGTCCAAGCCTTCGTATTCGTCTTCCTCATTGGCGCGGACGCCGATGGTGACTTTGAGGACCAGCCAGACGATAAGGCTGGCGACGAATGTGAAGGCGCCGATGGCGACAATGCCCAGGATCTGCGTGCCGAACCCGGCATCACCGTTGCTGAACGGAACCGCCAGGGTGCCCCAGACACCTGCGAACAGGTGGACGGAAACCGCACCGACGACGTCGTCGACTTTCAGCTTGTCCAGCAGCGGCACCGCGAAGACCACGATCACGCCGCCGATGGCGCCGATGATGATCGCGAGACCGGGCGAGGGCGCCAGCGGTTCAGCCGTGATCGAAACCAGACCGGCCAGCGCGCCGTTGAGCGCCATGGTCAGATCGATCTTCTTGTACAGCACCTGCGTCAGGATGATCGCCGCGACCACGCCGCCGGCGGCAGCGAGGTTCGTGTTGATGTAGATGCTGGAGATGTCGCGGATATCGGCCGCGGTACCCATGGCCAACTGCGAGCCGCCGTTGAAGCCGAACCAGCCCATCCACAGGATG
>CAYGKA010000049.1:6686-16198 GCA_964350445.1 uncultured Flavobacteriaceae bacterium
CAGGATGAACGTGCCCAGCGTGGCGAGCGGAAGGTTCGCACCCGGCATCGGATTGACCTTGCCGTCGACGAACTTGCCTTTACGGGCGCCTATCACGATGGCCCCCGCCAAGGCGGCCCAACCGCCGACGGAATGGACGATGCTCGACCCGGCGAAATCGGAGAAGCCCGCTTCGCTGAGCCAGCCGCCGCCCCAGGACCAGGAGCCCTGGATCGGGTAGATCACGCCGGTCAGGACGACCGTGAAGATCAGGAACGGCCACAGCTTCACGCGTTCCGCGACGGTGCCGGAAACGATCGAGGCCGTCGCTGCAACGAACACCATCTGGAAGAACCAGTCGGAACCCGCCGCATAACCGGCTTCTTCGCCGACGAACCCGTCCGCGGTGATGCTCGGATCGGATGCGGACCAGATCGAGATGGAACCGATATAGCTACCGACATCCATGTACATCAGGTTGTAGCCGATGAGGTAGTAGAGGATGCCCGCAACGGAATAGATCGCAATGTTCTTGAGGCATTGCATCGCCGTGTTCTTGGTGCGGACCAGGCCGGCTTCCAGCATTGCGAAGCCCGCCGCCATCCACATGACCAGGAAGCCATGCATCAGGAAGGACAGCGTGTTGAAAATGAAAGCGGTTTCCACGTCCGTCGCCGCCGATGCCGGAGCCGCGATAGCGGCAACGCTAACGCCTCCGACGGCCGCAACGCCAAGCCGCGCCGCGCGGCCGAAGCGATGGTTCTTAAAGTTCATATCTAATACTCCCCCTACAGCGCTTCATCGCCAGATTCGCCGGTGCGGATGCGCACGGCGTTCTGAAGATCCAGCACGAAAATCTTTCCATCACCGATCCGACCGGTGGTACCGGCCTTTTGGATCGCTTCGACAACCGCGTCGGCCTGACCGTCGGCCACGACGACCTCGACCTTCACTTTCGGCAGAAAACTCACGGAGTATTCCGCACCGCGATAGATCTCGGTTTGGCCTTTCTGACGGCCGAACCCCTTAACCTCCGATATCGTCAATCCCTGCACACCCAAGCTTGTGAGGGCTTCTCTGACCTCGTCGAGCTTGAAGGGTTTGATGATCGCCATTACGAGCTTCATTCGTAGGCTCCCTTCCACTTGTTGAACGTTCGGCCACTCTTGTGCGCCGCACCATGAACCCTTGTTAAATCAAGATACGTGCCGGAATCGACGAATCAGATAAATGGTTGAAAATCAGTGGGATAGGACATAGTTGTGTGAAGGACAGCGAGCGTGCCCAAAAACTAAACCGCTTAAAAAATAGTCAGAGAGCGGTATTTGCTTAAAAAATAGCCATATTTCGGACACGGTCTTTTAGGTAAAGCGAGGCAGAGTCACATGACGGATCGGGTGGATGTCGGCATCGTCGGCGGCGGCATGGTCGGGGCCGGTTTGGCCTGCGCCTTGGCCTCGGCGGGACTGCGGGTCGCGCTGATCGACCGCGAAACCCAGGACAGCCAGACCGCGACCGCCTATGACGGGCGCGCATCGGCCATCGCCTTCGGCTCGTCCCAGGTCCTGAAGGGCATCGGCGTCTGGGACCATATGGCGGATGACGTCTCCCCCATTCGCGATATCCGCGTCGTCGACGGCCATGTCCTGGACGGCATCTCGCCGCTTTTCCTGCATTACGACCATACCGAAATCGGCGATCAGCCCTTCGGCTATATCGTCGAAAACCGCGCCACCCGCGTGGCGCTCCATAAACGGTGCACGGAACTCGAGACATTGAGCGTATATGCGCCCGTCAAGGTCACCTCGGTCACCGCCGGGCCCGGCTTCTCGACGATCGGGTTCGAGGACCGCGAGCCGATCCAGGCCGCCGTCGTCATTGCCGCGGACGGCAAGTTCTCCACGCTTCGGGACTGGATGGGCATCAAGGTGACGGGCTGGCGCTATGACCAGACCTCCATCGTCTGCACGGTGAAGCATGCGCTGCCGCATGACGGCGTCGCGGTGGAACTGTTCCTGCCCAGCGGCCCGTTCGCCATGCTGCCGATGACCGGCGACCGGTCGAACATCGTCTGGTCCGAACGGTCGGACCTGGCGCGCGGCTATGCGGCGCTGGACGACGACGCGTTCCTGGGCGAATTGAAGACGCGGTTCGGCGACTGGCTGGGTGAGATCGAACTGGTCGGGCCGCGTTTCGCCTATCCCCTGTCGCTGCAGCACGCGGAAACCTATATCGGCGACCGTTTCGCCATGGTGGGCGATGCGGCGCATGCCATTCACCCGATTGCCGGCCAGGGCCTGAATATGGGCCTGCGCGATATCGCCGCGATGGCGGAAGTTCTGGTGGACGCGAAACGGCTGGGCCTCGATCTCGGCGCGCCGGACGTTCTGCGCCGGTATGAAAAGTGGCGGCGCTTCGACAACGTGCTGTTGGCCGCCGTGACCGACGCGCTGACGCGGCTGTTCTCGAACGACATCCCGCCGCTGCGCCTGGCGCGCGATATCGGGCTGGCCTTGGTGAACAAGACGCCGCCGGCGCGGAAATTCCTGATGCGTCACGCCATGGGCGTGGTCGGCGAATTGCCGCGCTTGATTCGCGGCGAAGCGTTATAATCTATAGGGGACCCGTGGATGGATACACGGGGGATGGATACGGTTCGCCGCCCCAAGGCGGGCCGGCTGAATAAAGAAGGGTTCGGGAATGGATATCGGTGTTCCCTATAAGGTTCTGGGACCGGTGGATGTGAAGGATCTGGCCGCCTTCGTGGATGCGCTGCCGGACGAGGATTGGGAGCGCAACCGCTTCCGCCAGGATCTGCTGGCCAGCCGGGTGCACAGCGAATTCACCCGCGCCATTCCGCTGATCCACAATTTCGTGCCCTATCAGATGCCCTGGAAGCGCCGCTCCATGAAGGAATTGTTCCTGGAATGGTGCAAGCAGGAGAATATCGACCCCGGCCCCCTGATGCCCGAAGTGATCGCCGAGAACGACCAGGGGGAGGTCAGCGCCTTCCCGCAATGGAAAGAGTTCGAGGCGCTGGTCGCGCCCGTGGTCGACAAGGCGATTTCCTATATCAAGACCCCGAAGGGGGTGGTGACCCGCGTCGCCATCGTCGAAATGGCGCCCGGCGGCAAGGTCGGCGCGCATATCGACGGCCAGCCGATGGCGATCCGCGCGCACCGGGTGCACGTGCCGCTGATTTCCCCGCCCGGCGTGGAATACAAGATCGACGGCAAGAAGCTGAAGATGCAGGTCGGCAAGGTCTATGACTTCAACAACCGCAAGAACCACGCGGTGAAGAACAAGGCCAAGCGCCGGCGCATCAATATATTGATCGACTACCTGCCCGATCCGGGCCCGGCCGTGCACCACGCCCTGCCGCCGACCTGACTGATTTCGATTGCTGGGCCAGCAGCGGTGAGCCGTCAGGCCCGCGCCAGATAGACCGTCTGGGTGAAGGGTTTGTCCTGCAGGGGATTGTGGAAGGTGACGGGTTCGGCCCAGGCTTCCGCGAAGACCTTGCCCAGGCGCGCGGTGAAGCCCGCGTCTTCCAGCGCGTCGGACCACAGGCCCATCACGCCGCCCGGTTTCAGCTTGCCGGCCAAGGCCGCCAATCCGGCTTCGGAATAGAAACCCCGGCTGCCTTCGTTCAACAGCCAGTCCGGGGAATGGTCGATATCGATCAGGATGGCGTCGTGCCGCCGGCCCGGGTTCTCCGCGTCGAACCCTTCTTCCGATGCGGCGCTGGCGAAAAAATCGGCCCTCAGGAACCGGCACCGCCCGTCATCGGCGAGCGCCGTGCCCATCGGCAGCAGCCCTTCCAGGTGCCAATCGACCACCGGGTCCAACAGTTCGACGACGGTCAGCGCGCCGACCGCGTCGTGCTTCAACGCCGCTTCGGCGGTATAGCCCAGGCCCAACCCGCCGACGACGACATCCAGCGACCGCGCCGCCGCTTTGTCCGCCCCAATCGCGGCGAGGCCCAGATCGGCCAGCGCGATTTCCGACGCCGTGAACAGGCTGGACATCAGGTGTTCCTCGCCCAGCAGGATTTCGTAGACATCCGTGTCGAGCGACAGAATTCGCCGCCGCCGCAGGCTCAAAGGCCCGATCGGCGTTTCGCGGTAGTCCAATTCCTTGAAAAGGAAGCTCATGGGACGAGAATGCTCACGGGTCGCGGCTCAGGCCCTGGGCGCTCAAGGCGGCCAGATAATTCGCCCAGCGCACGTCGTGATCCGCGCCCAGTTCATAAAGATACTGCCAGGAGAAGATGCCGCTGTCGTGCAGATCGTCGAAGACGATCCGGACCGCGTAGTTGCCCACCGTATCAAGGTTCATGATGCCCACATGGCGCCGGCCCGGAACCGTCTTCTTCTGTGACGGGGAATGGCCCTGGACCTCCGCCGACGGGCTTTCCACCCGCAGGTATTCGGCCGGGTATTTGAAGACCTCGCCATTGTCGAAGGCGACCTCCAAGACCTTGTCCGCCTTGTGCAGCTTGATTTCGGTCGGCCAGACCTTGGTCGCAAACCGGTTCGGCCCGTTCTTGTCCGCCGTGTCGCCGCTCATCGCCATTGCTGTATTCCCTGCCCTTTGGTCTGTGCCGTCAATCGTCGTCAATCACCGTCGATCTGGCGGGCTTCATAGGGAAGCATGATCGGAATCCCGTCGCGGATCGGATAGGCCAGTTTGGCCTGGTCGCTGATAAGTTCCTGCGCGTCCCGGTCGTAGCGCAGCGATCCGTGTGTCAGCGGACAGACCAGGAATTCCAGCAGTTTCGGGTCGACCTGCCGGCTGGGGTCCTTGCCCGGATCCTTGCTTTCGCTCATCGCATACTCTCTTTCGCAACACCGGTTTGGAACAGCCCGGCCCTATTGCCGGCCGGATTCCTCGTGGGTCGTTTCCAATACCGCCATCTCGACCAGGGAGGTCAGGACGTCAAGTCTGTCCTTCAGGCTCGGCGCTTCCAGCAGGGCCTGTTTCTCCAGCGGCTCGAACGGGCAGATCATCGACAGGGAATTGATCAGCCGTTCCGACGGCGTGTCGTTGATGGCGTCCCAATTGGCCTGAATCTCCTGCCCCTCGAAATAGGGTTTCAGGGATGCGAACAGGCGCTTCTTGTCCATCGGCGTCGCTTCGTCCGGTTCGGTCAAGTCGGACAGATAGTCGGACCAATCCGCCTCGACCCGGCGGTACCCGTCGCGCATCGGCATTTCCCCGGCGATCCGGAACCGCGCGATGCCGCGCAGGTTGATCAGGAAGCGGCCGTCCTCCGTCTCTTCGAACTGGGTGATCCGCCCGGCACAGCCGACGGGATAGACGGCGGGCTGTTGGTCTTCCTCGGTTGACGGGGACTCATCCGTGTCACCCGGCGCATAACCGCCCTGGACATAATCCCCGGGCACGCGCGGCTGGACCATGCCGATCATCCGGCCGTCGCCCAGCGCATCGGTCACCATGTCCAGGTAGCGCGGTTCGAAGATGTTCAGCGGCAATTGCGCGCGCGGCAGCAACAGAACGCCCGTCAGCGGAAAAATAGGCAGATCTTCAGGCAATTCTTCGGCGGTTGGATCAAATACACTCATAGCGCACCCTATACCGGATCACCCCTGAACGCGAGGACGGCCCCTCAAGAACGGCCTGTCCCCGCATGCCGGAATCGATCAGGAAAACAGCAGGGACGACAGACGGCGGCGGCCGGCGACAGTCGCCGGGTCGGTCGGGCCCTGGGCCTCGAAAATCTTCAACAGCTGCAGCCGCGCCGCGTCTTCGTTCCAGGCGCGGTTCGCCTCCATGATCGTCAGAAGCAGGTCGATCGCTTCCTCCGCGCGGCCGACGGCGGACAGCGCGACGGCCAGGTCGTAACGGGCCTGCAGATCGTTGGGATGCAGGGCGGCCTTCTCTTCCAGCCCGGCCAATTCGCGGTTCGCCTCGTCCGCCTGCGCGGCCAGTTCCAAGGCGGCGTTGACCGACGACATTTCATTCGCGTTCCGCTGTTCCGGCGGCAATTGCTCCAGGAACTGTTCCAACACGTCGAGCCGCTCAAGCTTCAAAAGGGCGGTCGCGAAGCCGGCCACGGCCTTGATGTTGCCCGGGTCATGCGCCACCAGCTGCTGATAGATCGCGCCGGCGGTTTCGAAATCGCCCTTCTCGACGGCTTCCTCGGCCTGTTCGAAGGCCTGGTCCACCGGGTTGTCACCCTGCTGGCCGCCGCCCATCCGCACGATCTTGTCGACGAAACTCTTGATCTGGCTTTCCGGCACCGCGCCGGCGAAGCCGTCCACCGGACGGCCGCCGACAAAGGCGAAAACCGCCGGTATCGACTGCACGCGCATCTGCTGGGCGATTTCCGGGCTTTGATCGATGTCGATCTTGACCAGCTTCACCGCGCCGGCGGCATTGTTGACGACGCGTTCGAGCGCCGGGCCCAAGGTCTTGCACGGGCCGCACCAGGGGGCCCAGAAATCGACGATGATCGGGGTTTCCATGCTGGCTTCGATGACATCCGCCATGAAACCGTTGGTATCGCTATCCTTGATCAGGTCGCCGCCCTTGGCGACTTTCGAAAGATCTATTTCCATGGCTGTGAGAAAACCCCCGCCTGTGCTTGGGCGAAATCAGCCGTTCCGCCTTGAATCTATGGTGCGCCTTATTTGGCGGTTTATCGCGCCCAGGACAAGGGTCGCGGGGCGAAAGATCATTTCAACCAGACGGATAAACGCCGACGCCATGGCACTTGGCGCCGGGTTGCCGCCCGATCCTGGCCTTCGGGGCGGCCCGATGCGGCGCGCCGGCCCTTACGCACCGGCCCCTTCCGCGCCAGGGTCCGGCAGATCGGAAAAGTCGAGGATCGTCGGCGGATGGTTTTCCGCCGCCAGCAGTTTCAACAGGTCCTGGGTGGCGATCTGCGTCGTGCGGTCGTTGCGCAGCGGGTGCACATTGGCCAAGGCGTGATCCAGGATGCCCTTGTCGAGGATGACGCTGACCCGCCCCGCGCGGTCGTTGACAATGCCCAGCGGCGTGACGGCACCCGGAATGACGCCCAGACATTCCATCAACAGCTCGGGCGAACCGAAACTCAAGTTGCCTTTCGCGCCCAGCGCGCCGCGCAATTGTTTCAGGTCCACCGCCCGCTCTTCCAGCACCGTTACCAGCCAGATGTTCTTCTTCTTGTCGCGCAGGAACAGGTTCTTGATATGGGCGCCGTCCAACTCGCCGCGCAGATGCTGGGCGTCGTTTACCGTGAAGGCGGCCTCGTGCGACACCGTTTCATGCGCGATCCCCATCGCGTCCAGCTTCGCGAAAAGCGCGGCATCGGTCATCGGCTGGGCGGCGGAATTCTCTGACATGGTGCGGGACCCCTGGGCAGCGGATTGGGTATGGTTCGACAAAGCGAATGCCGTGGTAACGCAGGTTTTCCGCCGGTTCAACGCCAAGGGTTCCGTCGTTCCCGTAAGGCTGAATTATTTTTCGCGTAACCGCTTGCAAAGCGTCCATCCATGGGTAATATGCGCGCCGCTCCGCAAGGAGCCGTGACCGGCAACCCACCGGCACGCGAAGGCCGCCGAAACGGGCCGTTTCCGCAAGGGAAAGACCAAAAAGGCGCGCCGGATGAAATCTGGAAATGCGGGCGTAGCTCAGGGGTAGAGCGCAACCTTGCCAAGGTTGATGTCGTGAGTTCGAATCTCATCGCCCGCTCCAGATTCCCCTCTCCGGAAAATCAAAAGCATTAAATCAGGCTGCAAATCAGGCTGCAAATCAGGCCGCGAGCTCGACGCGGTTGCGTCCCTGTTGCTTGGCGACGTAAAGCGCTTCGTCCGCCCGTTGGATAACGGTGCTCGCGGGCTCGCCCTTCTTGAATTGCGCGATGCCGAAACTGGCCGTCTTGGTGCCGACGACCGGAAAATCCATGGATTCGATGGCCCGGCGGATCTTCTCGGCAACTTGGGCGCTGCCCGCGTCGTCGGTTTCCGGGCAGATCACCAGAAACTCCTCCCCGCCCCACCGGCCGGCGATATCCACCGACCGGATCGTTTCGGTCAGGGTTTCAGCCATTTTGACCAGCACGTCGTCGCCCACCAAATGCCCATGGGTGTCGTTGACGGATTTGAAATGATCCACATCGAAAAGGATCACGGACAAGGCGTGTCCGTAGCGGGCCGCGCGGTCCGCTTCCTCGGCGATGGCCTGATCCAGCTTCTGGCGGTTGTTCAGGCCGGTCAGCCTGTCGGTGATCGACAGTTTTTCGACCCGCTGGCGTTCGATCTCCAAGGAATCCGCCATTTCGGCAAGATCTCCGGCCTGTGCTTCCAAGCGCGATTGTGTGTCGGTCAGTTCGGAAACAGTGACCGCAAGCTCTTCATTGGATTCCTGCCCGCGCAGCGCGGTTTCCTTGAAAACGCCGATCGCCCTTGCCATGGCCCCGACTTCGTTCCTCAAATCGGCACCGGGGATTTCCACGGTGAGGTCGCCGGCCGCCAGTCTCGACATCACGGCCTCGATTTTCTTCAGCGGGCGAATCACCATGATGAACAGCAGCAAGACGCCGGCGAGGATCAGGCCGGCGATAATGGCGCGGCCGGTCCAATCCCGGGCCTCCGCCAATTGGGCGGAAAAGGCGAATTCCTCCCTCACCTGGCGCAATTCCGCGGCGATCGACAGCGCGATGGCCCGGTCCAGGACCGCCAGGCCGCGCGTTGCCGGATAGTCGTCCACCATGACGAGCGCGTCGATTTCCTCCACCGATGCGCCCTTTGCGGCCAATGCTTGGGCATCCTCCAGGTTCACGGCGTAGGTCCTGAAGACTTCGTCCAGGTCCTGAAGGGCCAGGTCCTCGGCATGCGTGGTGGGCAGGGCCCGCCATTCGCGCAGCAGTTGACGGGCGGTGGACAGGCCTTGCCGGGCCCGGTTCGCGTGTTGAAGGTCCTGCCGAAGGACGAAGTTCTTGAAGGAATGGATGAAGCCGCCATAGCCGATCGCGCGGCGCAATGCGACGGCCAACCTCGGTTTTCCGGTACTTTCACTCGATCCGATTTCGCTCTCGACCACCCTGCCGAGGGTCTCGATCGCCCGCAAAGCGAACGAGTCGTCGACCTTGGCGGCCTCATCCAGGTCGCTGGCGTCGCCGACGGCGTTCAGAAGGCGAAATTCGGCATTGTCCAACGCGCGCCGGTAATCCGCCAGCATGTTGCCCAGATCGTGGAGCGCGATCAGTTCTTCCTGTTCGGTCTGCACACTCAAATACTGGTCGATGACGGCCCGCACCGCGCCAAGGTCGTTTTCAACCGCGTCCAAGTACCGCGGATCCTTCCGCAGCACGAAATTCTTCAGGTTGTGAATCATCCCGCCATAGCCGAGATTCGACAGAAGCGACGTGTACAGCCGCGCCTTCTCGGACCGCTGGGCTTCGAAATTCTGCCATTTCTGTTGAATACCGTCGCGTTGTCCGCGGCTGATCTGGGCCTCTACTTCCAGCAGAACCCCGCAAACGAAAAGCAAACCGATAAATGCGGCCAAGGCCTGCTTGATGGAAA
>CAYGKA010000049.1:16298-34610 GCA_964350445.1 uncultured Flavobacteriaceae bacterium
ATTTTCCGGTGACGCCATGACCTTCGATCCGACCGAACACCGCACCCATCCCGTGCGCCCTTTCGCTGACTTTGCGGTGGGCGAGGTTTTCCGGGCGCCGTCGCGCACCATGACGACCGGCATATTCGCCGCGTTCCAGGCGGCGTCGGGCGATAATCACCCGGTTCATTACGACCGCGAATATCTGAAGCGGCTGGGCCACAAGGGGCTCTACGCCCATGGCTACATGACGCTGATCCAGGCGGCGATCGGGGCGAGCCCGCTGGCCCATGAAATGGGTGAGGCGCTGATCGGCTTCCTTGAGCAAAGCAGCCGTTTCCTCGCCCCCGTCTATGAAGGCGACACGCTGTATCCGGAATTCGAGATCACCGCGCTGGACCCGGGCCGCACAACGGGCAAGATGACCGTCGCGCTGCGCATCCACAATCACGACGGCACGCTGGTCTGCGACGGCGAGCAGAGCTACCTTTTGCGGCTTTAGCCGTTGCCGAACCCGTCGAGGAAACTTTCCAGGTTCAAGCCCAGCTCGTCGCAGAGATAGCCGCCTTCCTGGACCAGCACGGTCGGCAGGGCGAGTTTGGCCAGGCGCGCGCCGATCTTGCCGAACCCGTCGGTCGAAATGCTCAAGCCGCCGAAGGGATCGCCTTCGAACCCGTCCAGGCCAAGCGCCACCACCACCGCTTCCGGCGCGAAGGCCTCCACCCGTCTGATCGCGTCTTCCAGCACCGGCATATAGGCGTCATCCGCCGTGCCGCGCGGAATCGGCAGGTTCAGGTTGAAGCCCAGTCCCGGCCCTTCCCCGCGTTCGTCCGCATGGCCCCAGAAGAAGGGATAGAAGCGCACCGGGTCGGCATGGATCGAAACGGTGAGGACATCGTTCCGGTCGTAGAACAAACCCTGCGTGCCGTTGCCGTGATGCAGGTCCACATCGATGATGGCGACGCGTTCCGCCCCGCTGGCGCGCAGTTCCGCCGCGGCGACGCCGGCATTGTTGACGAAGCAGAAACCGCCCGCCAGGTCCTTCAGCGCGTGGTGCCCGGGCGGCCGGCACAGGGCATAGGCCCAACTGCGGTCCTCCGACGCATCGTCGGCGACGGCGACGGCGGCGCCGACCGCGCTGTTGGCGCTCCACAGGATCGAGTCCCAACTCTGCGGCCCGATCGGGCAGGCGGTGTCGGCCTGATGATAGCCGGCCTGCCCGACGGCGGAAGCCGGATAGGTGCAGTCGCGGCGGTCGGGATGGATGTTGGGGATGACTTCCGGCGAGGCCCCGTCGATGCGCTGCCAGCGCGGATAGATCGTCGACAGGAACTGGATGTATTCCGGGGTGTGCACCCGCGCGATGGGGCCGATGCCGTAATCCTCCGGCGTTTCCACGGCAAGGCCCGCCTTCTTGGCGCTTTCCAGCAGGCGGGTCGCGCGCTCGGGCTTTTCCGGGCTCGGGCGCGGCGCGCCGCTGACCAGGAACATCTGCGGATCGTGGCGGGTTTGGATGTCGGAATAGAAGACTTTCATGGGGGCCTGCGTTTCGTCACGGGTTAAGGGGCAAACGGAATCGTTCCAGAGGGGGCACCATACCGGCTAGAAGCCGACGGCGTCGCCGCCTTTCAGTGCCAGGCGCTCGCGCGCCTGCGCCGGGGTTGCGATGTCCAAAGACATGCTCTCGGCCAGGGCGCGGACAAGGCGGACCTGATCGGCGTTCTTCTCGGCCAATTTGCCCGGTCCGATCGACAGGCTGTCCTCAAGACCGACACGCACATTCCCACCCAGGCTGAGGGCAACGGCGGCCAGCGGCATCTGCATGCGCCCGGCGCCGAGGACCGAGAATTCGAAATCGCCGCCGAATAGCTTGTCCGCTGTCCGTTTCATGAACACCAGGTTTTCCGTATCGGCGCCGATACCGCCCAGCACGCCGAGCACGAACTGGATCAGGAAGGGCGGCTTGATCAGGGCCCGGTCGACGAAATGTTTCAGCGTATAGAGATGGCCGACATCGTAGCATTCGAATTCGAAGCGCACGCCATGGGCCGTGCCCAGCCGGTCCAGCGCCGTTTCAATATCCCGGAACGTGTTCTTGAAGATGAAGTCCCGCGTCGCCTCCAGGAAGGGCGCTTCCCAGTCGTGCTTGAAGTCCTTCATCCGGTCCAGCACGGGGAACAGGCCGAAATTCATCGTGCCCATGTTCAGCGAGCACATCTCCGGGGAATGGACCAGGGCGGCTTCCATGCGCTGCTCCACCGTCATCGTCGATCCGCCACCGGTGGTGATGTTCACCACCGCGTCGCAGGACTGCTTGATGCGGGGCAGGAATTGACCGAACACCGCCGGGTCGGGCGAGGGGCGGCCGTCTTTCGGGTCGCGGGCATGCAGATGCAGGATCGCGGCGCCTGCCTCCGCCGCTTCGATCGCCTGTTCGGCGATCTCGCCGGGGGTGACCGGCAGATAGGGGCTCATGCTCGGCGTGTGGACCGACCCGGTGACCGCACAGGTGATGATGACCGGTTTCGCCATTAGGAATTCCTTTCCAGACCGGCCTTGTCGGCGAAGGCGCCCAGCGCCCCGGTCAGTTTTTCCATCAATTCGCCGACTTGCGCGTCGTCGATGATCAGTGGCGGACAGACCAGGAAATGGTCGCCTACCACGCCGCCGCGCGTGCGGCGGGCATAGATGATCAACTTGCGGCGATAGGCTTCCTCGACCAGTTCCGTGAAGGCGTTCAGCTGTTTCGGCAGCGGCGCCATCGTCTCCCGGTCGGAAACCAGTTCGAAGGCCAACAGCAGCCCGCGCCCGCGGACGTCGCCGATGAAGGGATAGCGGTCCATCAGGCCCGTCAGTGCCGCTTTCAGCTTGGCGCCCATGACCTCGGCCCGGGTCACCAGGTCCTGGCGCTCCACTTCCGCCAGCACGGCCAGTCCGGCGGCGCAGGCCAGCGGATTGCCGGCATAGGTATAGCCGTGGACGAAACCGCCATGGTCCAGCACCGGTTCCACCAGCCGCCGGTGGGCGACCATCGCGCCCAGCGGCGCATAGCCCGCCGCGAACCCTTTCGACAGCGCAACGATATCCGGCCTGGCCGATGGCCAATGGTCGCCGCCCAGGAATTTGCCGGTCCGTCCGGCGCCAGTCATCACCTCGTCATAGATCAGCAGGATGCCGTATTTGTCGCAGATCTCGCGGATCCGCGGCAGATAGCTGTCCGGCGGCACCAGCGCGCCGGTCGAGGCCCCGCCGATCGGCTCGACGATGAAGGCCAGCACGCTTTCCGGCCCCTCCGCCTCGATCTTCTCTTCCAGCATGTCGGCATAGCGGGTGCCGCGCTGCTCAAGGGTCAGGTTGTCCCGGTCCAGATAGCAGGTCGGCGCCGGGATTTTCGGCATCATCCGCAGCATCGGCTCGAACGGGTCGGTCATGGAATTCATGCCGGTCAGCGCCAGCGCCCCCATGGTCGCCCCATGGTAGGACGGCGTGCGGGAAATCACCTTCCAGCGGCTTTCCTGGCCCACCGCCAGCGCGTATTGCCGGGCCAGCTTGATGCAGCTTTCCACGGCTTCCGACCCGCCGGACACGAAGAACACCCGGTCCAGGCCGTCGGGCATGTAGGACGCGGTCTTGGCGGCCAGCCGCTCGGCCGGTTCGTTCTCGAAATGCAGGCGGTAGCCGAAGGTGGCCTTGTCCATCTGCTGTTTCATCGCCGCCAGGACGTTGGGATTGGAATGGCCGATATTGGAGACCATCGCCCCGCTCGACCCGTCCAAAAAGGCGTTGCCGTCACGGTCGTAGAGATAGATGCCCGCGCCGTGATCCAGCATGGGCCGCCGTTGGCGGGACTGATAGAACAGGTTCGAGGGCGGTCTTGGGGGGTCGGGGCGTTGACCGGGCGTCGTCATGGGGCAGCCGTTTCAAAAAGGGTGATGGGACCACAGGGGCCTTGGTTCGGGAACACGGTCAGTGCGGCAGGACCACACAGTCGCGGGCGCGCACCCGTATTGACGTTTCCGTGCCTTCCTGCAACGGGCGTTCGTCGATCGTGTTGATCGCCTGCAGGGTGGCGCCGCCCGCTTGCAGGAAATAGCGCGCGACCTGGCCTTGATAGTCCACGGTCGTGACCGTGCCCGGAAAGGCGGAGACATCGTCCCCGGCGCCGTCCGGCCCGCCCAGAATCAGTTTTTCGGCGCGGATCGAAACCTTGACCTTTTCACCGGCGGACAGGGTCCTGCCGATGCCGTCGGTCGCCGCGACCATCGGGCCCAGCCCGTCCAGTTCCAACTTGGCGACGGGGCCGGCGGCGTCGATCACCTTGCCCGTCAGAATGTTCGAATT
This sequence comes from uncultured Flavobacteriaceae bacterium, assembly GCA_964350445.1. Classification (GTDB taxonomy): domain Bacteria; phylum Pseudomonadota; class Alphaproteobacteria; order UBA8366; family Aestuariispiraceae; genus Hwanghaeella. The sequence goes on from CAYGKA010000049.1 coordinate 20,619, forward strand.
GCCCAGGAAACTGGCGACGAATTCCGAAACCGGCCGGTTATAGACCTCCTCCGGGCTGCCGACCTGTTCCACGTGGCCGGCGCTCATCACCACGATCTGATCGGACATGGCGAGCGCCTCCGACTGATCGTGGGTCACGAAAACGGTGGTGATGCCCAAGGTGTGCTGAATGCGTTTCAGTTCGATCCGCATATCCTCGCGTAGATTGGCGTCCAGCGCGGAAAGCGGTTCGTCCAGCAGCAGCACGTCGGGCTGGATGACGATGGCGCGGGCCAGCGCGATGCGCTGCTGTTGCCCGCCGGAAAGCTGCGACGGCATGCGATCGGCCATCTGCGGAAGCTGCACCAGTTCCAGCGCCTCGCGGACGCGGCGTTCGGCCTCGTCCTTCGGGGTGTTCCGGTATTTCAGGCCGAAGGCGACGTTCTGCTGCACGGTGCGGTGAGGGAACAGCGCATAGTTCTGGAACACGATGCCCAGGTTGCGCTTGTGGATCGGCAAATCGTTGACGCGACGGCCCTTGATCAGGATGTTGCCTTCCGTGATGCCGGTCAGCCCGGCGATCATGCGCAGCGAGGTGGTCTTGCCGCAGCCGGACGGGCCCAGCAGGGTCAGGAAGGACCCTTCGGGGATATCCAGGTCGGTCTTGTGGACGGCCGTGAAATCGCCATAGCGCTTCACCACCGATTTCAGTTCCACCGCATGCTCGGTCACGTCGCGGTCCTCCGCTCAAGGTTTTCTGCGGGATCGGGAGGGGGGATCGGGAGGGGGCGGGCCGCCCCCTCCCATCGTCCTCGCCGTCCTAGTAACCCTTCTGGACGCGGCCGAAGGTCTTCGACCAATCGGCTTCGTTGGCGTTCCAATAGGGCGGGTCGAAGAAGTTCAGGCCGGCAAGCGTGCCCGTCGGGTCGAAAGCGGGCAGGCCCTTCACCTTCGCGCTCAGCTCCACCTTGTTGGGGTCCAGCGCCGGCGGATAGTTCTGGCCTTCGGCGACGGCGACCGCCACTTCCGGCTCCAGCATGAAGTTCAGCAACTCCTCGCAGGCCGCCATCGGGCTGCCTTTCAGGACGAACAGGCATTCCTGCCAGCCCAACCCGCCCGGCGGGTCGAAGTAGCCGATGTCGTGACCCTGGTCCTGCAGCGCCTTGATGCGGCCGGACCAGCCTTCGGTGACGTAGATTTCCTCTTCCGCCAGCAGGCTCATCAGTTCCGCGCCGGACGCCCAGTATTTCAGCGACAGGTCGCGGTGCTTGCGGATCGCGTCCCAGACGGCGTCCATGTCCTTGATGTCGTTCGGGTCCTGCTTGGTCTGCAGCGCGCCGTACCAGATCCGGGTCTTCCATTCGCCCCAGCCGCCGATCTTGCCTTTGTACTTCTCGTCGATCAGCAGCATGACGCCGTCGGACTTCATCTGATCGTCGGAAATGTATTTGCGGTTATAGGCCAGGCTGGTCGTGCCGTAGTCGTAGGGCACGGCCGACAGGGTGCCGCCGGTGACGTTGCGCAGCACGTCCTTCAGCGCCGTGATGACATTGGCCAGATTCGGAATATTCGCTTCGTTGAGCTCGGAGCTGAGGTCCAACCCGTTATACCGCACATAGTCGAAGACGCCGGACAGGTGGGCGATGTTGTATTCGCCTGGCTGGCTGGCCTTCACGCGGGACAGGTATTCGTCCGCGCCGCCGAAGGTGCCGTCGACGACGGGAATGCCGGTCTTGGCCGTATAGGGTTCGAAGGCATGTTTGCGGAACGCTTCGGAAACCACCCCGCCCCAGCCGTCGAAGCGGACCTGGTCCGGCGTCGCCGCCATGGCCTGGCGCTGCAGTTTGGCGATCGGCAGGCCGGTGACGCCCGCGGTCACCGCCGCCGCGCCGACCAGGCCCAGGAAGGTGCGCCGTTCAAGGTCGCCGTTGCCGTACCGCTCCAACAGCCGTGCGTATCGCTTGGTATCGTCCATTTTCATTCAGACCTCCTGTTCAAATCCTTCGGGACAGTGCCCCGGATGTAGACTTATCGGCCGCTGGCTTCCGCGTGATTGCTTTGCCGTGTCGCCGGCGGGGCGCGGCCTTTACCTCCCGCCGGTGTATTGATCGAACGCCTGCCTCTTTGCCCGGGGTGCTCCCCGCGGCGCTTGCTATTTTCGTCTTTGGCTCACTTGTCGCGCGATCCCCGCGCTCAACAGCGGCAGGGCGACCGTGATCACGATCATCACGGTTCCCAGCGCGTTGATTTCGGGAGAGATCGAGTTCCGCAGCATCGCGAAAATCTGTGTCGGCACCGTTTCCACCCCACCCGGTTTCCAGAACAGCGTGCCGGTGATGTCGTCGAAGGAAATCGTGAAGGCGAACAGCCCGCCCGCCAGCACCGCCGGCAGGATCAGCGGCAGGGTGATCTGAAAGAAGGTTTCGATCGGCCCGGCGCCCAAGCTCATCGCCGCTTCCTCGTATTCGCGTTTCACCGCGACAAGGCGCGCCTGCACCACCAGCACCACGAAGGGCAGGGTGAAGATCACATGGCCGGCCAGCAGCAACGGGAAGCTTTTCGGAATACCCAAGGCGCCCAGGAACAGCAGCAGGGCGACGGCAAGCACCACTTCCGGCACCAGGATCGGCGCGATCAGCGCGGTGGCGATCAGCGCTTTGCCGGGGAAATCGTACCGCACCATGGCGAGCGAGCCGAGCACGCCGAGCGTCGTCGAAATCAGCGCCGTCAGGAAGCCCAGCAGAAGCGATGTCTGGAAAGCCCGGACGATGGCCTGGTTGTCCATCAACGCCGCGAACCAACGCAGGCTGATCCCTTCCATCGGGAAGGATCCGAACTGGTTCGCGTTGAAGGACAGCAGCACGACGACGGCGACGGGCGCGAACATGAACAGATAGATCACGATCGTGCCCAGGCGGATAAGGGACCAACTGTTTATCATGCCGCTGATCATGCCGCCCTCCTTACCCGAAACTCTTGGCGATCTGACCCATGCCGGCGAACCGGTTGTAGATCGCGACCAGAACGCCGAGGAGGATCAATAGAATGAGCGAAAGCGCGGAACCGAGCGGCCAGTTCAACTGCGTGATGATGGCGTCGAAGACCAGGTTCGCGAACATGGCGTCGGTCGGGCCGCCCAGCACGACGGGGGTGATATAGGTCCCCGCCGCCAGCACGAAGCACAGCAGCGATCCCGCCGCCAGGCCCGGGACCGACAGCGGCAGCGTGACTTCCCGGAACGACTGCCAGCCGGTGCAGCCCAGCGAGCGCGCCGCGTCGACCAGGTTCCGGTCGATGCCGTACAGGCTGACATAGATGTTCAGGATCATGAAGGGCAGCAGGAAATGCACCAGGCCGACGATCACCGTCCACTGGTTGTACAGCATCTGGATCGGCTCGTCGGTGATGCCGATCCATTGCAGCGCCACGTTCACGATGCCGCTGGACCCCAGGATGTTGATCCAGGACATCGTCCGGATGATGTAGCTGATCCAGAAGGGCAGCATCAGCAGCAGCAGCAGGAAGGTCTTGTGCTTGAACTGGGTCGTGGCGATGAAATAGGCGGGGATATACCCGGCCACGGCGCAGATCACGGTCGTCGCGAAGGCGATCCAGATCGTGAAGCCCATGATGTCGCGATAGAAGGAATCGGTCAGGACCTCGTGCCAATTGTCCAGGTGGAACCCGGCGATATCGGCGCCGGTCGCGGTCCGCAGCCAGAATGAATAGACGACGATGAAGGCGATCGGCACGACGAGCAGCAGGAACACGGCGCTCAGCGCCGGTGCCAGCAACCGCCACGGCTGCCATCGATTATCCATCGGGTCGAGCGACGCCATTCCGGACTACCCCCTCCAAATCCGCGCGTTCCAACACTCCGCCGGATGTCCAGAAGGCTAGCGTCCGCCCCGCCCTGTCATTAAGCAAATAGATAATATAAATTGCAGGTATAGTTTAAGGGAATGACCCCATGAGAACCGGCATCGAACAAAGCGACCGCCTGGCGCGGGAATTGGACTGGAACCTGCTGCGCACCTTCATGGTGATCGTGCAGGAAGGCGGCATCACCGCCGCGGCGAACCGCCTGCTGCTGAAACAGCCGACGGTCAGCAACGCGCTGAAGCGGCTGGAGGACCGGCTGCAGAAGCGGCTAATCGACCGGGGCCCGACGCATTTCCGCGTCACCGACGCGGGCGACCACCTTTATCGCGAAGTGGTGGAAATCTATGGCTCGGTCGCGCGCCTCGCCATCTCGGTCCGGGACATCGACGACCGTATCCGGGGCAAGGTGTCGATCGCCCTGGCCAGCCACGTGACCTTTCCGCCGTTCAACGAGACGATCCGGGAATTCAGCCTGCGCCATCCCGACGTCACCTATGAAACGACGGTCGCGACCAGCGCGGAGGTCACCGCCTGGGTGCTGGAAAAGCGCGCCAGTTTCGGCATCTGCCTGGTGCACCGGCAGCACCCGAAACTGACCTACCGGCACCTATACCGCCAGCATTTCGGATTTTTCTGCGGCCCGGACCATCGTTTCTTCGGGCGCAGCGACCTGACGCTGGAGGATCTGACCGGGGAACCCTCGGTCTCGTTCAGCACCGACCAGCTGCACGACGCGTTGCGGCCCGTCGCCCTGTTGCGCGCGCAATTGAACTGGGACCATTCCCTGCGCGCGACCTCCCCCCATCTCGAGGAAGTGCGGCGGATGATCATTTCCGGCGTCGGGGTCGGCCCGCTGCCGGTCCATGTCGTCACCCGCGATGTCGAGGACGGGCTGCTGTGGCGGTTGCCGCCCTACGAGGATGCGCCGGAAATCGACATCTATCTGCTGACCAACCCGGCCGCCCGCCTCAACCGGGCGGAACAGTATTTCATCGATGACCTGAGGGCCCGCGTCGACGCGATCCCGTTCGAAGACCGGGAATACGAATAGCCTGGGTCGACCCAATAGGACGATCCGACGGGCGGATGTCGAAAACCGGATTAGACAAGACGGCCTGCCGACTGTAACCGTTCTTCATGAGCGATATCGCGGTGGGACAACGGGTCTGGGGGATCGGCAGCCTTTGGGGCAAGGTCGCCGCCGCGGCGGCGGTATGCCTGATGGTGCTGGTCTTTTTCACGGCCCGGTCCTATTTCGACTCCGTCGAACTGCAGCGCGCGCAAAGCCGCGTCACGCTCTACCGCAGCACATTGATCAGTGCTCTGGAACGCTATCAGCACCTGCCCTTCGTTCTGGCGCACGACGCCTATGTCCTGCGCGGCGCGGAAGGGGTCGGGCGCGACGCGCTCAACCGGCGGCTCGCCTCCTTCGCGGCGCAGGCGGATCTGGACGCAATCTATCTGATGGACCGAACCGGTCTGACCGTCGCCGCGTCGAACCACGATCAAGACCTGACCTTCCTGAACCAGAATTACGGGTTCCGCCCCTATTTCCTGGCCGCCTTGGCCGGGGAGCGCGGCCAGTTCTTCGGCATCGGGGCGACGACGTCCCGGCCCGGCTATTTCATTGCGGAACCGGTCCGTAACGGGGACGGCGCCATCATCGGCGTGGTCGCGTTGAAGCTCGACCTCAGCGGTTTGGAACGCGCCTGGTCGGACGGCGGCGAGACGGTCTTCGTCTCCAACGGCGACGGCATCGTGCTGCTCTCCTCGGAACCGTCGCTGCGCTATCGCGCGCTTGAACCGCTGACGGACAAGCGGCGGCGGGATATCGAGGCCCGCAAACAGTTCGGCCAGGAAGCGCTCGACCCGCTGGATTGGACTCAATCCGGTCCGGACCGGGTCGGCCTCGACGGGGTCAGCCATCTGCATGTGACCGCCCCGATCCCGGGGTCGGACTGGGTGCTGCATTTCCTGTCCCCCGAACGGGATGTGCTGACCCGCGCCTGGCTGGTGGTGGTGGGTGCGGCGATCCTGGCCGTCGTCATTTCCGCCGGCGGGCTTTATCTGCGCATCCGCCGGGTCCGCGAATCGCTGGCCGAATCCCAGGCCGCGCGCCGGAAACTGCAGGCCGCGAATATCGATCTGGCGCGGGAGATCGAGGAGAGGCGCGCCGCCGAACGCAGCCTGGAAAAAGCCCAGCGCGAATTGGCGCGGGCCAGCAAATTGGCGGCGCTCGGGCAATTGGCCGCCTCGGTCACCCATGAGTTGGGCCAGCCGATCTCGGCCATGAAGAATTATCTGGCCGCCGCGGAAATGGACTTCCAGCCGGGCGAGCAGAACGAAACCTTCACCCGTCTCAACGCCGTCGTCGGACGGATGGAACGCCTGACCCAGCAATTGCGCTTCTTCGCACGGCCCAGCGTCGCCGGCACGGCGCGCGAGGCGCTCGGACCCGTCGATGTGAAAGACGTCTGGCGCGAAGCCTTCGCCCTGATCGAACCCGATATGGACGCGGCGGGGATCCGGCTGGAAACGGACTTCCCCGACCGCCCGGTCATGGTGCATGGCGACCGGATGCGGCTGGAACAGGTGGTGGTGAATCTGTGCCGCAACGCGGTGCTGGCCATGCGCGATGCCCCGGAACGGCGGCTGACCGTGCGGATCGACTGTGCCGGGGACAAGGCGCGGCTCGCCATTCGCGATACCGGGCCCGGGCTGGGCGGGCGGACCGTCGAGGCGCTGCAGGAACCCTTCGTGACGACGCGCGCCAGCGGCGAGGGCATGGGCCTCGGCCTTGCCATTTCGGCGGCGATCGTGAAAGAGCACGACGGCAGGATGACGGCGCAGGACGCCCCCGCTGAAACGGGCGGCGGCGCGGAATTCATCGTCGCTCTGCCGTTGATCAAACAGGGATCCGCCAATCAATGACCGCTGCCGGCCGCAAGAAGCAGAATCCGACCCTTCCGGGCCGGCGCATCATGGTGATCGACGACGACCGCGAAATGCGGGATTCGCTCAACCACCTTCTGGCCAAGGCGGGGTGGCGCGTGGAAGCGTTGGCCGATGCGGCGGATGCGGGCGCCCGCATCGCGGGCTTCCAGCCGGATGTCATCCTGTCCGACGTCCGCATGCCGGGCCTGTCGGGATTGGATCTGCTGCGCAGCCTGTCCCGGACGGACGCGCCGCCGGTGGTGCTGATTTCCGCCCATGGGGACATTCCGATGGCGGTCGAGGCGATCCAGGACGGCGCCTATACCTTCTTGGAAAAGCCCTTCGACCCGCGCCGCTTGATGACCGCCCTGCGGCACGCGGCGGAACAATACCGGTTGCGTCAGGACACGGCCCGTCTGCGGGCGCGGCTGGCCGATCTCAGCGATCTGGACCGCATCCTGCTGGGCGATTCCAAGCAGATTCAGGATCTGCGCGCCGATATTCTGGATTTGGGGGAAACGGACGCGACCGTCATGCTGTTGGGCGAGACGGGGACGGGCAAGGAACTGGTCGCCCGCGCCCTGCATGATTTGAGCCCGCGTGCCGCCGGCCCCTTCATCGCCCTGAACTGCGCCGCCCTCCCGGAAACCCATTTCGAAGTTGAGATGTTCGGTCTGTCCCATGGCCAGGGTGGCATGGCCCAAACCGGTAGACTGGCCGTCGCCGACGGCGGCACGCTGTTCCTGGACGAAATCGGCGCCTGTCCGCTGCCGGTTCAGGCCAAGCTGCTGCGCGCCATTGAAACCCGCGAATTCCTGCCGGTGGGCGCGACCGCCCCGGCGCATGCGGATTTCCGCGTCGTCTCCGCCTCCAATGAACATCTGGACGAGGCGGTCGCGGCGGGCAAATTCCGGGAAGATCTGCTCTACCGGCTGAACACGGTGGTGCTGACGCTGCCGCCGCTGCGCGACCGGCGCGACGACATCCCGCTGCTGTACCAGCATTTCGTCGCCCAGCATGCGGCGCTGTTCGAAATCGACCCGCCGGACCTGACGCCGGAAGACCTGGCCGCGCTGCTGTCCCATGACTGGCGCGGCAATGTGCGCGAATTGCGTCATGTCGCGGAACGGCGCGTGCTCGCCGCCCGGCGCGGGCGCGGATCGGTCGCCGGCGCCATTTCGCTGGACAATGACAGCATGGACGTGCCGGAAACCCTGCGCGAGGCCGTCGCCTCCTTCGAGCGGCAATTGATCGGAAACGCCATTCAGGCCCATAAGGGCCGGATGGACGCCGCCGCGGAAGCGCTCGGCATCGGCCGGCGGACCCTGAACGAGAAGATCGTCAAACTCGGCCTCAACAAAGCCGATCTGATCTGACCGCGCTCTTCGATCCCCCCAAACGCTCCCCTGGCGATTCCCCATGACGCTCTCCAAAAAAACGCCCTGCGGAAATCCGCAGGGCGCGCGGCCCCTTTCGGCGAAAATCTTCATAGTTCCCGCCGCGGCAGCTTTCTAAGGTCCCAGCAACAAAAGTTTCGATAACTCAAAAGCTGGGAGGTCAGCATGAAAATGAAGCTCATGGGCGTCGCCGTGTCGGCGCTGGTTGTCACGTCTTTCGTCGGCGAAGCGATGGCGACGGAATGGAACGTCTCGCTGTGGGGCAAGCGCCGCGCCTTTACCGAACATGTCGAAAAGCTCGCCGAACTGGTCAAGGCGAAGACCAATGGCGCCTTCACGCTCAACATCTCCTATGGCGGTTTGGCCAACGAGAAGGAAAATCTGGACGGTATCTCGATCGGCGCCTTCGAAATGGCGCAGTTCTGTGCCGGCTACCATGCCGACAAGAACCCGTCGATCACCGTGCTGGAACTTCCGTTCATCGGCGTCGATTCGCTGGAAATGGAAAACAAGGTTTCCATGGCGGTCTACAAGCATCCGGCTGTCCAGGCAGACCTGGCCCGTTGGAACGCCACGCTGCTGATGCCGACCCCGCTGCCGCAGTATAATTTTGTCGGCACGGGCGATGCCCCGACGACGGTTGCCGGTTTCCAGGGCATGTCCGTTCGCGCCACGGGCGGGATCGGCCAGGCGATGGCCGCGCTCGGCGCCGTGCCGACCTCCATGTCCGCGACGGAAGTGCGCCAGGCGATGGATAGCGGTGTCGTGAAGGCGGTTTCCTTCGCCCCCCATGCCCATATGTCCTTCGGCACGGTGGAAAGCGCCAAGTGGTGGACGACCAACCTGAACCCCGGCACCGTCAACTGCCCGGTCGTTGCGAACAGCGACGCGCTCAATGCGCTGTCGGAGTCGGAACGCGATGCGCTGTTGGGTTCCATCGACGAAGCGATGGACTACTACATCGCCTTCTACAACGAGAAGACGATGGCCAAATGGGGTCCGCTGCTGGAAGCCAAGGGCGTTCAGAAGATCACCTATGACGCCGCCGCGCTGACCGAATTGAAGGACAAGGTCGCCGGTCCCGCCGCCAAGACGTGGATCGAGGAAAACAATGCCCGCGGTCTGCCGGGCCAGGAACTCTACGACCTCGTCATCAGCACGGTCTCAGGGTCTTAAGCACAATCTCCGGGAGCTAACCCTCCTGAACTTGGCGCCGGTCCTGTGGGTGGGAAACCGCCCGCAGGACAGGCGTTCTTTCTCTCAATTCGGAGCATGTCATGGCGGGCCACGCGTCCATCCTGTCAGACGACAGCGCGCTCAGCCGGATCGACCGGGCGATCTTCAAGATCGAAACGGCCCTCGCCCTGCTCGGCGGTTTGGCGGTCTTTTCCTTGATGGTCCTGGCGGTGGTCAGTGTCGGCGGGCGGAATTTCTTCAATCAACCGCTGCCCGGTTATGTCGACTGGATCGAACAGTTGATGCCGCTGATCGCCATGATCGCCGTCGCCTATTGCCATCGGCTTGGCGGGCATATCCGTATGGATATCCTGGTCGGCCGGCTCAAGGGACGCCCGCTCTGGGCCGCGGAGTTTTTCTCCACGCTGCTGGTTCTGGGTTTGATGATCCTGCTGGTCTGGGGCAGCTGGGCCCATTTCGAACGCTCCTTCGATTTCAACGCGCCGCTCTGGAGCCGGGATTCGTCGCTCGACATCCGCCTGCCGCTCTGGCCCGCGAAACTCCTGGCGCCCGTCGCCTTCACGATCCTCTGCCTGCGCCTGGTGCTGCATGCCTGGGGCTATGGCCGCGCCTTCCTGCGGAATGAAGAAACCCCCGCCGCCGTGCCGCTGGTCGAGGACGCCGCCACCGTCGCGGCAAAGGAAGCTGAAAGCGTTTCCGGCCTGGAAGAGGACGACATGCAGATGAGTGACCGCCGCCATGGATAGTATCGATATCGGCATCGCCGTTACCGCCGGGCTGCTGTTCATGGTGGTGATCGGCGTCCGCGTCGCCTTCGCCGCGGCAATCGCCGGCGTTGCCGGTCTGGTTTGGATATTCTGGGCGAAGAAGGGCTATGACGGCGGCCAGTTCCTTTGGGCCGTGTCGGTCGCGGTGAAGACCGCGGGCCAGATTCCGCATGCCAAGGTCGCGTCCCAGGCCCTGTCGTTGATCCCCACCTTCATCCTGATCGGTTACCTCGCCTATTACGCCGGGCTGACCAAGAACCTGTTCGAGGCGGCCAAGCGTTGGGTCGGCTGGCTGCCGGGTGGGCTTGGCGTCGCCACCGTCTTCGCCACCGCCGGTTTCGCGGCGGTGTCGGGCGCCTCGGTCGCCACCTCCGCCGTCTTCGCGCGCATCGCCATCCCGGAAATGCTGAAGATCGGCTATGACAAGCGATTCGCCGCCGGCGTCGTCGCCTGCGCGGGCACGCTCGCCTCGCTGATTCCGCCCTCGGCCATCCTGGTCATCTACGCCATCATCGTGGAACAGGATGTCGGCGCGCTGCTGTTGGCGGGTTTCCTGCCGGGTGCCTTTTCCGCCATCATCTATGCGCTGCTGGTCGTCGGCATGGCGCTTGTCTTCAAGAATCTGGGTCCGCCGGTTTCGGGTTTCACCTGGAAGCAGCGTTTCGCCTCCCTCCCCGGTGCCTTCCCGATCTTCTTCGTCGTCGCGATCATCATCCTGTTCATCTACAACCCGTTTGGCGGCGATGCCTGGGGCACACCCACGGAAGGCGGCGCGCTGGGCGCTTTCGTGATCTTCATCATGGCCCTGCTGAAGGGCATGCGCTGGCCGCAGTTGAAGAACGCCTTGCTGGAAACCGCCAAATTGTCGGTGATGATCTTTACCATCATCTGGGGCGTGCTGATCTATGTCCGCTTCCTGGGTTTCGCGGATTTGCCCGGCACGTTCGCGGACTGGATCGGGTCGCTCGACCAAAACCCGATGCTGACCCTGATCATGATCCTGGCGGCCTATGCGGTGCTGGGCATGTTCATGGACGCGATCGGCATGCTGCTGCTGACGCTGCCGGTCGTTTTCCCGGCGGTTATCGCGCTGAACGGCGGCGACGGCGTCTCGGCCGCCGACAGCGCGTTCGGCATGGATTCGGTCAGCTGCGCCATCTGGTTCGGCATCATCGTGGTGAAGATGGCGGAGCTTTGTCTGATCACGCCGCCCATCGGGCTGAACTGTTTCGTCGTGGCCGGCGTGCGCCCGGACATTTCGGTTCAGGACGTCTTCAAGGGGGCTTCCCCCTTCTTCGTCGCCGATGCGCTGACCATCGCGGGTCTGATCGCCTTTCCGGCCATCACGCTTTACCTGCCGAACCTGTTGCTAGGGGGCTGACCGGTCAAAAGAGCTGGTCCGGGCATCCTCTTGCCCGTCTTCGCCGAAATATGCGTCAATGCGGCGCGGGCTCCCCATCAGAAGGGAGCGGCGGAAATGAACGGGAGGACGCTTGGGCATGAAGCCGCGTATTACACTATTGCTGGGGGACCGGAACGGTATCGGCCCCGAATTGATCGCGAAACTGCTGGCCGACCCGAAAACGGCCGGCAGCGCCACCGTCGACGTGCTCGGCGATCCCGCGGTGCTGGAACAGGGGATCGCGGCGGCGGGCGTTGCGCCCGACCGCAACAGTTTCACGATTACCCCCTTCACGCCGGTGGACGGCATCGAAACCACGCCGGGCCGGGCGACCGAACCGGCGGGCCAGGAAGTGCTGGCCCTGCTGGCGGAAGGAACGCGCCGCGTGCGGGACGGCAAGTCGGACGGGGTGGTCTTCGGGCCGCTCAACAAGGAAGCGATGCACAAGGGCGGCCTCGCGCATGAGGACGAGATGCGCTACCTCGCCCATGTGCTCGACTTCGGCGGCACGGTGGGGGAGCTGAACGTGCTGGGCGGACTGTGGACGACGCGCGTCACCTCCCACATTCCGTTGAAGGACGTCGCCCGCCATATCACGGTCGACAGCGTCTATGACGCCACCCTCTTCGCGCACCGCACCCTGGCCTCGGCCGGGTTCGAGCGGCCGCGCATCGCGGTCGCGGCGCTGAACCCGCATGCCGGCGACGGCGGCAATTTCGGGATGGAGGAAATCGAGGTGATCGCGCCCGCCGTGGAAAAGGCGAAGGCGCAGCAAATGGCGGTCGAGGGACCCTTTCCGTCGGACACGGTCTTCGTCCGCGCCCGCAACGGCGATTTCGATGCGGTGGTGACCATGTATCACGACCAGGGTCAGATCGCGATGAAGCTGATGGGTTTCGCCGAAGGGGTGACGGTCTTGGGCGGGCTGCCCGTGCCGGTCACGACCTGCGGCCACGGCACCGGATACGACATCGTCGGCCGCGGCGCGGCCAAACCCGGATCGATCACCAACGCGTTTTCGATCTGCACGGCGATGGCGCACGCGCGAAACGCGGAAGCGGCCGCCTAGGAAGCAATACAAAAAATTCGGGGAGAATGGGAATGAGCGGCGAAAAAGCGCGTGTCGGTTTTATCGGCCTGGGCCTGATGGGCCATGCGGCGACGGCGCGGCTGGTCGAATGCGGCCATGCGGTGACGGGATACGACATCGATGTGGCGAAGATCGCGGCGGCGGAAAAAAACGGCGTCGCGCCCGCGGCGTCCCCCGCGGCGGTCGCGGGCGCCAGCGACGTCATCATCACCTGCGTCGTCGATACCAACGCGGTGCGGGATGTCGCCCTGGGCAAGGGCGGCGTGGCCGAAGCGGACGGCGCGGGCAAGGTGCTGGTCGATATTTCCACCACCGTCATGGAAACCACCAAGACGCTTGCCGAAGGACTGCGCGCCGCGAACGGCATGGGCTGGGTCGACGCGCCGGTTTCCGGCGGGCCCCCGGCGGCGCGGTCCGGCGGGCTGGCGATCATGGCGGGCGGCAGCGACGCGGATATCGCGACGGTGACCCCGGTGATGGCCAACCTGGCGGCCGGTTTCACCCATTTCGGGCCGGTTGGCGCCGGTCAGGTCGCCAAGATGGTCAACCAGATCCTGGTGCTGAACAATTACTGCATCCTGTCGGAAGCCCTCGCCCTGGCGGAAGCGGGCGGCATCGACGCGTCGAAGATTCCCGACGCGCTGGCCGCCGGCCATGCGGGGTCGAACATGCTGAAATCCATGTTCCCGCGGATGATCGACCGAAACTACGAACCGGCCGGCTACGCGCGGCAGATCCTGAAGGATCTGGACATGTTGCACGACCTGGCCAAGGGATTGAAATCGCCGACGCCGATGTCCTCGCAGACCGCCTCGCTGTTCCGCATCCTGATATCGAAGGGCCACTCGGAACTGGACGGCACCGCGATCCTGAAACTCTACGACCAGAACGACAGCGTTTGACCGTGCCGGGCGGTGACCGAAACGGGGGTCTGACCTAAACGGGCCGGTAGATCCGCTGGGCGTTGTCGTGGAACAGCGCCCGGATCTGATCGTCGGGCAGGCCGGCGACGATGGATTTGAACCCGTCATAGATTTCATCGAAAGACCCGCCGAGGGAATCCACCGGGAAGTTGGAGGCGAACATGCAGCGCTCCGCCCCGAAGATGCGGATCGTGTCCAAGACCACGCCGGCATTGTTCTCCGCCGTCCATTTCACGCCGGGCAGGCCGATGCCGGAAATCTTCACCGCTGTGTTGGGCTGGGCGGCGAAGGTCTCCATTCCTTCGCGCCAACCGGCCAGCGCTTCCGCGCTGCGGTCCGACGGCAGGCCGGTATGGTTCAGGATGATCAGCGTGTCCGGAAAGTCGCGGGCCAGGTCGGCCGCTTCGCCCAGATGCCACCA